>JANRJU010000023.1:0-119524 GCA_033763815.1 Planctomycetota bacterium
GTTAAGTGGTTTTCTCTGCCGCCCTTGCTTGCCCTGAGGGCCGTGCTGTCCTTGCTTTCCCTGAGGGCCGGGATGTCCCTGCTGTCCCGGCTCACCTGGAGGGCCCTGACGACCTTGCAAGCCCTGTGGCCCAGGCTCACCCTGCGGTCCTTGGAGACCTTGCAAGCCCTGAGGGCCGGGCTCGCCCTGCGGACCTTGGAGACCCTGCAAGCCCTGAGGTCCAGGCTCGCCCTGCGGACCTTGGAGACCCTGCAAGCCCTGCGGCCCAGGCTCGCCCTGCGGACCTTGGAGACCCTGCAAGCCCTGAGGTCCAGGCTCGCCCTGCGGACCGTGGAGACCCTGCAAGCCCTGTGGCCCAGGCTCGCCCTGCGGACCCTGCTCACCGGCAGGACCCTGAAGACCTTGCAAGCCCTGCGGCCCAGCGGGGCCCTGAGGACCAGCGGGCCCAGTGGGACCGGATCCGGGGAGCAGCACCGCCGAGGCCGGCATGGTGTGGGAGGGCAACAGGTACGTGAGCTGGGTGTAGTAGACGACGCCCGTGCCGGTATCGGTCACGACGTTGGTGGGCGTGGTGGTTTGCAAGCTGACCACGCCGAGCGCGACATCGCCCGAGCCCAGCGCTTCGACGGCCGGGAGGTTGCCGGAGCGGATCTGGCTGTTGGAGATGGAACTGGCCGCGGAGGCGTTGAAGCGGGCGCGGCCGAAGACATCGTTACCGACAACGAAAGCCTGCCCGCTGCCCGAGACGTCGAGGGCGTACTGCGTGGGAAGCGTGGGCCAGAGGTTGCCGTTGCGGGCGTAGAGCGTGCCGCTGGAAATCGCCGCTGCAGGATCGGACCCGCCTCCAGTGATGCGGAAGTTGACATTCTCGGCAAAGACGGTTGAGCCGCCGGTATTGAACATATCCAGCGCGTTGCCGCCCAAGCCATAGACGTTGGCGTTGGTGATGTAAAGTTGCTGGAACGATGCGCCGCCGAAGCTGATGGCGTCCGGGCCCTGGATGTTGACGCCGCTCCAGTTGACGATGCCGCCGCTGGTGAAGCTGACGGTTCCCGAAACGTTGGCGGCAAAGTTGCGATCGGGCACGGCGCCCTGGATGTGAATGCCGTCGGCCAACAGGATGTTGTCGGTGTAGTTGCCGGGGCGGACGAGAATGACGGTTTGGTTGCTCCCGCCAAAGCCATCAACGACCGCCTGGGAGATCGCGGCGGAAATGCTGGTGTGAGTGGCGCCATCGGTCAAGGTCGGCGCGACGATGTACCGAGCGGCGTTCGCTCCCGGAGCACCGGCTGGCCCAGCGGGGCCAATCGAACCCGGCAGACCCTGAAGCCCCTGCGGACCCGGCTCGCCCTGAGGGCCCGGCAGACCCTGAAGCCCCTGCGGACCCGGCTCGCCCTGAGGACCCGGCAGACCCTGAAGCCCCTGCGGACCCGGCTCGCCCTGAGGACCGGGGGGGCCGTCAGCGCCGGCTGGACCAGGAATGCCCGCCGGTCCTTGCGGCCCCTGCACACCCGGCACGCCCTGGGGGCCGGGCGGGCCCTGCGGGCCGGGGTTGAGCGCATAGAGCGCATAGAGCGCATAGGGCGCGGCGGTGAGCGACTGGCGAGGATTGAGGGTGGAGAACGCCCCGACGCCGCTGGGCGAACGGACGGCGATTTCAAGCCAGCGGGCATCGCCATTGAACGCGGCGGCGCCGAAGTCGAGTTGAACGGTGAAGCGCCCGTTGACAACGCTCAGGCCGTCGGCCTGCAGCGTCGGACCAACCTGGGTTGACATGCCGTTAGGCCCGTCGAACAGGCGGAACTGAATGTCCGCTGGGCCATTCAGAAGCTGCCCGTTGAAGCGGAGCTGGCCCTGGTACGTGATGGCAGAAGTCAGCGGAGCCGCATGGACGGGAAGGCTGCTGGCGGCGAGGCCGGCGATTGCAACAAGGCCGGCGCAAGCGGCGCGCAGGCGACGGGCACAGCGGACGAGCATTTCAGGGCCTCCCAACAAGCGTGTTTGTGTGCCAACCCAACGTTCGATCGCACAACATAGTGAAAACCCGGGCCGCGTCAACGTCCGCTCGGTGTTATCTGAGCAACTTCCATGACAGACGCGATAGCTGCTAAACGCATGATCATGTGTGGAACGCGACATGTTCAAAGCCACCTTCAGGCGTTATGGTTGCAGCGTGACACCATCCGCCGGTGGCCGGAATCCGCACCTGAAGCCGCCCACGGATCTCTTCTGAATCGAGGGCGATCGCATGCAGTTATAGACAGCGACGCCCAACGTCAGGGAAGGGCGCGGATGAGCTGGCGGTGCACGTTCGCCGCACGCTCCGAGGCGATGGAGGCGACACGCGGACCAGGAAGCCGGAATGAGGGTGCTTGAATCGGAGGTCGGGCGAGCTTCGAAGGGTGCAGGATGCCCAAGGCGAGCCCATCACCCGATGCAGTCGAACACGATGGCGACTCCGGTGTTCAGTGGCGCCAGCGAGCGCTGGTTGCCGAGCATCAGATCGAGTTGCTGCGCACCGTGCTCGACCTGCTCCCGGATTACTTCTACGTGCACGACTGGAACCTGAGATTTCAGCACATCAATAAGGCGGGTGCGTCGCTATTGAATCTTCAGCCGAGCCAGGTCATCGGGCGGACATACGCGGAAGTGGACACCAACGGGCCTCAAGCCCAGCGGGTGGTGGAGATCTGTCAGTCGCTCATGCGCCGCGGCGGGTCTGAGCGCGTCCATGATTTCATATTCCAAACGCCCGAGGGGACGAGCAAGGTCTTGTCGCAGTTCAACGTCGCCTTCAAGCATCCGCTGACGGGCGAGGACATGCTGCTTGGGGTTGCTCGCGACATGACCGCGGAGACCAAGCTCGCTGGCGAGCGGGCGGCTCGCCAGATGCTTGAGCAGCAGATGATGATGGCCGGCATCATCCAAAGAGCGCTCGAACCCAAGCTTGAACCGAAATGTCCGGGGTTCACGATCGGGGCCCGCACCAAGCCATCGGCGTACGCATCCGGAGATTTTTTCGATTGGTGGCCCGTTCCCGCCGCCAATGGTGGGGAGTACCCCGACCTGATGCTCTGCTTGGGCGATGTGACGGGTCACGGCGTTGGGGCCGCGCTGAACGCCGCGGCGTGCCGTGCGTACGCACGATCACTCCTGACTGGTTCGACGCCGCTTCACGAGGCCCTTGGGGAACTCAACCGCAGGCTGTGTGGCGAGATGGCGGACGGACGACATGTGACGTTTGCGTGCATTCGGCTTGAGCCGACCTCGAGACGGGCGCACTTCGCGTCCGCCGGGCACGGCCCGACGCTGCTCCATCGCTTGTGTGGCGAGCCGGTCACTCTCGAAAGCGGGGGCTTGCCGCTGGGCGTCGAAGAGTCGGAGCGACATGAGCCCGCGACCCGAATCTCGCTTGAAGCGGGCGACGCGCTGGCTCTGGTCTCGGACGGAATCATCGAGGCCAGACGCCCGGATGTTGACGCCAGCGACACCCGAGCCGGCCTGTTCAGCGCAAACGGGGCGAGGGAGATTCTGGCGAGTCTGGCTCGCTCCGGGAGCACCGCGGGGCACATCGCTGAACGCTTGGTGGAGCGGGCGCTCGCTCACGCGCAGACTCAAACGCCCGAGGACGACATGACAGTGGTCGTGGCGTGCGCCGTTGCGGCGGAGTGAGGCCGGAGGGACGGGCAGGACGCGAATCGAGTGTGGCTGTTCGTCATGGCGTCGCCGCCCGGTGACGCTTGGTCAAGCGCCGTCCGTCTTCCCATTGTCATTGTGGTTGTCCGACGCTCTCGCCCGGTGTCTTGCCCCACCGGCGGCACCTCTCCGGGCGGAGACGGCTACCATTGCCCCCTTACGCCACCTGGCGTAAATCAACCCGTCGAGGGCTTGCGGCACGCCGCGAGAACCGCGGCGTCGGAGAGGTGTCCGAGTGGTTGAAGGAGCAGCACTGGAAATGCTGTATACGGGCAACCGTATCGGGGGTTCGAATCCCCCCCTCTCCGCTTCCTGAGGGTCGTCGGTGCGGTCCGTTGCACGGGCCCGCCCGAGGGCCCTTGTTCTTGCTAAGCCCCCTCTCCTTGGGGGGGCCTTTTTTCTTGGGTTGTTGCGCCGCGACGCGGTCTGGTTCAAGACCTAGCTGGCCTGTTCCTGAGCCGATCCCGAGCCCATCCCCAGACTGACTCGCCCGACCGACCAGCCCGGATTCAGGCGTCGGCGTCAAGGCGAACTTGGCCTGGCGAAGGGTGCACTATCGCTCGCGTTGCGGGCCGTCGCGCCGGGCGTTGCGGTTGCCGGCGCGGAAGCTGAGTTGGAGCCGGCCGAGGCGGAGCTGGCTGACGCAGAGTTGGGACCAACAAGCCCCGACGACGGCAGGAAGCGGCTCGGACGAGGCAACGGCGTGGCTCCCAGCGGCAAGCCGATCCATGTCTTTGTGCGCCCGCCGGCCTCGCCTCGCGCAACGACCCCGGTGGCGAGCTTGCGCGCAACCTCGAGGATGAGGATGTCGTCCCGGGCGGGACCGTACCGGTGTCGCTCAACCTCGCGGATGATCGCCTCGCCCCAGGTCGCGCTCTGCCCGCGGCCCGCGGCGATGATCTTCCGCACGCCGTCGATCCCAAGGTGGCGACCGTTGCGATTCTGCGACTCGGTTACCCCGTCGGTGTATGCCAGGAGCACGTCGCCCGGGCCAAAGGGCATGACCTGCTGGACGGGGTGGTATTCCGCGTCGGGGCAGGCGCCGAGCCAGACGTCGGTGGATGGGAGATCGTGCACCTTGCCATCGAGCGAGCGGACGAACGCCGTGGGGTGTCCAGCGCTGGCGTATTCAAGCCGCGATCGCCCGGGCGTGATGCGGATGCACAAGGCGGAGGCATACAGGTTGTGCTCGGACAACGTCAAGTGGACATAGCGGTTGAGCAGCTTGAGCAGACGACCGGGCGGGATGGCAGGCTCTTCGGCAAAGAGGCGGATCAGCTCGCCATGAAGGCGGTTGACGGTGAGGGCGGCGAGGATTCCGTGCCCCGTGACGTCCATGACCACGAAACTGACGCGGTCCTGCCCGGTGTCTTCTTCTCGCCCAAAGGCGGTGTAGAAGTAATCGCCCCCGATCGAGCGCATTGGGATGTACTGATACTCGAACGTCACGGGGCCGTCGCTGGAAGGCGGCGGAAAGAGCCCGGCCTGGATCTTCTGCGCCTGCTTGAGTTCGTCGCGCATTTCGCTGTATCGCGATTGGAAGAACGAAAGCTGGTAGTCCGCAAACCGTCGGCTGTGGCGCAGCCAGCAGATCAGCGTTCCGGGGATGCCCACACTGGGACTGATCAAGATGTGGGCGAGCTTCTCGCCCCAAGGCTCCTTGCCGAAGAGCACAAGCGTCAGCCAATCGAGGATGAGGATGGCGGCGATGGGGCGCAGGGCCTGGGGCACGCTCCAAGGAAGGAAGAGCGAGGCGAGCAGGTGCGTCGCAACGGCGCCCCGCAAGCCCAGATTGCCCGGCACTTCGAACGACCGCATGATGAGGTGGACCGCCCCAGCGAGGACCACGAGCCCGAACGTGAGGTTCAAAAGGCTCGCGTCGCTGAGCCTCCCGCGACGCGCGACGACGAAGCACGTCCAGTAGGCAGCGCAGACCACGGCCCCGCCTATGAACCCGGGGACTTTCGTGGGATCGAAGATCGGTGCGGCGGGCTGACCCTCGGCCATCTGAGCAGCGGTTTCGACAAACCGGATGTACAGCGGCCCAAGGAAGCTGGTGAGCAGCCCGACCAAGCCAAGCGAGCCTGCAACACCGCTGAACCACAGAAACCGCTTCCGGAGCAGTTCCCGCGTCGCGGCGGCGAAGCCCTCGTGCAGGTCGGAGGTGTGTGGCGAAGATCGAGACGGGAAACCGCTCACGCGACGCTCCGCTCCTGGGGCGTCACCCACCTCGGTTCGCGCCCGGAACCCACAGTACGTCGCTCTTGCCCCCGTCGTTGGCGACCCGTCCGAAAACAAACAGCAGGTCGCTCAGGCGATTGAGATACTTGACCGCTTCCACGTTGAACCCTTGCTTGGGCTCGCCCGAGTCGCCCGCCTGAAGCTGGGCCTGCAACGTGACAGCGTGACGCTCCGCTCGGCGGACGACCGTGCGGGCCACGTGCAACGCCGCCGCGAGCGGGGTGCCACCGGGCAGCACGAAGCTGTTCAGAGGCTGCAAGTTCTCGTTGAATCGATCGATGGTGCGTTCCAGCCGCAGGGTCTGCGAGGGCTCGATCCGCAAGCGCGACCCCGCGGGCTCGTCGGGAGCAACGGGAGTCGCCAAGTCGGCGCCGAGGTCGAACAAGTCGTGCTGGGCACGGGCGAGTTCGGCGTGGATTTCGCGCGCCACCGGCGTGCCAGCGCGGAGCGCCTCGACGCACGCGACGCCGATAGCAGCGTTGGCTTCATCGACCGTCCCGTAGCACTCGACCCGGATGTCGTCTTTGCGAACCCGTCCGCCGGTCGCGAGCCCAGTCGTGCCATCGTCTCCGGTCTTGGTGTAGATCTTGCTGAGGCGGACCATGCGGGCATACTCCCAAAGGGAAAAGAGGCTATCCCAGCTTTGTGTCGACCGCGATTCGCACGAATCGGCCCCAATCGCACCCGACAGCCGGTACACTGCTCGACAGGACGCATGATGCGTTCGCAGGGTCGGGCAGTCTGGTTGCCCGAGTTCAAGCCTTTGGCCCCGGACCAGCACCGGCAACCACGGAGGGTTGGAGCAGATGAGCAACGCAGGTGTTCTCAAGCTCCGACTGAATCTCTCGCCAACGCTCCGGCTGCGGCTACAGAGCCGGCTCCAGATTCGTCTTCCCGTTTGCCGCCATGTGTGCAGCCCCGACGGGGTGGCGGCATGAGCGTCGAAACTCTGCGACCACCTTCGCCTCAATCATCGCCTCCGTTGGCAGGGCATCCGACTCCGCATGCGCCTTCGCCTGCGGAGAAGGCGGGGAGGGCAGCGGCAACGCCCCGCATGGGCGCGTCGCCCGATGGGGTGGTGATGGTTCAGCAGGGGTTGACGGCGCGATGGCGTTCGCGCGGCGTGCCGGCGAGCCCGTCGCTCCCGCTGGTCGAGCGCGTCGCCGCGACGCGCGGGCTCCGGGGCGAGGCATTCGGAGCGTTCCTGCACCCGGAACTGACCCACCTGCACGACCCGAGCCTCATGCCGGGCCTGGAAGCTGCGGCGGAGCGCCTCGTCGCCGCGGTTCGCTCGGGCGAACGCATCGCCATCTATGGCGATTACGACGTGGACGGGATCTCCGCGGCGGCGATCCTGTTCCATCTCATCCGTGCGCTGAGGCCGGACGCGGACGTGGTGACGTACGTCCCCCACCGGCTGGAGGAGGGCTACGGACTCAACGCCGAGGCGCTGTGCACACTGGCGCGTGAGGGGGCGCGGGTCATTGTGTCGGTCGACTGCGGCGTCACTGCCCGGGTGCCGGCGGAAGCGCTGCGCTCGCTGGCGCCGGATGTTGACCTCATCATCACCGACCATCACAACCTGCCCGCGAACGCCGACCAGCTTCCGCCCGCGTTCGCCGTCGTCCATCCCAGGCTTGCTGATCTTCCGGGGTTTGCTGGGGCAGGAGACTCGCGCTACCCGTTCGGAGAGCTGTGCGGCGCAGGCGTCGCGTACAAGCTCGCGTGGCGCCTCGCGACGCTCTGGTGCGGGACGCAGCGGGTGACACCCGAGCTGCGACGCCTGCTGCTGGAGCTGCTCGCGCTGGCCTCCATGGGCGTGGTGGCGGACGTCGTGCCTCTCGTCGGCGAGAACCGCGTGCTCGCGCGATTCGGGCTCGGACGAATCCGGGGCTCGACGCTCCCGGGGCTGCGCGAGCTTGTGGACGTCTCTGGCCTGGGCAACGAACGCGTCGACGCGGCAGACGTCGGATTCAAGCTCGGGCCCCGCATCAACGCCTGCGGCAGGCTTGGGCACGCGCGAGAGGCGCTGGAACTGCTCACCACCGCGACGCCCGAGCGGGCACGCGAGATCGCGGAGATGCTCACCAAGCGGAACAACGAGCGGCGCAACATCGAGAAGCGCATCTTCGAGCAGGCTTGCGAGATGGTTCAGAGCGCGGGGATGCACCTGGCGGATCGACGCGGGATCGTGCTGGCGCACGACGACTGGCACCCGGGCGTCGTCGGCATCGTCTGCTCGCGCCTCGTCGAGCGGTTCCATCGCCCGGCGATTCTGCTCAAGCGCGATGCCGAGTGCTGTCACGGGTCGGGACGCTCGATCGACGGCTTCAGCCTGCACGGGGCGATCGAGTCATGCCGCGAGCACCTGCTCTCCTTTGGCGGTCACGACATGGCCGCGGGGCTCAAGGTCAGGGCGGATGCGCTCGAGGCGTTCGCAGCGGGCTTCATCGATCGCTGTAACGCGGGAATCGATGCTTCGCGGCTCTGCCCCGAACACTGCTTCGACGCTGACGCGGCACTGCCGGAGCTGACGCTGGAAGCCTTGGACCAACTGGAACGCTTCGCGCCCTTTGGCCGAGAGAACCCGGGCGTCACACTGCGCGTCCGCGGCGTTCGCGTCGCGACGAGGCCCGAGTTGCTCGGGTCGACCGGGCGGCACGTCGCGTTCCATGTCGCGCACCAGGGGCGCGTCGTCCGCGTGCTGGGCTGGGATATGGCAGGCACGCTCGCGGAAGCCGATCGTCAACGCGGTGCGCCGGCGTTGTCGCTCAACGACACCATCGATGTGCTGCTGACGCCGGAGATCAACGCATTCCGCGGGACGCGGAGCGTGCAAGGAACACTTCTGGACTTTGCACCCGCGCGAGAGGCGACCTGAGCGCTTGAAATGACGGCGCCTTGGGGGATGCGAGCGTCCGCGCGAACAGGCCCAGTATTTCGGGGTCCGCCGTTACTCGATCTTGATCAAGCCAGCGCGATCGAGCCCTGCTGCTCCTTGGCCTTTCCGGAGACAATCGCTGCCTGGATCGCCTGGTCGCAAATCTCGCGTGCCCGCGGCGTCACCCGCGTGCCGCCCAGCAGGGTGCAGATCTCTCGCTGCAGCTCCGCCCGGGGCAGCGCGACTTGTTGACGAAGGATCAGCAGCACCCCGGCAACGCGCTCGATCAACGGGATGTGGTGGAGATCGCGCCAGTCTTCCTCGTCGTCGCCCGGCACGCGAACGCTGGCCGCGCTGTTCGACATGGCATCTGCGTACGCGACTACCGACGCCGCGTCGGGCCAGAGCACGCGCTGCAAAGCTCCCGCAATGCCCTGTGTCTCGGCATGAATAGCCCCGGATGCCTGTGCGGCCGCGAGACACTCTTCAAAGCGCGTTCGGAATCGCTCGGTCTTCTTGAGCCCAAGCCAGAAAGCCAGGCGATGCATCGCCAGCTCATCGACGATCGGGTGCTCGGCGCGGACGATCCTCACGAGCGCGTCGACCGCCTTCGGCCCGGGCGCGTACAAATCGATCGAGGCATCGGACCGTGTCGGGCGAAGAGCCTCGTACTTCTTGTGGGGTCGGGGCTTCGGAGTTGGCGGCGCCGCTCGCTCCAGAGCTGGTGTCGCAGGCTCGCCCGCAACGGGCGCGGGCGTTGGCGAACTGACAACAGGCGAACTGACAGCAGGCGAACTGGACGCTGACGGACTGGGCTTGGCCATCGCCTCTGGCAGCGGGCTCGCCTGGGCAGCTTGGAGAGCCGCCTCGAGCGAGGCGAGGCACCGGGCCGGGCTTGCGTACCACTCGAGCGACCAGACCCGGGCGAGCGTCCAGCCAAGGCTCTCCAGCACGGATTGACGCAGGCGATCGCGGTCGCGCGCGGTCTTGCCGCTGCTGTACGCACTGCCATCGCACTCGATGCCGAGAATGTACCGTCCCGGGCGGGAAGGATCGCGCACGCCAAGGTCGACGCGGTAGCCCGCGCAGCCGACGTGGAGATCAACCTGACAGCCCCGGGCGAGAAGCGCCGCCCGAACCGCCTTCTCAAGGTTCGGTTGGTCCGCGCTCGACCCGGAATCCGAGCGACGCACTGCCTCGGCAATAGCCTGTGGCCCGCGTTCGGCGTATGCCAGAAATGTCTTGAAGTGGCGAACACCCAGCGCCTGCGTCCGGCGCAGGTCGATCTGCTCGCTCCGCAGCGTGCTGAACACCACCAGGCGACGACGAGCCCGGGTAACCGCGACGTTCAGGCGGCGCTCGCCCCCGTCCTGGTTCAGCGGGCCAAAGTTCATGCTCACCTTGCCCGATTGGTCGGGCCCGAAACCCACCGAGAAGATGATCGTGTCCCGCTCATCCCCCTGGACGTTCTCCAGGTTCTTGACAAACACGGGCTCCGCGGCGTCGCGGGCGAAATGCTTCTCGAGATCGGGGTGCTCGCGGCGCTTCTGGTCGAGAAGATCCTCGATCAGCGTCTGCTGCTGCTGGTTGAAGGTGACGACGCCGATCGAGTCAGGCCGGGCGGAGTCGTTGAGCAGCGCCACGACGTGATCGACGACCTGCTCCGCCTCGACACGGTTGGTTCGCGTGTTGCCCTTGTCGTAGACACCCGCCGCCACGTGGCGGAACGTGACGCCCAGCCCGGGAGAACGATCCTCGGGCGCGGGGAATGTGTGGAGCTGGTTCTCGTAATAGTGATAGTTGGAAAAGGCGATCAGGCTCTCGTGCTTGCTGCGATAGTGCCACTTGAGCCAGAGCGACGGGATGCCCGAGGCGTTGCACTCCTTGAGGATCGACTCCATGTCGTCAACGAGCGGCTGCGCCTGCGGCTCGTCGTCCTCCCCGGGCTCGCCGGAGGTGAAGAACGCCGTCGGCGGAAGTTGCTTGGAATCCCCCACCACGATGACCTCACTCCCGCGGGCGATGGCGCCGATCGAATCCCACACGGGGATCTGCGAAGCCTCGTCGAAGATCACCAGGTCAAAGGGTGGCAGCGACGCATCGAGGTATTGAGCGACCGAGAGCGGGCTCATCAGAAAGCAGGGCTTGAGACGCGGGAGCAGGTTGGGCATCGCTTCGATCAGCTTGCGCGTCGCCATGTGCCGCGATTTCTTCTGCAGCTCGCGACGGAGGATCCCCATCTCGCTGGAGGCGGAGACGTCCGCGCTCGGGTCGGGCCTGCGAGCGGCGGCGCTGGCCTCGACCGCGTGCCGCGTCTGCTGGATCACGCGCGTGTCGAGCGAACGAAACTCCGCGATCGTCGCGCCGTGCTGCGCCGCGTTGAAGTCGCGAACAGCCGGAACGCTGTTCGCAACGACCCTGAACCATGCGTCGGCATACGAGCGCTCGAAACACTGCGGGACATCGCGCGGGGTAAGGTCCCCCCGCCCGAGAGCCGCGACAAACTCACCAAGTCCATTGCTTGCCGCGAGGTTCCGGGCGGCGCACCACGCACACCAGTCGTTGAGCGATTCGAGCCCGCCCATCCAGCGATCGAGCACCTCACGCAGCTTGAGCGCGAAGGGATCGGCCCCGCCAACGGCGTCCGAGGCCTGAAGGATGTCATCGCCCGCAGTTCGCTGCCAGCACTGCACAAGCTCGCGCCATGAAGCCGAGAACGCCGCTGCAAGCGGTGCCGACCGGGCGGCGTCGCCCCGAGCGACCAGGGCGAGGATGGCATCGAGCACGCTGGCCCCAGCGGTGCGAGACGCTGGCGCAGGCTGTCTTGATGACGCCGGTGACGCGGGCGCGAGTGCCGCGGCTGCTTGATGCAACTCGGGCGCCGGGCGAAGCTCGGTCGTTCCCGAAAAGGGTGTGAACGTCGCCGGGCTTGCAGCCTTCTCGCCCGACTCGGGGGATGCGACTGACCCCGCCGACGTCGAGCGCGTTGGGGGTGTCGCAGACGCGGCGAGCGCCGCGGTGCGCTCAGGGCCGCCCCGCAGCAGCGCCTCGGCGTGCGATGCGATCGTCTCACACCAGTTGATGCGAGCCTCAAGTTCCGACCAGTCCGCCGGCGACGACGAGGAGGGCAAGCCTCCGGCGTGCCAGCGCCCCGCGAGAAGCAGCGGGCCCTCCTGTGAAGCACGCAACTGCTCCGAGCGCTGGCGAACGATGCGGGCGTCTTCCAGGTCGCTCGCAAGCTGAGGCAGCGGCGGGAGCTCCCCCCGCGCGTACGGACGCAGTCCTTTGGCGATCGCCCGCGTCTGGAAGAACTTCGGAACGAACCAAGCCTGGCTGGCACGCTTCACAGCATCCAGGTGCGGCAGATGCTCCAGTTGGAAGAACTCCTCGCGGTACGTGGCAAGCAGGCGATCGCGGGCTGCGTCGCGCTCGCGCCCCAGGGCGACAAGCTCGCGCGCCCGGCGCCGGCGCTGGGATGCATCCGGTCCATGCAGGAACTCGCGCGGGATTGCTTGCCCCTGGCACGCGACGGGGCCCAGCTCCGCCAGCACCCCAAGCTGACCTTGCGTGAGCTGCTCGAAGGCGGCGCTCAGGCCCGGCGAGCACGAGTCGAGGAACGCCGCCGCCGAAGCTCGCACCGACTCAAGGGCCGCGCGGGCGGCGCTGAGCGCCCGTTCCGCCTCTTCGACCAGCCCCAGCCTCCACCTCGTTTGGCCAACTCCCCGCAGCGGGTGCTCGTGCACGGGATGCACAGCGGCGCCCCGCGACGCAAGGTCGGAGGCAAGCCGTCGATACACCGCCAGTTGCTCCTCGCTCGTGGCGCCAAGGTCGGGCGATTGAACCTGCGGGAGCGAGCGCCGCGCCGCGCGATCGTCGCTCGCCAGACGGCTCAGGGCCTGATGGAGCGTCTCCCCGCTGGGGCGAGGCTGATGCAGGGCACGCACATAGGCGTTCAGCGCGGAGCGGGTCGAAGAAAGCGAGGCGCAGGCGGCTCGCCACTCTTCGGTCGAGCCCGAAAGCCCGGAGCGCAGCGCGACATCGAGCTGGGCCAGAACTTCTTTCTTGCTCGCCTTTGCCGAGTGGAGTTCAAGGCAGAGGGGGCCAAGGCCGTCCTTCTCCAGTCGGCTGCGCACGACCGTGAGTGCCGCCAGCTTTTCGGCAACGAAGAGCACACGTTTTCCGCGAGCAACCGAGTCGGCGACAATGTTGGCGATCGTCTGGCTCTTGCCCGTGCCGGGCGGGCCTTCGAGCACAAACGTGCGGGATTCGGAAGCGGCGCGGACCGCCGCAAGCTGGGATGAGTCGGCGTCGCGCGTGCAAAGCAGGTCGCTGGGCTTGGTCTGGTCGTCGAGATCTTCAGGCCGGGGCATCGGGCGCGGGTCGAAGACGCCCGCGGAGTCGTTGACCAGGTGTTGCACAAGGCGGTTCTTGCGGAGGCGGTCCATGTTCTCGCGCAGGTCGCGCCACATCAGGAACTTGGCGAACGAGAACAGTCCGAGATACGAGAGTTCGCGGACTTCCCATCGCGGCACATCGCGGACGCGCTGACGGAAGTTGCGGAGGATCATCGCGAGATCCAGTCCGCTCTCGTCCTCGGGCAGCTCGTCGAGCCCCGTCGTGTCGAGCCCGAAGTCACGCCGGAGCTTCTCGATGAGTGTGACGTTGGGGCGCAAAGGCTCGTCGCCCAGCCAGAGCTCGTAGCGGTAGCCCGAGCCGGCGGCGGACCTGGTGAGCTCCACCGGCAACAGGATGATCGGCGCCAATAGCGCCTGCTCGCTCGAGGGGGTCTCGAACCAGCGGAGCATTCCGAGGGCAAGGTACAGCGGGCTTGAGCCCGTCTCTTCGCTCGCCGCCCGAGAGAGTCGATAGAGCATGAGCAGGCGGGCCTGCGTCTCGCTCTGAGGCAGCGCGGAATAGAGCCGCCCCGCTTCTTGCTGGTCGCGCAGGAAGGCCAGCGCCTGCGGCGGATACGCGGAAGGATCGCTCGCGGGGTCGAGCCCCGTTGTCGGGGCGGCTTCCGTGCCCCGGGCCGCACCGCGCCCGAGAGAGGCGTCGGTCGCGTGGTGCAGCACGAAGGAATCCTCGGCGGCGAGGCGGTTCTCGACGCGATCAAGGTCGGGGAGTGTGAGTTGCAGCGTGCGCTTCGATTCTCGAAAGCTCACGAGGCGATTGGCGAGCGAAAGATCGAGCAGGCGAGACTGCCACCGATCGATGCGCTGCGAGCCGGTCTCGCGTGGCGGGCGCTGGCTTGGCTGGCGCTGGCCGGCACGATCGGCGAGCGCGACCTCGTCGAGCCGCGCCGCGGGTGCGTCGGTGGCAATCACGTCGCGAGCTTCAAGATCCAGCGTGGTCACGCCCTCGCTGACGCGCAAAGGCAGCGGACGAACGCCCGCCTTGCGCGCCGCCCGGACGTCGATGGCGACGAAGGCATCGCCCGGGTTTTCCAGTCGCTGACGCGCCGCCCGCACCGCTTCTTCGAATGTGCCGCGAGCGTGGGTGAGCACGGTCGCTTCGACGGGCACAACCTCGCCGAGCGCGACGAGGTTGCGCACCTGAGAAGGATCGTCGGTCGACGCTTCCGCCAGGTGCGTCTCGTGCGTCCAGAGCGCGGGGAAGGCGTGTCCCTCGACCAGGATGAGCAGCGGGTGGAGCCCGCACTGCTCCCACAGCCCCGCGAGCGCCAGGCTCAGATCCAGGCAACCGCCCAGTTGTTCGCGGAGCAGGCGATCGGCCAGGCGAACGCGCTGCCCCTGACTCTCGAAGCTCGCGGGCGGGTTGACGTAGCCAAGACCAAGCCCGTGGAGCGCAGCAAAGCAAGCTTCGCCAATCGCGGCGGCACGCTGACGAGCCCCGGATTGGTAGCCGTCGAGCGCATCGCGACCCGTGCGCGAGCCGAGCGCGGCGCGGGCGGCGTTGAGCACGGGCACCAGGCTCGGATGGTTTGGTGTCACAAACGCCGCGAGAAGCTCGGGCGGGGAAGCAGCGCCAGGCCAGTGATCGAAGGGCAGCAGGTCGAGATCCGATGCGTGGGCTGCGGGGCCTTGGTCGCTCTCGACGTCCACGCGGAGGCGCGTGCGCTCGCCCTCAGTGCGCTGGGCGAGGGTCGCGGCGCTCAGTCGGAGCTCGCGCGGGTGGAGGTTGTAAGTCTCACCTGGGCCAATGCGATCGATGAGGGCGGACCAGGGTTCGCAGGCGTCGTTTTCGAGGCGGATACGGACGCGAAGCTCCGCGACGGGCGCGGAGCCGCGATTGGTGATCGAGAGCCGCTCGACGAGCGGAAGGCCAGCCTGTTCGGTCGCGAAGGTGACCCGTTGGCCGGCGATGACGTCGATCGCGAGTGGAGCTTGGCGCAGGGCGTGGTGGTCCGCCTTGATTTGGTCCGGCTGATTCGGGGCCGGTTGATGCGGGTCCGGTTGATGCGGGTCCGGCTGGGTTTGGTCCGGGTTGGTCTGGTCCGGCTGCTGCGGCATGCAACTCCCCTCGCGCTTCGAGAATCCAGGAGCGGAAAGGCTAGCCGAAGCCAAGATCTGGCGAGCACCATGGCGTGCGGCCATCGTCGCGTGCGAACGCCATCACGTGCGGGAGCGTCTGCCGCGCCGCCGGAAACACGCCATGGGCGTATCTTGTCATGATCGTGTGTCGCGGGGAGGCACGAGGAGGCAGGCTGATGGCGAACCTGAGAAATAGTCTGGCCCGTGCTGCGACACTGCTGGCTGCGTCGCTCGGGATGATGCAGGCCGAAAACGCGAGCGCAAGACTGTGCGTTGACCCAACCGTCGCCCCAGAAGTCCCACCGGAAGTTCGCGCCCCCGAACTCCGCCCCGTCGTCGACGCGATGGAGCGGGACGCCAAAGCTCTGAGCGAGGTCTTCACGAGCTCGCTCGCTCAGGAGTTTTTGGGTCAGGTGGGCAAGCTTCAAGAGCCCGGCTCCACCAAGCTCTACATCAGCGCCGATCGCTCCGTGGCCCTCAGCGAGCGTGCTTGGGCCGAGGCGCTCGCGAAGGGCGACCGCTTTGAAGACGTCAGCCCGCGATCGTTCCCCGCGCCGTTCTACTACAACACCATGTACGGGTCCCCATTGGTCTTTGGACGCTTGCTCGATGTCGCGAGCATGCACGGCGCGCGATCGCACCGCAAGGTGCCCGGTTCGGCCTCGGATCCTCCGGCTTCGCGTGAGCCAGCGCCAGATGGAGCGGCCCCGAGTGGCTCCGGCTCGCTGAGGGGGTTGCGGGTCATGGACTTTGGGTGCGGAACGATCGGGCACCTTCGCCTGATCGCGCTTGCCAGCGGGGACGCGCATGGCGTGGATGTCGATCCGATCCTGCGTGCGCTCTACGACGCCTCGCCCGACATCGGCCCCATCGACGCTTCGTCGCCCGAATCTAGCCGCGTGTCGCTGACGATCGGGCGCTGGCCCGCGTCAGACGAGGCCCGCGCGAGCGTTGGCGGTGGCTACGACCTCATCACCAGCAAGAACACGCTCAAGGCGGGATACATCGCTCCGAAGCCGCCCGAAGGGCAGAGCGTCGACCCGCGCACGCTCATCGACCTGGGCGTATCGGGCGAGGGGTTCCTCGCAGCGATGCTCGAGGCCCTCAAGCCCGGCGGGCTCGTCGTGATCTACAACATCAGCCCTGCTCAGAACCCGGCGAAGTACATCCCTTGGGCCGATGGCGGCTCGCCTTGGACCCGCGAACAGTACGAACGGGCCGGTTTCCAAGTGCTCGCGCTCGACGTGTCGGACGACGCGGTCCTTCACGCGGCGTGGGAGGCGCTGAAGTACGATGAAGGCAAAGGCAAGGACGGGCTGGGCGGCGTCGTGATGAGTTTGTACACCGTGCTCAGGCGGCCCGAGCAGAACGAAGCCCCTAACGACATCCAGAACGAAGCGCTTGGGAAGTAGGAACTCCGTCGGCACAAGCCGAACCGAGGGGAGTGTCTAAGAGCGACCAAGGGCCAAAAGCAACCGAGGGCCAAAAACGAACAAGGGCCGGTGGTGAGACCGGCCCTTCGTTCAACAAGTGGGCGCGGAGGGATTCGAACCCCCGTAGGCTTTCGCCAACAGATTTACAGTCTGCCCCGTTTGGCCACTCCGGCACACGCCCAGGCAGGTCCGCCGAGGGTTTTCGTTTCGGCGAGCAGAGACGATAGCCCGGAATCGCGAATCGTTCAACGCCCCGCACGCTCATGTGTGCCGGCGGGGCGGGAAGACGAACGTCACTCGGGCTTGCCGCCGGAAGCGTCGTAGATCCAGGCGTCGGCGTGGCGGGGCCAGTTCAAGACCTCTTCCGGCTTGAAGAAGAGCTTGATCTCGCGTTCCGCGGCCTCGGGGCTGTCCGAGCCGTGGATCAGGTTGAACGAGTTGGAGACACCAAAGTCGCCCCGGATGGTGCCAGGGTTGGCCTTGCTGCCAAAGGTCGCGCCCATCATGTTTCGGCAGATGGTGATGGCGCCGATGCCGCGGACCGCCAGGACGACCACGGGCGAACTCGTCATGAACCGCACAAGCCCCGCGTAGAAGGGCTTGCTCTGGTGGGCTTCGTAGTGCGTCGCCGCAAGTTGCTGGCTGATCTGCATCAGCTTGAGGCCGGCGACGTGGAGGCCCTTGTCCTCGAAGCGGGCGATGATGCGGCCGATGAGCCCGCGCTGGACGGCGTCGGGCTTAAGGATGATGAGCGTGGTTTCCATGATGCTTGTGATCTCTCCGATTGAGTGGATTGTCAGATCGCGCCGCGGTTCTTGGCCATGTGCACCTTCGCGCGGGCCACCTCGCGCTCGTGCTGCAACTGCGTCTGCTTCAACGCACGATTCGAAGCGTCCGCCGGAACACTCTTGGCTTCGGCAGCCTTGAGCTCCGACTCCGCGTCCGCGAGCGTGATGGACTCGGCCGGCGTGGCTCGCTCGGCGAGGATCGTCAGGTTGTTGTTGAGCATCTGCACGAAGCCACCCTCGAGCAAATACGAACGCTTGCCGCCCTGACCCTTCGTGCTGTCGGGAAACTCCAGGCGAAGCTCCCCCACTCCAAGACGGGCGAGGATCGGGGCGCGACTCGGCAAGACGCCCATGGAGCCGTCCCAAGCAGGGATCGAGGCGTACGAAACCTCCTCATCCAGCAGGCTGGAGACGGGCGTCACAAGGCGGCAGCGGAACGGCTTGGCCACGGGCAAGGCTCCTTCCCGGGCTCGACGCTCGGGGGCAAAGGGTAGGAATCACGCGGCGGAAGGTCGAGCGGGCGAGCAGGGTTCCGAGTCTGGGCGGTTCCACCCCTTGCTCCCCGGCGTGCCGCCTCCCATCACCACGTGCCGCTCCTCACAAACGCCTCGCAGCGTGCCGCGTCGGGTGCGTTCGACCACACCCCGCCGACCTTGATCCACGACCCGACGATGATGGCGCTGGCCCCGGCACGGGCCAGTTCGCGCAGGTTCTCGGGCGTCGCTCCAGAGCCCACTGCAACGGGGATCAGTGTCGACTGGCCGGGATCGGTCATGGCGGCCCCATGAGCGCCGAGGTGCCGCCCCGCCGCCCGCGTCGCCTCCGCGACGTCGCCCGGGTTGGTGGGCTTGCCGGTTGCCGCTCCGGTCACGATCACCGCGTCTGCTCCGAAGAACGCCGCGGTCTCGACGCAGTCTGCGAGCGTCAGATCGCTCGTGATCGCGTGCGAGGCGTGCTTCTTCTTGACGTCGGTCCAGATGGCGACACGCTCGGCCCCAATGAGCTTGCGGTAGCGCAGCAGCGGGCCCGCCTCGGCCCGGTCCAGCAGGCCTTCATCAGCCACGTGCGCGTACACAAAGTTCTCGCAGCGGATGAATGCCGCCCCCGACGCGTGGGCGATCGCGAGCGCTTCGTGGTTGCCACCCGAGAGCACCTGCACGCCCAGCGGGAGATCCGGCGCCGCGTCCTTGACAGCCAGGGCCGCTGCGGTCATCGCCGCGACCACCTCCGGCCCTTGACGCCCATGGACATAGGGCGCGTCGTGCATGTTTTCGATCATGATGGCATCAAACCCCGCCGCAGCGAGCACACGGGCCTCCGCCGCCGCCTGGCGCGCCAGCGCGGCAACACCCTGCTTCGACCGAGGCGTGCCGGGCAACGCGGCGACATGGATCATCGCGATCAGGCACGGATACGAGGGCGGAGCCGAGAGTCCGCGAACAGGGAGTGGCGTTGGCATCCACCATCATTGGCCGCGGCATGCCTCCGTCACAAGCATCGCGCGATTCCGACTCACAGCCACGTCCACTCGTTCGTGTCTTGCTGACCGCCCCCGAGGGCCCGCTCGCGCTGCGCCCGGGCCGCGGCTTCAAGCTCCTGCAGCCGGGTCCGCCGATCGAGATCATGCGCCGTCGCTCGCCACTGCTGCTCGCCAGAGCCTCCCGCCCCAGAGCCCGTCGAAGCAAATCCCGCCAACTCCGCACCGGCCTGATGAGACGTTGGCTGATCCAACACCAACTCGGACGCCTGCTCCGGCACGGGTTGCGATGCCCGCTCCGGCACGCGCTCGTTGACGCTCGGCGTCGAGTCCCGCGCCGATGCGACCAACTCGGGCCCGACCGGTTGCTGCCCGACCGGTTGCTGCCCAACCGGTTGCTGCCCAACCGAGTCCGGCAGCACCGATTCCTGCCCGCTCACGCGGGCGTCACGTTCTTGGACACTCGCTTCGAGCCCCAGCAGCTCTCTGGCTCGCGCCAGCGCGTCGGGCAAGTTCTCGAAGATGTTCTCGAGCCCAACCTTGTCATCGAACCCCGCCCGGGCAAACTCGAACATCGGCTGCGCGTGCACGCCCCCGAGCAGCAGCCTCGTCCCGTTGCGCCGGCACTTGTTCAGGAAGTCCTCCAGCGCGTGCAGGCCCGTCGCGTCGATGTGCGGCACATATCGCATCCGCAGGATGAACACCTTGGGCTTCTGGTTCATCGACGCCAAGACGTCCTTCAGGCGGTCCGCCACGCCAAAGAAGAATGGCCCGTTGATCTCGTAGATCTCGACCCCCGGGGGGATGCGGGTGCGATCCACCGCTCCAGGGTCCTTGGGGTCCAGCGGCGCGGGATCCTGCCCCGATTCAACCGCCAGCCTCAGCCCGGCAATGTTGGAGATGTCCGCCATCCGCTTCATGAACAGCAGCGATGCCAGGACCATCCCAAACCCGAGCCCCAGCGTGATGTCCGTGAACACGGTGAGCCCGAAGCTCGTGAGCAGCACCAGCATGTCGTGGCGCGGCGCGCGCAGCAGGGCGCGGAACTGATCGACCTGGCTGATGCTGAACGCCACCATGAACAGCACCGCGGCCAGCGTCGGCAGTGGGATCAGCTTGGCCAGCGGCGCCAGCACCAGCATGAACACCACGATGCTCGCCGCGTGGATCATCCCCGCCATGGGCGTCGACGCCCCGGCCTTGATGTTGGTCACCGTGCGAGCCACCGCCCCCACCGCCGGCAGCCCGAAGAACAGCGCCGACCCGATGTTCGCGATCCCCTGCGCCACCAACTCCTGGTCCGCCCGATGCCGGGAGCCCGTCATCCCGTCAGCGACCACCGCCGAGAGCAGGCTCTCGATTGCGCACAGCATCGCGATCGTGAGCGCCGAGGGAAGGAGCGCGAGCACCAACTCCACGTCCAGCCCGGGCACCCTGGGCGAGGGGAGGGAGTTTGGGACGCCGCCAAAGCGGCTGCCGATCGTTTCTACCAGCGGGAGGTTCGCCGAGCCCGCGGGCGTGCCCCAGCCCGAGAAGTACACCGCCGCCGACGCGATAGCGATGATGATGATCGCGCCAGGCAGCCTTGGCGCGATCCGCCTCAGGAGCAGCAGCCCCGCCAGCGACACGGCGCCGACGCTGAACGCGTGCCAGTTGGTGTTGTGCACGTGGGCCGCAAGAACCTGCAGCTTGGGCACAAAGTACGTCGGGAGGCTCTGCATCCGTCCCTGCTCGTCGAGGATTCGCAGCCCCAGGAAATCTTTGATTTGCAGGACGAAGATCGTGACCGCGATGCCCGAGGTGAAGCCCGTTGTGACGGGATAGGGGATGAACTTGATGAGCGCGCCAAAGTGGAACGCACCCATCAGGATCAGGATGAGCCCGGCCATGATGGTCGCCAGCGCCAGGCCCTCGAACCCAAACTGGCCAGCGACGCCGAAGACGATGGGGATGAAGGACGCCGTGGGCCCGCCGATCTGAACGCGCGAGCCGCCCAGCGCGGAGATCAGGAACCCCGCGACCGCCGCAGTAAACAGCCCGATCGCGGGCGGTGTCAGCCACGGGTGTGTCTCACGCAGTTGCTGCGCGACGTCGACCGGGATGGACGAAATCCCAAGGGCCATCGCCAGAGGGAAAGCGATGATCGCGACGGTCAGCCCCGCACTGGCGTCCGCGCCGAGCCGATTCCACGTCAGCCCTTCGCGAAGGCACGTGTACGACTTTGGCACATATCGACTCGACCACGCCAGCTTCAACGCACGCCCCTGGGCTTCGTTCCGACACTGCACCGCCTCACGCCAGCTCGATCCCTATGGCCGCGGCGCGTTCACATGGCCTGCGGCCTGCTTCACTGCCTGCCGCGCCCAGCATAGCTCCGCGATCCGCCACTGGAGCCGCCGCCCCGCCAAGTTCGACCCGAAGCGTCGGACGCACCTTGGGCAACTCCCGGCGCGGTATAGTCTGGCCGCATGCACTCGCACGCCCGCGTCGCCGGCACATGGAACTCATCAGCTCGACATCGCGTCGGCCGCCGCTTTGCCTCGACTGTTCTTGGCACCGCCGCGGTGCTGATCGGCGGGTGCCAGATCCGCGTCCAGCCCGGCTCCGACAGCATCTTCTCGGCGTTCGCGGGCCCCACGCCCAGCGAGGCCGCGGCATGGGCGATCGACCGCTACAGCGCCAACAACCGGTACCGTGGCACACTGCTGCTGAGTTCGTTCCCCTTCGCCAGCGAGCCGGTGTACTTGCAGGTCTTCCAGGACAACATCAAAGACCCCGACGCGGGCGTTCGGGCAGCTTCGGCGCGCGCGCTCGGCAACCATGGCGACATCGAGCACGCCCCGCTCCTGCGCGATGCGCTCCGCGATGACGACGTGCTTGTCCGGCGGGAGGCGGCGCGAGCGCTCCAACGCATCCACGCCCCAGAGGTGGTCGAGACGCTGCTGATCAGCGTCCGCGAGCCGGACTTGCTCCGTCCCGATGAGCCCGGCGAGGCAGATTCGGGCGTGCGCACGGAGGCGGCGCTGGCGCTTGGGCAATATGCCGAGAGCCGCGTACTCGACGAGTTGGTGCGAGCACTGGCGGATTCATCGCTCGCGGTGAACGTCGCGGCCCGCGAGTCGCTCAAGACGCTGACCGGACAGGACTTCGCGATGGATCGTCGCGCGTGGCTGGACTGGCTGGGCGCGACAGCCCAGCCGTTCGCCGCCAAACGGGTGTATTACTACCCGATCTTCACCCGCGACAAACTGTGGTACGAGCACCTGCCCTTTGTGCCGCAGCCACCCAACGAACCAGAGAGCACCCCGGTGGGCATGGCGCTTCCCGACCGATAACGGGCCTCGCGCCAGCAACGCGCTGGCTCCGCTTCACGCGTGGGATCTCGAACAAACACTTGTGGGCCCATGCGTCCAACGGTCGCGGCCCCGGCGCGCCGATCCTGTTTGTTCATGCTCGCGCCAAGCCATCCACGTCGGAGCATCGCATGAAGGGCGTCGCGTCCATCGCGGGCAAGGCCCGCTTTCTCAGCGACTTGCCCGAGCCGACCGTGAGCGACCACGACGCGATCGTCCGCCCGATTCTCGCCGCGGCGACAACCCTCGACGCCTGGCGGTGCGTGGCTCACCAAAGCCCATCGCCACTGATTCTCGGGCACCAGTTCGTGGGTGTCGTTGAACGCGGAGCGCACGCCGTCGGCGGCTTGGCCGTCAGCACCACGGACAGCACCCTTGTTGGCAAGCGGGTTGTCGTCGACGCCGCGATCGTGTGCGGCGCGTGCCCGCTGTGCCAAGGCGGGCTCTCGTCTCACTGTCGCCAGCGCAAGGTACTCGGGATTGAGGACGCCCCGGGCTGCTTCGCAGAGCGTGTGGGCGTTCCCGTACGAAACCTCGTCGAGGTGCCCGAGAGCGTCACGAGCGAAGCGGCCCTCTTTGCCGAGCCTCTGGCCGCCGCTGCCCACGCCGCCCAGCTCGTGCGGCTCCAGAACAAGGCCTTCGTCACCGTCGTGGGCGACAGCGTCGAAGCCTTAGTGACGGCGCTCGTGATGTCGCGGCACAACGCGAGCGTGCGCGTGCTTGGGTCCGCGCCGGACCGCCTGACCATCTGCGACCGCTGGGGCTTGCGTCATCGCCCCGAACGCGAGGCCGGTCGCCGATGCGATCAGGATGTCGTCGTCGAGTGCACCGGGACCGGAGAGGGCCTGACGCTGGCGATGGAGCTGCTCCGCCCACGCGGAACTCTGATCCTCAAGCATCCCCTGGCGCTACTGCCAGCCGCCTCGCGAGCCGTGAACGGCGCGCCGGCCAACTTCGATCACGCTGGCGTGGCGTCACGAGAGCTCGCGGTCGTCGGCGCTTCACGGGGCAAGCTGTCCGAGGGTGTTCGACTCCTCTCGACGGGCAAGCTGGATCTCTCGGGCCTGATCTCCCGACGCGTCACCCGCGCAGAACTCCCCGCCCTGCTCACCATCGGCGCTGGTGAAAACGCCGCGACACCCCCACTCGACCAGGGCTTCCGAGTGGTCGTGACCGGATAACCGGGCCTGCCGCCCCATCGCGCGGGTCGCTCGGCAGGTCGTTCGGCGGGTCGCTCGACACGGAGCGCGAAATCCGCGACGCCGATCACGAATAACGCTTCCGGCACGGGTCCGGGATCGGACCCGCTCGGGAAAGGTGGGTCAGCAATGGCGATGATGAATCAGGCGAATGATCCAAACTGGGGCGGCTCGAACGGCGGGCCTTGGCACATGGGGCCCGGACAGGAAATGCCCGGACTCCGCCAAGCCGCAGCGTTCACGCGCAGCGCCGAGCGCAACACCCTGGGCCTGGCTGGCTTCATCACG
The DNA here is from genome assembly GCA_033763815.1 of Planctomycetota bacterium. GTDB lineage: Bacteria > Planctomycetota > Phycisphaerae > Phycisphaerales > UBA1924 > JANRJU01. Next base: position 23,848 of record JANRJU010000023.1, read on the forward strand.
TCGCTCGTCGCGCTGGTCTTTTCGCTCGGGCTGCTCTCGCCCGTCGCGATGATAATCTCGTTCTTTGGCCTGTTCAAGAAGCCCCGCGGGTTCGCGCTCGCTGGTTTCGTGCTCGGGCTGGTCGGTTCGATCGGGCTCCTGCTGCTCATGTTGCTGGGCGTCTTCGCGATCATCCTGGGCGGTTTAGGCATTGCCGCAGTGGCCCCGCACATCGAGCGGACCGTCGAGCAGCACCAACTCGCTGCGCTCGTGCAGTCCTATCACGAGCAGCACCGCAAACTCCCCCTGACGCTCGCGGAACTGGATGCCCACGCGGGAACGCTGACCGACTCGTGGGACCGCCCATATCGCTACTTCGTCGAACCGGCCCCCGAAGGCCAGGAACCGACCAGGTTTGTGATCAGTTCTGATGGTCCGGATTCGATGTTTGACACGCCCGACGACGAACGCCTTGTCGTCGATATCGCATCGGGCCTGGCGGCGGAAGACGCCCCCACGACGTCGCGCCGCCACCGCACCGACGGCCCGCGGTGATCATCGCTCGACACCGAGCATGCACGAAAGACACCACCCAGCGGGAGCCTCAGGCTGCCGCTGGCTGTGCTTTTGGGTGGCCCGGGCTTCGTGCACCCAGATGTCGCACCCCGTGATCCGGATTGCTCCCGGAGCGTCCACGCTGTATCCTCGTCATTCCGGATACGAGGAACCTCATCTATGGCGACGCTCCCAACCCCTCCGCTCGACGCCCCGCCCGAACGACTCAAGTTGCTCGGGCACCCGATGGGGCTGTTCCTGCTGTTCCTCGTCGAGATGTGGGAACGATTCAGCTACTACGGGATGCGCGGCATCCTCGTGCTCTATCTCAAGGCACCGCTGGAAGGCATGCTCAACCCGCCGCCGAACGCGCCCGAGGGTTTCAACCCGGGACGAGGCTGGTCGGCCGGGGAAGCCAACAACGCCTATGGCTGGTACACCGGGTTGGCGTATCTAACGCCGATTGTGGGCGGATTGATTGCCGACAAGTTTATCGGAACACACCGATCCATGGTCGTCGGTGGTTTGCTGATCGCGCTGGGGCACATCGTGCTCGGCATTTCCGGGCTGGGCGGGATGGATCACAGCCACCTTGGAATGGCGGTCTTCGTCTTTGGCTTGGCGCTGATCGTCGTCGGCACCGGGCATTTTAAGCCTTGCGTGTCGGTGATGGTCGGGCAGCTCTATGCCCAGGGCGACCCGCGCCGGGAAACCGCCTTCGGCATCTTCTACATGGGCATCAACCTCGGCGCGGCGCTGCAGACCTACGTCGTCGGAACGCTGGGCGAGCGGGTGGGTTGGCACTGGGGCTTTGGCGCTGCCGCAGTCGGCATGCTGCTTGGGTTGGCGCTCTACATCGCGGTCAGGCCCAAGCTGCTCGCGGGCGTCGGCTTGCCTCCCAGCCCCGAGCGAGCCAGGATCGCACCGCTCCTGATCCCGGTCGGGGTCATCCTGTCGGCGCTCGTCGGCGCGGGGTACTACCTCGGGGCGCTCCAGCACGTTGACGCGTTTGTCTCCAACACCATCGTCATCTCGGTCATGGCCGTCGGAGCGATCTCATGGGCGGCGTGGTTCACGCTCAAGCACAAACCGGGCGATCGAGGACCCGTCGCGTCCATCTTCATCTTCATGCTGTTCAACGCCGTCTTCTGGCTGAGCTTCGAGCAGGCGGGGTCTTCCATCAACGTTTTCACCGATGAAGAGACGAACCGGATGATCGGGACATTCCTGGTGCCGACGACGTGGTTCCAGTCGGTCAATCCCTGGCTGATCATCGCGTTCGCGCCGGCGATGGGCGCGCTCTGGACCTTGCTCGCGAGGCGGAACACGTTCGTTCCTCAGCCCGTCAAGATCGGCATCGGCCTGATCCTCGTCGGGCTTGGCTACCTCTTCATGGTCGCCGCAGGCATCCAGGCGCGAGGCACCGAGAAGGCGGCGATGTGGCTCATCGTGGCGAACTACTTCGTCGCGACGATGGGCGAGATTATCTTGTCGCCAACGGGCCTGTCGTACGTGAGCAAGACGGCGCCGCGAGAATCGACGTCGATCCTGATGGGCATCTGGTTCATCTCCAGCTTCATCGCCAACCTCGGCGCGGGCAAGGTTGCCGCGATGGTGGACCCGATCCTCACGGGCGAGAAAACACTGCCGTGGCACCTGGCGGACAATCCTGAGCGGCCGGGCGTCAACACCCATGCCGACTTCTTCCTGCTGTTCCTCATCACGTCTTGCGCCGCGGGCATCCTGGTACTGGCACTGACACCCCTGCTGCGCAAGCTGATGAGAAACAGGAACGACTAGCCAGACTGTCGCTTCGACAACTCGTGACCCCGTACCCACTCCGGAAATCGCTTGACCACGGAGTCAGAAAGGCACAGAGGTCGTTCATCGCGTCTTCTTCGTGCGTTCGGTCTCCGTGCCATCGTGTCTCCGTGGCGAACCTGCCCGCGGTCAAACTCAGCCAAGAACTCAGATATGCAACGAACCAACTCCATCTTTGCCGCCGCGTTGGCGATCTCGTGGCTCGGAACGGTCTGGGGCGGGGCTGGGGGGGCGGCCTTCGCTTCACCCGTTCCGCCGCCCACGGAGGCTCGCCCGGTCACGGACACCTACCACGGCGTCGAGGTCGTCGATCCCTATCAGTGGCTGGAAAACTGGGAGAATCCCGAGGTCAAAGCTTGGAGCGAAGCCCAGAACGCGCACGCACGCTCGGTGTTGGACGCGCTGCCCAACGTGCCGGAGATTCGCGAGCGGCTTGGGACGCTCATGCTCGCGCCCCGCACGTCGTACGCCGAGATCCAGCAGCGCGGCGGAAAGACGTTCGCGATCAAGTCTCAGCCGCCGCGGCAGCAGCCCTTCCTGGTGGTGATGGATGAACCCTTCGAGCGGACCAACGAACGGGTGCTCATCGATCCCGAGGCGATCGATCCCTCGCACGCCACAACCATCGATTGGTATCGGGTGAGCCCAGACGGGAAGCTCGTGGCGGTCTCGCTCTCCAGCGCCGGCAGCGAAGCGGGCGACGTGAGCGTGTTCAACGCGGAGTCGGGCGAGCGCTTGTTCGAGGTCGTGCCGCGAGTGCATGGCGGGACGGCGGGGGGCGATCTTGTTTGGTCGGACGACGCAAAGGGCTTCTTCTACACGCGCTACCCGCGCGATGGCGAGCGATCGGCGGAGGACATGGCGTTCTACACCGAGATCGCGTACCACGCTCTGGGCACGCCGACCGCGAGCGACGCGTACGAGCTTGGGCCCACGCCGCCGATGGCGATCACTTCGTTGACGCACGAGGTGGCCAAGGCGGTGGACCCGATGATGGCGCCGCAATATGCGGTGGCGCTGGGCAAGCCGCTGGATCGTCGCCCGGAGATGCTGCGGGCGTTTGAGAACGATCCGCCCGCGCTCAAGGCGTTCAAGAACCGGTACGTTCTGCCCCGGATCGCGGAGATTGACCTGATCGCGGATCCGTGGTCGGACCGCACGATGGCGCTGGTGCAGTATGGCGATGGCGGGACCTACGCCGTGTACGTGCGTCTGAACGGAAGCCGCGGCGGGGCGCTCTGGAACCGCGTCGCGGATTACGGCGACCAGGTCGTTCAGGCGCAGTTCGCTCCCGACGGCGGGATCTACCTGCTCTCCCGCAAGGGCGCTTCGAAGGGCGTGCTGCTCAAGCTTGCCAAGGAAGGTCGACACGTCCGGGAGGCCAAGCCATTTCTTGGCCCACTGGACGTCTCGATGATCAACGAGCTCTGGAGCGAGCCCATCGTCTCCAGCCGGGAGCACCTGTTCATCGAGTGCCAGGCGGGCGGGCCTCAGGAGATCCGGGTCTTCACGCACGCGGGCGAGCCCGTCGCGAACGGGCCCAAAGGGGAAGCGATCGCCGCGAGCGGGCACGTTGTCGTGGGCGAATCGCTGGTCAACGGCGTCACTGTCGAAGCGAGCGACGTGCTCTTTGCCTCGACTTCGTATCTCGCGCCCGCCCAGGTCTTTGCGTGGGATGCCAAGACGCGTGAAACCAAGCCCACCGGCCTTTCGACCCAGCTCCCACAGAAGCTCGTTGATCTTTCGCCTTACGAAGTCGTTCGCGAGATGGCGACGAGCAAGGACGGCACAAAGGTGCCCGTCAACATCCTTCGCAAAAAGGGCCTGACGCTCGACGGCTCGCACCCCACCATCCTCACCGGCTACGGCGGGTACGGCGTCAACATCACCCCCAACTTCAGCCTCACCTGGATCGCCTACCTCGAACGCGGTTTCGTCTTCGCTCAGGCCAATATTCGCGGCGGCGGCGAGTTTGGCGACGACTGGCACCGCCAGGGCAACCTCAAGAACAAGCAGAACGTTTTCGACGACTTCCACGCCGCCATGCGCTTCCTCGTCGAGAGCAAGCACACCAGCCCCGACAAGCTCGGCATCGTCGGCGGCTCCAACGGCGGGCTGCTCATGGGCGCGATCTTCTCGCAGCATCCGGACGCCTGCGCCGCCGTCGTCTCCCACGTCGGGATCTACGACATGCTCCGCGTCGAGCTCTCCGCCAACGGGGTGTTCAACATCCCGGAGTTTGGCACCGTCAAGGACGAGTCGCTCTTCCGGGCGATGCACGCCTATTCGCCCTATCACCGCGTGCTACGCGACCTTGCCACAAGCAAGGAGAGCGGGAGCTTCGTTGCGTATCCGCCGATCTTGTTCATGACCGGGGCGAACGACCCGCGCGTGGACCCGATGCAAAGCCGCAAGATGACTGCGGCTTTGCAGGAAGCCGGGCGGCTGGCCTCGCGCCTCAACCGCGGGGGCGACGCGAGCAACCCCGCCTCGGGCGCCGCTCCCAACCCCGTCCTGCTCCGCACCAGCATGAGCAGCGGTCACGGCTCGGGCACCAAGCTCAGCGAACGCGTCGAACAAGCCGTCGATCAGCTCGCGTTCTTCGAGCGGCACTTGCGTGCTTCCAAGTGAACCCGCGCGCGGAACGCATAGGGGATATACCGGGCCCTTTGTCGATAGTGCTATCGGTCACTCACGCAGGGCAAGAACTTTGCCCAATGTGACACGACCAGGTGCAGATCGGTCCGCCTCGTCCAGATCGGGCCACTCGCGGTGCCTAGAACGCCAAGAAACGAGTGGAGTTCGGCGAGCGTTATTGACGAGCCCGGGTTGGCTCCTGTAAGCTTCCAAATGCCGGGCTATATGGAGTCGGTTGTGGAGTTCGACCAACTCGCGTCGTGAACGTGCCGCGATTCGAGCGATGGCGCCGACGTTGGCCGTCGCATGGGGATAGTCGCAAGAGGCAGTCTCGTCGCGGAGCTCGAAGCGGGGCTCGTTAGGGGGCTCGCCGAGCCGCACGCAAATGCTCGATGGGTTCGGTTCAATTGCATCAACTTGGGTAATGGTCGAAGGTGTATGTTCCGGGACCATAAGGATGTTGGTCGCTTGAAGGATCGGGTCGCTTGAGGCATCCGGAATCGTCAGACGCGAGCGCGGTGCTCGTGGGGTGTCGCTCGCTCTCGCCTTGGGCGTGGGCTTGACGCCAGCCCGGCTGCCTTTGCGGTTCTTGTTATGGTACATGCTCGCGGGGCCGGCTCGCTTGAAGGAGCTGGCTCGACGGGGTGGTTTGCTCGGAGTTTCTTCAACAGAAAGGGAGATCATGAAGATCATGCGCAGTTCATTCGCTCTCACCGGCGTCGCGGCTTTGCTCGCGGTTGCCGGCGCCGCCAGCTCGGCTCGCGCCCAGGTGCTCGTCGGCGTCGATGACGCCACCACCTACCCGTCCTCGTGCTACGTCTACAACTTCTCGACTCAGCAGTGGGTCGGGGTGTTCAGCGGCGTGCAGGTCTGGGGCCTCGCCGCCGACGATGCCAACCGCAAGCTCTACATCGCCTCCAGCAGCAACAACCTCTACGAGTGGAACTACTCGGACTTCGGCAACAACACCGTCCCCACCCTGCTCGGCACCTTCACGTTCAACGGCGCCAACACCAACTTCGTTGGGCTGGCCTTCAACCCCAGCACCGGGCGGCTCTACGGCGTGCGCAACATCGGCACCGAGGGCATCTATGAGATCGACATCGCCACCCGCGTCGCCACCCTGCTGTTCACCTACAACAGCGCGTACGACATCGGTGGTCTGGACTACAACCCCGCGGACGGGTTCCTCTACGGCACCAACGATGCGGCGACCGACCGCGGGCTCGTCCGCTTCGACCTGACCGCCCAAACCGCCACGGTCGTTTCGGGCTACCCGACGTTCGCGGGTAATGGCGGCACGACGCCCGACATTGACGGGCTTGCCGTTGGCCGGCTCCCGGGTGGTGATCTCAAGGCCTACTTCCTGGTTGACCAGACGGGCGAGACCGGCGTGTACAACTTCGCCACCGCCGGCTTCGAGGCGCCCTTCACCAACCCCTGGCCCACCGGCGCTAGCGAGACGTTCTCGGGCGGTGCCTGGGCGGCCAACCTGCTTGCGCCACCGGCAGGTTCCGACGTTTCCATCACCATGACCGACTCGCCCGATCCCGTGATCCCGCCGGGCGGCAACATCACCTACACCATAACTGTTCGCAACAACGGTCCCGAGCTGGCAACCGGCGTCAACGTGACCAACGTCCTCCCCGGAAACGTGACCTTCGTCAGCGCGACGCCCCCCGCGGTCTTCAACTCGGGCACCATCAGCGCTAGCTTCGCTTCGATCCCGCTGGACACCGAGCAGTCGTTCCAAGTCGTTGTTCAGAGCGGCGCCGCGGGCACCGTGACCAACACCGCCTCGGTCACCGCTGCCAGCGAGGACAACAACCAGTCGAACAACAGCGCGACGGCGAACACCACCGTCCGCAACCAGCAGGCCAACCTCGCGGTCACCGTGACCGATCCCGCCGACTGCTCCGTCGGACCGGGCGGCGAGGTCATCTACACCGTCGCGCTGAACAACACGGGCCCCGAAGCCGCGGACAACACCAACCTCGTCATCACCCTGCCCAGCAACGCCGACTTTGTCTCCGCCCTCCCGGCAGCGACCCCGGTTAACGGCGTGATCACGTACAACCTCGGCTCGATCAGCAACGGCGGGGGCGGCAACTTCATCATCACCACCCGCGCGCAGACCGCCAACTCCACCCTCCAGCTCACCGCTGAAGCGTCCAGCTCGACTGAAGATCCGAACGCAGCCAACAACATCGACGCCGAGACCACGCTCATCCAGCCCGAGCCCCCGACCAGCGTCGTCGGTCGCGGGGTCATCTCCACCGTCGCCTCCAGCACCACGTCGGATGTCCCCGGCCTCGCTGCCAAGTACACCGACTTCCGTCGTCCCTACCCCTCCCCCAACGGCCAGCGCTGGGCCATGAGCGTCGACACCGACATCTCCACGACCGGCACCGACGACCTTGTCATCACCGGCTCGGGTGCCACGGTGGCGGTCGCCGCCCAGCAGGGCGTCACCCAGTTCCCCGACTTCTCCGTGATGTCGTCCAACTTCGACTCGGTCGTCGCGATCAATGACAGCGGCGACTTCGCCTTCTCGGGCGACACCAACGCGGCGACCACCGCCGACGAAGTCGCCCTCAAGTCCGTCGGAGGCACACTGAGCTTCGTGGCCCAGGAAGGCACCGCTGTTCCGAGCATCGCTGGCGCGACCTTCGGCACGTCGACAACGGTCGCGGGCATCGACCCGGCCGGTCGCGTGGCGGTCAGCGCCACCTCGCTGGGCGGGGTCGCGACGGGCGTCAACGCCGCCGTCCTCCGCGACGATGGCAACGTCGTTGTTGCCCAGAAGGGCGTGGACATCCCCACCGGGCAGGACGGCGGGGCCACCGCGACCTGGGATCTCTTTGACATCATGACCAACGCTCTCGGCGCCAGCTTCAACCCGCTCGACCACACCGACGAGTCGCTCACCGGCGAGGTCGGCATCGTCACCACCACCGACAACTCCGTCGTGATCAACAACGCGGTCCAGATCCAGCAGGGCGTCGCTCCGCTCGGTCTGCCGACAGGCGTTTCCACGATCGGGTTCGCGCAGATGTTCGCCGGTGGATACTGGGGCGCCTACGGCAGCAACAGCGGGACCGAAGACTGGGTGATCGGCGGCGACGCCGGTGGCAACGCCCAGCTCTTGGCCGCCACCGGACAGCCCATCACGCCCGGCAGCTCCGAGACCTGGGGCGATGCCTCCTTCACCCAGACCTTCTTCTACGCCATCCGCAACGGGCGAGGCGACTCGCTCATCGGCGGCGTGACCACCGGCGCCCCCAACGCCCGGTCCAACGCCGTGCTCGTCCTCAACGGGAAGGAAGTCGTCCTCCGCGAGAACGACGCCATCGACCTGAACGGCGACGGAATCAACAACGACGGCACCTACCTCTCGGTCTTCCGCGACGATCTGGCCTTCCTCAACGATTGCCGCCAGCTCTACATCGTCGTTCGCTTCCGCGACGAGCTCGAGGCGCTGTGCGACACAGGCGACAACGACATCGGGCAGGGCCTGATCGTCGTCCAACTCCCCCTCGCGGCTGACTTCAACGACGATGGGCAGGTCGACTTCTTCGACTTCCTCGACTTCGCAGCCGCGTTCTCCAGCGAGGACCCCGCCGCGGACTTCAACGACGACGGACAGGTCGACTTCTTCGACTACCTCGACTTTGCCGCTGCCTTCGCCTTCGAGGGCGAGTGCGGCAGCTAATGCTCGGTTTTCAGTCTTGATCGCTCGCACGAAGGGCCGCTCCAACCGGGGCGGCCCTTTTTCTTTTCCAACGACAGGTTTCGTGAGCGGACGAGCCCCGCTCGCGCGACGTGGAGCCGACCGTGTGAGCGGTCGGGCAGATTTTCGAACGTTGAGCGTCGCTGCTGGAACCTTCTGAGACCCAGCGAGGGCGGGCGGGACGCCCGCGCCACGCAAGCCCAAAGGCAAATACACAAGACACCCCACTCACGGAGCCGTGCCACTCATGAAGTGTTCCAGATCCCGCGTCACTCGAACCGCAGATGCTTGACGCTTTCACCTCGGTCGCGAAGGTCAGCCAGCGCGTCGATTCCAATGTCCAGATGCCGCTGGACGAAGGTCGAACTGACATGCGCGTCGCTGGCGGCGGTCTTGACGCCCTCGGGCGTCATCGGGTTGTCGCTCACGAGCAGCAGCGCGCCCTTGGGAATCTCGTTGACGAAGCCGACGAGGAAAATGGTCGCGGTCTCCATGTCGATCGCGATGGCTCGGATCAGGCGGAGATAGTCCTTGAACTTCTCGTCGTGCTCCCACACGCGGCGATTGGTGGTATAGACCGTGCCCGTCCAGTAGTCGCAGTGGTGCTTGATGATCGCGGAAGACACCGCCCGCTGCATGCGGAAGCTTGGGAGCGCCGGAACTTCCGCCGGCAGATAGTCGTTGCTGGTGCCCTCGCCGCGGATGGCGGCGATGGGTAGGACAAAGTCGCCCACCCGGGTTCGCTTGAGCCCGCCGCACTTGCCAAGGAAGAGAACGGCCTTGGGCGCGACGGCGGCGAGGAGATCCATCACCGTTGCCGCCATGGCGCTGCCCATGCCGAAGTTCAGGACTGTGACATTCTCCGCAGTCGCCGACTGCATGGGCTTGTCGCGCCCGACGATCGGAACGTCGAACCGCTCGGCAAAGAGTTCGACGTATTCCGTGAAGTTCGCCAGAAGGATGTACTCCCCAAAGTCGGTGAGCGCACGCCCCGTGTACCGGGGCAACCAGTCACGGACGATGTCCTGCTTGCTCTTCACGATGGAATCATCGGCGCGCCGGCGTCAACCCGTGCAGCCTGCTCCGGATCGCCCCTGCAACGACGCACCCCGACCCGGGCTCGGGCTCGCTCCCGGAGGAACATTGGCACGCGCGGCCCGAGAACCGTGCCGGCGTCCGCGCCGGGTCAAGCCCGCGCACGCGGAATCCGATCTTGCATCGCCGAGCGGGTGGACCGGGTCGCGGTTCCCCCTTCAACTCGCGGTGAATGGAGCGGAGCATGTCAGCCAGTGTTCAGAATGCGACGGGCACGACTCAGGCCAGCGGCGGACGTGCCGGCGGAGAGCAACTCCAGCTCGTCAGCTTCGAAGTCGGGGGCGAAGAGTTCGCCGTCGACATCCTGGCCGTCCAGGAAATCAACCGGATGCTCGAGCTCACCCGCGTCCCGCAGAGCCCGCCCGAGGTCGAGGGCGTCATCAACCTCCGCGGCAAGATCATCCCCGTCCTCGATCTTCGCAAGCGATTCGGCATGCTCGTCAGCGACCGCAGCGAGCACAACCGCATCGTGGTCGTCGAGGTCAACCACCGCGTCCTGGGCTTCATCGTTGATCGCGTCCACGAGGTCCTCCGCATCGGGAGCGACATCGTCGAGCCCGCGCCGCCCATGGTCTGCTCCATCGATTCGGAGTTCATCTCCGGCGTCGCCAAGTTCAACGACCGACTGATCATCCTCCTCGACCTGGCCCGCCTCTTTGCGGCCCAGGCCGGCACGAACGAGGCTCATTCGTCCGCCCACGCGGCCTGAGCCCGCATCCGCCCCACTGACGTGCTCGCCCACAACCCGACCCGGGACGCTCTCACGAGCTCCTTGGCCGACCGACCTCTCCGGCCCGCCCGAGACGAGAACAACATGCCGACGACGACGTCACCGACCATGACCGAGCGCCAGTTTCAGCAACTGGCCAAGATCATCTACGACCGATCGGGCATCAGCTTCAAGCTCCCGAAGAAGTACGTGCTGGAATCGCGTCTGGCCCACCGCCTGATCGAACTCGAGATCGAAACCTTCGACGATTACATCTCCCTGCTCTCCATGGGACCGTTCCAGCAGGACGAGTTCCAGGAGATGTTCAACCGGATCACGATCAACGAGACGAGCTTCTTCCGCAACGAGCCCCAGCTTGCGGTCTTTGAGCGCGAGGCGCTCCCCCTGCTGCTCGACGCGCGAAAGGCGACGAAGCGCCTGCGGATCTGGTCCGCCGCGTGCTCAACGGGCGAGGAGCCCTACACGCTCGCGATGCTGCTGGACCGCACGCTGGGAGTGCGCCTTCCGGACTGGCGGGTTGAGATCCTCGGGACAGACATCTCCGAGCGAGCCCTGGACATCGCCTCCGAGGGCAAGTACACCGACTACGCCCTCCGTTCGACGAACGCCGCGCACAAGGCGCGATACTTCACGCAGTCGGGCAGCATGTGGCAGCTCTCTCCCTCGATCAAACAGATGGTCAACTTCGAGCTGCACAACCTGCGCGATCGGGCGTCGGCCCGACGCCACGGGCTTTGGGACGTCATCTTCTGCCGGAACGTCATGATCTACTTCGACGACGCGATGGTGTCGCAAGTTCTGCACATGTTCGCGGATCAACTGGCCGACGACGGCTTCCTCTTCATCGGTCACTCCGAAACCATCCGACCCGGCGAGGCGCCCTTCACGCCCACGCCCCAGCCACAAGGTTTCTGCTATCGCAAGATCGCCAAGGGTCTCGGCAGCAGCAACTGACTCGCCCGGAGGCGAAGAAAGGGGCTTAGCGTTGTCCGGCATCGCGTTCGATCCCGAGATCCTGCAGGACTTCCTCACCGAGTCGGGCGAGCTGCTCGACGCGCTGGAAGGCGACCTGGTCGCGCTGGAACAGGACGCGCAAAACCCCGACCTGGTGAACAAGGTCTTCCGCGCGCTGCACACCATCAAGGGCAGTGCGTCCTTCCTTGCGCTGACCAATCTGGTGTCGATCGCGCACGCCGCGGAATCGGCGCTCAATGCCGCCCGCAACGGCTCGATCTCGATCAACCGTCCGATGATGGACCTGCTCTTGCAGGCGGTGGACGTGATCAAGCGTCAGATGGGCCAGCTCCGCGCGGGCAAGCCGCTGGAAACGCCCCCCGCCGCCGCCGTTGCGGCCCTGACGGAACTGGGCGAGGGCAAGCAGGCAGGCGCCGCCTCGAAGTCGCCCGCGCCCGCGACTCCTGCGGCGCCCGCGTGCCCCGCGGCAGGCGAAGCCACGGCCCCGAGCACCGACGGCAAGCGGCCGCTCGTGGTGCCCGCCAACCGCCTGGACCTTCTGGAGTTCTTCGTCGCAGACCTTTCGGAAACGCTGAAAAACCTCGAAGAGCAACTCGGAAAGTTCCAGACGCCTAGCGCTCGCTCCGCCGCGGCGCCCGCGCTTGCCGAATGCACCGACAACCTTGCCCGCGTCGCCGACTTCTTCGAGTACCCGGAGATGGTCTCGGTGGTCCGGGGCATTGGTCGCTTCGCCCTTGCCGCGACCGCGGGCATGAACGCTGCGGCCCTCGAGCAGGCCCTCGTTCGCAGCCGCGCCCTGGCCCAGGTGCTGCGTGAGCAAGCCGAGGGAATCCAGTCCAAGCACCTGCTCGCGCTCACCTGCGAGAACGTGCTGAACGAGCTGAACAGCATCTCGACGAGTAACTCCGCCGCTGGCGTCAACCTCTTCAACCCGAGCGCCTCGCCCGAGCAGGTGCTGCGCGGCGCTCCGGCGGGTGCTTCACCAAACTCTGGTTCCGGCGCGAGCGATGCGCCGTCCAACGCGGCCGCGAAAGAGCCGGAGGCCGCAACGACGCCGGCGCCCCGTGAGGGCGAAGCGGAGGGGCCCGCCAAGCGTTCGACGCAGGCCGCCGCCTCGGGCGACCAGACGATCCGCGTCGAGGTCGAGCGTCTGGAAACGCTGATGAACCTCGTGGGCGAGCTGGTGCTCCAGAAGAACCGGATCGCCGCGGTGGTCCGGAACCTTGATGTCGCCAAGGTCGGGCACGACACGAAGGAAGTCATGATGATGTCGGCTGGCGGGCTCGACCGCGTCACCGCCGACATCCAGGTCGCGGTGATGCGCACCCGCATGCAGCCGCTGGACAAGCTGTTTGGCAAGTATCCGCGCCTGATCCGCGACCTGGCGCGAAAGACGTCCAAGGACATCGAGCTGGTCATCGAGGGTGGCGACACCGAAGTCGACAAGTCGGTGCTTGAGGAGCTTGGCGACCCGCTGGTCCACCTCATGCGAAACTCCGCCGATCACGGCGTCGAGACCCCCGACGAGCGCGTCAAGGCAGGAAAGTCGCCCACCGCACGCATCACGCTCTCCGCCTCGCACGAGGGGAGCCACGTCCGCGTGCAGGTTCGCGACGACGGGCGCGGGCTCAACCGCGAGAAGATCATCAAGAAGGCCGTGGAGCGGGGCCTGGTCAAGGCGGAGGCAACCGCGGCCCTTCCGGATCGCGAGGTCTTCCAGTTCATTTTCCTGCCCGGGTTCTCAACCGCCGATCAGGTCAGCGATCTCTCCGGGCGCGGCGTGGGGATGGACGTCGTCCGCACGAACATCGAGAAGATCAAGGGCACCGTCGAGCTGGATAGCACGACCGGGAAGGGCACGACGGTCACGATCCTCATCCCGCTGACAGTGGCGATCATGCCAGCGATGATGGTCGCGGTCGCGAGCGAGATCTACGCCGTCCCGCTCACCAGCATCGTGGAGATCGTCAAGCCCGACGCGGACGTGCTGGGGAGCATCGGACAGCACCCGGTCATGCGTCTGCGCGACGGGGTGCTTCCGCTGGTCGGCGCCAAGGACCTCTTCGACGTGCCGGCAGACAAGGTCGAGCCGGCGCCGTTCGCCGTCGTTCTAAGCCAGAACGACAAGCGGGTCGGGCTCATGGTCTCCCGCCTCATCGGACAGCAGGAAATCGTCGTCAAACCCCTGGACGGGATCGGAATCGATATCAGCCAGGGAAAGCGTGCGGTCTCGGGGGCGACGGTGCGCGATGACGGAGGCGTCAGCCTCATCGTCGACGTGGCGGAGCTGATCCGGATGGCCGAGTCAGCGAGGGTGCTGGGCGCGGCGTGAGCCGGCGTCTTCAGGAATCGAGGATCGTGATGCCGGGCGCAGCGTCGCCCCAAACATCAGGGCCCGCAACTTCAGGGACCATTTCAGGGAAGGTGCTTATGGATCCGAGCCTGTTCAAGCCATTTATTGCGAGCATCCAGAACGTGTTCTCCACGATGCTCCAGCTCCCAGTCACGGTCAACCCGCCCAGGGTCAAGCAGAGCCCGACGGCCAGCTATGACGTGAGCGGGATCATCGGAATGACCGGCGATGTCTCGGGTAGCGTCGTCCTGAGCTTCCCGCAGCAGACTGCCGAGCGGATCGTCGCGCTCTTCTGCGGGCAGCAAGTCCAGTGCGGGACGCCCGACTTCGCCGACGCCGTTGGAGAACTGGTCAACATGGTGTCGGGCAACGCCAAGGCCTTGATGGCCGGACGCAAGGTTTCGATCTCGTGCCCCAGCGTGGTGATCGGGCCCAGCCACACGCTGGCCAACCAGAGCGACGTCCCGTGCATCGTGATTCCGTGCGTCACCGATTGCGGGGAACTGGCCATCGAGATCGCGATCCAGGCCAAGGCGGCGCCCGCGGCGCAGCCCGCGCCCGCCACCGCGGCCCAGGCCTGAAGCACCCAACCAACCAACACCCGCGCCAAACCCCCGCGCGGAAGCGTCCGAAACTCACCGAATCACCCGCCGCCCCGTTGCGGCATCGTCAGGCAAGGAACAGCACATGCGAATCCTTCTGGTGGATGACTCCAAGACCATGCGCAACATCCAGAAGATGGTGTTGGCGCAGCTCGGGCACAAGGAAGTGCTCGAAGCCTGCGACGGGCAGGACGCCCTGAGCAAGGCCGCCGCGTTCAGGCCCGAGCTCCTGCTCGTCGACTGGAACATGCCCAACATGGACGGGCTCACCTTCATCAAGCACTACCGCCAGCAGAACAAGACCGTCCCCATCATCATGGTGACAACCGAGGCCGAAAAGTCGCGCGTCATCGAGGCCATCAAGGCCGGCGTCAACAACTACGTCGTCAAGCCCTTCACCCCCGACCTGCTCAGCCAGCGCATCAACGAGACGCTCGCCAAGTGCCAGGCCCAGGCGGCGCCGCCCGCGGAGAAGGCCCCCGCGGCCTAAGCCCATGAGCCTCGAGGACGTCGGGCATCGACTCAAGGTGTTCATCTCGCCGGACCGCCTGCGAGCCACCCTCGTCATCGACGCGGGTGTGGACCCCGACGCTGTCACCGATCAGCTCGTCAACATCGCCCTGGACGAGAAAGGGCTGGCGCGGACGCAGGATCGCGACGATCGCGTCCGCGACGCCGTGCGTTCCTTTCGCGCCGCCGCTCAAGCTGGCAGCCAGACCGAGCGATTCCAGCACGTGATCGCCGAGGGGGCAGCGCCCGTTCATGGCGACGACGCGAGCCTTGAAATGCTCGCGGAACGTGCGGACACAGAAGCGGAAGCCCAGCCCGAGAGCACCGGCCCAGCGAACAAGGCGGGCCCTCACGATCGCCCAGTCGCTCCGCACGCCACGCCCGCTGGCGATGGCAGTCTCGGTCACGACGAGGCAAGCGACGAGGAGGGCGACGAGGGCTCGGTCGACTTCTACGCCCAATCCGCCTTTCGACCCGTGGTCGCCAACCAGCCTATCGCACGATGGCGCCAAGAAACCGCGGGCTGCGACGGCGTCGACGTCTTCGGAAAGGCCATCGCCTGCAAGCCCGGAAAGCCGCTGCAACTCGTCACCGACGACTCGACCATCAAGCTCGCCGACGGCACGATCCTCGCGACGTGCGACGGGCTCGTCCACCGCAAGGGGAACGTGTTGCGCATCTCAAAGCAGCTCCGGATCGGCTCGTACGTTGATTTCTCGACGGGCAACGTCGACGTTCCCGGAGACGTCATCGTCGACAAGGGCGTGCGAGATCTCTTCACCGTGCGTGCGGGGCGCTCCATCCTCGTGCGCGGGCTTGTTGAGGCCGCCAAACTCGAGTGCCAGCGCGATATGCGCCTCGAGCGTGGGATGGCCGGACGCGAGAAGGGAACGCTGAACGCCGGTCGCGACCTGAACGCGCACTATTTGGATCGCGTCTCGGGCGAGGTCGGTCGAGACTTGCTCGTGAGCGCCGAGATCACCGGTTGCCAGCTCGGCGTGGGTCGCCATCTCAAGGGTCCGACCGCATCGCTGATGGGTGGTCGCGTCGCGGCGGGAGGCACGGTCGAGCTCAGCGAGATCGGCGCCGCCGCGGGCTCATCAACGGAGTTGATCCTGGGCCAGTCGGTCGTGCTCGACGAGCTCCGCCGGCGTGTGGAAGAGCTGATGGCCCAGAGCGAGCAGCACGCGACCAAAGTCCGAGACGAGCTGGAATCGCTGACGCGCGCCGCCATCAAACTGACGCCCGCCCAGGCCGAGCGCATGACCGAGCTGCAGTTTGAAACCGATAACTTCCGCCTCCGCAAGGAGCGCCTGACGAAGTCGCTCGACGAGATTTCGACCTGCGGGACGCACTTTGGCAACGGATCTCTCACCTTCCACAAAGCGATCCACCCCGGGGTGATTCTCGCCATCGGTCGCTACCGCGTGGAGATCAAGACCACGATCCGCGGTCCGGGGATGATCGAGCTGCCCGCCAAAGGACCGCCCCGCCTCAAGCTGCTCACCACCGGGGCAGAACAATCGCTCGACGCCGTTGCCCGCGTCTATCAGGACGGGCCCGCGGCTACACTGAGCAAGTCCAAACGAGCGGCGTAGCACCTCGGTCGCGCGTTGGCGGTCCACTCGCCCGCGAACGATTTGCTCCAGCGTGCGTCCAACACGGGGCTCAACACGGGCCTGAGGCGGACATGGACCGCTCGCGGCCTCGTGCAACCGCGTGGGCGAAGTCCGCGGACAAGCCTTATCCGCCAGCCCGACGCCAAGCACGCCCACCCCAGCCACGCAAGCACCCCATGCCACTGCCCCCCCGCCCCGATCGCAGCCCATTCAAACCCCTGGCGCCCAGGCTCGCCCGGCGCTTGGGGTTGTTGGGTTTCGCAGGCGGGACTTTCGGAATCGGCGTCTCTGCACTGATGATCGTCGGGATTCCCACGACGTGGAACCGGGTCGGTTCGCCGGTGGCATCCCACCGGGTCGCCGTCGTCGGGTTCCAACCGACCTCGGCGCAAGCCGAGACCGAGGATGATCCCGGGACTTCAGGCGACGACGCAGCCGAGGATTCCCCGACCGACACCCCCGAAGCCGACACCCCCGAGGAAACACCGGCAGAACCCTCGGAGACAACGGTTCGCCTGAAGGACGGCCAGAGCGTGACTGGCCTTTTGGTTGAACAGACCGAGAGCAAGATCATCCTTCGGATCCGCGGCATCGACACGCCTTTCGAGCGCCGCACCGTCGAACGAATCGAAACACTCCCGTCCGTGGAACAGCGATACCGGGAGATGCGAGCAACGATCCAGGACGACGATTCCGACAGGCTGATGCTTCTGGTCAACTGGCTGATGGATCGCCAGCGTTATTCCCTGGCACGTGACGAGCTTGAGGGGATTCTCAAGCGTCGCCCGGACCATGCCGGCGCGGCGGAAAAGCTCTCGTTTGTGCGCAAGCAGCTGGACCTGATCGAGAAGTCACGCCAGGCCAAGGCCCGGGCAAACGAGGCCCGCGCGCAGCGCCAGCAGAACGTGCGCAAGAACGCCTTCCCGCTCTTGACGACCCAGCAAGCCGCCAAGCTCAAGGTCTTCGAGGTGGATCTGACGACGCCCCCCCGGATGCGAATCCGAGGCGAGACGATCCGTGCCTTGATCGACGGGTACCGGGATCACCCAGCGATGCCCGCGACGGAGGAAGGTCGTCAGGCTCTGTTCCGCAAGCCCGGACACGAAATCCTGGAGCTGATGTTCCGGGTTCGGGCCCGGGAGTTGTACGACCAGGTCGAGCTGCGGGAACTTCCCCGTCCGCTCTCCATGTTCCGCAAGGACGTGCACGAGTGGATCCGGGTCGGGTGCGCCTCGAACCGCTGCCACGGCGGCGCCGAAGCGGGCCGGCTGTACCTCAACGGCGCGGAGCGTGGGTCGGAAGTGGCGGTGCTGACGAACCTCTTCATCCTCGACCAGTTCCGCCTGGCGGACGGGACCCCTCTGATCAACTACGAGGAGCCGGCCAAGTCGCCTCTGTTGCAGATGGCGCTCCCGCGGGAGGAAGCGACGAGGCCTCACCCGATGGTGACGGCAGACCGCCAGCGTTGGAAGCCGGCGATCCGCTCGCGCGACGACCCGAAGTTTGAGCGGGCGCTGGCGTGGATGCGGAGCATGTACCGACCTCGTCCCGAGTACGGGATCGACTTTGTCCCGCCGCGTCCGCCCTCGGCGGAAGCTGGGGAGAAAGCCGGCACTCGTCCCGGCGAGCGGTAAAAGTGGTGGGCAAACGCGGACGGCTTCGGATACAGTCCCGTTCCCTCGCGCTGTGCGGGTCCAGGAACTGCCCGTCCAGGGACCGCAGCGACACCGTCGCGAGTTTGCACGACAGTCGGCGGCGGGATGCCGCCCCTTGCAGTTGGAGAACGCATGCCCTCTCAGCGCACCGATCGCACCCGAAACCTGCGTCCTGCTCGCACCGTTTTCGCCCTGTTGCTGGCGGCGGGCTTTGTCTCGGGTTGCGGCGACGCGGGCGCCGACTCACAAAGCGTGCGGAAGGCGGCCAATCGGTTCCATGCCGTGTCTGGCGGGGCCCCGACGGATCTTTACCAGCGTCAGCACCTGGACCTGTTGCAGCAGGCGTCGTCGCTGACGCAGCCACTCGTTTCGCGCGACGGACCCATCGCGGGCGTCGCGTCGCTGATCGTTTCGGAAACGCAGCTTTCCAACGCGCTGGCCTCCGAGGCGCAGACGGGCGTGCTCGAGCAGCAGGCACTGAACACGATTCGCGTGGCCCGGGCGGCACTGGCGACGTACATCGAATCGCACGCGATCGCTGCGGCGACCCAGAGCTTCGATGCTTCGGGCCGAGAGCGCGAACTAGCCCAGCAGGTCACGGCGGTGGACGCGGAGATGGGCCAGCGGCGTCAGGCGAAGGCGACGCTCGAGACGCAGGTGGGCGAGCTCCGCGCAGCTGCGGAGACCAGGGCCAACGCCGCCAAGGCGTTGTACGACCAGGCGGCGGGCCTGCGGGTGCGGATGACCGAGGTCACTGCCTCGCAAGCTGCGACGCTGGCAAGCCAAGCGGCAAGCCTCCAGCGTGAGGGTGACGCGCTGGCACGCGACGCCAGCGAGATCGAGGCTCAGGCAAGCCTGCTGGAGCCCCTGGCGAAGGAAGCGGACCTGCTGGCGCAGCAACTGGTCAACCAGCGCGAGAGCCTGCAGGAGGCTCAGGCAGAGGTTCGCCAAAAGGTTGAGTCCAATCAGCGGACGGCCGACGAGGCGCGGCAGCGCGCGACCGCGGCGGGCCAAGACGCCGCGACGCTGGTCGCTGGCTTGGCGACGTTCCGCTCCGGCGACGTCGCTAGCGCGTATCAGACAACCGTGACGGCGTATCGCTCGGCGATCTCGAGCGCCCAGAAGGCCCAGACGAGCGAGCCCGCCCAGGCGAAGCTCGCCGTTGGCTCGCTCCAGCAGGCGCTTGGGGATCTGCTCTGGCGACGCGCGGCGGGAATCCAGGCTCACGCGGCCTTGCTGGAGTTGATGAGCCAGCTCGAGCCGGCGCTTCCCGATCAGGCGAGCTACGCCAGCCAGCGTGCGACCCTTGCCGAGGAGGCTAAGACCATTGCTGGCGAGGCGGCTCAGGCGTACGAAGCGGCTCAGAGCGCGTTCTCCACGGCTCCGATTCGCGGGACAGTCAAGGAGCGCCTGACGCAGGTTGGCGATCGCCTTGGCAAGCTGGCCCGCATCGTGCGGGGCGAGTCGCTGGACATCCTGACGGAGACGAGCGAGGGGGAGAACGCGGATTCACAGCCCGCGCCCGAGGCGGGCGAAGCTCCGACGGAAGAACCGGCGGCGGCTCCCAGCGCCGATGCTGGCGGGGTCCCCGCGGAGCTGGCGTCGCTGGTGCAGGCGATGGTGGATGCGACAAAGAACGCCGACGAAGCCGGCATGCAGGCGCTCGCGGTCGGCCCCCCGGAGTTGATCGAAGCGCTGTTGGTGCAGACTCGCACCCACCAGAAGATGGTCGCGCTGGACACGCTCTGCGAGGAGAAGTTCCAGCAGTCGTTCGTCGCAGCGCTTGCCGCGAGCCCGATCGGGCAGCAGGCGGCGCAGCAAGGCGGGGATCTGTCTCTGCTGAGCGCTCAGCGTTTGCGGGATTTGTCGCCCCAGGAGTTCGAGGTGACCATGCTGGACGCGGAGAACGCGACGATCCAGCAGCGGGGTTCTCCCCTCGGGATTCCGGTAAAGATGCTGGAGGGGGTGTGGAAGCTGGACGTTTCGAACCTCGTGCAACTTCAGGCGGCGGCTCCCGTCACGGCGGCTTTGGGCTCGGCGGCCGACTCGGTCCGCACCGCCATCGAAGCGGGTCAGATCCAGAACGTGGACATGGCCCTCCAAGCATTCATGATGGGCATCATGAGCGGGATGGCGCCCCCGCCCGGCGGCGGCTAAACGCTGAGGCGTCGGTTTTCTGATGGTCGCGGCCTCCGCGCGCGACAGGCTCCTTTGGGGTTGTCTCGTTTCGGGCTCGTCAGCACGCATGTCATCCATCACACCCGATCGCCCGCGCTCCACGACGGGGCCCGTCTTGCCCGAGGTCCAGATGCACCTGCACGCGCCGGGCTCACCCGGCACGGGCGTGGTTGTCGCCAGCGATCGCTGCACCAAGGGCGGGAGTAAATCGGCGTCGTTTGTTCGCCATGTGGCCATCGACGTTTCGAACACCAAGCTCGCTGGCGCATTTCGCGCAGGACAATCGTTTGGCGTTGTCCCACCCGGGCTGGACGCGCGGGGACAACCTCACAAGATTCGCCTGTACTCGATCGCGTCCCCCACGTCCGGCGAGGATGGATCGGGCCGGGTGCTCGCGACGACCGTGAAGCGGACGATCGACGAGCACTGGGAAACGCACAAGCTTTTCCTGGGCGTGGCGTCGAACTACTTGTGCGACTTGCAGGTGGGCGAAACGGTGCAAGTGACGGGGCCCAGTGGCAAGCGGTTCCTCCTCCCAACCCAGACTGGCGAGCACGACTACGTGTTCATAGCGACGGGCACCGGGATCGCGCCGTTCCGGGGCATGGCGATGGAGCTCTTCCCGACGGGGCTCGGAGCGCGTTCCGCCAGCAGCTCGCAGGGCACGGGGCAGGCGGGCGGCCCCTCTCGGGCGGCGCTCGTCATGGGGTCGCCCTTTACGACCGACCTCCTCTACGACGATCTGTTCCGGCGGATGGAGAGCGACCATCGCGAGTTTCGCTACTTCACGGCAATCAGCCGCGAGGGCGGAGCGATGGGAACACCTCCCCGGCACGTCGGGGACGAGTTGGCGGCTCAGGGCGATTACTTCCGCGAACTGCTCCGCAGCCCGCGGACGCTGGTCTACCTCTGCGGCATCGCGGGAATGGAACTGGGCGTGTTCCGGGCGATCCACGCGCTGCTTGGCTCCGACGCGGAGGCGTATTTGGAGATCGATCCGGAAGTTGCCGGGAAGCCGGAAGCGTGGGAACGCCGGATGATCCACAAATCCATCCGGCCGACGCGGCGTATCTTCATGGAGGTCTACTAAGCCCGGACCCGCTTGGCGGGGCGATTCCCGGAATCACGCACCCGGGAGTCCCCGGAAGTCGCACCGCCCCGCGTGTTGGGTACACTGCCCGCTCGCAAGCGGATCTCTGGCGGGCGGGTTTCTGGGAGCTGGGTTGGACAATCGATCGCTTCGCAGGAACGCGAGCCGCGACCCCCGGGCGGCGGGCGATGAGGGACGAGGAATAGAACGAACGGGGACAGCGAGACGAGCTGGGGTTGGAACCGGAGTTGGGCATACGTTGGGGCGAACCGGCTGACGACAGCCGAAGCGAACAAGGGAACGGCGTGGAACTTTTGCACAAAGCCTGTCCTTCTGACACCTTCGGAACACCCTCGGGCGTCGCGCCACGGACGGGCCGGGCGGGCCGGGGCGCTTGGCTCCTCGCCGCGATCGTCTGGTCTGGGCTGGGTTTGCCCGGCACCGGTGTAGCGGGCTCGGCGGCGCTCGGGCAGAGCTTGCCGCAGGCCATTACGGAGCGGGCTGGTCCGCTGAGCGCCAGCGACATCCAGACGGTTCGCGAGCACGTTGAGCGACAGGCGTCGCGCCTTGACGCGGAGGCTCTCACGGGAGAGGCGATCCGCTCGGCTCGGGACGCGCTGCTGACTCCGCTGCAAGGAACGAACGTGACGGTGGCGTTCAGGAACGAGTACGGGCGTCAGCTCGAACCATCGCTGCAGAAGTGGATCACGTCGGGTCGCGATGTTCTGGTGTTCAACGCGCTGCGAGTTGCGGGGGAGATCGCGACGGAGGGGACAGCGCCACTGCTGCTGCCTCACCTGAGCGCACCGTCGCCCGCGACGCGGTACGCCGCGGCGTTTGCGACCGGCGCCGCGTTTGATGCCGCCTCGCGCGGGTCGCCGGCAATCCAGCGCGACACGGCATTCCGGCTCATCGACGCGCTGGGCGCGCAGCTTCGGACCGAGACGGACTTGGCGGTTGTTGACCGCCTGGCGCTTTCGCTGATCAGCGCCTCGAGGGCCGACGCGCAGCTGCCCGGGACCCGCGCCCTGGCGCTGCAGCGCCTGGGCGAGAGCCTGAGCTCGCGGATTCCGCCCGTCAAGGGCGGGGATGCTCGGCGTGAGCTCTCGGCAGAAGAACTCATGGTCATGACCCGGGCGGGCGACGCGATGCGCGACGCGCTCTCGGGCGTCGGCGGGGATCGACTCCTGCCGGGCAACGATGCCGCCCGGGGTGCGATCAAGGCGGTCGCGGGCTTTGGGGGCGACCTCGTGGCGTACGTCGTTCGCCACCTCAAGCAGGAAACCTGGCCTCCCATCAAGGGCAGCGACTCGGACGGGGTCAAGGGTGAGCGTCGCGCGGCACGCGACCTGCCCGCGAGCCTGATGAACCTGGGCGAGCTCATCGTCTACTTCGCCCGCGTCAACAATGGCGAAGCCAACGCCCCCCAGACCAAGCTCTCCGAGCGGGTTAAGGCGGCACAGCTGGCGGAAGACGCCCGGGTTGCAGAGGATGCGAAGGCGATGATTGGCGAGAACGGAGCGCTCGTGCGCCAGTTCGGCTTCCCGGCATCGCGCTTTGCCAGCTAGGTGAAGCACGAGCCATCGGCCCAAGTTCATCGGAACGGAGCCAGAGCGCCAGCGGCGCAGTACCAGTCGCCAAACCCCAGTGGCTGAGCGCCGGTGGTGGATCCCGGGCAAAGAACATCGGTGGCAGGGCGCGCAGATTCACTCCGAGCGATCTGGCGCGCGCGGTTAGACCAGAGCCGCTCGACCGGATGCGTGCGGCGCTTTGCGGGCCCGGTGTTGGCCGCCGCGAGCCTCACTCGCACGGAGCGGCAAAGGCGCTGGCGAAGTCAAGATAGTCGAAGAAATCGACCTGGCCATCGGCGTTGAAGTCGGCTGCGACTTCGTCGTTGCCAAAGGCGTTGACGAAGTCGAGGTAGTCGAAGAAGTCGACCTGCCCGTCGTTGTTGAAATCCGCCTCACAGCGAACACTGCCCGCGGCGACGATGCTGCCGTTGACGCGGATGGTGCCGATGCCGGGGTTGTCCGGGTCGATCGGAGAGGTGACGTCGATGGCGCCGGTGAGCGTCGCGACGCGATTGGCAACGGTGAGCGTGCCACCCACGCTGTCTGCAGACTGCTCGCCTTGGTCGGCGAGGTTGATGTTCCCCGTGCAGGGAAGCTGCGAGCCTTGGAGGAGCGTGCAGACGATGCCGGTGGCGGAGTAGTTGAGCGTGCCGCTGGTGGTGGAAGGCACGCCCGTGAATTCGAAGTTGGTCGCGGTGATGGGCACGGGGCCAAACAGCGTGCCCGGGTTGGCGTAGCGGACGCTGACGTTTGAGGCGGTGGAGTTGAAGCGCCCGAGGAACCCGAAGCTGATGTTCAGGGTGAGGGTTTCGGAGACGTTGATCTGGAAGTCGCGGAGGCCGATCTGCGTGGGACCCGAGGGGCTGTTGAGATCAACGAGGAAGAAGCCGGTGACGGGGGAGGAATCCGTCGCGCTCGAACCGCTGATGGTGAGCGTTACCGAAAGGTTGGACCGAGCGGGATCGATGGCGAGGTTGGTCGAGGCCTGGGCGGCGCTCGCGCTTGCGGCAAGGCCCGAGACAAGGACGAACAGGGTGCGACGCGACGTGCTTCGACGCATGGTGCTTTCTCCCGCAGTCAGGGCCGCGCGGCGCGACCGCGCACCGCTTTGTGGATTGACCAACGTGCGAGAAGAGTAACCGCTCGCGAAAGTCAAGCCAAGCAGATCAGCATCAAAGCCGCGATAATTTGGGCAAACTAGGCTTGACGTCGGGGTGGGCAAGGGCGGATACAGGGAGATGCGCCGCGAGGGCTTGGACTACTTCGAGCGGCGTCGGCGGGTCGCGAGCCCGAGGGAAAGCAGAGCAAAGGACACGGCGCCGGGCGTGGGGATCGGGCGGACGCGGATGTAGAAGCCGAGGTTCTGGTTGCTGCCGCCAAGGTCGATGTCCTGCCCGGTGGTGAAGTTGCGGATGAAGCGGGAGGATGAGCCGACGGTGGTCGGGCCGCCATAGAGCAGGCCGATGTCGTCGACGGACGCGCCCACCACGTCGAAGTACTGGATCGTGAAGTACATGCGGGGACGGACGGGAATCTGAAAACTAAGCTGGCTTCCGAAAGGAAAGCTTGAGCGAAGTCGAGCACCCGGAGGGATTGGAGTAGGCAGCGGGGTGGCAGGATACGTTCGATCAACAAAGACTTCACCCGTATTGCTATCGGTGAAACGAATGCGGAATCCGTAGCTGACAATGTCGTCATTACTTGATGTGTTGACCAAAGTCCAGCCCATAGAATCTAGAACTCCGTCCTGGTAGTTCGTCAGATTTAGATCGTCGCCGATCTCGTCGCCGCCGACTCGAAGAACGGAGTTGAGAACGGTTCTTCCGGGCAAAGGCGGCGTCCAGTTGTCGTACATCATGATGGACTGGGCGAAAGAGCTAGTGCTAGCGAATGCGAGAGCAAACACAGCCTCACTTGTGCTTGGCGATTCCAAGTTGACGCTTCACAACGTCGTTGAAGTCGTTCAGATACCGGTAGTACGCTTCCTGGAAGACGCTTGCGTCCGCTGGATCTTCGAACACGCCATTCCCGTTGGCATCCCCTGTGGCAAACACGACCAGCGGATTCTGACCCGCGGCAATCGCTTGCTTCGTCGCATCGAACAACGGGTCGCCTGTCTCAAACTGCCCGAACGCAGCACTGCCCCCCAAACCAAGAGCGAACGCACCGACGAGGATCAACGGGTTCCTCGACAAGGCGCTCATGACGCATCCCTCCGGCAAAGCCTCTGGCAGTCGATCAACGCACTCGCAAGATACCACGAAAATCGGCCTCTGCAACCGAAACCGGAGTATCTTGATCAAGTCTTCGCGCTTCAGCCGCCCGTCGCTCCGCCTGAGGCGATCGAGGCGTGGCGAGAGCAACCGTTCTGCGGTCTCCGCTACACAATCGTCAAGCCGCGCCCGATTGAGATTGGGACAAACGCTCTCGCTGGTCGGCTGCCCGCAGCGAGAAAGAACCTCCCCGGCGGACGGCGCGCCCGGGAAGCTATGCTCAGGCCTTGCCCGGGAGGGTTGAACCCAGAGTTCCCGGGCGTTGGAGCAGGAGCGGCCATGAACGATCCGATCGCTGGAAATGCCGTGATTGGGCAGTCGGGGGGACCGACAGCCGTCATCAACCAATCCCTGGTGGGCGTGGTGGAAGGGCTGCGTTCGGGGCTCTGCACCATCGGGAAGGTCAAGAAGGTCTTCGGCATGCGCGCGGGCGTTCGGGGCCTGACCAAGGGCGACCTCTACGACCTCACCGACATGCACCAGGATCGCTTGGATCGCCTGGCGGCGACGCCTTCCGCGGCCCTCGCTTCCACGCGCGACAAGCCCGACACGGAGTACTGCCAGCGCATCGTCAACGCGTGCAAGCAGCACGACATCCGCTACTTCTTTTACATCGGCGGCAACGACTCATCGGACACCTGCCGCATCGTGAACGAACTGGCCAACTCCAGCGGGTACGAGCTGCGCTGCTTCCACGTGCCCAAGACGGTTGACAACGATCTTTTTCAGAACGATCACACGCCGGGCTTTCCTTCCGCGGCACGATTCGTCGCGATGGCCTGCATGGCCGACTTCATGGACAACGTCTCTCTGCCGGGAATCAAGATCAACGTGGTGATGGGCCGGCACGCGGGGTTCCTCACGGCGGCGAGCGCACTGGCGCGGCGGCAGGATCGGGGCGATGAATCGACGGACGGCCCGCAGCTCATCTACTTGCCCGAGGTGCCCTTCGAGATCGATCGTTTCATCGCGGACGTCGAGTCGATCTACACCAAGAAGAATCGCTGCCACATCGCGGTGAGCGAGGGAATCACGGATTCGACGGGCACCGCAATCGCGGCAAAGCTGATCAAGGGCGGGCAGGTGGACGCGCACGGGAACGTGCAGCTCTCGGGCTCGGGGGCGCTTGGAGATGTGCTGGCGGACCTGCTCAAGGAGAAGTTGACGCCCGCGGGAGGCAAGCCGCCACGGGTGCGGGCGGACACCTTTGGGTACATCCAGCGCTGCTGGCCAGACCCTTCGAAGATCGATCAGGTGGAGGCACGGCGTTCGGGTCGATACGCGGCCCAGCTCGCGCTGGCGGGCATCCGCGACGGGAGTGTTGCGATCACGCGAACCAGTTCGGGCGTCGGTGGCAGACCGTACACCAGCGAGTGCAAGCGAGTGGAGCTGAGCGACGTCGCGGGCAAGACGCGGCACATGCCGCTGGAGTTCATCCGCGGGCACAACGATGTGACGCCAGCGTTCCTGGATTACTGCCGCCCGCTGGTGGGCGAACTGCCTGGCTTTGAGAGGCTGTAAAGGCCCGCGAACAGCAGGATCGCTCAGCTTCCCGGTGTTCGTCGCTTCTCCGGACGGATGACCAATGCCCGCTCGCTGCCCGCGGTGTGACTTTCAGTTGGGCGATTCCAGTCGCTGCGCCGAGTGCGGCGGTCGAGCGACGGACACTGCTTTGACACAAGCTTGCCCCTTTCTGGTATACTGCGTTGATGATGACGCAAACCCCGACGGATCAAGCGACGGCCAAGGTTGCCAATCGCCTGCACGAGCTCTGTAACTCGGGCAAGTTCCACGACGCGATGCTCGAGCTTTATGCCGACAACGCCCGTCACGTCGAAGCAATGGAAATTCCTGGCTCCCCGTACAAGCGCGTGACCGAGGGCAAGGCCAACCTGATCAAGAGCAGCGAGCACTGGATGAAGACGACGACGGTCTACAGCGCGTCGTGCGGCACCCCGCTGGTCAATGGCGAGCATTTCGTCTGCGAGATGAAGATGGACTGCATGTCGCACGAAGGCCCCATGGCCAACCAGCGCATGGACATGAGCGAGACGTGCCTCTACACCGTTCGCGACGGCAAGATCGTCGAGGCCAAGTTCTTCTACGGCGGTTGCTAGCTGTTGGTCCATGAGGCTGCGGCAGCTCTGTCGACTGATTGACTGGCCCCGCCCTTCGTCGCGCTCCCCCACTACCATCGCCCGATGCTTCGCAGCCCGCCGCGACTGCTCTGGAAATACACGCTTGGCGACCTCTGGCGAAGGCTGGCGTTGTCGGCGGTGGTGCTGGTGACGATCATCGCCTTTGCCGCGGCGATCAAGCCCCTGGCCGACGGAAGACTGGACGCGCTGGACGCGCTGCGATTCGTCGTGCTGGCGATGCCCCCGATGCTTGCCTACGCCCTGCCCTTTGCGGGCGGGTTCGCGGCAACACTGGTCTACTACCGACTCGCAACGGACAACGAGATCACCGCGGCCCAGGCGGGGGGCGTCTCGCTCCGCGCGTTGCTCACGCCCGCGATTCTGACGGGGCTGCTGTGTGCCGCGACGCTTGTAGCGCTCAACGAGCAGATCATCCCGCGCTTCCTTCGCGGGATGCAGAACCTGGTTGCGGCGGACGCAGCGAGGCTGCTGGCGACATCGATCGAGAAGGGCCACGCGGTCGATTTCAAGGGCATGCAGATCTACGCCGATCAGGCGCAAGTGATCCCGCCCGAGCCCGGGAGCGGGGCTCGAGACCAGTTGCTGCTCAGGCGGCTGGCGGTGATCCGGCGCGATCGCGAAGGCAAGATCGTGAGCGACGTGACGGCAAGCCGCGCGGTGGCGTGGCTGTATCCGGCAGACCGATTTGGGTCCAGCGGCGCCGGCTGGGGCAACGCGGGTTCACGCGAAGGCACGGGGTTGGCGCCAGAAGCGGATGCGGATGCTCTCGGAGATACCGCTGGCGACACCGGAACGCCCATGACGCGACTGTGCCTGCGACTCAGCGACGTGGACGGGACGTGGGCCGGGCGGATGAAGGGCTCGAGCGAGGAACTCACGATCTGGCAGACCGTCCCCGGGGCGTTTGATGACGATCCGAAGTTCCTGACGTGGCGCGAACTGATCGACCTGCGCGCCCGCCCCGAGAACATGAACTGGATCGATCTTCGCCGGCGAGACCTGGCGCACCGTCTGGCGGAAGAGAAGCTGTGGCGCGAAGTGGATCGGCGTCTAAAGACCGACGGAGTTGTCGAGCTTGGGGCGTCGGCGGACGAGTCGTGGGTGGTGCGGGGGGCGGGGCTGGAGCGGGATCAAGGGTCGTGGCGCGTGGTGCCCGCGGACGGAAGCGGACGAGTTGAAGCCGAGCGTCGAACGAGCGGGAGCGGGCGGGCGCTGGCGCGACTGAGCGCCGAACGCGTGTGGCTGAGCAGCGACATCGGGGGCGATCGTGCGGAGCGAAGGCTCGACATTCGCCTGGATCTGGAAAATGTGCGCACGCTCGCGGCGATCGGTAGCGCGGAGGGAAATGCCACCGCGACGGGCGAAGAGCCGACACTCCGGGCGATCGGGAGCGAAGTGGCTCGGCGTCAATACGCGGGGCTCATGATCGAGCCCAACCCAGTTCAGGCGTTGGCGGACGAGCCCGGCGCGAAGCTGATCACGACGGCGCGGGCGCTCAAGGCGACGCCGGGCGGGTTGTATCTGAACGAACAGCGAGCCGACGAGCTCGCACAGACCGTTGATGAGTTCGCCTGGCGGCTGTCGCAACTCGACCGCGAGATCACCAGCAAGCAGCACGAACGCATGGCGCTGGCCGCGGCGTGCTGCCTGATGATTGTCACCGGCGCGGTGACGGCGGTTCGGCTCCGATCCAAGCTGCCGCTGCAGGTCTACCTCTGGAGCTTCTTCCCCGCGCTGGCCTCGCTCGTCACCATCAGCGGCGGGCAGCAGCTCACCCACGAGAACGGGTGGCCCGGCCTGCTGCTGCTCTGGGGCGGCGTGGGCGGGCTTGGCGTCTACACCATCCTCGTGTATATCTCGCTCTCGCGTCATTAGTCGTGCGGCGAGCACGCCGAAAGATCAGGGCATCACACGCGTGCCCAGCCCATCGGGCCGGAACGCCTGATAACTCGCAGCCCGCGGCGATGCGACGTTGTGAAGCCCGGAAGGTCCGGCGTCGGCTTGGCTTGGCGCGAAAGATCTCCGAGCGTTGTCGGATGCGACAACGGACACGCACAAGCGACAGCGAATGGCAGTTCGGAACCCCACGAGCAACGGGGCGCAGCGAGCGCGGGCAACGTGCGTCCAGATATTGCGACCCATGAAGCGCGACCTCTTGGGGCAAGCGAGCGATGCTGCGGACCAGCGAACGGATGGAGACGCGTGTGGGCACGGCAAAGCAACGTTCATGCGAAATGGCGAACGCCTTGGTACGCAGGGCGGGTGCGGGGCTGGCAATCCTGGTCACGCTGCTGGTGCTGAACACACCGAGGGCGCTCGCCCAGGGCACTGTGTTCTCCAGTGTTCCGGGCGTTGGGCCGACCGTGGGATGGGAGTCTCCCGCGAAGCGGGCGTTCCTTCGCCGCGTTGATCGCCTGCTGACGTTTCGTGCGGGAGAGCTGCCGCTGATGCGAACGCAGGTGCGGCATATCGCCCAGGACGACGCGGGCTCGCCCACCGGAGGTGGTGGCGACGGGCTAACGCCGGCCAACGCGTGGCGCTGCCGCGACATGAGCGACGTTGGGGCGCTCGTGTCGGCATTTCTCGCGAGTGCATCGGCGAGCGATACCACGATCCTCTTCCGCGCGGGCGACGTCTTCTGGGCTCGGAATGAGAACACGGCGCAGGGAATCGTGATTGGTGTGCCGCACGTGAGCGTTGGGATGTATGTTGATCCGCTCCAACCTTCGGGCAAGCGGCCCAAGCTGCTGGGCTTTGCCAAGCCCGAGCCGATCGAGGCCTGGACCGAGGTTGCGCCCGGCGTCTTCGAGCGGGCGAGCGCGAACCCGGTGCACTGGGTTCGCGGGAGGCTCGCGGGGAGCGACGAGCACGAGGGATATCGCGACACCCCCTACGTTCGCGAGCGCGATGCGGCGGCAGTGCTGGGGACGCCTCACTCATTCTTCTTCACGAGCGGAACCACAGGACAACCCGGCGTGCTCCGCGTGAACGTGGGCCTTGGCGCAGGGGCCCACGAACTGGGCACGCTCGAGGCGTGCGTCGCGCGCGGCGCGGGCGTCACCATCGCTTCGGTTCACGATGTGCGCCTGGATCGACTGATCATCGAAGGCTGGGGCGTGGATGATCCGGCGGGGGGCAACGGATGCATCCGCACCTCGATCGAGGGCACGCAGACGGTGCTGATCAGCGGGTGTGACTGGGGCTGGAGCGCGTATCACGGGCTGCTGCATTCCACACCCGCAACAGGTGGCATTCTCTCGCTCGTCGACTGCGCGTTTGGATATCACGTCAATCGCAGCACGGCTGAAGGCGGTGGCGGAGATGGCGCGGTGTCGTATGCGCAACTTGGGGGCAACGAGTTCTATCTGGTGCGTTGTCGGAGCTTTGGGGGCGGGCTGAGCCGCGTGGGCGTGCCGGGCGCGGAGGGGGATCAACTGGGAATGCCGGTGTACATGCACACGCTCGGGTCGCGTGCGATCGGGATGCACGTGCGGAAGGGGTGTGTGTTCGTGCCGGCGCATCCGACACGGGCGCGGTTTGGCGCTTATGCCGCGGGGAACCAGACTGTGGTGCTGGAGAACGGGGCGGTGACGACATTCCCGCTGGTCTTGACCGATCCGCAGTACTTCAGGGCGTTCATTGTGGACGAGCTCGCCGAGACCGACGGCGGGCCCGGGGGCGGCACGTGGCGGTGCATCGACGTCAACACGCGGACGATCACTCGGATCGGCCCCGGGGGCGGAAATCGCTATGTGTGGGGCACGCGGGGCAACAGCCAGCGTGGGCTGTCGATCAACCGCGACTGGGAAATCCGCATCGATCCGGCGTTCTCCGGGTTCCTGTTCATGGGAGAGACGACAGCGTCTCACAACCACCAGTTCCACCATTCGAGATTAAGGCTGACGGGGGGCGGGGCTCTGCTGCCGCAGACGTTCTTCAGCGTGGAGCCGCGGGCCTTCAACCTGGATTCGTGCGGCGTGTGGAACAGCGTGATCTCGAACGAATCGAGCGCGGCCAGCCCGGCCTGGAACTACCCAGGAGCGGATCCGGTGGTGTTTCCGTACGGCGGGACGGCAACGTCGGGGTTCTTTAGGTTCCCCCCAGCAACGTCAACGTGGGACTCGGCTCCGGGAAACATCGCGCTCACGGCGGCGGCGAGCTATCCGCTCAGTGAGGAGGGGCGGGGGCTGATCACGCCCGAGGTTCGCGCGGTGGTCGCATCAACGCCGACGGCGCCCGCCGGGTTGACGCCAGAGTTTGACGCGACGGGCGCGATCAGGCGGGCGAGTGGAACAACGATCGGCCCGCTGGAGGCGGAACCGATCACGTGTGCCGCGGACTTCAACCGAGACGGGGTGCTCGACTTCTTCGATTACCTAGACTTCGCCCGAGCGTTCGACGAAGCATCGACCGACGCGGATTTCAGCGCCGACGGCGAAGTGGACTTCTTCGACTATCTGGACTTTGCGCTGGCGCTCGACGAGGGATGCTGAAGGCATCGGGCATCGGGCATTGGGCATTGGGGATCGGGGATCAGGCGCCAGAAAAAGGCAGCGGCGCTCGGGGCACGAGGCAAGAAGCCGCGTGCCACTCACCACTCGCTCTCCCCGCTCGCACTTTTGGCTCGAGATTCCCCATTGCCCGAGGCTTACCCGTGCGCGTGGACCACTGGCGGGATGGTCGCCATGGTGTGCAGGCCCGGTGCGGCGCCCATCAGCCGCGGAATTGCGTTGCAGACGATGGCGGAGGTGGCCAGGTCGCCATGAACCCCGCCATGGAGCACGGCGTCGATGGGCGGATCGGCATCAATGGTGATGCGGTCGTGCGGGTCGGTCTGGCCGATCGCTGCCTGGAACTCGAGTTCAACAACAACGCGTTCGTCGGCGTAGCCTCGCGCGGTTTGGCGCACACCAGCGCACAGGCCACGCGAGATCGGGCCCAGCGCACTGGTGAGATCGCGAGTCGCCTTCACCGGCGCGATGTCCTCCTCCCAGCGTTCGATCTTGAGCCCGGTGTAGTGGGCGATGAAGTGCAGCGACTCACCGAGCCCGACGTGGCGGAGCGAGCCGTCGGCGACGCGGCCGGCGAACTGCTCGTCCGTCAGGCCCGCCCCGATCTTCTTCTGGAAAGGCACCCGCCGGCTGGACGCGTCCTGGATGCGCGAGCACTTGACAGACCGGACGCTTCGACAAACGCCAGTGAGGACCGCCGGGAGCGTGTCCATCAGGAAGCCGGGATTGACGCCCGTGCCCAGCAGACGCCCGCCGTGCTGCTTGGCGAGGGCGTCGAGTTCTTCCGCAATCGCGAGGTGGCGGAGCCAGGGATACACCAGTTCCTCACACGTGCTGACGATGGCTTTGCCGCGTTTGAGGAGCGCACGGAACGTATCCATGCACTGGCGAAGATCACTGGACGTCGCGACGATCGCGGCATCGACGTGATGCCAGTCGTGGACTTCCTCCACGCTGCCCAGAACGCGAACGCCGTGCTCCGCCGCAGGGACGAACTCGCTCAGCGGCTTGCCCGCGAGGGCGGGCGAGGAGTCGACAGGAGTCAGGACGCGGGCGAGCCCGCGGTCGATGAGTTCGGCGATGATGCGCTGACCCAGCGGGCCGACGCCAACGTGGAGGAGTCGATACATGGCGGCAGGGTAGCCCGGACAAGCAAGGGGTTGGAAGGCAGGCACCGATGCACGCGGCATCGAGGCATCAAAGGGCGGCTCTCATCTCGCGCAAGCCTTTGCCGAGCCTTGCAAATGGGCAGATGAGCAATCTCGCACCGCACTTACCGGGGATCAAAGGCTGGGAGGTCCGGCCCGGGGTCGATGATCGCGGTCGGATCGTCCAGCGGCGAGCGGGGCGGGGCCGCAAAGGGAGAGCAGATGCGCTCAAAAACCGAAGCGGGAACGTGCATGGTGCGCCACTTTGGGCTGCGGACAACCATGTGCCGCGCGTAGTCCTCGACCCGGATAGCGCGGAGCGAATACCACCTTCGGTTGTGCTCGAAGACCTCGTGAAAGAGACCATCTGCCGGCTGGTCCTCGCACCAGTAGACAAAGACGAACGCGGCCTCGAACTCGGGGCCAAACAAGCTTTGCCATATCTTCAGCGCTTCGACGTCGTCGAGCGTCACCCAACTCTCCAGTCGCGGGGCCGCGCGCTTGTAATGAGCCGCGGCTTGGGCGGAGAGTGCAAAGCCACCGAGTCCGAGCTGAGTTCCGCCAAAGTCCGGCGCGTGCTCGGTCGACGACTCTCGGGGCTTCCGACTCGCGATCCGCCGCCCCTTGACCTCGACGAGGAGATTCGAGCTGTCGCCGTAGATCACGAAGTCGAAGGACTTAAGCGAGGCCGATGCGGTCGTCGCGTCGTCACGGACGCGATGAACCTTGAGCGGCGTGGAATCCGGCAGTAGCGCCTTGCGAGCCTCGTTCACCGCGACATACGGCACGCGCCGACGCCTGAGAAAGGCCTCGAACGCGACTTCGTAATGGTGGCGGCGCTGGGTCATGTGAGGCGACACTCGGCGGCGGGCAGTGGCTCACGGGCAATGTATGCTGGTGAGCTTCAATGCACTTTGATGCCGTAGGATGCCGCGTGCCTTGATGCCTGCTGAAGATTCGCGAGTTTTTCTATCTGCATCGGGGCATTGAACACGGAGGCCATCTCACCGCTCGCTCGCGACGATCGTGCCTCGGCACTCACCCAGGCCAATGCGCCGATATCCGTCGCGTTCCAGCCAGCCGGACAAGATGACCTCGTCGCCGTCTTCCAGAAACAGCCGCTTCTCGCCAGTCGGGAGTTCGATCGCCTTGCGCGGCAGGGGTTTCGCGTCCGGCCCGCGACCTTGCCACGTGAGCTCGAGCAGGCAGCCGCGTTCAGAAGGCGTGGGGCCCGAAACCGTGCCGCTGGCGATGAGGTCGCCGGGCTGAATGTTGCACCCATTGCTGGAATGGTGCGTGAGCATCTGGCCCAGCGTCCAATACATCTCGCGGAACGCGGTGGATCGCGAAAGCCTGACGCTCGGGAGATTCTGCTCCCGCATCACTTTGCTGCGGAGCTTCACTTCGAGCGTCAGCGACAGGCCGCCATGTTCCGCGTCTCCACTCTCGGTGAGATAAGGCAGCGGTGAGGGGTCGCCGGCGGGCCTCGCCGAGGCGGCGATTCGAAATGGCGCGAGCGCCTCGCTCGTCACGAGGAAGGGCGAGACCGTCGTTGCGAAGTTCTTCGCCAGGAAAGGCCCCAGCGGCTGGTACTCCCACTTCTGGATATCTCGGGCGGACCAGTCGTTCACCAGGCAAACGCCCGCGATGTGCCGCCAAGCATCGGCGAGCGCGATCGGCGTGCCAAGCTCGTTACCCGGCCCGAGCACCGCACCCACTTCCAGTTCGTAATCCAGCAGCTTGCATGGGCCAAACGTCGGCGGCTCGGCTGGCTTGTCGTCGGGCGGGGGAAGCTGGCCCTTGGGCCGCCTGACGGGCGTGCCGCTCGCGACGATCGACGACGCTCGCCCGTGGTAGCCGATCGGCACGTGCTTGTAGTTGGGGAGCAGCGGGTTGTCGGGACGGAACATGCTGCCGACGGTCGAGGCGTGATGGATGGAGGCGTAGAAGTCGGTGTAGTTGGGGGGCGTCACCGGCACGCCGAACGACGCATCGCGGGCGGTGACGAGCGCCCGCTCGCGAAGGTCGGCGCGATCGCGCAGCTCGCGAGAATCGCTGCGGAGCAGTTCGTTCAAGCGATGGCGGAAGGCTCGTCGCTCCTGAGCTGTGGCGCGAACGAAGGCGGAGATGGAGTGGACGTGCACGCCGCGGAACAGGCCTGCATCGACGAGGGGGTTGAGGAGCAGGACGCGATCGCCGATCGCGACGGCGTCGAGCAGCTCCGCACCCGGGGCCACGCCGGGCCCAGCGACGCGGCACAGCGGCAGGCTCTGGATCGGAAAGTCGCTCGCCGGGTCGTTGGCGGAGTCGATCCACGAGGTGAGCGCGGGGTCATGGGTGGAATCTGTTGCGGGTCGCGTCATTGATGATGCTACCCGGGTGGGGAGTGATGGATGAAGCGACTTCGAAGCAGGGGCGGCAAGCTTGAAGCCGCCGGGCTCGGCTTGCTACTTCTGCGTAGAGGTCGTCCGCAAGGCGGAGCATCGGCGTGACGAAGGCTGTGGAACACGCAAGGTTGGATCACTTCGCCTTGTATGCCTGCTGCGAACGAGCAGGCTGGTCGGGATGGGTGAACTCCAGTTCGCCGTCACGCACCATGGGAGTGAGGTAGGTGCGGGTGACATAGGGCCGGCCGCGTCGGAGGATGGCCGCAAGTTCTTCGGCTCGGAGAGGCCGCCAAGCGCACAGGCGACGGATGACCGGCTTAACGTCGCTCGGGCGGGCACGCTCGCCAAGTCCCGCGATCGCCGTCGCCAGCTCCGTCGGGAGTGCCGGGAACCCCTGCGGTAAGGCCGGGAACCCCTGCGATTGGCCGCTTGTCGCAGGGGTTGGCTCCAGCGATTGCGACTTGCCAACAGGGCTGGCGGAGAAGACTGGGGTAGTTGGATTCAGGAGGCGTTCGGTGGGGACAAGGCGAGTCGCTTTGGAGCTTGTCCAAGTCCGCCACGCCGACGATCGCGTACGTTGGGAAAAGAGCCTCCCCTGCACGACATACGCCGGGCACGAGGTACCCGCCCTTGGCGCTCGCAGCGGTGGCGACACGGACGGTAGATGGTCGCAACGCTCTGATCGAACAACATCCTTGATACTGAACACGCAAGCCGGCGTCAGATCTTCAACCCTTCCTCCGCTCTACACGCTGACTGCCTTCGCTAATGTACACGTTTTGCGGCGCAGGCTTCGGTGCAGGTGGAGTTAGAGTCGACTTCTGGGAATCCTGCTTCGTCGATCCAGCCTGTGGCGTTGGGGGCGTTGATGTAAGCTTGTTCTCACTCATTGCGCCTGCCTTCTGTGGCTATTGTCGGTGGCATTCATCGTCTGGTTCGTGGGCGCTGGCTTTGGCTTCGGTGGCTCAGACGTTTGGTTGGTCGTTGTGGGCTTCGGTTTGTTCTCACTCATTTGCTCCACCTTTCGACTCTAACAACCTGATCCCGTGGGGCTGTTCTAGGCGCCATCGGCGTGGATGCGTTTTGCTAAGAAACCTGATTTGTCGGCGTAGGCTTGGCTGGCGGTAAGGTTCGCGGGGCGGGTTTCTCGCTCATGGCACCTTCACTTGATTGAGGAAGACTATGGCATGCATCAGAGCTTGAAACGCGACGGCACCAATTGCTGCGACGGTAAAGTAGAAGCCGTAGTTGAACCACCGTAGCTTAGTCCGATTTTGTGCGGCGTTCCAATCTGCGGCTTCCGCCAGCCGTTCAATCGCTTGGTTGCACGTCGCCGTTGCTACCGCTACGTCCACTAGCGTCGGATCATCCTTCCCAAACCCCGACTCAACCACCTCCTTCCGGTACTCCATACGCCACTTCCACCACTTCTCCAAGTCGTCGAGATGCTGGAACTTGCGTGGCTTTATGCTCACGACAAGGCACACGCTCGCGCTCAGTAGACAGAGCCCCGCCAGACCGACGGAGGTGTAGTAGAGAAACACGTCAACCCGGGTCCAGTAGCCGGAGAGAAGGTCACGACGTGTTACTGCGCCCACAACCCCCGCAATCAACGCGATAGCGGCCACGGCGAACTGATACCGCTTGTAGAGAATTTCCGTCTCGGAGTGCTCCGCGCGATACTCCTTATAGAACATGTCGCAGAGCTTCTCATCATTCAGCAAGGCTCAGGCTCCCCACTAGCATGGTTCCACAGATTGCCAAGTATAGGGGCAGCCGATCCGGGTAGACGAGCGGCACGAACCGGTGAAAGAGTCCCGACTTGATTCGAGCCATTTTCTCGAGTCGAGTACATGATCGGTCCTTGCAAAATGCTGTGTATCTGCATCCCTCACCCCCACAGCGTCCCTTCCCTCGCCTTCGCCTCTTGCCGCTGCGCATCAAGAACCGCGCGCATCGCCTCCAACTCTGCACGCCTGGCGAGGAACGCCGCGGAAGAGTGCGGCTTGCGCGGGGTGTCGAGCCCGTGGCGCTTCGCGAAGGTCTTGAACACGCCGCGGATCTGGTCGGCGAGCGGGCCTTCGCCCCGCCCGCGGGTGCCGAACTTCGCGTTGTAGAGCTCGCCCTTGCGGGTCTGGCGAATCAGGCTCTCAACGCGTTTGGCGCGGTCCGGAAAGTGGCGCTGGAGCCACTCCAGAAAGAGCGGCTTGAGCTGGTACGGAAGCCGGAGCAGCACCCAGCCCGCGCTTGTTGCCCCCGCCTCCGACGCGGCCTTGAGCAACGCCGGCAGCTCGCGGTCGTTGATGCCCGGGATGATCGGCGCGGTCATGACGGTGACGGGGATGCCGGCGGACGCAAGACGCTCGATCGCCTTCAACCGCGCTTGCGGGCTTGAGGTTCGGGGCTCCATGATCGAGGCGAGCTTGTTGTCCAGCGTGGTCAGGCTGATCGCCGCGAACGCCGCTCCGTCGCGCGCGAGATCGCTCAGCAGGTCGATATCTCGCTCGATCAGCGCGTTTTTAGTGATGATCGAGACGGGTTGGCGGAACTCAACGCAGACTTCCAGACATGCGCGGGTGATGCGCAGCTCGCGCTCGACGGGCTGATAGCAATCGGTCACGCCACTGAAGACGACGGGCTCACCTTGCCACTTGGGCTTCAGCAACGCGGCACGCAGCAGGGCCGGCGCCTCGTGCTTAGCGAAGATGCGGGCTTCAAAGTCCATGCCACAGGAGAGGCCAAAGTACTCGTGCCCTGGTCGGGCGTAGCAGTAGATGCAGCCATGCTCGCAGCCGCGGTATGGGTTGATGGTCCAGGAGAAGGGCAAGTCGGGCGAGTCGACGAAGTTGAGGATCTCGCGGGTTGCATCGGGCTCCACGCGGGTCTGAAACTTGGGATAGGTGGAACCCGCGGCAGCGGCGCTCGGCTCGCCTTCACACGCTTCCGAGGCGGAGTCGGGGCTGGCTGCGAGATGGTCGCGGAACTCGCCAGCGATCGAAAGGCGAACGGTCTCAAAGCGCGAGGCCGGATTGAGTCCGGCGCCGCGCCCGCGGGCGGGTCCGAGGAAGGTGCCCTCGACTGAACTCGCCGGTCCCGATGGATCCGACAAACCGTGCATCCGCGCGTCGGCGACAGACTCGGGGTCTCCCTGGTCATCCTTGGGCTCGCGGACAACCGCGATGTTTGGGGCCGTTTTTGTGGCAGCCCGCGACGGACCGGGACGACAATGATCGTGTTGACAGGTCATCGATGCGTCATCTCTGTACCGACTATACGCCAAACATGCAAGAAGGGTTCGGCTCGGGCGTTGGCCAAGATCGGGCTGGCGCGCGGGCCTGGCAAGCCGGACCGAGGCGCTGGATCGGCCCGCTCGATGAGTCGCCAGGATCGACACGAAGCCACACGACGCACTGGGGCGGAAGGACGGGATGATGGGGCATAACCCCGAGAGCTCGACGGCTGAAGACCAGCGTGATTCGAATCCGAGTTCGGAAGTTCGCGAGGCGAACGTGCCGCTGGTGCAGCGCCCGGTGTTCGTGTTCGGGTGCCCGCGATCGGGCACGACGTATCTTGGCGAGGTTCTCAACCGCCACTCTCGGGTCTACGTCTCGAACGAGCTGCGGGTTATGGCGTTCGTGAACGAGGTTTTGCGGGTCCACGCTTCGAATCGTCATCTCATCCACAACGACGAGCTTCGGGGTGATTTCGTCGCCCAGCTTCGCGCGGACCTCACAAGCACCGTGGAGCGGTTCTTTCGGCGCAAGGCGTGCGAGGCCAAGCGTTTGCCGGCGGATTCGCAGGACTTCGTGTGGGGCGACAAGACGCCGGGCTACGCCGACCCGGTCTTTGCCGCGGGCTGCCTTGAGACGATCAACGACTTGTTTCCGCAGGCCAGGTTCATCCACATCTGGCGCGATCCCCGGGCCGTGGTGCGTTCGCTGACGGCGAAGCGCTGGTACACGCTTGGCGACGCGGCGGATCTCTGGGCGCGCACGGTGCTTGCCGCCCGAGATTTCGCCCGGCGCGTTCCCGCCGATCGGTTCCTGGAGCTTTCCTACGCCGACCTGTGCGAGCAGGGCGAGTCACAGACGCAGCGGCTCACTGCGTTCTTGGGCGTCGAGATGGAACCGGGCCTGCGGGCCTTCGTGCGTCAAGAAGCAACGCAGCGGACTCCATTCTCCGACCCAGTCTCGGGCTCGGAACACCTGGGCCGCGACGATGTTGCTTCCGGGTGTGGACTCAACGCCGCGGAGCTAGCCTCGCTCGCCGACTTGCTGGGGCCTGAGCTTGGTTCGCCCGACGCGATCCTCGCGTTCTACGAGAAACGCAAAGCGGCGCAGACTCGAGGCGGGGCTGGTGCGTCCGCGCCCCGTCCAGCCGCGGCACAAGCGGTCGCGGATGGAGGCGGGCCTGGTTCAACACCACCAACACCCTCTCCCAGCGATAAAGCAACTCCGTCGACGACCCATCCCACAGCCCAGCCCACAGTCCAGCCTATCGCCCAGCATGCAGCGAGCGGGCCTGACCAGTTTTCGCCCCCGGGTGCGCTCCCTCACGAGGATGCGGCGTTCGCCCGCGCGGCCTTGCGGCTTCCTCACACGCGTGATGCGATTGACGAGGCGGCCTTCCGACCGGTTGACGACGCTTCGCTCGTCGGCCGCCTCGATTGCCGCATCGTCGGCGTGCGACTCGAAGTCGATGGTGAGTTGGCCGCGCCCGACGCACCAGCCACCGTCGAGGAGGGCGACCACGTCCGCCTCGTGGGGCGCGTCCACGCGCTCAAGAACTTCCGCGACGTCATTGTCGGCTTCACGGCGTACGACACGCTGGGCAAGCCCGTCGCGGTTGGCAATATCGTGCAGAGCGGGCTGGGAACCGGGATGCTCCGGGCGGGGATCCGCCAAGTCTCGATCGACTTCACCTGGCCAAGGCTGCCCGCAGGGGCATACAGCCTCACGCTGGGAATCGGGGAGGGCGTGGACGCCAACAACCACACCGTCCAGTGTTGGGCGGAGAAGGTCTTCCTGGTCGAGCAGGTGGATGCTGAGGGCGTGCTCGCCGCGCCGGGCCCGGGTTCTTCCAGCCCAAGCGGGCAGGGCGCGAGCTTGGCCTCGGGCGGGGTACTGAACCACCCGCTGGATTCGTTTGACCTATCTTGATCGCCGGTGCCTCGGCGCCAGCTGCAGCGACCAGAGCTTGCCCCGATGGGCGGGCCGGGCTGCTGCCGCAGTCGCCGGTGCGGTTTGAGCTGGGAGGTTGATCCATGAACGTTCGAGTGCTTGCGTTTGCCGGAAGCCTGCGTCGCGATTCGTACAACAAGAAGCTCGTTCGCGTGGCGGGCGATGGCGCCCGTGCGGCAGGCGCGAGTGTCACCGACCTGGACCTTGCCGATCTTCCGATGCCCATGTTCGATGAGGATCTGGAGAAGAAGGACGGCCTGCATCCGAACGCCCGCAAGTTCAAGGACTTGCTCCTATCGCACGACGCCTTCCTGATCGCCTGTCCGGAGTACAACAGCTCGATCACCGCGGTGCTCAAGAACGCGATCGACTGGGCGACGCGCCCGGGAAACAAGAGCGACGGCACGCCCGAGAAGCCCTTGGAGTGCTTCACCGGGAAGGTGTGCGGGCTGCTGGCCGCGTCCCCCGGAGCGCTGGGCGGGCTCCGCGGGCTCTCGCATGTCCGGTCGATCCTGGGCAACATCAACGTGCTGGTTCTCGCAACCCAGGTCGCGGTGATGAAGGTTCACGAAGCAATGGACGAGCAGGGAAAGTTCAAGGACGCCAAGCAGGACGCGATGGTGAAGGGGCTCGGCGCGGAGATCGCCAACGTCGCACGCAAGCTGAAGGCCTGACGCCCGCCTGCCCGCCCGGCCCTGCCCGCCCGGCCTGCCTGGTGGCGGGCAGCGTGGGCGGCGCCCAGCTACACCTTGATGTAGAGCTTCTTGGCGTCCATCCATGCTGCGAGCGCCCAGAAGCATGCGATGTAGATCGCGATGCGGAGGCACGCCGCGAGGGTGTCGCCAACGCCCGCGGCGAGCCACGCCTTGAGCGCGACGATCATCGCGGCGCTCCGGGGCTGGCTGTCACCACCTGGGTCGAGCGAGCCGCCTGGAAGAACCACGTGCCATTGCATGAGGATGCACTTCCAGGAGAGTTCGGCCGCGACGTAAATCGCCAGCGCGTTGACGCCAAAGACTCGCAGGAAGCTCGCGGAAGTCTTGCGCCGGACATCAATGAGCCAGTACATGAGGCCAAGCACTGCCGCCGCAGAGCCCGCCATGAGCAGCAGGAAAGAGGAGGTCATGAAATCCTTGCTGTACGGGATCAGCGCTCGGTGCATGGCGTAGGAAGCCAGTGAGAGCGTCAGGCCCGCAACGAGGAGCTTCTGCCAGTCGGGACGATCGTCGGCTCGCGTTGTGTGCGGGGGCCCGCTCTCAGCGGCTGATGGGGTAGCGCTCGACCTCAATGCAGCATGGAACGCTCGTCCGCCGGGCGAGGTGGTGCGGAGCACGCGTCCGGCAAGATCGCCCATGCACACGATTGCGGTTGCTGGGAGCCCCTGCGTCAGAAGTGTGCCGAGCCAACCAAGCTCCGCGCGGATCCACTGCTGCGTGCTGGCGGATTGTGTCCACACGATCTCGCCCGTCGCCGGATGCGGGATCAACTTCAGGATCGCGTACTTGCCCGCGAGAACAAGCGTGATGAAGGCGATGATCGCCCAGCGCGGGAGGTGGTGCAGGCACACCCCAAGGAAGTACGCCAGCCCGATCATGGGCAGGATGTCCCAGTGCAGCAGGACGCGCCAGTCGATGAATGCGCGTGGTCGCCCGCTCGCGATCGCTTCCGGAGAGGCGTATCCGATCGTTGCACACCACAGCAGTGTGCCCAGCAAGTAGATCGTGATGCCGCGGCGAAGAGCGCTGAATAGTTTGCTCACCACCGATGCATCGCGTCCGCGTCCCGAGGCCATAGAAAACGGGATCGCAACGCCGACGATGAACAAGAACCAGGGGTAGACAAAGTCGGCAAGCCCATTGCCCATGCGTCCCTGGTTCCAACCGCGGTGGGCGAGCCAGCCCGGAAGCGCCGGGTCGTTGCCCGCGACATTGACCAAGAACATCAGCACGATCACGAGGCCGCGAAACGCGTCGAGCGAGC
The DNA here is from genome assembly GCA_033763815.1 of Planctomycetota bacterium. Taxonomy (GTDB): domain Bacteria; phylum Planctomycetota; class Phycisphaerae; order Phycisphaerales; family UBA1924; genus JANRJU01. Next base: position 66,586 of record JANRJU010000023.1, read on the forward strand.
GCAGCCGCAGATGTGCGGGAGCGGGCAAGACCGGGAGGGTCGCTTGGACGGGCGCCACGCCTGTCGCTTGCACCGGCGCCTGGACTGGCGTTTGGACCGGCGTTTGGATCGGCGCTTGGTCGGGCTGTGAGCTCATGCCACGCGTGCCCGCTTGAACGAAGCCGCCCCGATGGCATACCCCACGATGCCGACGCCAAAGAGAACGCCCAGCGGCAGCAGGAGTTCATTGAGCGGCAGGCCCCGCCAGAGCGCGCCGTCGATCGCCTGGCTCGCCCAGCGGAACGGGCTGATGGCGCTGAGCGACTGCATCGCCTTGGGCATGAAAAAGACCGGGATTGTGCCGCCACCGATCATGGCCATGACGATGACAACCGCTCGTCCCATGCCCGAGGCGGCGGCTTCCGTGCGCGCCAGGCCCGCCAGCGCCATCATCACGCCCGTGAAGCCCGTCGCGGTCGCGAGCATGACCAGCGCGAGCAGGTCAGGGCGAGCGATCGAGACGCCAAAGCCGATCGTCGCGAGCCCGAGCAGCAGGAACTGAACGACAAAGCAGGCGATGAAGCACGCCAGCGCCTTGCCCAAGAGCGTCCGCCCCGGCGAGAGCGGGGCGACGACCAATCGCATGAGCGTCCCGCGTGAGCGCTCCTCCGCGAGGCCAACCGCGAACGCCGTCACGCAGCCCATCAATCCCCAAACGATCCCCTGCGGGAACGAGATGGCAAAGGCGTTGGGTGGTCCGCGGCGGTCAACCTGGAGCTTTGAGAGCTCAACTCGCACGGGCGACCAGCCTGCCTGCGCGGCCGGGCGTTCTTCCGGCCCGCCCTCGCCTGCGCCGGAGCGGGGCGCCCTGGCATCCTCGCGAGCCTCGGCGCTCATCGCGCCGACAGAGCCCAAGAACTCCGAGAAGATCCGCTTGCGCTCCGCGTCCCATCCTGAGAAGGCCAGCGCCGCACGCGCCTGCCGAAGCATGTCCTCGGTCTGTCCCTGGTTGGCAAACGCCCGCTGCAACTGCATGAACCCGATCTGGTTGAGCTTGCCTTCCAGCAGCCCCGCCTCCGCCGTCCGCTTGGGATCGACAACGCCCGTGATCGCCAGCCCGCCGCCGATCATCATCGTGCCCGGCTGGAAATCGGCGGGGACGCGGATGAACGCCGCCGCGACTCCTTTGCGCACGAGCGATTCGCCTTCGGCGTCGGTCGCGACCGGGAGCACCTTGATCGAAGGGTCGGCGTTCAGGTCGGCGACGAACGCTCGCCCCGCGTCGGAAAGCCCGGATTCGGAGACCGCGACTTCGATCGCGTCGTTCCCACCACCTCCGGCGCCGCTGAAGATGAAGCCAAAGAGCAGCGCCGTCACCAACGGGAAGACAAACGTGAAGAACACGCTGGAGCGATCGCGCGCCAGCAGCTTGAGGTCCTTCATCGCGATGGCGAGAACGGCATGCATCAGATTCCTGCCTTTCTTCGCGGAGCAGAATCAATCCCGAAGCGATCGACCGGTGAGCGAGAGGAACACGCCCTCCAAGTCGGGGCGATCAATTCTGACCGCCAGCACGTCGCCCCGCGCCAGCAGCGGGCCCAGCTCGCGAATCGGATCATTGGAGGAGATCCGCTCGTGGCCCTCGGGCCGGGTGACGTGGATGACCGACGCGCCGCCGTGCGAGGCGATCAGCTCGTCGACCGTCGCCAGCGCCAGGAGCTTGCCCTGGTCGATGATGGCGACTCGGTCGCAGAGCCGCTGCGCTTCTTCCATGTAATGCGTCGTGTACACGATCGTCGTGCCCGCCTCCTTGAGCGAGCGAACCAGATCAAGGATGTTCGCGCGGCTCTGCGGATCGACCCCCGCCGTGGGCTCGTCCAGCAGCAGCATGGGCGGGCGGTGCACCAGCGCCACCGCCAGGTTCAGACGGCGCTTCATCCCGCCGGAATAGGTCTTCGCCCGATGGCCGAGCTTGGCGCCAAGCCCGACCATGTCCAGGGCGCGCTTCGCGGCGTCGCGCGCGGCGCTCGCCGACAGCCCATACAGGCGCGCGAAGAACACGACGTTCTCGAGCCCGGTCAGCTCGTCATACACAGCCAGCGCCTGCGGCGCCAGCCCGAGTAGACGCCGAGCTTCGAGCGAATCCGCGTTGCCCACGCCCTCGAGCGTGACTGTTCCGGAGTCGGGCTTGAGCAGCCCAACCGCCATCGAGATGGTCGTGCTCTTGCCCGCGCCGTTGGGCCCAAGCAGCCCGAGCACCTCGCCTCGCTCGACTTCGAGCGACAGCCCGTCGACGGCGACCACCGGGCCGAAGGCCTTGCGGAGGTTGTTCAGACGGAGCATCGGCGGGAATGTACTCCCGCGGATCGTCGGATGCCAGCCCGAGACCCGTCCGAAGGCCCGTTCTCAGTAATCGAACTGCGGAGGCAACCGTCTATTGAGCGGTGCCGGGAGCCTGCTCCAGCGAGGCCAGCAACTGCCTTGCCTCGCTCTGGGGTTCAAGCGTCGCGGCTTCCGCCAGCGCCGCACGGGCCTGCTGCCTCAGCCCCCGAGATTGGTAGGTGAGCGCCAACAGAATCAGCGTGTCCGCGTCGCGCTTGAGGGTCAGAGCCTTGTTCAGGCTCTGGATCGCCGCATCGGAGCGCCCTTGGCGCCGCTCAAAAATCCCGCGATAGATATACCCCTCCGGACGCTCGGGCGCGATCGCGACAATCCGCGTTGCCGCCATCCGAAGACGATTGAAGTCCTTGAGTTCCATGCACGCGTCGGCGAGGCTGATCCACACCTCAGGATCAGCGCCGCCGGCCGGGCTTTCCGAGAGTTCGATCAGCAGGCGTCGAGCGTCGCCGTGCCGCCCGAGTCGCGAGAGGCACTGCGCCCGCATGTGCATGAGATCCGGGCGCGAGCTAGCGGTCGGCCCCGTCAGCAGTCGACCAAGGTTGTACTCCGCCTCGGCATATTTGCCAGTGAGCATCTGCACGCGAGCCAGGTCTTCCGTGATCGCGGTGTCGTCCGGCGCCAGAAGCCTCGCCTCGTTGAACAGTTCCAGGGCCGCGTTCTGGTCGCCCCGGATCAGGGCCATGTGCCCGAGCGTCTGGCGAACCCCGGCGTTGTTTTCGAACCTCGAACGCTCCGCGACGAGGAACGCCTCGGCTTCGGTCGCTCGCCCAAGATCGATGAGCACCTCGGCGGTCGCGATCGCGTACTGCGGGTTGGACTGATCAAGCTCGAAGGCCTTGCGATACGCCGCGAGCGCTTCTTCGCGCTTGGAGAAGCGTTCGTACGCAAACCCGAGGTAGTAGTGGCCATCCACGTTCTCCGGCTCGAGCTCGATGGCCCGCTGGAACGAGGCGACGGCGCCCTCAAGATCGCTCATTTCCAGGAGGATGCGCCCCTTGAGCACGTGGCTCTTGACCACCTTTTCGTTGATCGTGAGCGACTGGTTGACACCTCGAAGCGCCTTCTTCATATCCCCGGCCATGAACGCCTGGTTGGCCATCTGCCACTCCGTGGCGCTCTTCATCAGGCTCATCTTTTCCTTCGCGGCGTTGATGTGCTGCTTGGTGTAGCCGCCGTGCCCGACGCACCCGGACAAGGCCAAGGCCGAAGCGAGCATCGCGGCGGGCGCAAGACGACGAGCGGTGAAGCGTTGCATGGTGGGATCTCCCAAGAGACTGCGCGAATGACATGCCCGGAAGCCGGGCCCGGAAAACGGAACGGGGTCCGACCGCCCGAAACAGCGATCGAACCCCCGAGTTCATGACGCCGGGTTGGAAGCTGCGCTCAGCGTTCGCCGGCGGGGATGTCCTGAACGGTCGAGAACGCCGAGTCCGATCGAGGCTTGCTCAACGGAAGGACGCCGCCCCAAACCGGGTCGTAGTACGGGCTGAAGACGCTGGCGCTGTCGGTGGGCAGGGGGGTCACGGTGCTCACCGAGAAGCTCGAGGACTGGAAGGGAGCCGAAGCCGGGGGAAGGAACTCACCGGACTTGAGGTTGCCCGACGCGGCTCGCTTCACGGGTGGAAGTTCGACCGGCGGGAGCAGGTCGCTCGAAGTTGCGGGGGTCGACTGCGTCGTGACACCCTCATTCGTGGCCTGCGTAGCGCTGCTGTGCGTGGTGCTCGTGCCGTTCGTGCCCGGAGCGACCTGGGTGTCCGTCTCCTCGTTCGTCGGTGCGACCGCGTCGTTCACCGAAGCCTGGGTGCCGGTCGTTGGCGTGCCCGTGGCGGGCTCCAGAGCTTGGGTGTACGTTGCTGGAGCTTCGTTGGCCGGATCGACCTGCTCGAACTCACCGGCCTGATTGAACCTGCCCACGCTGCCGGTCGACGCGGTCGCGCCAAACGCACCGGCATCATCCTGCGCGTCCGCCCGGCGGTTTCCACGCACCCGCTCGCGATTCTCGGCTTCCGTGCGGATGATGTCCCGCAGCATGCTGCGGCTTGGCCACTGGGCGGGCTTGTTGGTCAGCTCGTCACGCAGCGCGATCGCCTCCGGCTGCATGGGGTTCATCTTCAACAGACGCCGGACCTTGTGCAGCGCCTCATCCGTCTTGCCTTCCGCCGCCAGACGACGCGCGTCCACCAGCATCTGGCCCGTCACCTTGTCGCGGCTGAAGGGCAGCAGGCCCTCGCGGCTGCCAGCGCGAACCCGCTCGACATAGTCAAGACCACGCTGGCCCTGCTCGGCCATCACCTGGTCGTTCACGATCGACGGCGTGATCAGGAAGATGATCTCGGTGCGGGCAACCTTGTCCTCGTGGCCGCGGAACGCCGCCCCGATCAGCGGGATATCGCCCAGCAGCGGAACCTGGCGACGGGTGGACTCCGTCGACTCGCGGAAGAGCCCGCCCAGCACGACCGTCTGCCCGTCCTGCACGATGACGTTGGTGACGAGCTCGTTGGTGATCTCGTCGGGGATCGTCACGACGGCGCCCGTGGCGTCACGCGTGTCGCGGATCACCGCTTCCGAAACCTGGGGCTTGAGCTCCATGCGAATGGTGCGATCCGACGAAACGAACGGGCGGAAGTAAAGCTGGGTACCAGTATCGAGGAACTGCACGCTCTGCGTCGTCGACGTGTCGGTGCTGGTCGTATTGAGATAGCCGACCTTGCGACCGACGAGGACGCGCGAGGGCTGGCGGTTGAGCGCGAGGATCTTCGGGTTGGAGAGGATCGTCGAGTCGGTCACTTCGTCGAGCAGACGGAGGAAGACCGCAACGTCGTCGTAGTAGATGCCAACCTTGGCGGTCGCGGGGCCGGCGGTGTTGCCGGGCGTGCTCGTCACGCTGCCGCCGCGGAGGTCGCCCGGCACGGCGACGGGCACAGAGCTGCCGCCCGTGAGGCGACCGCCCTGACCCCGGATGAGCGAGTCGGTGGTGCGGAGGGGTCCGCCCGTTCCGACGAAGTCGAGGAAGTCCAGGTCTCCGATGATGGAGAAGTCGACGCCGAAGGCGTTCGCCTCGTTGAGGGTGGTCTGAAGGATGGTCGCCTCGACGAGCACCTGCGCGGGCTTGGTGTCGAGCTGGGCGATCAGCTTCTCGATCTCCGCGACGTTCTCCTCAAAGTCGAACACCACGATCGAGGCGTCGTTGGCAAACTCGTCGGCCCCGCCCGGCAGGTTCCCCACCGCGAAGGTTTCGGTCTTGCCGTTGGTCTTGATCTGGCCCTGCTCCGAGAGCAGCGGCTTGACGAACTCCGCGGCGTCGATGGCGTTGAGGAAGTTCAGCTTCAGCAGCTTGGAGATGCGCTGACGCATCGTCTTCTCAATCTCGGCGATCTCCTCCAGCGTGTAGACATAGATGAAGTTGCCCCGCTCGATGTAGCCATAGCCATTGACGTGGAGGATGGCCTCCATCGCTTCGTAGAACGTGACGCCATAGAGGTTGGCGGTGATCCGCGCCGACACATTCTTGCTCGCGACGATGTTCCGCTGGCTCTGGATGCTGAGCATCTCCAGAACGCGAGCGAGGTCTTCGTCGTTGACGTGCAGGTCGACCACCACGTCGTCGCCCGCGGCGGTGGGCTGGCTGGCTTCGTTGGTTCCCGTGGGCTTGGCCAGGATCCCCTGACCGGGCGTGGTCGCCTGACCGGCGGGAGCGACCTTCGTCGGAATCGACGAACCGCCCGACGGGCCGGAGTCCAGGGCCTGAAGGCCCGAGGAGACGGGCCCGTCGCCCTCGTTCTGGGCCAGGGCGCAGGGCGTGCCCGCCAGCAGGGCGAGCGATGCCACCGGCCCCATCAGGCCCGGACGCGAGAGACGCATGAACGCGAGACGACTGGAGTTGGATCGTGGCACGGCTGGCCCTCGTGGGTGGTGCATGACTGCCCTCGCCGAAGCCCATCGCGGGACTCGCTCGGCAAGGCGGAACGCTGGCGTCTTCTGTTTCGGCCTTTCCGCGCAGTCACTTTGCACCGCGTGCGCTGGTCCCTTCATCACGGAGCACTTCCGGGAACTCCCAGAGAACCACTTGAATCAGTCGGTCGCCGTGCGCGCGGACCCGGAACGAGGGCGAGCGCGCTCACTCGCCGACCTGCGACACAACTCGCGTTGGACACCCGTCGTCAGGCCGCAAAGCTCTCAGTTCGCCAGACGACCGAGGCGCACCGTGGCGGTGCCTCGCGATCGCACCGGCTCTCCGCCCGTCGGCGTGAAGAGCGGAACGACGTCCACCGGCGTCGGCGGAGCGACATCGCCACCATTCTCGAGCAAGCTCAGGCGAAACTCGAACGCCGGGCCCACCGGCCCGCGGCGCAAAGCGCCCTTGGTCTTCGCCTCGTCGAACGTCCACTCACGCAGCACTTCGCCCTCGGGCTGGCGGACAAGGCGGATGACCGTGCTCCCGGGCGGCGCGATCGACGCCGTCGCATGCGCGTCATCGAACAAGTACATCGTCACGAGGATCTCATCCGGGAACGTGTTACCGTCGGTATCCTGAGGCTCGGCTGCGGAAACGAGCATGCGATTGGGCTGCGCGCCGCGCGGGGGCGGCGCGGGCTTGCTCGCCGAGCGAGACGAACCGACCCGCCCGTCGTCGACTACGCACCCGCCGCTCGGCAGCACACCCGCCAGCAGGCTCGCCGAAGCACCCGCCATGAGCAACAAGCGGGGGCTGAGACCCGAAGAGCGGTTCGCGCTCCCCCGGCGACCTTGGGCGGAGAATCCACTGCCTTGCGCGTCGAACTTCATGGTCGTTTTCCTTCCCTCAGCATCCTGAGGCACATCATCCGTTGCCAGTCGCCCCAGGACGCACATTCGGATCAGGCTTTGGAGGATACATCACGGGCTCGGGCGGACGAACCGGCTCCGCTGCAGGAACCGGGTCGGGTGGACGGACCGGCGGAGTCGGCGGCCGGGCAGCGTCGGGGCTCTCCGCTCCGGTTGGCTCGGGGCTTGTCAACGGTTCACTGGGCCGCCCGTTGGACATGGCGGGTCCGCTCGACGCGCCGGTCCCGCTCGCCTCGCCTCCCGCTGGACGCTCGTTGGCCCCAGCGTTCAGGCGGCGCGTGCTCTCGACCGACCGCTTGACCTTCTCCAAATAGCGCTGCACGCTCGTTGGGTCGGCCAGTTCCCCCACTGCTTCCTTCGTCCACGCACCAGTCGCGCGCAGGCGGTCATCGGTCTGACCGATCACCACCCGGGGGGTCAAGATCACCAGCAACTCCGTTTTGGTGTTGGTGTTCCTCGTGGAGCGGAAGAGCCCGCCGATGATCGGCGCGTCGCCCAGCACGGGAACCTTCGTCCGCCGTAGCTCGTCCTGGGTCTGGATCAGCCCGCCAATGACCACACTCTGCCCGTCTCGCACCGTCACCACGGTGTCGACGGTCCGCTTGTTGATGATCGGTGCTTCGGCCCCTTCGCCCAGGCTCGTCGTGCGATCGCTGAGCGTTGAGATCTCCGGCTTGATCTCCATCCGCACGAACCCGTCGGTCGAGATCGTGGGCGTGACGTTCAGGATGATGCCGACCGATCGGCGGGTAACGTTGGAGACAGTGCCGCCCTGGGGCGTGCGCTCGACGCCATCGACGATCGCGACGTCCTGGCCCACTTCGATCGACGCCTCGGTGTTGTTGTTGACCATCAGCTTGGGCTCGCTGAGAACCTCGAGCTTGCCCTGGGATTCCAGCGCGCGGATCAGCAGCGAGAAATCGGCGCTGGAGACGCTGAGGTTGGGAACGCCCAGCGACGTCTGCACCCCCGAGTTGCCCGCCAGAGCCGACGCCGAGACGTTGTCACCCCCGAATGGTCCGGCTCGGATATCAACGCCCCACTGGTCCTGAGCGTCGAGCGTGACCTCGGCCAGCAAAACCTCGATCATGACCTGCGGCGGCGGTGCGTCCAGCTCGCGGACGATGTCCAGCACCGTCTGCATGTACCTGGGCGAGGTCGAGATGACCAGCTTGTTGGTCTTCTCGTCGCCAACGACGGTAACTTCCTGCTCGAGCTGGCGCGAGAGAGCGCCCGTCTGCTCGGGGCCCAGCGTCTCACGCTGCAGGTCGGACTCGCCCCGGAAGTAGGAGCGGAGCGTTGTTTCCAGCTCCTTGGCCTTGGCGTTCTTGAGGTGGAAAACCTGCTGCTCGCGCTCCGTCGCCTCGACCTGGTCGATCTCGGTGACGATCTTGCGAACCAGCTCGATGTACTCCTCGGTGCCGGAGACGATCAGCATGTTCGTCCGGGCGTCGATCGCGATCGAGAGCTGCTGTCGCGCATCGGGCACGGCGGTCACCGTTGTGCCGCCCGCCCCCGCCGGCGCGACGTCCGCATCATTCTGACCCTGCTCGGTCAGGCGGCTGGGGACCAGCACCAGGACGTTGCCCTGCTGCTCCAGGCGGAACACGCCCTGCAACAGACGCGACATCTGGCGCGCGTCGGCGTTCTTGAGGATGAACTTCTCGATCTTGCGTGCGCCCGCCGACGTGCTGTCCAGGTCGGCAACAATCTCCCGCACCAGCGCGACGATCGGCGCCGGCGCCGCAACCACGACCGAGTTGGAACGAAGGTCGGGCGTCAGCGTGACCTGATCCTTGATGATGCCGTCGATCTCGGCCTCGGTCGGCTGCGTGCCCGTCGCCGCGGAGGCCTGACTGGCGACCTGCTGCCGCAGGAAGCTCAGTCGCGTTGCCTGGCGCGAGCCCAGCCCTCGCTGGTTGCTCACGGGCCTGCCTCCCAGCACGTTCTCCAGGAGATTGACCACTTCCAGCGCGTTGGCGCTCTTGAGCTCGATGCGCTCGATCTGGCGGACGCTGAGCGCCTGGGCCTCGTCGAGCCTTTGCACGATCGCACGGATCGCGTCGACGTCCTCGCGCGTCCCGCTGACGACAAGAGCGTTCAGCCGCTCGCTGGGAGAGACAAAGACCGCGTCGGGCCCGCGGCGCTGACGCTCGCGGTCGACGTAGAGCGCCTCAACCTGTTGGGCCGCCTCGTTGGCGGGCGTCTTTCCGAGCTGAATGACTTCCTGCACCTGCCCGCCGGAGACGCGGGACGCGTCGCCCTGAAGCGCGGTCATCAGCTCCTTGACAACCGCCAGGTTTTCCTGCGAACTGGCGACGATCAGGAGGTTGCTCACCGGCTCGGGCTCGATGGTGAAGACCGCCTGCGGGTCTTCGGCGTCGCCCAGCCTCGCCGCCGCTTCCAGTCGCTCGCGCATCAGGCGCTCGATCTTCGGCGCCAGTTGCATCACGTCCACGCCCGTGACGGGGATCACGTGCAGCCCGACCGACTCGTTCGATCGCTCGCTGTCGAGCGTCTTGAGCAGGCCTTCCAGGATCGCAAAGCTCTTGTTGCTGGTCGAGACGATGAGCGAGTTGGTCCGTGTGTCGGGCGTGATTGCCAGCGCGTCTTCGGGTCGCAGCCCGCCCGCCTGCTCGCGCTGGCGGAAGACCTGCTGGGCGATCTGCGCAACGCGGGCCGCCGCGGCGTGCCGGAGCGGGAACGCCCGCACACTGTTGGCCGCCGACGCCGATTCAACATCGAGCCGCTCGACAAGCTCGCGAACCACGCCCACGTTGCTGGGCGTTCCGATCACGATGAGGGCGTTCAGTTCCTCATCGGGCGTGATCACAAGCCTCGTCAGAGGCGAGAAGAGGTCCGCCTCGATCGGCGCCCGTCCACCCTCGCCCACCGCCCCGCCTTCCCGGGTGATGCGCAGCCTCGCGAAGACCCGCTGGAGGCCCACCGCCTCCGGGGTCGTGGGCAGACCCTGGATCAGCACCGCCTGGAGCTTCTGCGCCAGCGTCTGCGCGTCGGCGTGCTGGAGCGGAATCACCACGGGCTCAACCCAGCTTCCCGCCTCCTCGTTGTCAAGATCCTTGATCAGCACCTCGACGAGCGCCAGCGCCTCCTCGCGGCCCGCGACGATCAGCGTGTTGGTCCGCTCGTCGATCGCGACGGAGATCTCGCCCGCCAACGCCTGCCCGGTCTGGGTGGTGGGTTGCCCGCGACGCTGCGTGCCCGGCAAGCGACGGAGCGCTTCGCCCTGCTCAAAGAGTTGCTGCACGATCGCACGCACGCGGGAGGCCGAGGCGCTCTCCAGCGGGAACATCCGCACCAGCACCGCATCGCCCAGCGGGAGGGTGTCGAGCGAGGCGACGACTTCCTTCAGGGCCTCGACGTTGCCGGGCGTTGACGCGATCACGACGGCGTTGCTCTCCGCGTCGGCGATCAGACGGACGGGCTGCGCCAGATCGACCACTAGCGAGGATTGGTCCACGCCGTGGCGCGAGATCGAAAGACGCCGGACGTGCTCCGCCAGCGCTCGCGCGGGACCGGTCTGGGTTGCCTGCGTCCCGGTCTGGAGCATCTGCTCGAGCGTCGCGACGACGCGCGAGGCGGTCGCGAGCTTGAGCGGGATCATCGCCGTGGTCTGCTCCGCCGCCGCGGGCTCGGCGTCGAGCGCACGCACGAGTTCGACGACCGCTGGCCCGTCGCCCGGCGAGGCGAGCACCGCCAGCGCCCGTCGCGACTTGAGCGGAACGATCGTCACGGGCTCGACGACCACGCCCGGACGGTCCTGCGCCTGCGGACGCGTGAGCCCCATCTGCTCGAGCATCTGCTGCACCGCAGCCGGGTCGTTGTTCTTGACATCGATGATGAAGACCGACTGCCCGAGTCGCGTCGGCGGGATCTCCGCCCCGTTCTCCGCGGCGCCATCGCCAAGCTCCGGCGCGTCGAGCTCGCTGGCGATCTTGCTGATCTCTTCGAAAAGCCTGGGCGATGCGACGACGACGAGCGCGTTGCTCGAACGATCGACCTCGATCGCCAGCGCCTCTCCCAGCTGCTGCGCCAGGGGGAGGAAGGTGCTCAGCAGCGTCTGGCGAAGGCGCGCCGCCGGCACGCGGCTCAGCCTCACGATGCTGGGCTGCACCCGCGCCGCGAGCCCCTGCTGCTGCAGCGTTTCCGCCAGCGCACGGATCTGGGCAAACTGCTCCTCGTCGGCGCGGACGATCAAGCAGCCACTGGAATCATCGCCCAGGATGACGACCGACCGAGCCCCCGTCTGCCGCCCGCCCGGCTGGTTGAGGAACAGCTCTCGGACACGATTGGCGATCTCCGAGGGCTTGCCGGTCTTGAGGGGGATGACCTGGGCCGCGGGAAGGTTCAGAAGATCGGGGACGTCGATCTGCTTGACTATCGTGCGGACGCGCTCCAGTTCCTGGCGACCGGCAAAGACGATGAGCGAGTTGGTCTGGGGCTCTGCCGTGACGGTCGGAAGCCCTTCCGCGTCCACGAGCACCGCGGGAGCGTCGAAGAAGTCCTCTTCCCGCTGCCCGCCGCGTGCCCGCCGGTTCGCTTCCGTGCGGGCCCGCTCGCGCTGGATCTGGTCATTCACGGGCTGGCGGAAGCCCTCGTTGAGCGCCCGGGCGACGCTCGCCGCGTCGGCGTGGCGCAGCGCGATCAGCGTGATCTGACGCGACGTGTCGTATTCCTCGGTGTCCAGCTTCTTGAGCAGGGCCCGCAGACCATCCCACACGCTCTCGTCGGCAGAGACCACCAGCGAGTTGCTCGCGGGATCAGCAACGATCGACACGTTCCGCGCCGCCTCGCTGGAAGCCTCGGGTGCCGTCCGCCCATAGAAGACGCGGAGCGCCGCCGAGATCGATTCGGCCTTGGCGAACTCGAGCTTCACAAAGTCCGTCCGGCGTGTCGCGCCGCTGGCGACGTCCAGCTCGCGAACCATGGATTCGATCTCCGCCAGAAGGTCGGCGGGCGCCGAGGCGACGACTGTGTTGTCCTGCGGGAAGAAATCCAGCACCGGCTGGCTCTCGCCCGAGACCGTGCGAGCCCGCACGAGCTGGGTGAGCGCGCCGTAGACGTCAAACGCCCGCGCGTTCTGAAGCTTGAATCGCTTGAAGACCAGGGGCGAGCGTGCCGGCTCACCATCGATGCGCGCGATCTGCTCGCGCACCAGCGCGATCGCCTCGTCCGAACCCGTCAGCAGCAGCGTGTTGGTCCGGGTGATGGGCGTCAGCGTCACCTTGACGTTGGGGGGCAGTGCGCCCTTGAGCGCCTGCGCAACCTCGCTCGCCCGCGCCGTCGTGAGCGCGATCGTCGCGACGTTAGTCTCTTCCGGCGTCGGTGCGCGGTCGAGCTGCACCAGCAGGCCCTCGATCTGCTCCACCAGCTCCTGCGGGGCGGACACGATCAGCGACGCGATGCTGGGCTGGGGCGTGATAATCACCCGCTCGTTCTCGCCCCGCGCCTGCGGAAACATCAAGCGCAGCGTCTGCGTCAACTCCTGGAGCGAGGCGTTGCGGACCGGATAGATCTTGATCTCGCGGTCGCGTCCCACCTCGGGCTGGTCGAGCTGGGCGACCAGATCCTTCACCTGCGCGATCGTCGCAGCGTCGCCCGAGACGATCAGCAGATTCCCGTCGGGCGAGCCGGAGATCGACACGCCATCGTCACCCAGGCCTTGGTTGCGCGAGCGGGAGGCAAAGAACTGGCGAAGGTTGACCGCGGCGCGATCCGCCCGCGCGTGCTGCAGCGCGATCGCCTCGATCTGCTGCCCCTCGCGACCGCCCGCCGCTTCGAGTTCCTGGGCGAACGCCACCGCGCGATCGACCTTCTCGCCCCGCCCCACGAAGACCAGCAGGCGGCGTGCCCGGTCGATCTCGATGGTGATCGTGTCCTGCTCCTCCTCGTCGTTCCACCACCAGAACGGACGCTCGGGCCCGGAGAGCGCTTTCTGCACCACGTTTCGGATGGCTTCCAGATCACCCTTCTCGATCGGCACGACCTTGACGGTCATCGCCGTCAGCTCCGACGCGGGCTGATCCAGCTCGGAGATGATCTTGCTGAAGAGCTCGAGCACGTCGCCGGAGCCGAAGAGCACGAGCGTGTTGGTCTTCTGGTTGGCCTCGACGGCAAGCCGGTTATCGTCCTCGGGGGCGATGCCGCCACGCAGGGCGCTGATGCGGTCCCACTGGATCGCCTCGAACGCGAGGTTGTCCAGCGTGTCGCGCAGGTCCGTCGCCTTGACGTGCTTGAGCTGGACGAGGCGATACTGAAAATCCGCCCGGGGCAGGGGCTTGTCCAGATCCGCGACCAGCGACTGGATCTGCTCAAAGTCGTCGTCGGACGCCGCGACAACCAGCGTCCCGCTCCGCCGGTCGCCGACGACCGAAACGCGATTGCTCACGCGCAACCCGGGCTTGCTGGATGCGTTCGCCCGGTCCTGAAAGAAGCGTTGGAGCGTCGCAGCTGCGACCTGCGCGTCGGCCCGCTCGAGCCGGACCGTCCGCACGGGAAGGCCGCTCGCCTCCGCCCGATCCAACTGGGAGACGAGCTCGCGAACCGCCTTGATGTCATCCGGAGCCGCCCGAATCACGAAGACGCTCGACTGATCGTCGGCAGAGATGCGGATGCGCTCCGCCCGCCCGGGGTCGCGCCCGATCAGCACCTGCTTGACGACGCCCTCGACGACGCGGGGCGTCACCTGCTGCAGCGTGATGATCGCGAGCTCGTAGCCATCCTCATCCAGCGAGGCGTCCGCCGTCGCCAGCAATCGCGCCACCTCGGCGTGCTGCGCATCGCTCGCGGTCACCAGCAGCCCGTTCGAGCGCTCGTCGGCGACGAAACGGGCTTCGGGCGTGTCGTCCGCGCCCGGCCCCTGCCGCTGCGCATCAAACAGCCTCTGCATCGTCGGCGCTAGCTCGGTCGCCCGGGCGTGCTCGAGCGGGTATCGCCGGATGCTCAGGCGATCCAGCACCGGGCTCTGATCAATCAGCCCGATGAAGGCGTCCAGAAGCGGGATGCTCCGCGTCGGAGCGGCGACGATGATCGCAGCGCCCGCCGGGTCCGCGATGACCCGCACGAGCCCCGGGTCGATCGTTCCATCAACCGGAGTGCCATCCGGACCAAGCACGCGCACATCGACCGCCCGCAGCCGCCTCGCTTGCGCACCCTCGGGCCGCGCGCGGAACAGATCGCGGATCGCCCCCTGGGCCCGCTCGGCGGAGATTGACGCCAGCGGGTAGAACTTCACCGCAAGCTCGGTTCCGGACGGAGACTCGCACAGCGTCGCGATGAGCTGCCCGACCGGCGCAAAGTCCGTGTCGTTGGCCAGCACGATGACCGAGCCGCCCGATGGATCAGCAAACACGCTGACGGGACCGGTAAAGCCGCCAACGTTTGTCGGGCCCCGCCTGCCGATCTGACGGATCGACTCCTCAACAACCTGCACGATCGGCCCCGCATCCACGCTGGGCGGAATCGTCACGACGCGCACGCCCACCGGCTCGGGCGGAAGCTGCTGCTCGAGTTGCCTCGCAAGGGCGGCAATGCGATCCGTCGCTCGCGCCGAGCCGACGACCACCAGGGCCGTGCCCGAGGGATCGACCGCGATAGTCACCTCTTCCTGACTATCCGCGTTCTCGCTGTCCTCGTTCTTGCTGCCCGCATCGTTGCTCGCGCGCTGGCCGGGCGCCGCGGCATCGGACGGGGCCATATCCGCGACCGCTCCGGCGCCCGCCTGAACCGCGGCGAGTCGGACGGATCCATCAAGCAAGTTCCCCGGCGGCAGCTCCGTCGGCGGCCCGACCTGGCCCAGTGAAATCAATGGGAAAAAAACGAGCACTCCGCCGCTCAGCATCACACGCTGGTTCCGAGCGTCGCTCGTTGCGCCAGCCGCGACGCTGGTTGTGCCGCCGGTTCCAGCTTCCGCTGGCCCACGGAGGCCCGGCGCGCTTGGCAAGCTCGGAACGCCAGCACCGGGCGCCATGCTGGAACGCGTCGGCTTGGTAGAACCTTGAGTCGTATCCCTACCGCCGCCACCCCCACCGCCGCCGCCGCCGGTTGGCGATGGCTCGTCACCATCGTCGTCCCCTCCGCCCGGCCCATTACCCGACTCATTTCCGGGGGCAGCATTTCCGGGGGCCGATCGATCTTCTCCACCTTGATTGCCGGTGCCTTGGAGCAACTCCTTCGTCGAGACGACCTTCACCTTGACGCCGCCCTGCTCCTGCACAAGACGCTGCAGCGTGCGTGCCATGAGCCCGGCATCGACGCGGCTGGAATCCAGCGGGATCAGCCTCATCTGCCGCGTTCCCGCGAGCGTTGCCGCGTCGAGCTTCGACGTCAGCTCCGCCACCACCTTCATCTGCGACTCGCTCCCGCGCACGATGAGCGAGTTGCTCGCGGTGTCCACGCGGATCGTGGGCGGCGCTTCGCTCGCGGCATCGGGATCATCCTTGAAGACCGCCTCGAGACTCTGGGCCAGCGCCGCCGCGTCGGCGTTGCGCAGCGTCACCACCCGCACCGCACGCGGCGCCACGCCCCCGCGCGTCTTGGGGTCCACGTCCAGCTCCGCGACCACTTGCTCGGCCACGTCGAGCACCGCCTGCGGCCCCGAGATCACGACCGCGTTCAGGCGGCTCTCTGCCGCCACCTTGACCCGCGGCGGATCGGCCTTCGCCCCCATCTGGAGCAGCACGTCGCCCCGATACCAGATCGGGAGCTTGTCGATCGCCGACTCGCGCTGCAGCACCATCTCGATCACCGGCGCGACGTTCTCCGCCCGGGCGAACTTGAGGAACATCGTGCGAACGCCCAGCCCCGCGGGCTCGATCGCCGCGTCCAGGCCCTTGACCAGTTCCCCCGCCCGCTCAAGCTGCTCGCGTGTTCCCGAAACCACGATCGCGTTGCTGCTGGCCTCGGGCGACACAATCGGCGGGACCTCACCCGGCTTCTCTGCTCCAGCCAGGCCGCTGCGGATCGCCTCCGCCACGCCCGTCGCGTCCCCCTTGGAAAGTTGGAACACGCGCACGTCGCGATCGCCCCCGCGGGTGGGCGCGTCCAGAGCCGAAACCAACTCACCCGCCAGCGGCATCAGCACGCTCGGAGCGCTCACGATCAGCCGCCCGCCCTCCGGGTCCGCGTTGACGCGAGGCTGCGCAAATCGCAGGCCGGCCCGCTCCGCCGAGAGCAGCGCTTCGGGCCAGCGGGCACGATCTTCCAGCAGAGACTGCACCGTGGGGGCCACGCTTGCCGCGCCCGCGTGCGCCAGCTCGATCACCCTGAGTTCGACCTGGGGCAACGTCGGCAGGCGATCCTCGAACTGCGCCAGCAGCTTGAGCGACTCGCTCGTCTGCGCCGCCGACCCGAGCACCACGATCGTTCCGCTGCGGGGCTCGTAGCTCAGCTCCGCCGGCCCGCGCTCCTGGGGAAGCGTCGCGTTCACGATCTTCGCGACCGACGCCGCGAGCGAGGTGTGGTCTCCAGCGCCCGGGCGGGGTGTGTAGGTCCCCGCAACGCGCTGCGTCTGGCCCGCGGGCTGGTCCAATCGCTCGATGACCGATCGGGCCAGCTCGAGCGTCGCCGCGGGCGCGGAGACGATCAGCGCGTTGGCCTGTGGCGCCGCCTCGACCCTGATCGTCGGCCTCTTGAACAGGTCCTGGCGGTTCATCCGCGCTAGCTGGAGCTGCAACTGGATAATCCGCGGATCCGTCTCCTGCTGCTGCACCAGCAGTCGTTCGACGATCTGCGCGATCGTCTTGGCGTCGCTGTGCTTGAGCTCGAAAGTTTCGATCGCCGGAGCGTCGGCCCCGCTGGGGCGGACGTCCAGGGGCTGGATCAGCTCCTCGGCCTTGACCAGGTCCGCCTCCGCGCCGGTGAGGATCACGGCGCCGCTGCCCGGCGCGGGCGTGACCGTCACCTTGCCGCCGGTCGGAAGATCGATCGCGCCGAGCGCCGCAGTCACCGCCTGCGCCACCATGCTGGCGTCCGCGAAGTTGAGCGCCAGCACGCGCACGACCGAAGCTCCGCCCGCGGCTCCCGGATTGTCAAGCGCCCGCACCAGTTCCTCGGCAACCTTCTGCGCACCCTCCGGAGCCGAGATCAGCAGCGTGTTCGACGCCGCATCGCTGGCAACCTCCAGCAGCGTTGCCGCCTGCTCGGGGGGCGCGCCCTGCGCGTCGGCCTCGTCGCGCACCCGCGCCACCAGCAGCTTCTGGAGCAGGGGTGCGAGGCGCTCGGCCCGCGCGTGCTTGAGCGAGTACATCTTGAGCGACGTTCCGGGCCGCTCCGGCGCCGCGTCCATCTCTCCGAGCACGCGCTCGACGCCTTGGAAGATCGAGCTTGGCCCGCTCACAACGATCGTGCGCGTCGCGGGCTGGGCCTCGACGGTGATCGTCCCCGATGCACCAGGCTGGCCCAGCGCGCCGCCCGCCGCGAGCTGCCTCAGCGACTGCGCCACGCCGCTCACGTCCGCTCGCTGCACGCGATAGGTGCGCAGCTCGACGTCCTGCGTCAGCTTCTGCTGGTCGAGGCTCTTGACGATCTGTTCGAACCCCGCCAAACGCTTGGCGGGCGCGTCCACGATCAGCGCGTTGGTCGCTCGGTCCGCCCGCACCACCACTTCCCGGGGCTGACGAAGATCCGGCCGGGGCTGCCTCGTTCGCGGATCCAGCGGCATGGGCGGCTCCGGGAACATCTGGTCGATCGTCTCCGCCAGTTCCTCCGCCCGCGCCACCTTCAGCGGGAAAATCCGGATCTCCCGACCGTCCGCGTCCCGCGCCTGCGCGTCATTCAGCTCCGAGACGATCGCCTCGATCTCCGGCAGCACGTCGGCGTGCGCCGACACGATCAGCGTGTTCGTCGCCGAATCCGCCTGCACGTCGACCGGCTGCTTGCGCCGCGCGTCCGTCGGGCGCTGCTGATACGCCTGCTGGAGCACCTGGGCCAGGTTCGCCGCGTCGCTGGTGCGCAGCTGGAGAATCCGCATGGGCGGCCTCTCGACGTCTCGGGCGCTGTCCAGCCCGCGGGCCAGTTCCGCGATGATCGCGTGCTGCGCGGGCTGCGCCGCCACCATCAGCGCGTTGGTCGTCTCGATCGCCTCGATCACCGGCTCTGGACCGATGTTCGTGCGCATGCTCTTGCTACCGGCGATCAGCTCGCGCAGGAACTCCACAACCTCCGTAGCGCGAGCCAGCTTTAGCTCGATCATCCGCACGTCGCGCGCCGGCCCCGCCTGGCGCTGCAGTTCCTCCATCACCCGCGCGAACCGCTGCATGGCCTCCCCGTCCGCCACGACCGACAGCGAGTTCGTCGCCTCGTCGACGCTGACCTCGATGGGATTGGCCCCGGGAATCTGCGCGACCTGGGCGTCGTAGATCTCGATCGCCCGGGCGCGGACCTCCGCCGCGTCCACGTTGGCGATCGGGAAGATCCGGAGGCCCTTCTCGATCGGGACCGCCGCAAGGTCCGTCAGCATCTGCTCGACCCGGGAGAACGTGACTTCGTCGCCCGCGACGATCAGCGTTCCGCTCTTGGGCTCGGGCTCGATGAGCGCCTGCACCTGGGGCTTGCCCGCCTGCGCCGGAGCGCTCAAGTGGCCCTGCCTCGCCAGCCCCTGCAGCGTCGTCGCGATCGTCTGCAGGTTGGCGCCGATGACGCGGAACGTCCGCAGTTCCGCCGCCGGCGGGAGTTCCACCCGGTCAAGCTTCGCTGCCAGTTCCTTGAGAGACTCGACCCGCTCCGTCGGCGCGTCGATGATCAGCGAGTTGCTCGTGGGCTCGGCGCTGACGACCACTTCCTTGGGCTGCTGCGCCCATGGCATCGGACGCCCGAGTCGATCAACCGGCATCGGGGGCTGCGGATATAGCTTGTCCATCGCCTGCGCCACCTCCGCGGCGCGGGCGACCTGGAGCGGAAACAGCACCGTCTCCCGACCCTGCTTCTTCTCCTTGTTGAGCTCTTCCACGAAGGTCCGGATCTGCTCGAAGAGCTCTTCGTGGGCCGAGACGATCAGCGTGTTTGTCGCCGCATCGGCGCGCACGTCAACCGGCTTGCTGGCCCGCTCCCCCTGGGGGCGCTGCGCATATTGCTGCGTCAGCATCGTCGCGATCTGCTCCGCGCTGGCGGTGCGAAGCTGCAGCAGCTTCATGGGTGGGAGTTCGCCCGCTTCCAATCGGTCCAGGCGCCGCACGAAATCCTGCACGACATCCAGCTGCGCTGGCTCCCCGGTCACGACGAGCGAGTTCGTCCGTTCAAGCACCTGGATCATCGCATCGGGGATCGCCCGCGCCGGATCGACCGGCGCCGCCGACTTCAGCAGCGTGCGCAGCGGCTCGACCACCGTCGCCGCCTGCGCCTGCTGCAGGTCGATGACGCGCGTCGTTCGCGCGGGCGGCGCCAACTGCTGCGCCTGACGGAGCGCCTCATCAAACAGCCGCATCCCGCCCGCGCTCGCCGAAACGATCACATTTCCTGAAGCCTCGTCCAGCGCCGCCTCGACCTCGCCCGCCTCCGCCGGCGCAAGCCCGCGGCTGCGCTGCTCGTAGAGCGCCCGCGCCCGCTCCAGCAACGCCTTGGCGTCCGCACCGCTCAGCCTCATCACCCGAAGCTCGCGCGCCCCGGGCATCTCCGCATCCAGTTGCTGCACCAGCTTCTCGAGCACCGCGAACTGATCCGGCTCCGCCCGCACGACCAGCGTGCCAAGCTCGTCGATCGCTTCGATCTCCGGCTCGGCGCTCAGCGTGCCGTCCGCCCGCGCCAGCATGGGCCTGGCCAGGTTCCGCAACCGCTGCGCGAGCACGCTCGCCTTGGCGACCTTGACCCCGAACGTCCGCCTCTCCAGCACCGGCGTCTGCTGCCCCTGCACGCTGGCGAGCAGCTGCTCGAACCGGGCCAGCCCCGGCCCGCTTCCAACGAGCGTGATGCTCCGCGTGCCGGGCTCCAGCGTCGCTACCACCGGGTCGCGCTGCGCCTGCCCGGTCTGCTCATCGAGCTGCTTCACGCGGGCGAGCACCCGGTCCACGTCCCCCTTCTCGATCTTTCGCACCCGGGCCTGGCGGTCCGTCTGCGAAGGCTCGTCCAGCCCGTTCACGATCGCCTCGAAGGCTCGCACGTCCGCATCCGGCCCGCGCACGATCAGCCCGCGCCGGTCGGGCGTCGGGACGAACTTCACCAACTGTTGCTGACGCGCGGACATCAGCCGCGGCATCAGGCTCTCGATCGCGCCGGCATCCGCGTGCTTGAGGCGCAGTACCGCCGCACGTTCCTCAATCCGCGTCCCCCCCTCGCCGTCAGCCCCGGCGCCAACGCCCGCCCCGGTCCCCTGTCCGCTCGCCCGCGCCGCGGGATCGAGCTCCCCGATGAGCGTCGCCGCCTGCATCAGCAGCGACTCGCCTCCCACTACCGTCAGCTTGCTTGCCTCGGGAAGCGGGAGCACCGTGGGCTTTCGCGCCGCGGGCACGCTGGCGAAGAGATCGTTGAGGTTCTTCGCCGCCGCCTCCGCCGTCACCCCCGCCAACGCGAACGTCAGCATTCGAACCTGCCCGTCCAGCTCCGAATCGGGCTTGTCCAGCAGGGTCACCAGCTCTTCGACGGTGCGGATGCGTGCCTCGGGCCCCACCGCGACGATGGCGTTCAACCGCTCGTCGGCCGTCAGGTTGAGCCCGGTCACCGCCGCATCCTCGATCACGCGCTGGTTGTTGTCCTTGTCAACCACGACCGTCCGCCGACGCTCGCCCACAAGGCCCTTGAGCGACTCGAAAACCTGCTTGGCCTTGGCGTGCTTGAGGGTGAACATCCGGTACGCCGCATCGACGGGACGGACCGAATCAATGGCCTGCACGATGTCGCGGATCCGGCGGCACTGGGCCCCGGTCTCAAGCACGATCACCATGTTCTGCGCGGGCACCGCGGTCACCATGCCGTAGGAGCCGATCAGCGGCTTAACCTGCTCCGCGACCACCTCGGCGCGAGCGTTGCTGAGCGGAATCGTCAGCGTGAGCATCTGGTCGGGCGTGACGCCCGCGGGAACGTCCCCCGCCGCGACGGGCATCGCCCGCTTGGCGCTGTCCTGCAGCGTTCCAAAGTAGAGGAACTTGTCGTGCTGGCGGAGCGCAACCCCCCGCATCATCAGATTCATGTTGAGGATGCTCAGCGCTTCCTCAAACGTGTACGCCGACCCGCCCACGAACGTGAGCCCGCCCGCTGGCACGGGCGCTTCAAAGATGATCGGAAGCCCCGCCTCGCGAGCGAAAAAATCCAGCACTTGATCCAGCGGCGTGTCCTTGAAGTTAAAGCGAATTCCAGAGCTCGGGGCCGGCGTCGATGCTGGTTCCGCCGAAGGCGCCGCGCCTTCCTGACCTGCCGTGGGCTGCTGACCTGCCGTGGGCTGCTGGCCCGCCGTGGCCTCGGGCTGCGCGATCGCAACTTCAGCGGCGGCCGCCGGAGACGGCGCAGCTTCCGGCTGCACCGCCGCCGAGGCTTGCTCGATCACCATCGCTTCGACTTCGCTCGGCGCGACGTCGCTCGACGATTGGGCGCGAACCGAAACCGCCAGTCCCGCCGAACCCACCAGCGCCCCGGCAAGCACCCGCGCCACCTTCGACGCCCGCGCAGGCCTTGGCGCCAGCGCCGGCATGGAGGCCGACAGGGGCGCCGACGCCTGCGCTGAGGTCGACACGCGGGCCTGCTCCAACGCCTGCAAGCCCCGGCTCTTCTTGTTTCGGCTCATCACCCACTCCTTGCGACTCAGCCCCACACGATCCATCACCCCAACCCTGCTCAACCACTCAACCACCGCCCGCTCAACCACCGCCCGGAAGAGCTTCGATCCCGTTCCCTCGCGACCCCATCCGAGACCTCGCGCAGCAACATCCGAGTGTACCGGATTCCGCGCCGCTCCCGCCCTGCTCCCGGTCTGTTTCCGGACTCGTTCCGGCCTCTCTGGCACGACGCGGGAAAAACCCCGTCATGATCTTGAACGCTCCGGCGCAACCGACAGGCTTCACACGCTGACGACAGCCCGCTGGGCCCTTCTGCCCGCCGCCCATCCTGGCTCGCCAGGCCGTTGAGACTGGCCGTTCGCCGCGCCACGCACCATACCGAGTAACACACCGAGCGAGCCCGAAACCTCTAGGAGGTCCCTCTGTCCCATCCCGCTGTCCCATCCTGCTGTCTAGTCCCACAGGCCCGTCCCACAGGCCCATACCGCAGTCCCGTCCCGCCGTCCCGTCACGGTGCTTCACGCCTCGACTACAGCGGTCGCCGAGACGCCATCGTTTCTTCCACGCGGATCTCGAACAGTTTGCCGTCGATTCGAACGATGGCCCGAGTGGGGCCCTCCGCCGACTCGACCGCCGCGTCGACGAGCACCGCGTCGAGCAGCGCTCCGCCGATCAGGACGGTCTGCCGCTCACCCGTCTTGATGTTGACGAACATCGCGTTGGGCCCGCGCGAACCGACCGCAACGCCTGCCAGACGCCAGTCTCCGTAGGCGGGCAAGACCACCACGGTCTCGGGCGCGCTGGCCTGGGGCGGCTGGGCGGGCGCCGCCGCAACCACCACCTCGGGCGCTCGCGTCGTCGGTGCCTCCTGGGGCGGCTCGCGGAACATGTTCTTCGCCAGCAAGGGGCGCCACACCTGCTCGCTCTCGATCGACGCCTGGACGAGCGAGGGCTCTTCCGTCGGCCCGGCATCGCTCATGAAGGCCGTCGAAACCTCGACGCGGAGCGCATATGCGTTCATCTTTCGAGGCGAGGGCTTGATCGAAAAACCATCGACCCGGTGCACCCAGGGCTGGGCTCGGACCATCGCAATCACCCGGAGGACTTCCTGAAGGTCGCCTTCACCTCGCAACGACCCGCTCACGGAGTAAAAGTCGGGGCGGGCCCGCATTTCTCGCGAGATCGTTGTGGGCAGTTTGTTGAGCGCCGGCGACTTTCGCGCCAGGGGCGAACCCTGATCAACCACCACACCTTCCAGCCCGTTCTCGACGCCGATGCGCGTCAGCAGCATGCGGAAGCGGTGCTCGACAAGGTCCTCCGCGGTGCCGAGCGTTCGGTTTCCGAACTCTTTGAGGCTCTTGCGCAGCGCCCCTTCACCCGCGAGCTGATCCTCGAGATCGCCCACGCTCCGCGCCGCGGCCAGAATCTGGGCCTCTAGTTCCGCACGCGGACGCTGGTAGTACCTGACATACGCAACGGTGGCCAGCACCAGCACGACCGCGCCGATGCCCGCGACCTTGACCGGCATCGACACCTTGGATTTGCGCTGAGCGCCCCGCGTCATCGCCCACCCCCTTCGTTCTCGTCGCTCTCCTCCGTGACCGCCTCGTCGCCCGAGGTCTCCAGGTCGTCCGCCTCGCCCTCCGGACGGTCAACCTCCTCGCTCCGTGCGAGGGGCTCGCCTTGCACCGCCTCCGAACCAGCGATCGCGGCCAGATCCTCTTCATCGACCGGCGGCACGGGCGAAGCCTTCGGCGCCGAAGCGGTCCGGATCACCTCGGACCCGGCCTGGGCATTTGCTTCACGCCCGGGCGGCTTGTCTGCTTTCGGCGTCTGCTCTGGCTTCGGTGCTGGTTTCTCAGCCTGGCCCGCCGATTTGTCGGGCTTGGTCCGAGACTTACTCGGCTCTGCTTTGGCTGCTTCTGCTTTGGCTGCCTCTGCTTTGCCTGCCTCTGCTTGGCCTGCCTGGCCCTTGCCCGCGTCTTCGCCCGCGGCGGCCTCATCCTTGATGCGCAGCGGCACCGGAGACGCCGTCTGGATCTGCAGCGTGAACTGCCCTGCCGTTTCCGCGCCGCGGCTGAAGACGTTGTACGCCCGCTCGTCCATCAGCGCGTCGCGCAGCGCAAACGTCGTTTCGCGCCGACGCGCTCGACCGGCAAGGTTGATCCGCGCCGCCCGCTCGACTTGCCACGCCCCATCGGGATACCGGCTCGACCGGCTCTTGGGCACGAACACCACCTCGGATTGCAGGCTCCCGCTGAGGTCGTCCACCGTCGCGAGCTTCGGATCCGGCATCTGCTCGTGGATGAACCTCGCGTGCGCGAGCCAGTCCACACCGCTGCCCTCCCACTGTTCAAGGTGCTTGATCCGCGCCTCGAGCAGCAGCATCCGGTCGCGCTGGAGTCGAAGCTCTCGCTCCTGTTTGCGGAGCGATCCGAGCCTGCTCTCGAGCGTTGACAACTCCTGCGAGGCCAGCACGCCCCCGAAGCCCCCGATCAGGATCAGCCCCAGGATCGACGCCAGCACGAGCTGGCGTCGGCGCGCCGATAGATCCGGCAGGCGCCGGGGATGCAGGAAATCCAGCGTGGGCGTGCTGAGCAGCGCATCCTCGACCATCAATCCAAGGAGCCCCAACGCCGCCTGGCGGTCCTCGCCGGTCATCGACGAATGGCACTCCACCGTGGGCGGAGCCTTAGCCGCTTCTCCGGGCGTGTTCATCGCCTCGCCGCAGGCGCGGGCCAGCAGAGTTGCACTGGCGCTCTCGCCCAGCACGACGACCCGCTCAAGCTCGGGGGATTCGCCACTGCCCCGGGCGCTCGCCCATGTCCGCTTGGCCTCCACCGCGACTCGCTCGGCATAGACCGATTCGTCTTCCCCAGGCCCCGGCGCCGCGACATCCGCGCTGCGGGCGAACAGCAGTCGGCCATCCGCGAGCACGAGGAACTCGACGCTCCCGGTCGCGGGCGCTATGGCCAGCACCGGGCCCGTTCGACGCTGGCTGAGAGGCGCCACCAGCGCCGCCAGCCCGGTGGAGCGCAGCGCGACGCGTTTGATCTTCATCCCCCCGGCCGAGGCCAACCGCCTCCACCACTCCACGCGTTCCCGGGGCATCGCCGCCGCAAGCACGTCGCACGAATGCTCGCCCGCGCCGGGCTCGGGCGTTGCCGCGCCAGGCGGCGCAGCGCTGGGCGACTGCTCCGCATAGTCGATCACACTGCCTTCCAGCGACATGGTGAGGTGGCGGGCCATCGCCAGTCGCACCATGCTCGCCAGCTCCCGGGTATCCGAGCCCACCGAGAGCGGGAACTTCAGGTGCTTGAGCGCAACCTCGCCCCGCGAGGCCGCGACCACGACCCGCTTGCGGGGCACGCCGGCGAGCGCCAACTGCTCGCCCACCCACGCTCCGAGCTTCTCTGCATCGTCCAGCGGCACATCCACCGGTCTGGGCATGCGCACCCACCCGCGAACCTGCACCCGCGTCGGGCTCAGCGTCGCCCACGCCGCCATCGCGTGCGACGAATCAACCTCGAGAAATGTCAGGCTTCTGCCCATCGCGTCCTTTCCCTCGTTCACTCGCGTCGAGAGCTTTCCGTCCTGGTCGCTCACACATCCGCCGCGGAACTAGTTCGCCCGCCATCGTCCCACCCGTCGATCCTCCGCCTGCCGGTTCGAGCCTAGAGGTTCCGAGTTCGATCCTTGCGCGCCTGCCCTGCCGGCGCGCGTTGCGCGTGGCGCGTCCCCCGAGTCCTCGCTCCGAGCTGCGCCTCCGGAGGCCGGCTCGCTCATACGCCAGTTTCCCGACTCGCGTCCGCGCGATGCTCCTGGCGATCGCTCCGCCGACCCCGCGGCTCGTGCGCCATTTCCCGCGGGCCGCTCCGGGGCGTCCGCCGGTTGGCGAGGCGAGGCCGATAGCGATGGACGGTCGCTCGACCGACCGGCACTGCTGCGCGAAGCATCGCCGCTGACCGGTGCCCGCTCGATCGTTCCAACCCGCCTCCCCTGCCCTGCGGAGCCCTCGTCTTGGGCTGCTTCCACCGGTTCGTCAGCATCCGGGGGCATCGCCGCATCTGCGTCCGAGTCGCGTGCCCCGGGGCCGGCGGTCCGCCCATCCGCGCGACGTCCAGAGCCTTCACCGCTTGCCCGCTCCAGCCTTGCCAGGGCCCGGGCCGACGCTTCATCAGTCACCTCGCGCAGGAGCGCGACGCGGGCCCGGGGCTCGCTGAGGTCGACAATGACGTCCAGCGTGACGGCAGCCAGCGCCACCCCTGTGCCGTCTCCGTCCCCACCACCGCTGGGACTGCCCGCGCCAAAGGCTCCGCGCTCATCGGCGTCCGCCGCTTCTCGGGGCGGCAGGAACTCATCGCCCGCACCAAGGGCGCCCGAGCCACCGCCCGACTCCGACTGGCGGCTCACGCGCTCGACCACGCCCCGGACTCGCACGCGGTGCTGCAGGCTTCGCGTCGTGATCCAATCAATGGCTCGCTGGAACTGCTCTTCGTCGATCAGGTTTCGCTCCAAGAGCCACATGGGTGAGAGCCGCGATTGCTCGTCGAGCTGGTCCCGCGTTCGCACGATCTCGCCCGACGCCGACTCGAGCCCTGGAACGCAGGCCAGCACGACCTCCGGCGCCGCGTTCAGGTCGATGCGGCCGATCAGGTATTCATCCGGCGTCAGCACGATCGCATCGAGCACCGCCCCCCAGAGCGCTCGCTCGATGCGCTGCTGCCGGAGCTGCGCCACAACGTCGCTCAGCGATTCCAGGCTGACGCCCGAGGCTCGCCGCCCGCCACCGGACGCACCACCGGACCCTTCGCCCGAACGACCGCCAGAACGACCCTCATTCTCCGCGTCCCCGCTGCCCTCATCGCCCCCCAGCAA
Source organism: Planctomycetota bacterium (assembly GCA_033763815.1). GTDB lineage: Bacteria > Planctomycetota > Phycisphaerae > Phycisphaerales > UBA1924 > JANRJU01. The sequence goes on from JANRJU010000023.1 coordinate 93,390, forward strand.
TCGCTTGAGCCCCGCGGCAAACTCTTCCCCCAGACGCTCGCTCACCTTGTCGCCGACGTCGTCGGTCCAGCCGCCGGAAAGGTCGATCTTCCGCTCTCCGAAGAACTCGTCGCTCCTGGCTCCAACGCCAAGCTGCTCGCTGGGTTCAAACGAGCACGCCGTCAGCCAGCGCACGAGTGGCTCGGCGGTCCGAGCCTCGCTCGCTCCATCCGCGTCCTGCCCATCGCCGGTCGCCTGGCGGCCTGCTCGATCGGCCGACTCTTGTTGCGAATCGAAATCGTCTTCGGTTCGCTCGCTGCGTTCAGCAGCAGCGGAGTCCTGGGCTCCCTCCGAATCCTCCCCTTCACCAGCGGGCGCTTCACCAGAACCAAGCCCGCCCTGCTCGGTCTCATCGCCCTCGGCCGACGCCGGGCCCCCGAACAGCAGGCGTTCACTCATCCCCGGCACGCGGAGCAACTCCTCAATGCTTGTGAAGGGCCTGCCCCGCACGATCGCGGAGGCAAGCTCCGCGGAGACGCCCGGCAGTGCGTCGAGCATCGCCTCGCTGGCGACGTTGACGTTCAGCTTCCCGTTCTCTCGCTCGACGATGACGCTCGCACTTGCCGGTCGGCGGAACCCCGGCCCTTCGTCGTCCTCGTCCTCCACGCTCGCCAGGGGCTCCAGCGTCGCGACTCCCCGCAAACCATCGTCTCCCGCGGCAAAGACGTCGATCAGTTCCGGAGGCTCGCCAACGCCCCCTCTCAGCAGCGTCTCGCGCTGCTCCTGGAGTTCCGCAACCACCGCCTGAGCGCCCGACCAGGCAACGAGGCGTGCCTGCGCTTGCCGCCCGGCGTGGATCGACGCCTCCGCCCGCCCGCTCGCGAGCAGCACCACGCTGGTCGCGATGAGCGCCGCAAGCGTGACCACCATCAGCACAGCCACCAGCGCCATGCCGCCCGGCGCGGCACGTCGCCTGGTGCGAGGCGACCTCGCCCACCGCGCCTGGCGTTGAGGCCCGGTCATCGCCGCACACTCCGATCCGCCACCGGGCCATCGGGAATGCTCATGACCCGGACTCGGCTCGGCGCAATCACCTCGCCCGTCTCGGATACGGAACGGTCGCGTTCGCCGTCATCAGCTTCCTGGCGCTTCGTGTCGTTCGCCCCACTCTGAGGCTCGGTTGATAACCCAGCCCCGCCCAGTTCGCCCTCCGCGGCGGGCCCGCGCTCGAACCATGCCGCGACCTCGATCGCGACCGGCAGCGCGTTCGCCTCAACACTGTTGAAGGAGTCGCTCCACGACCGCCCGTCGTAATAGCGGAATCGCCCCGAGGCCAGCGGCGCGACGTCTTCCGCCGCCTCATTCTCCCGCCCGATGCGCGCCGCCCCATTCTCGAATGAGAATTGCGTGACCTGGCTCGCGCTCCGCCCGCTCACGCCGGCCGAGGCCAGCTCGAGCGAGGTCGACGAGCCACGCACACCGGGCTTTCCCTGATGTGAAGCGACGCAGGTAAGGAGCTCTCGCTCGATGCGATCAAGGAAAACGTTGATGCCTCCGCCGCGCCGGACCTGCTCGACGACACGCCCGCGCCGCTGTTCGAGCCCAGCCAGCATGGCGTACATGCTCGCGGAGAGGGCGAGCAGCAACCCGATCGCGACAAGCACCTCGATGAGCGTGAGCCCGCGACGCCGCGCCATCATGACTCGTGCCGCGTGAGTCCGCTCCGTCCGGGGTTGCGCTGAGCGGAGTCGTGTGGGCCTGGGGCGCGTAGACCGGGTTCGCGAAGACCCGCCCAGCGCAACTCGGTCGGGCGTCTGGCTTGAGTCGGCTCGCGAACCATCGCTCGAGCTGGCATCCGAATCGGCGCCAAGCTCCGCCTCGCTCTGCCCGAACAGCGACATCAGTTGGTGCAGCGTCACGCTCGCGCGGCTGGCCCCGGACCCGATCACCCCCCCACCGCCTCCCGCAAGCCCGCTCCCGCCAGCCGAGGCACCAAGAGGCACGAGCCTCGCTGTGACGCTCACGCGCGTGAGCGAGGCGTGAGCCGTGGGCTCGGTGGTGATGACCAGCTCCCAAGCGGCCTGAGGCGTGGCGAGGCCGGACTCATACGCATCGATCTCTTCCTCGCTCGCCGCCAGCCCCAGCACCGCCCGCCCGGGCGACACCTCGCCATGGAGGCTTTCGGGCGTCGCCAGCCCGGATTCGAGCATCGCCAGCGCCGAACGGGCCAGGTCGCCCGCGCGATCGGCATCGAGCGCCTCGCGCGCACGCGTGAGCGACCGCTCCATCGCGCCCGCGAGCGTCAGGGCTGCCATTGCGAACAGCGACACCGCGATGATCATCTCAAGGAGGACGCCGCCCCGCCGGCCCAGATCAAGTTGTGCGTTCACGGGCCTCATCGCGTCGTCTCCGGGTCGCCACCGCCGCTCGAAGGGCCCCGCTCGTCCAACTCCGTGTTCTCGTCCGTTGTGTCTGTCGCGTTCGAGCCGCCGGTCCCATCCCGCCCATCGGCGTCTCCCGGCGATTCACTCTCGTCCTCGCCCGAGTCTTCATCCAAGTCCAAGCGGGCTCCATCGCGATCGGCGCGCACTTGCCCAGTGAACCGACTGATCACCAGCGTGCCCGACTCCCGCGTCGTCACGAGACGTCGCCCCTCCCGAGGCGTCCAGACCTCACCTTCGGGCGTTGCCGCTGCGATCAACAGCACCCGCGGCATCGACTCGGGCAACGCTCCGCCCGCGCTCGCGCCTCCGGGCTGTCCCGACGCCCTCGCTGAGCTGCCTCCCGGCCCCTCCTGCCCCTGGCCGACCGCGCGTCGCGGCGAATCGGCTTCAGTCCCGAGTTCATCACGCTCTGTGGCAGATTCAACCCACACACCCTTGGGCAGGGTCAGCACAACCGTGCTGCCACTCGCGCCCCGCCCAGTGCCCACACCCGAGCCCGACCCAAACCCCTCCGAGCTCGACGAGCCTCCATCCTGCGACTGCCGCACCCACGCCTCGGCGGTCTCGACATCGCAGGCGATCAACTCCTGCCTGGGCTGCCCCAGACCGAGCGCCGAAGGCGATGAGCGATCGCCTGTTGCCACGCCCAGCACCACGACGACGCGTCCCGTGCGCCGCGCGTCGGACATCGCCAGGCCAATCGCCCCGCCCACCTGGGTCGCCCCTTCCTCGAGCGTCACTCGCTCGACGAGGCGGGCCACCGCGGGAATCACCAGCCCCGCCAAGGCCGAGATCAGCACCAAACACACCATCATTTCCAGGAGCGACAACCCCGCAGCGCGGCGCGACGCCGGCCCCCCCCCGTTCCGGCAGGTTGGTCCACGCGAGTTCGCCATCTTCACGCCCGGAGAGGGAACGACGCTTGACGGTTTTCGCCAGAAGACGCAGGTTCGTCCGATCAGGACCAACGGCAACCGGTGCGGCTGCCTCAGCCAAACCAGGATCGCGCCCGAATCGCGCGACACGCGGCGCGTCCGTTAGTTCCCGCCTGCGGGTGGAGTGCTGCCGCCCGAGGCGCCAGCTTCCGCCTGCTCTTCCTCGGTGCGCCAACTGCGGATGTCATCCTCGTTGTCTGGGATGCCATCCTCCCCGATCGAGGAGAGTTCGAACTTGGTTTCGTCCGTTTCGCCCACCGCTCGATACACCCAGGGACGTCCCCAGCGATCGTTGGGCATCGGGTCTTCCAGGTACCCCTTCCATTTCGCCTGGTCTTCCTCGCTGGTCAGGGCCGTCTTGTCCCACAACACCCGGATGCCTTCTTCGTCCGTAGGCCAGCGATCAAAGTCGACCTGGAACATGCGCATGGCGCTGCGGAGGTTGTTCAGATCCGTTTCGGCCAACTTGGCCTTGGCTTCCTTGTTACGCCCGAACGCCGCGAACGCGATCAGCCCGCTCAGAGCCAGCACGATCCCGACAACGATCATGACTTCCGCGAGCGTGAACCCGCGACGCCTCGAAGATGCCGCCCGTGCGAGACGGGTGCGCTGCCCCGAGACTTGCCGCGGCCCATGCTGCCGCGGAGTGGTGAGTGACATCATGCCGACCTCCTCATTCGGCCCTTCTCAGGCCTTTGCAGGCGTCGTGCGAACGCCCGAACCGGATACCGATCACCAAAAACGTTAGCGGATACTTGCCTTCCCGGCAACAGAAAAGTTCCGGACCATCCTGGCCTTGTGACCTTGGCGTTGAGGTTTTGTTACCGTGGCCGCTCGCCCGGTTTCGCAGTTCCCGGAACATTTGCGCACAAACACGAACGCCCTCGCCCGGCGCGGGCCAACGGAAACACCCCAGACTCCGAACTCTCGCCCCCGCCACCACCCCGCCGCCCGCAACCCGCTCTTGAGCGCAAGCTCCTACCGCGAGCGCGCGTTCACCCGCGCCCGCACCAACTCGACCGCTTGGTCAATGGCATGCTGGGGCTGCGCATCCTCATTGGTCACCATCGCGTTGTAGACCCCGCTGGATTTGGCGAGGGCAATCTCGCCCCGGGCGGCAAGAAAACGCCTCTGGATCGAAGCCTCGTCCTCGCGCTGTCGGGCGCGCAGACGCGTGAGCAGCGCGTCCTCATTGGGCGGAAGAATAAAGATCGCAAACGCCTGCGGGATGTGCCGCTTGACCTGCACCGCCCCCTGAACGTCGATTTCCAGAATCACCACCCGCCCGCGGCGGAGTTGCTCGAAGACCCAAGCCTTCGGCGTGCCGTACTTCTTGCCATAAACACCGGCGGTCTCAAGAAACTCCCCGGCGGCTTTCATGCTCTCAAACGTCGCGTCGTCGATGAAGCGATAGTCGACGCCCTCGACATCCGCCGCGGTCTTCGGGCGCGTGGTGCAACTGACGCTGAAGACCGATCCCGGAATGGCCCGCTCCACGCCCCGGGTGATAGTCGTCTTTCCGACGCCCGAGGGCCCGCTGATGATGACGAGCAATCCGTCGTCGGTGTCGGTCGAGAGTCGATGCGCTGCCTCCATATGGCCCGAGGGTAACCGCGCCGCGGGCGGTGGGCACGATCGCCCACATCCTTGCTCTACGCGCACAGTGCCTGGCGATCGCCTGCGCTGGCCCTTGGAGCAAACCGGAAGTTCCACTTCCCCAGCCCAGCCCGGCCCGCCAGCCCGGCCCAGCCCTGCAGAGCCCGCCCGAACCGGGGTTCGTTGCCGCCCGCCAGCCGGCTCTCACTCTCCGCGCGGGCGATGCCCGATGTCCCGAACATCCAGCTTCTCGATTCTCCGTGTCTTCCCTGATTGTCCATCCTGTCCGATTCGGTGAGCCCCCCTCCCACCATGAACATCCTTTTCCTCGTCCAGCCAGGCACCAACTCGCGCCGAATCCTGCTCGACATGGCGCGGGGGTTCCATCGCGCCGGACACCGGACAACGACAATCGAGCTGGCTCCGGTATGGGCAGCCCTGAGCGCCCAGCCCCAGCGCGCATCGGAGATCAAGACCCAGTTCACGCGGGAACTCTCGCGGGCACTGCTCGGACACTCCATCGAACTCTGCGTCGCGATGTGGGCCAACGCGCTCTTCTCGCTCGTGAACCTGCGCACCCCGGCAGAAGGCCAAACACAAGCCCGCGAGAACACCATCTTCGAGGCCTTGGACATCCCCCACCTGCTCTTCTGGCTCGACGCACCGCAGTGGGCCCACCAGGACGGCGTGCAGCCCTTGTTCAAGAAGCCGATCCTCGCGGAGCGGCAGCTCATCCATCTCATCAACAACACCGCGACCGCAGCGGAGATGACCCAACTGCTGGGCTTCGGAATGACCATCGCCGCTCCCTACGCCATCGACGAAGAAGTCTTCAAGCCGCACGACGTCCCGCTCCAGGCAGACGTCGTCTACGCCTCGGGCCCGGGCATGCCCGCGCCGACGGACCTCGCCTTGAAGCTGCTGGAGAGCGATGAGCCAGACTTTGGCCTGCTCCGCGCCGAGGCTGCGGCGACCCTCCGCCCACGCTTGCTCGAGTCGCTCGAGCATTGCTCGGTAGAGCCCCCACAGCGCGAGGCGTTCACCGACCGGGCCATCGACTCGCAACTCCACAACCGCCACACGCCGGTGCTTCAGCGCGTGCGCGAGATCGCGTGTGAGGATGCGTCGCTGGCTCGGGTTGCGCAGTGGCTCTTGGAATCACCCGTGGCCTACACGCGGTTCTCGATGCTGCTACGCCAGGTCGAGGCCTCGGAGCGGCCCTTCACCGCCGCGTTCCTCTCGAAGCGATTCAACGTCGAGACGTTTGGCGGGGGCGACCTGAGCGCGTGGGGTTTCCAGGGCTTTCAGCACGGGATGGTGGATCACGAGCGCATGGCCGCCATCTACAGCCGCGCACCGATCGGCCTGAACCTGATGCGTTGGCAGGACGATGCTGGCCTGAACCTCAAGCCAATCGAGATCGCCGCGAGCGGGTGCGCATGCGTCAGCGTCCGCCGCGGCGGAGTAGAAGGCGTGCTGACGCCCACGAGCGAGATTGAGCTATTTGACACACCGATGCAAGCTTCGAGGCTGATCGAGGCCCTTCTGAGCGACGATGCGCGTCGGCAGTCGCTGGCAAGCCAGGGGCGAAGCCGCGTGTTGCGCGAGCACACGTGGGCGGTTCGAGCGCAGGGCCTCGTGGAGGCGGTGCGGGCGCGGAGCCTCTCGGCCCGCGTCAGCGGAACGCCGGAGGCGATGGCCAGCGAACCCGTGCCCGCCTGAAGCGGCTCAGGCGTTCCTGCCGGCCTCAGGCTTGGCGGCGGGGCGGCCATCCGACTTCACGTCGGGCACCCACACCATGACCCACTTGCTCTTCCAGAGGCGGCTCTTGCCCTTGCGCCGACCCGTTGCCCATCGAACCTGCTTGCGCACCATCGCCATTTGAACGACCTCCACGCCGCGCCCGCGCTCGCGACGCCGCGAATCCACTGACCCGCGTTCGAACCGGAACGCGAGCCTCAATTATGGCCACCCGACCAGTCGGGACCACGCGCCGCGAGTCCGACGCGTACGCTTGCGGTGGCAAGGGGCGGTAACTCAGTTGGTAGAGTGCCAGCTTTGCAAGCTGGAAGTTGGGGGTTCGAATCCCCTCCGCTCCACTTCCCCGATTGCGCGTCGCCGAAGTCTTTTACGCTTCGACGGGCATTTTCGCGTCAGGCGAGTAGATCGCATCGCGGAGAGCGTCATCGCGAACGGCCGCCTGTACATCTCGAAGACAGCAACCTGCGTTCGCCAACGAATCCACGACGGGCGCTGTCAGTAGGTTGGGCGCGTCGAACCGAAGCAGCGTGTGCGCCTCGACGGCGTGTCTAGGGGTGAAAACCGGCCACCGCGCGCGGTGCGGCGCGGTGGGAGCGACGTCGAGTTTCGCCGCACCTCGAAGCGGGCCTAAGTCGAAGGAGTGATCCGCGTCAACGACTCGGAGCTACTTCATCGAAGGCTCGCTCACCACGAGCGGCGAAGCCACGCTGCAACCGCGTGGCTGGCAAACGCGGGGATGTAAGGCATGAGGCTGCTTCAACAAGATCGGCCGGGAAAGACGCACTTCACGGCGTCAATAAGTCAGTTCAGCAGCCCGCGTCGAACGCGGTCACGAAGTCCAGGTAGTCGAAGAAATCGACTTGGCCATCGCCGCTGAAGTCGGCAGTCCCGTCCTCGGTGGCATACGCGGACGCAAAGTCCAAGTAGTCGAAGAAGTCGACGGTGCCGTCCAGATTGAAGTCGGTCGGGCAGATGACATTCAGGCGTGCCCCGCGGCTGACCTCCGAGCAGGACGGGACGGAGACAAGAACGTCGTACAGACCGGCATCCGACGGCTCGATGCCTCTGATCTGGAGCCGCGAACTCGTGGCGCCGGACACACGACCACCATTCACAAGGGCGGTTCCGTTCCGCCTCCATCGATAGGTGATCGTCTCAGTTGCTGATGCGCTCACCTCGAAGCTTGCCGTCGCACCCGCGAGCAGCGAGCGATCTTGGGGGTGGGAGTCAACGGTGACAGCCGAACCAAGACGCAACTCCCAGGTGTCGCTTCGCAGGCCAATCTCGTCGTGCCCGCCGAACATCACGGCAACATTTCGATTCGTGTCGTACTCAAAGAACGTGCAGACGCGGTTCGGCGGCTCCGTGGTCGTCAGACGCACCCAGTCTGTGCCGGTCCATTCATAGGTTTCGCTGACTGAGTGAATATTTCGATCGTAGCGAATAAGGGACCGACGGACTGGGCTGTAGATTACTTCCGACTCAATCCAGTACGAGCGATTGGCGTTGAACTCGTGATCGAGTTGCCACACGCCGTTGACCAAGCTCAGGAGTTGCCCGAACCACTCAGAGCCGCGCCGAACTTGAGCGAAGAGGCGGAGAACGCCTGCATCCTCATCAAAGACGATGCTCCCACCTTCCGCCGGATAGGGAGCTCCCGACGTGATCAACGACCACGCGCTGCCATCCCACGCCCACGTCTGTCGGAAACCGCAGCACACAGCAAGAACAACCTGATTTCGAACTGGGTCGAAGCACATCGTGCCCTGAGCAGGGGGTGCAAGCCCGTTGGTGGACATGATCCGAGTCCAATCAACTCCGTTGTACTCCCAAGTATCTCGGTAAGTCGGCCCACCACAATCGGCGTTGCCCCCGAACAGCACTGTAACCCCGCGATTAAGATCGAACGCCATGTCGAAGCTGGATCTCGACGATGGAGAAACACTGGGCTGAACTCGGATCCAACCAGCCCCATTCCACTCGTAAGTGCCGCCCACCGAACAACCGTTATTTCCACCAAACAGCACGGTGACCCCGCGCCATGCGTCGTACACCCCAGCATGGCAGTAGATCGACGGCGGTCCACCGGTCGCTTTCTGTTCCCACTGCACGCAGGTCGATTGTGCGAGTGCCGGAAGGGCGGCGAGCATGAGGACGGTGGTTGCGACGTTGCGGGTTGCGCGAGTCATGAGAACTCCTCGAAGTGCGTTGCCTGACACCAGCACCCTCGGAGCCGTCCACCCCGACCGGACACCACCGCCACTTTTTTTCTCGTCTTCCGCCGATTCTCTCGTCCGACTCCGATTACGGCAGGGGGGCAGCCGGGCGCGGGCTCGGTCTGCCCTGCTTCCGCTTTCACTTTCCCCCAGTGGTCCCAATCATGCCCAGCCGACCATCAGCCCCGTCGCCCCGGGCTGGTGGGCGTCCCGAAGCTCGAATGACTGCCGCCGTTGCGAGCACTGTTCAAGCAAGCCCTCGTCCGTTAGACTTGGGGAGGGGAATCGGCCCGCTGGCGTTGCGGCCCACCCCGAGACTCAGGGTTACGCGGGGGTGCGAGTTGGAAGGCGGGCGTGAGCAGACCGAAGGCCACAGGCATCCATCACCTGCCGGCTGCGCGTCCGCACCGGCAGGTTCCGCCCTCGATGGCTCCCACACAGCCTTCGCGACGACTCCGGCATTGCACACCGGGGGTTCAGAGAGCCGCGACCGATCAGGCGACTCGATTCCGAGCGGCCCCGGAACAACCGACCCAAGCTCTGGCATGGGCCTGCCGAGGTCGAACGCCCCGAATGCGCCCGCGCATGCGGACCTGATCAGCGAGGCTTATCCGGCGATCCGCCGCCTCGCGGCTCAACGGCTCATCGCGCGGAACGCGGGTCGCACCGCCGACGCGACTTCGCTCGCCAACCAGGCCGTTTGCCGCCTCCTCAACATGTCGCAGACGCCGCGGGACGCCGAGCACGTCAAGGCGCTCGCCGCGCAGGCACTCAACTGGATCATCATCGATCGTCAGCGTGCGCAGATCGGCTCCCGCAACCGGGACCATTCGTTCGAAGCGGAGCGCATGCGTCGAGACAGCGAAGAGGCCGCCCTCGCGTCGCACGACGCCTTGCGACAGGGCGCGATCGCACGAGCCCTCAACGAGCTGGAAGCACGCGACCCTCGGAAGGCTTACGTTTTCACCCGATCCACCGTGTTCGGAGTGCCTTTCGTGCACATCGCGGCCGAACTGGGCATCGACGAGCGCACTGCCCGACGGGACTTCGCCTTCGCTCAGGCCTTTCTCGCGGCGCGAGCGTCTGGGGACGACGAGGCGCACGCCTGCGAGAAGCAGCCCTCACCTCCCGACACCCGCGCCGCTTCGCCCGATGATCCCCCCGCCGGTCCGGAGACGCGCTGATGTCCGAGGCTCGTGCCCCAGCTTCGCTGTCGGCGTCGAGCTTCCAGGACCTGGAGGCGGCCTTCGCGCGGGCGCTGGAACCCGGAGCCGACCCGCGAGAAGTCATCGCCCAGCTCGAACTGGCAGCTCCCGACGCGGTGCCGACGCTTCGTGCGATGCTGCGTGCTCACGCCGAGCTCTTCGACTGTGAGCCCAGGCTCGCAGCCCCTGCCCGTGCAAAGGCATTCCTACCGCGTTCCTCGGACGAGCGCCGGCCGGAGGGGCCAAACTGGCCGCGCGACGCGACCCATGCCCGTGCCCGGTTCATCGGAGACTACCGCATCATCGACGTTCTGGGCGAGGGCGGCGGCGGCATGGTGTATCTCGCGGAAGAGGCCGCGGCGCGCCGCCTGGTCGCCGTCAAGATCATCCATCCGTCGACCGCCAGTCGCGAGGCGATGCAGCGCTTCGAGATCGAGCAGACCACACTCGCCATGCTCGACCACCCCAACGTCGTCGGGGCCCTCAAGTGCAGCACGACAGCAGATGGAACGCCCTACATCGTGATGCCGTTCGTGCCGGGCGACCCAGTGACCGAGTTCGCGGCCCGAGAAGCGCTGTCGATGCACGACCGCGTTCGACTCTTCCTGCAAGCCTGCCGGGGCGTGCAGCACGCGCACGCCAACGGCGTCATCCACCGGGATCTCAAGCCCGGGAACATCTTGGCAGCATGGCCTACTGAATCCGCCTCGCCTCGCTCGCAGACGCACCTGGAGCAGGCATGGAGCGGAGCTACGTCGACCGGCGACACGAGCGAGGAAGAGCGGGCCGGCACCCGGTCGTCCGACTCCGTTCCGCGAGTGGTGGTCATCGACTTCGGGCTTGCCAAGGCCTCGTTCGGCTCGCTCGGGCAGCCGTCGCTGCACATCACGCACACGGGCCAGATCGTCGGAACTCCCCGATACATGAGCCCCGAGCAGCGAGCAGGCAGGATGGTCGACGCTCGCTCGGACGTTTTCTCGCTCGGGGTCATCCTTCACGAGCTTCTTCGCCTCGATTCGCGGGCGACGCATGTCCCTCCCTCGGGAAAGGAAAGACAACCAAAGTCCGCGAAGGTCGAAGGCAGCGCACCCCCTGAGCAGTGGGTCGTGCCATCGAAGATCTCGGCACAGCGAGTGGCTCGCGAGCTGGACTGGATCTGCATGCGCTGCCTGGAGGCGGAGCCGGATCGCCGCTACGCGACCGTTGCAGCTCTCGCTGGTGACATCGACGCGTGGCTCACGGGGGCCGCGGTCCAGGCGGGCCCACCGGCGCGGATCTACCGCGCCCGGCAGTGGATCAAGCGCAACAAGCTGCTGGTGGCAAGCCTGTCGATCGTCGCGTTCTTCCTCGCGGCGTCGGGTGGCGTCTTCGCTGGATTGGCCTATAGCGAGAGGCTGGCTCGAGAGCGCGCCGAGCTGACCGCCAACTTTGCCGCCGAGTTGCTCCGGGGCATCGATCCTGCCATCGCTCAGGGAAGGGACCGCGAACTCCTCGCCGCGATGCTGGACGACGCCCTTCGCAAGACAGAGAACAGCGAGCTCCCAGATCGAGCTCGGGAAGAACTCGAGGCGATGGTTGGAATCGCGTTCCAAAAGCTCGGCGCTCATTCCAAGGCGATCCCGATGTTGGAGCGGGCGCACGCGCTCGCCGCCACCCGTCGGTGGTCCGCGACCCAGCGATTCGAATTGCTGAGCTCGCTAGTGCAGTCGTTGGGGGAAACAGGCTATTTGGAACGAGCCGCCGCCATCTCGGATGAACTGGTTTTGGTTGCCTCATCGACCAATCGCCCGCTCGATCGGCTGGAAGCATCGCTTGCGCGCTTGCGGCTTCTGAAGCACAACGAAGATCAGGTTCTCGCGTTCGCGCAGAACGTGGAATCCCTCCTGGGACCGAACGAATCGCTGACGTTGCGAGCGTGGCGCCTGTACGCCCGGAAGATCTTCCGCCACGATACCGAGCACGGGCTCGCCATCCTCGTTCGAATGCGTGAACGCGCCGAAGCGAGGTACGGGCCAACTCACCCTATTGCCCTCGCCGACTCCGCGCTGGAATCGTGGGGAGTGCGGCGCATGCATGGCGTCAAGGCGCAGAACGACTTCATTCTCAATCGCCTCGACGCCGTCGATCGGGTGCTTGGCCGCCTGGATCGAAACGCGCTGTTGCTTCGGACGAACCTCGCGTTTGGCTACGCCGTCCAGGGCCACATGTCCGCGTCGGCGGAACAGATCGAAATCGTGCTCCGCAACGCGCAGGAACGCGGCGATCGCGAGGAGCTCTCACTCTGGGTCACGACGGAGCAGATCCGGTGCTTGGTGCTCGGCAACTGTCGCGAAGAAGCGATCCAGGCGGTCGCCCGTCGGAACCAGTCGGCGGGTGACGATCGCTCCCAGGAGATCGCGAACATCATCGCCGAGGGCTATGACGACATAAGCCAGCCGCACAAGGCCGCCGACTGGCGGGCACACGGTTTGGCGTATCTCAGCGGCATGGGCTGGCCCGCCGACTGACGACGCCATGGCCTGAGCCGATTCACCCGTTGCACTCCCGAGTTCGCTTTCGCCTGCCCGCGGGCACTTTCCGCATGTTCGCGATGCCCCTTGGATCGCTTTGCCGCCCCAGCGTGATTTTGTTTCAAATGGCTGAGAGAACTTCCTCACAGGCGGAGAGAACGCTGTCCGCATGCCTCCGATGAGGCTCCGCGGCACAAGCCTGAACCCACAAGGAAGTCTCTCCCATGAACACGATTGCCAGAATCTCGAGCGTTGCCGCCCTCGCCGCAGTTGCCGGACTCGCCCAGTTTGCTTCGGCCCAGACGTTTCAGAAGGCCTATGGCACGACCGCCGTCGAGACGACGTACTCCGTCGAGGTCGCCAGCACCTGCCAGTTCGTCACCGCCGGCGCCCGGGTCGACCCGAACAACCGCGCCGCCCACGTCTCCATGCTTGATGCCGAGGGCGTCTCGCAGTGGCACCGCACGCTGGTCAGCGTCAACAACCCCGGCTTCTCGCAGGCGTACTCGATCCGCGAGAGCGTGCCGCTGACGACAGTCCCGCAGAGCTTCTTCGTCGGCTACGAGTCCACCTTCGTCGCCAACCAGGGCATCGGGCTCATGCGTGTCGATCCCTTGGGCAACCTCATCTGGGCCTGGAATTACCAAGGAGCGGCGTTCGTCGACTTGCCCGCTGGCGTCTCTGTCCGCGAATTCCGCGACGGCGGTGCCGCCCTCGTCGGCCGCGGCGTCATCCCCAACACGCCCCTCTCCGGCATCCTCATCCGCGTCCGCCCCGACGGCTCGCCCTTGTTCAACCGCGGGTACAACCTGCCCGTCGGAACCGAGCCCGCCCGCATCAGCTTCTCCGACCTTCGCGCCACCGATCAGGGCTTCGTCATTGTCGGATCCATCCTCGAGCGGTCCTTCAGCCGCACGTTTGGCTTGCTCGTCCGCACCGACTTCAACGGCAACGTCACCCTCGCACGTTCCTACCCGATGCCCCAGGGCGAGATGCAGTTTGACGGCCTGGAGGTCGACAAGGACGGCACGATCGTCGTCAGCGGACGCATGAGCGCCACCGCCGGCGCACCCGACGAAGCGCTCGTCGTCGCCCGCCTCAGCCCCGGCGGCAACCCGATCTGGTTCAAGCAGTCCCGCGGGTTCATCGATGGCTACGCCGCAACCCGCATCGACACCAATGGCGACATCGTGATCGGCGGCACCAACCTCTTCACCCAGATCAACGAGCCCCTGGCAAGCATCATCCGCATCGACCCCGCCGGGAACTTCATCGACCGCATGTCCTACGGCGGACCGGGCGGGAGCGACGGGCACGCCGTCATCCAGCACCCCAAGTTCTGCGGCTATGCCCTCGCTGGCGCCACCAGCCTCAACGCCGCCCCGGGCACCAGCGGCATGGACGACTTCTTCCTGGTCCGAGCGTCGGACACGCTCCGCGCCGGTTGCTTCGACCTCCCCAGCGAGGCCATCCTGCTCGACGTCGTGACGACGCAGCGCGTCTTGAACCTGACGCCCCGCGACCAGTCGATCGCCTCTCCCGCGAACGTCCTGCTCCGCCCGCTGACGGTCAACGACATCCGCTACTGCTTCCGCGAACGCTGCCGGGCCGACTTCAACTGCGACGGGCAGCGCGACTTCTTCGACTACCTGGACTTTGCTGCTGCCCAGGACGCGCTGGACCCCAAGGCCGACGTGAACTGCGACGGCAACATCGACTTCTTTGACTACCTCGACTTCGTCGAGTGGTACGACGCCGGCTGCTAAGCGGCCCCGAATAGAGATCGTCGAGGCAAGAGTACCTTCTCCCCCCCTTGCACAAGGGGTTCTCGAACCAGGGCGCGGACGCACAGTCCGTGCCCTGGTTGTTTTTACATGCGGGTCATCCGAGTTCATCGAGAGCCGCGAGGCCCGGCGGCCTGGCAGATGACGAGTTCACACCGTATTATCAGACGCGGTGCGCAATGGTGGCAGAAATGCCATAGCACCCTTCGAAACAGCGGCCAGCAAACCGGCTTCCGCTCGAGATGCGAATCTTAGCGCCTTCTTCGCGGATGCTGAGTTGCGTCTGATCGCCGGTCATGGTAGTTTTCGAGCACGTAGCTCCGAACATTGGAGCGTCCGAGGGCAACAGCCGGGAGGATTTATGAAGCTGTCAGTTCGTTCGGGGGGGGGGGGCGCTGGGTCTCGTGCTCGGCGTCGTGGGTGCCGTGAGCTCGTTTGAGCGGCAAGCCAGTGCGCAGGTCACCGTCGGTGGCGGCGCGATCATCGAGGGCGGCGATCCGACGCCGATCAACGGGCCATTCTGTGCGACTCACGTCATGCCGCCCAACTCGCCGGTAATTCCGTTGGACAGCGGACTCGGCTTGACCGAGAACCCGCTGGGGACGCTCACGCCCGGGTATTCGTGGGCGGCCGCGGCACCCACTTGGGCTAAGGATCGCCGCCCGCTCGCCGTGTTCCAGATGAGCAGTGCGGGATACACGAACAACCCACGCGGCAACGTCGATTGGTGGTGGTTGCAGACCGATGGCCCGTCAACGTTTCAAGCGGACGACGCGCGGGACTTCCGAACACCTCGTCCACTATCCGACGGCATCCAACGTTACGATCTTATAGGTAACGTCGAAGACGGCAACCAAACAGCCGTTCCGAACGGCATTCCCGAGGCCTTTGACGTTATGATTCGACGCATCAAGGTCCACGCCGACAACGGCTTTCGGCGCTTCGTTCTTCACCTACCGGGCGGAACGCTGGGCACGAAGGAGGATGGCTTCGGTCCGCCGTGTAACGGTAACGGAATATCACTTCCCAAGTACACCGGAGGCGGCACCACGCAGTCGATGAACCAGTATGTGGCGATGCCGCAGTGGAAGCGAGAGTACTTCACCGGCTTCGTGCACCTCAATGGTCAACCGACGACCCAACTGAACGCGTGGGGCGAGTTCGTGCGGGACTACGTGTCCACCAGTCCCGACACCGAGCCGGACAGGATCTCGCTCGAGGTTTACATCGGCGGCTCGCTCAGCGGCGCTGGCGATCACCTGAACCTAGCCACCGAGCAAACCGCTGCCGTGACTGTACCGCCCCTGTGGGATGGTGGGCAACGACCGGCAGACTCATTTGTTGAATGGGACGCCCTGTGTGAACCTGTGACCACCCGGTTTTGGACAGAATCGAGGATCCCGGCACCGATCACCCTGATCCCGATCGACCCTCGCGTTGAGTCGCACATGCGACTGTTCTGGATGCAGATCAAGCCTTGGGTTGCCGCAGGCTTTCGCACAGTCTGGCTCGACGACGTCACGGCCAACTCGCTCACGAAAGCCCAACGCTGGGGATTCTTAGAGCTTGCTCGCAACCCGTACCTCCGCAGCCAGGGTATCCGCTTGGGCGGCGAAGCCTTCCCGTTCTCGGATGTTGGCAACAACTCAGCGGACGATTGCGCACTCGCCGTCACGCGATGGTTCGCCAACAGCCCGGTTCTGTATTGGTCGTGCAGCGAGAGAACTTTCCGCTGCGACCTGACCAACCGTCGAACGAGCAGCGAAGTCCACTTCCTCGCCAACTGTGGCGGTCCCCCAATGTCAGCGGCGGACTATGACTATGTCCGCAGCAGCGGCTACGTATTGAGCTTCTACACCCAGAGCGGCCCGGATGGCAAAGTCCTCGTCGAACAGGCCAAACGCTGGTACAGCATGGGAAGGATCCAGGTCGCCGACTTTGACGGTGAGAACGGGGTAACGCCAGCCGATCGGGATGCCGTTTACGCGATCATTGCGCCGTTTATTGCGAACCCCAACCGCACGCAACCCGATATCTGCGTGTTTGCCAATGGGGACATCGACGGCAACGGGTTCGTCGATGCCAATGATTGGACCTTCTTCGAGAGCAAGTGGAACCCAGACAATAATCAGCGCTCGTACGCGCCGGACTATGGCGGGCCGGACGATCTCTAAACTGAATGGGAGCATCTAACTATGTCGCAGATCTCATTTGCCTTGATCACCTTCGTGCACACCGTCGCTGCCCTCGCTCTGCCCGTGGCGACATCGGCCGCCGACCCCGTGATGGTGTACACATACACGCCGAAGTTCGACGGACCGCCGAGACATATCGAGGCCAACCCTAACACAACCGGAGGAACGTCTCCAGCGGAGAACATCGTTCGCAACTACGACAACTTCAACCAACCAACGTCCCTGGTGTTCGCTTATCGAACCGGATCGCGCGAGATCGCCGACGATCTGCAACTCGCACAGTGGGGACCTGGAGTCGTCGCCGATGTCGGATGGACAGTGTTCAACGCATCAAGTACGAATACACTCGCTTCGGTCCGTGCGACAATTCGTTTCTATGATGCCGACCGCCAGTTTCTCTTTGCCGACTCAGGAGTATTCACGCCCAACCTTGCGCCCGGACGCGGTGCACGCTACATTACCACAGGTGGAGCATATGTTCCGGCTGCCATTTCAACATCACGCAACATGTTCATGTCTATTCAGTTTAGTGAGTCTGTTGGCGTCGCCATCGATGATCTCGGCACTCGCTATGGCGGACCGATCGGCGTGGGCGACAGCTCCCGCTTCATCTATGACTTCACGAACAATCAGCAGATCGACCTCGGCGACACGCCGCAGGCCAACCTCGGCTTCTTCCTGTACTCCGTCCCCGCGCCCGGCGCGACGACGTTCGTCGCCCTCGCTCTCACGCCCCTGGCCCGGCGTCGGCGGTAACGAAAAGGACAGCGCCCACGCTTCTTGACGCGAAGCGCTCGACCTGCGTTCCGTTTCCACGATCCGCGAAATGGCTGCCGCGTCACGAGTTAATCACGCGGCCCTCGCTGGCCAGCGCCGCCTCGTGCACGCTTTCGTGCATGGTCGGGTGGGCGTGGACGGTCGCGATGAGTTCTTCGCTGGTGGCTTCCAGTCGCCGCGCCAGCGACAACTCCGCGATGAGCTCGGTCGCCTGATCGCCCATGATGTGGGCACCGAGGATCTCGCCGCGGGGCAGGCCGCGGATGATCTTGGTGAAGCCGTCCGTGCTCTTTGTCGCGATCGCCTTGCCAAGAGCGCTGAACGGGAACGTCCCGACGTCGTAGTCCTTGCCCTTGACCTTGCCGGCTTCTTTCAACTCGCGCTCGGTGAAGCCGACGCTTGCGACTTGCGGGTGGCAATAGGTGCAGCCTGGGATCACGGTGTAGTCCATCGGGTGCGGCTCATGGTTGAGCTTCTTGTCGCGCCACGCGATCCGCTCCACGCACAGGATGCCCTCTTCGCTGGCGACGTGCGCCAGCCACGGCGGGCCGATGACGTCGCCGATCGCGTAGATGCCGGGGAGATTTGTCTTGTAGTCCACCGCCTGGTTCGTCGTGCCTGTGCCCGGGCCATCCCAACCGCGCGGGCGGAAGTCGGTCTTGATGTGGTCGCGCTCGGTCGCAAGACCGAGCTTGTCATCAAACAGCCCGTCGAAGCGACCTTTGACGCCGATGGCGAGCAGCACCTTGTCGGCCTCAATCGCCTCCTTCTTGCTCTGGTCCGGGGCCATCTTGCCGTCGGGGCCCTTGGCCATCGGCGCGATGGTGACCTTGACACCCGCAGCGGATTTCTCGATGTTGATGACGCCCGTGTTGGTGCGAAGGTCCATCCCGTGCTTGCGATAGACCTTCTCCATCGCAACGCACACGTCGTCGTCTTCAACGGGCAGGATTCGCGGCATCATCTCGATGACCGTGACCTTCGTCCCGAAGGTGTGGTAGAAGTAGCCAAACTCCATGCCGATGGCGCCGGCGCCAACGACGATGAGGCTCTTGGGCTGGGCCTGATTGAACATGGCCTCGCGCGCGCCCCAGATCCTGTCGCCATCGAAGCGGGCAAAGGGCAGATCGCGAGCGACCGAGCCTGTGGCGACGATGACGTTGGTCGCGGTGATCGTCTCGCGCGTGTTCCCGGGCGTCGCGGGCGCGCTGGTCAGCGTGTCCTGCACCTGACAGTCCTGCACCGCAATCGCCCACGCGGGCTTCCCGCCCACCGGGTTGGCCTTCCCGGTGATTTTGGCGTTGCCCTTGATGGACTCGATCTTGTTCTTCTTCATCAAGAACTCAACGCCCTTGTTGAGCTTGGCGGCGACGTCGCGGCTACGGCTGATCGTCTTGCCCCAGTCGTATCCGATCTCGCCACTGATCTTCAAGCCCCACGACTCGCGATCGTGCAGCTTCTCCATCAACTCAGCGTTGGCGAGCAGCGCCTTGGACGGAATGCACCCCCAGTTGAGGCAGACGCCGCCGAGCTTGTCGCGCTCGACGATCGCGGTCTTGTACCCGAGCTGTGCCGCCCGGATCGCCGCCACGTACCCACCTGGTCCCCCGCCGATCACGACCAAATCGAAATGGCGCTCCGCCATGAATGGATCCTTTCCGCGAAAGGGCGGACTATAGCCGGATCCTGCGGCTTTTGAGCGAAGACATGGACCGGTCGGGACTCGTTGGAGAAGCTCCCGGTCTGCTGCAACGCCTCGCGCGCGCTCGATGCCGACAGCGCGCCGCGCGGGAACGGGCCACCCACCTCCGGTCCGCCTTCCAGACTCCGTCCCCTGGATTCAGGCTCCGCAAACTCCGGGTATTGCTCGTCGTCGAGCGTCGACACCCCGCGGCAAGATCAACAGCGACATCGCGGCGTACGCAGCCGCCTTAGGATCCTCAACTGCTCGGTGGGATCGAGCGAGAGCCGAGAGGGGACGTTCTGTCGATTTGTCGCACTCAAAACCGCCTTCCCGGCCAACCCCAACGTTGCGTCCCAAGCGACTGCCGCGGCCCAAGCCGTCTGGAGCCGCTTGAGCCCCGACAACTCCTGGCCGGCGTCACCTTCATCACCCACGGTTTCCAGCTCGATGGCGAGTTGCCCCCCTGGCCCGACGACATGGCCGTCGCCGTCGGCAACCGCCTCGGGCTCTCGCAGACCGACTATCCGCGCTTGCGGATCACCGTCGACGGCGACGCCGAGGGGTCGAGCATCGGCCGCCACGCCGGTTCGGCGCTCGCTTCGCACCCGCGGGGTGAGGCGAGCGTGGTGCTCGATTGGGCCGAGTCGTCGAACAACAGCGTGCTGTTTTTTCAGGACGACGTCGCAACCGACCACATCGCACGCCTGACGCAGCGACACTTCACCGAGGTCGAGCCCAATGTCGGAACGGGCCGCCCGCTGGGCGAGCTCCCGATCCACCTGATCGGGCACAGCCGGGGCGGCTCGGTGGTGATGGAGCTGGCGCGAGAGCTGGGCAAGCGAGGGATCTGGATCGAACAACTCACGATGCTCGACCCGCACCCGCTCGAGGCGAGTGATCTGGCAACCACGCTCGACCCCGTGATCGGGCGCGTGCCGGCCAACGTGATCTTCGCCGACAACTACTGGCAGGAAGGCCGCGGGTGGGTTTTTGAAGATCCGAGTGGCCGCCAGGCCGACGGCGCCGAGAACTACAACCTGAACCCGGGCGACGTCACTCTCGATCACGACGACGTCAAGGCATACTACTTCGCAACCATCGATCGCACCGCCTCGGCGTTCGAAGAGAACTCGGTCGCCGCCAACTGGTTCACCCCGCCAATGCCCGGCAACCGGAACTCCGTGGGCTTCGCGTTCTCGCGTATCGCCGGAGGCGAGGGCCTGCGAAGCCGCAACGGGCTCCATCCCTCGTTCGGCGGCCTCGGGGCACGCGAGACCCTGAACTTCCAGGGCGCTCAATGGCCCAACGCCGCGGACCTCTCGCTCGATCTTGGCACCGCGATCCTTCAAGGCTCGCGAGTCACAACGTCCTTCGCCTACGGCGATCGTGACAGCGCCCTCAACGCCACGCTGTTCCTCGACCGTGACGAGAACCCATACAACGACAACTGGCGTGAGGTCGGATCCACCAACCTCGACCAGGCCGACTTCGCTCGGAGCAACCTCTCTTGGAGTTCGGGCGGCGTTGAGCCCGGGGAGTATCGCCTCGCGATGCGCGTCACCGACGGTGGCCGCTCGCGTATCACCTACGCGCGCCAGGCCGTTCAGGTCAGCCCGCCCATGCACGCGGAGTTCCGCGCGTTCTTCCCCGAGGGCTTCCGCAGCGACACCGTCAACGAGTACATCCCCCTGGTGAACCCGAACGCGTTCCCCGTGACCTACGAGCTCATCGCTCGCTACGAGTTTGGCGAGCGCGACGGCGTCATCGCCCGAGGCACGCTCGCGCCGACGAGCCGGGGCGGGGTCACCACAACCGAGCGAGGCCGCCCGTCCGACGCGCTCGTTCGCGCCGGCGTGCCTTACGCGCTCGAACTCCGCGCCAGCGCACCGCTCGGCGCGATCCTCAGCCACTACGACTTCGACGTCGCAACCGGCGAAGCCTTCCGCACCGACATTTCCCAATCCTGGTCTTTCCCCGAAGTCGTCAAGGCGCCCGCATCGGATCCCGGGTCGGTTCTCGACTTCATCACCCTCTACAACCCGTCCGACCGCGACGCCGTCGTGACGTGGACCGTCATGCCCGATGGCCAAGCGCCCGTCTCGCGGAGCTGGTCGATCGGCGCTCTGCGCCGGGGTGGGATCAGCATCGATCGCGAGGATTGGATCCCAACCGGCCGCTTCAGCATGCTCGTGACCTCCTCCGAGGCCGTGATCGCGGCCCTCAGCCACTACGAACCCTCCGCCGGACGGGGTTTCGTCGCCCTTGGCGAGGATGCGTCCTCGTCGCGATCGGGCGTCATTCCGATCCAAGCAACCTCGCCCCCGACCACGCCCCGCGTCGTCCTCCGCTCCCTCTCGTCCGAAACGCAGCAGGCGACGCTCGTCCTTCGCTCAAGCGACGCCTCCGCGATTGAGACTCGCCAGGTCACGCTCCTGCCCAACCAGCGTCTCGATATCTCGCTCGCAACGTTTGGCGTCTCATCGCCCTTCGCCGGCGACCTCACCTTCAACGCCGAGCGTCCCGTGATCGCCAGCGTCGTGAGCGACGACCCCGATCGCGGCGACGCTCTGGGCAGCGGCGCCCTCAACCGCGTCGCGACGCGATGGCTCTTTGCCGACGCCTATATGGCCAATCAGACCGCCGGGACGCGCCACCTGGAACGACTCAACCTCGTGGGTTTGTCGCCGCAGATCGCCGAGGTCGAGATCCGCTTCCTCTTTGGCGATTCCACCGTCCGCTCGCGCAGCGCGACGCTTCAACCGCTTCGCACACTCTCGCTCGACCTGCACGAAGAACCGCTCATCCTCGACTGGGCAGCCGCGAACGGCGGACAGGCGTGGTTCAGCGTCGAGGTCCTCTCCTCTGCGCCGGTTGGAGCAAGCTTGACGCACTGGGACCTCAACCAGTT
Organism: Planctomycetota bacterium; assembly: GCA_033763815.1. Classification (GTDB taxonomy): domain Bacteria; phylum Planctomycetota; class Phycisphaerae; order Phycisphaerales; family UBA1924; genus JANRJU01. The sequence continues at coordinate 115,384 of JANRJU010000023.1, forward strand.
CGGAGGCTGGCTGACCCTCGGCACGCCGATCGGTATCAACTCGGTCGTCTGATCACCCGGCCCCGCCGCCACCATCGCGTGGGTAGAGTCCGAAGTGATCGACACCCACTGCCATCTGACCTTCCCAGACTTTGCTGGCGATGAACCCGGTGCGGGCGTCGCCGCCGAACTCGCCGAAGCGGCGCGCCACGGCGTGACCGGTTGCATCACCATCTCCACCACCACCCGCGATTGCACCAAAGCGCTGGCGATCGCGCAGTCGCACGCGCGCGTGTGGTGCTCCGCCGGCGTGCATCCGCTCTACGCCGACCAGGGCCCTCACGATTGGCAAGCCCTCGAGCGGTGCATCGCGGAGCGCAAGTGCGTCGCCTGGGGAGAACTCGGATTGGACAACCACTATCCGGAACCGGGCCGCGACGTGCAGCACGCGGTGCTCGCCGAGCAACTGGCGTTCATCGAGCGGGTTCATAGAGCGCGACCGGAACTGGAAAAGCCCGTGGTGCTTCACTGCAGAGAGGCGTTTGCCGACCTGATCCCGATCCTGAAGCGAACCACGCTCAAGCCCGATCGCTTCGTCTTTCACTGCTTCACGGGTTCGCCCGCAGACATGCGCATGCTGCTGGACTTTGGCGCCAGCGTCTCCTTCACCGGCGTGCTGACGTACCGCAACGCCGCCGATGTCCGCGAGGCGGCAAAGCTCGTTCCCTCCGATCGCCTCATGGTCGAGACCGATGCCCCGTTCCTTCCACCCGAGCCCGTGCGCGGCAAGCGGCCCTGCCGACCTTGGATGGTCCGCCACACCGCGGAGCACCTCGCCAGCGTCCGCGGCCTGAGCTTCGAGGCCATGCACGAGCGCCTCAACACCAACACCGAGAAGTTCTTTGGAATCGTCTGATAACACGTTTCTTGCGGGATTTGTACGATCAGGTTCCGCGTTTGTGTTGCGACGCAAACATCCGTTGGTTGCGCATTATCGGCGGTTGCTGTTGCAGCAAACTCCGGCAACCGCAACGTCTGACGGATCACGCCAGCGACGCTGCCGAGCAATTCCTGATTTGCTCAATCTCGGGAACTTGCCCGAGCGACACTGAATGCCCTTACCATGTACAAGCCCCGTGATCCGGGAGCGGGTTTGTCCGAGAATCTCGATACGAGGAGGGATGAAATGGATCTGCGTGCTTCAGCGCTGTTGCACCGTCTTCTTGGTGTGGCTGGATCTCGGTCTGGCGTTGGCTCCAAGCATGGTGCCGCTCCCCTAATGTTTGAAGCGCTCGAGTCGCGCGAGGTTCTCGCCGCCGTGTCTTGGACGGGCGCCGCGGGCGACAATCTCTGGCACACCCCAAGCAACTGGAGCAATAACGCGATCCCGACCATCGCCGACGACGTCACCATCGACGTCGCGGCAAACCCGACGATCCAGTTCAACGCGACCACGGGAGTCCGCAGCGTCAACAGCCTCTTCTCTCGAGAGAACGTGAACTTCTCCGGGGGCACGCTCAACGTCACCACGACCGCGACCTTCGATGGCGGCGCAGATCCCACGCTCTCGGGCGGCACGCTCTCGGGCGGAACGTGGAGCTTCACGGGCACCGGCAGCCGCTTCCAGTTCACCAGCTCGGGCGGAACGCTCAACAACATCACGAGTTCGAGCGATCTGCTCCTCGACGTCGCTTCGGTCAACATCACCCTCTCTGGATCGACTTCCTTCACCGCGGCACGCCTCATCGAAGGCAGCACCACGCTCCGCCTCGCCCCAACCTTTGCAACGCTGAACTTCCCGATCACGGGCGAGGGCGCCGCCACAGGAACGAGGACGTTGACCTTCGGCTTCGGCGGAGCGGGCACCCACACCATCGCGGCGCCGATCCGCCTTCTCGCAGGCGCGGGCGGCAACCTCACGATCACCGACAGCAGCGCCGCGACCATCACCAGCAATGCTTCCATCAGCAACGAGACGACCAACCGCACACTGACCATCAGCAGCACGACCTTCACCAACAACTCCACCATCAGCTCCGTTGGCGGCACCCTTACTCTGAGCAACACCACCTTCACCAACAACGGCACGTTCCAGGTCACAGGCGGCACCGCGACCCTCGGCGGAACGACGCTGACCAACGCCGCCGCGGGAACGCTCTCGTTCTCCGGCGCCAGTACGGCCATCACGATCAGCACGACGAACTGGAGCAACGCCGGCTCGCTCACGCTCAACGCCGCGACGCTCAACCTCGGCGGGACCTTCGGCACCTTCAACTTCGCGGGCTTCACCCGCACCGGCGGCACGGTCAACCTCACCGGCACCTACAACAACCCCGGCGTCTTCGCCTTTAACGCCGCCACCGGCTCGTGGAACCTCCTGGGCGGGACGATTAGCGGCGGCAGCCTCACCTTCTCCGGTGGCAACCGCCTGGTTTACACGAGTTCGGGCGGTTCACTCAACAACGTCGCCTACCCGGGAGAGCTGGTCATCGACACCGCCTCGGGCATCGTCACCCTCCAGGGAGCCACGACCGTCACCGGCGTTCGACTCTCGGGGGCCAGCTCGAACGTGCGCCTGGCGCCCAGCTTCACCACCATCGACTTCCCCATCGTCGGCGAAGGTGCCGCCACTGGAAGTCGCACCGTCACCCTCTCCTTTGGCGGCTCCTCCACCCACACCATCACCGCGGCAGGATCGATCCGACTCCTCGCTGGCGCTGGCGGCACCATGTCGATCACGGACAGCTCCGCGGGAACGTTGGTCAACAACGGAACCATCGCCAACGAAGCCGCAGGTCGCCAGTTCAGCATCTCCACCACGACCCTGACGAACAACGCCACGATCACGTCCACGGCGGCAAATGCCGCACTCTCGCTGACCGCGACGACGATCACCAATAACTCGAACGTCCAAGTCACCTCCGGCACGCTCACCATCGGCGGCTCGACCTTCACCAACGCCGCCGCGGGCACGCTCTCCATCTCCGGGGCCACCACGGTCGCGACCATCAGCTCGACGAACTGGAGCACCGCCGGGGCGATCACGCTCAACGCCGCGACGCTTAACCTGGGTGGCACGTTCAGCAGCTTCAACTTCGCGGGCTTCACCCGCACCGGCGGCACCGTGAACCTCACGGGCACGTACAACAACCCGGGCGTGCTGGCGCTCAACAACGCCACCGGCCCGTGGGTGCTCTCGGGCGGCACGATCTCGGGCGGCAGTGTCACCTCAACCGGCACGGGACGCCTTGGGTATTCCACATCCGGCGGGACCCTCAACAACGTTGCAATCGTCGGCGACATCCTCCTCGATACCTCATCCGCCGCCGTCACCATCCAGGGAACCACGAGCTTTAGTAATGCTCGTTTGAGCGGTGGAAGCACGTCGCTCCGCATCGCGCCAGGCTACACGCTTTCGGCCCCCATCATCGCCGAGGGAGCTGCCGCGGGCACACGCACGATCACCATCGCCTTCGGCGGCACGGGCAATCTGACGATCGCTGCGGGCGGCTCGATCGTCATCGATGCAAGCTCGGGCGGGAACATGACCATCAGCGACAGCAGCGTCGGCGCCCTGATCAACAACGGGACGATCGCCAACAACGGCGCTGGCCGCACGCTGTCGATCAACCCCACGACCTTCACGAACAACGCGAGCGTGAACACGACCGCGGGAACGACGTCGATCTCGCCGACAACCTTCACCAACGCCGCGGCGGGCACGCTCACCGCCACCGGCGCCAGCACGATCCTCACGATCGGCAGCTCCAACACCACGTGGACCAGCCCAGGGGCCATCTCGCTCAATGCCGCGACGCTCAACCTGGGCGGCACGTTCAACACCTTCAACTTCGCGGGCTTCTCTCGCACCGGCGGCGTCGTCAACCTCACCGGCACCTTCAACAACCCCGGCGTGCTGGCGTTCAACGCCTCCACCGGACCCTGGATCTTGCTCGGAGGCACCATCAACGGCGGGAGCTTGACCGCCGCGGGCACGAACCGCCTGGAATACACCAGCAGCGGCGGCGTGCTGAACAACGTCGTCGTCAACGACGACATCCGCCTCGATGCAACCTCGGAAGTCGTCACCCTCTCGGGCACGACGACCTTTACCACCGCTCGACTCTCGGGTGGTTCGGTCAACCTCCGGTTTGCGCCGGGC
>JANRJU010000024.1:0-53803 GCA_033763815.1 Planctomycetota bacterium
GCCATGTTCGTCCGTCCTTGACGTGAAGCCGCGATGGCCACCGACGTTTCCGCGTCGGCCCCCAGCGGCGTGATGCTGACTTCCCGCAGCCGCCCCTTGCGCACAAGCGTGAACCCGCCCGGCGACGACAGCGACCGCCCGTTGATCTCGACTGACTGATTGGGCTTCACCCGCTCGTGCTCGGTCGGCGCGACGCCCACCGACGCCTGGAATTGGAAGCCCCCCCTGGCCATCTCCACGACATGCCGCGCGGGTTCGCCAGCACCGCTGACGACGCCCGCGACCATGAGCCGCCCGTTGGCGACGGCGGGCTCGCCGTGGCCGACGACGCTGCCGACCGTGGCGTTGTGGTCGGCCAGCAGCGGCACCTGGCCGCCCGCTTCCAAACCAGCCAGGTCGATCGCGATGTCGCCCCAGCCGGGCACGCGCATGATGCGCCCGGTATAAGCGACGACGCTGATCTTGGGGCGGGCATCCTTGCCCGCAGCCTCGATCTCGACCCCGGCGGCCGTGAGCAGCAGGTCATCCTTGACCGCGTTTCCGTTCATGAAACTCTCCTTCAGAGACCACCTTGAACCCCTTGGCCAGCAGTTTCGGGATCAGCAAACCGAGCCGGTATCTGACCGTGCTCTCCTTCATGCCGAGCCGTCTCGCGGCCTCGCTCACGTTCCCGTCGCACTCCATGATCGTGCGGCACAGCGCACGGCTGTCCTCGTTGTCGATGAACTCCAGCACGTCCTCCGTTGCCCAGGACGACTTCGACAGGCCGACCGTCCGGCTGCTGGCGATCTCCCGTCCTTTGGGATCCTCGTAGACGCCCTCGCTCGCGTTCTGTCTCGTGTCTGCGGCCACGCGCAGCGTCTTGAAGTTCCTGAGGGCACGCTCTTCTCGCTCCGCGTGCTTCAGCACCGCCGTCTTCACGATCACGAAGATCAACGTCTTCGGGCTCGCACCCCGGGCCGGGTCCCATACGGGCGGCTTGGCGATCAGGTGGAGGAGGGCTTCCTGCACAACATCGTCGTGGCTGACGCCCGGCTCGCAGTGCTGCTTGGCCGCTGCGAATCCAACCCGCCGCGCGTAGTCGAGCAGGTCGGGCGTGAGTTCAATCTCGATCGGAGAGGGGTCGGGCATTAGACCTCCTCGCCACGCTCGAGCCTCTCGCGGACGTCGTCGCACAATGTGAACGAGACCCGCGCCGGGGTGGTCGCCCTGGGCGGCACGACATGCAAGACGAAGTAGGTGTCGTCAGCGGGCACGGGCCGCCCGTACTTGGCCGTCTCACGCTCCGCAGCCTCTCGCAGGGCGAGAAGGAAGTCGGCGTACCTGCACCCAACGGTCATGCACAACGCCGCAAAGGGCGTGAGAATACTTGCCTGTTCAAGGTGATCCGCCGCGACGTCCACGTCGGCCCGCGTCCATGCGTCCGGGTTCGATGGCGTGACCACCCCCTGCCGGACCAGCGCGTCGAGGATCGCGGGGCGGCAGTCGTACCCGCGGGAGCGCAGATGGCTCGACGCGGCGGCCGTCGCCATCGGGAACATCCGGTCCCGTTCGTCCTGGGCCGCCTCATGAAACGCGGGGTCCGCGCCCGCCCGGGGCTTCACGCGGAGGTCGAAATGCTCGTCGAGGGTCAGTCCGATTCGGGTCACGGTGGTCTCCTTGCCGGGGGGGCGTCGGGCGACGGGCCCACCCCCTAACCCTTATTTCCGGCGGGGAGGGGGATTCGCAGCGCACCTGCCAGAAAAAAGAAGTCGCTCCAAACGACGCTCAAGCGCGGGCGCTCGGGACGGCTTGGTCTGGCATTCCCAGACTGTGATCACTCGCCACCCCATCGCCCGCAACCGTCGACGGACTCGACGATCACGCAAGGTGTTGGCTCGGAACTTGGCCTTCCAGAAGTCCGTTCGAGATGATGGGATGGAGCGCCCCCGCTTACAGGAGTGCCGGTGCCAGTAGCAGCCATCCACGAAGATCACCGCAGATCGGCTTCGCAGGACGAGATCCGGACTGCCGGGCAATCCGCGGACGTGCAGGCGGTAGCGATAGCCCAACCTCGTCAAGATCCGTCGAACGACCATCTCCGGCGCGGTGTTCCCGCCGCGGATTCTTGCCATCAACTGGCTTCGGTCCTCTGGCGATAGCGAGTCCATGTTGAGCACGATACGCTACGCTGCATGGAACTTGCGGCCGCCCACGACACCGATTCAGACCCTGGCGTTGCCGCGGTATCGAAGTGGATCACTTCGGACAACCGAATTGAAGCCATTGGCCGCGGCATTCGGACTGCAATCGACTGGGTCATCGATGGAGCAAGGACGCAGCGATTTAGTCTCGAGCAGGTTGAGCAGAGCGAGAAGCTGTACCTCGGCAATCGCGTCGAGCACGAAGTGCTTCACGAGTTGGGTCTGGTGAAGAGTCCGCAGGGCATTGACACCGTGATCGCAGGCCATGAGGTCGACATCAAGTTCTCTCTGAAGACCAACTGGATGATCCCGCCTGAAGGCGTGAACCACATTTGCATGTTGATCTCCGCCGACGATGACTCGGCGGTGTTTTCGGTTGGAGTTTTTCGTGCGGCTGCTGCGTTCCTCAACGCCCCAAATCGCGATGGCAAGCGGAGTATAAAGCGAGAGGCCGCAAACAACGCGGTTCGTTGGCTGGCGAAAGATGCTCGCCTTGCAGAGAACTTCCTGTTGCACCTCGATGCCGAGGTTCGCACTGCAATCTTGAACGAGAAAAGCGGCCAAGCCCGGGTGACTCAAGCGTTTCGGCTGGTGCTGGAAAGACCAATCTCGACAGTGGCTTTGGACACATTGGCGGTACAGCGGGATCCGTCCAAGCGAGCACGGGACGCGAGGAAGGCTCTCGCGAACGAAGGCATCCAAGTTCTATGCGGCCGCTGGGAGTCCGACCAAGCCACGCTGCGGCGACTCGGGCTGCCGCAGCTCGGGCGCGAAGAGTGGATTTCTACCCGACGGTCTTGATTCGAAGTTGCGGAACCCGTACTGCGCCGAGCATCTCAGCGACGTGTTCAGCGATCGCCTGTGCCAGCACGGGCGGAACAGCATTTCCGATTTGGATTCCGACGTTGATCTTCTTCCCGCAGAACACGAAATCCTCGGGAAAGGACTGGAGCAGCGCTGCTTCGAGGTGCGTGATTGGTCGATGAGCCACCGGGTGGAGATAACGCCCCTTCTCAGGCTTGTAGAACTCGGTTCGGATCGTGACCGACGGGCGATCCCACCAAAGACGACCAAACAAGTCGGTGCCCCCCTGCGTCTTGCGAATCCAGCAGTCGGGCGTGAGTGCACGCGGAAGATCCCAACGGTTGCCTCCCGCCGGGATGCACTTGTATCGCCGGATGGACATCGGCGTCGGATTGCGACCGATGTGCCAGTTCAGTCCGGTTGGCTCAAGTGGCACGTGTCCTATGGCATCCCGAACGGTTCTCCACGCCGGAAGATGCTGGTTCATGAGGTTGCGCTTAGCCGGATCCACGTGGGTCGGAGTTGGGAACGACGGCTCCCCGATCCGAGATCCGATCACGATCGCCCGCTTTCGGGTTTGCGGAACACCATAATCTGCGGCGTTCAGAACTCGGCCTTCAACACGATACCCCAACTGCTCGGCAACCCGCCGCATTTCTTGGTATTCAGCGGACTTCAGCAACGGCGGGACGTTCTCCAATACGAAAACGACCGGGCGCACCTGTTCCAGGCAACGGAAGTAGTGCCTCCAGAGTTGGTTACGCGGGTCATTGGGTACCCGCTCACCGAGATTGCTAAAGCCTTGACATGGCGGACCACCGGCGACCACGTCCGCATCGGGAAACCGCTCGATCTCCTGAATCGCGCAGTTCAAGACACGATCGGTGACGTTTGCGCGGAGTGAATCGCAAGCATCGCGATCCCACTCGTTTGCCAAAACCGACCTGAAGCCAGCCCTTTTGAACCCTAGCGCCATGCCTCCGCAGCCAGCAAAGAGCTCAATGACGCGGGGTCCATCTCCCTCGGGCTCGGCGTCAAATGCAAAAGTAGACGGGCACTCGCGCTGGTCCTTTGCTTCAAACGGGCTGATTCGGAACCGTCGTGCGCCCAGTCGCTCGATGCAAACGGTGTCGCCGGGCTTGATCCCGTGTTTGGCGAAGAACTCCTTCACCCACGCGCGCTTGCGGAAAAACCGCCGAGGCCGACCGGTCTTCGCATCGGTTGGAATGTCCGTGGAAACTCTGTCAGTCAGTCCTGCAACTTCGAGTTGAATGGGCTTCCCGCAGCCGTCCTTCGCTGACGCAGGGCCAAAGCAGTCGGCTGGAAAGAAATCAGTGTGGCCAGTGACGTACAGATGGCTTTCGCGGATGTTCGCGGGAGTCACGCAGATCAGCCGCTTTCTGTGACCAACACGCCCGCTCACGGCAGCCTCCTGTACGGTACTCTATCCGGGGTCTCCCATCGGCTCGACCCCGATGCGTGGGATCTCGTTCCACTATACGCTCCTGTCCAAGATCGTTCCCAGGCTCCCAGCCGGTGGATGACGTGTCGGGGGACGCCATGCCCCGCCGCCATGCCTCAGGAAGCCTCCCCGCCCCCGCAGGCAGGGGGTGAACAACTCGCCAAGCCCACGGGGCCACTGGCTGCGCGGTCGAGCAGCTCGGTCGTCTTGCGGAAATCACACTGCGTCCATGCGCTCGGCAGAGAAGCGCTCCCCAGTGCGGCTGGCAAAGCCGCGGGCCTCGTGTTCCGCCTCTTCCTGGAACCGCCAACCGGTCTTCAGGTCCGGGTTGCGGTAGATGACGCCGCCCTTCGAGTCCACGACCACCCAAAACTCCTCGTCGCCGCTCGCGAGCACGATGGTCTTGGTGGCATTGGCGTTGTCGAACGCCTCCTCGCTGTCGTATTCGCAAAGGGCGTCGCCCGAGAAGACGATGTACTTCCCGTCGCCCCTCCAGTACGCGGCGAGCCAGATGCCCCCACCGCTGTCCCATGTCTCTCCGCTGAAGATCTCGGCGAGTGAATTGGCTTGCTTTTCGTTCATGGTCGCCTCTCGCTGTTGACGTACACCTTACGTGCCGCAGCCCCGCTTTGCGCGACGCATCGACCGCTTCGCCTGCCGCCGGTGATCTGCACCCCAAAGGGGCCCCAAACAAACGGGAGGGCCATCTGACGGGTAAGCAGTGTGGACACGCTCCTGCCCAACACCGACTCGCTGAACCAGCTCGCGTTCGCCCCAAACGGACAGGACGCGACGGCGCTCACAGTCGCCAACGGCGCCCGCTTCCAGGTCGGGGACCAGGTCCGCCCCGAGGGCGCGCAGGAAATCGTCTTCGTCACCGCGGTTTCCGGGAACAACCTGACCGTCGTGCGCCGGTATGGCGGAACGCCGGCCTCGACGCTGACCAACGGGAAGAAGCTCTTCATCATCGGCAACGCGGCGCTGGAGGGAGACAAGGCGCCTGCCGCCCGCGCCACCAACCGCGTCCGCAAGGCCAACTACACGCAGATCTTCACCGCGAGCGTCGACGTGAGCGGGTCGATGCAGGCGGCGCGCAAGCACGCCATCGCCGACGAGGTCGACTTCCAGAAGCAGGAGCGCCTGCGCGAGCTCATGCGGGATCTGGAGAACAGCGTCATCAACGGAACGGCGCCGGGAGCTACGCCCGTCGGCTCCAGCACCGTGCGCCGGACGATGAACGGGATCATCAAGCTGGTGGCGACCAACCAGTTCGTCCCGGGGCAGGGCGGCTTTCCCTCGGGCGGGGGCGCGGGCGCGGAGCTGAACGAGGCGCTGGTCAACGCCGCCATGCGACTCATCTGGGAGCAGTCGGCCGGACGCATCGACACGATCGTCTGCGGCGGGGTGCAGAAGCGGCGCATCAACCAGTTCATCGCGTCCTCGTCACGCCATTACGAGCCCGACGACCAGCGGCTCAGCGAGGTCGTGAGCGTGTACGAGAGCGACTTTGGTGCGTGCCGCGTGATCTTGAGTCGGTGGGTGCCGGCGGACACGGTGCTGTTCCTCGATAGCTCGCGCGTCGAGGTCCCGCCGCTGACGGGGCGAAACTTCCACTTCAAGCCGCTGGCGGCGCAGGGCGACTCGTTCAACGGCCAGTTGATCGGCGAGTACACGCTCGAGTTCCGCAACGAGAACGCGCACGGGCTCATCCGCGGCCTCAGCACGACGTAAGCCTGTTCCAGGCAAACCGATTGGGTCAGCCTGATGAGGCAAGCCGGATCAAGCCCGCCCGCGTCCAGGGGCGGCGGGGCGGCAGGCTCGGCGCGTCGGAGGGCGCGCCGGGTCTTTCAACGAGCGTGTGACGGAAGAGCCTGTGGATCACGGGCACATGGAAGCACGGAGAGGGTCCGATGCACAAACGTGCTTCGCGCCTCGTGCCTCATGCCTATCTCAAGAGGAGAAGAGTCATGGCGTTCATCGCGGATCGAGACCTGCTCGCGCTGGAACCCAACCTTTTCCGCGATGTTGGCTGGCTCGCGCAGACTTTGGTCTCGGGCGTGGGAGACGTTGTTGGCGCGGCGCTCACGCTTGGAACGTTTGACGTCAGCTTCGCGGCGGCGGGAGTCGGCGCTGGGCACGTGGCGCAGGTCGACGGTGTGGCGTACGAAGTGATCGCGCGGACGGCGACCACGGTGGTCGAGCTCTCGCGACTGCGGGGTTCGACGAGCGACGCGGCGATCCCGCCGACGCCCACGACGGGCAAGCCGGTTGTGGTGACGACCTTCATGCCGCAGATCGTGCAGGCGCACGGGCAGATCTTGCGGATGCTCGGGATCGACAGCGAGGCGGGCACCGGGCAGGCGTCCGAGGCGAACATCATGAACCCCGGCGCGCTGGCGAGAGCGGAGGGATTGCTGACGTTGTTTGCGGTGGCATCGGCGGCGGCGGCGCTCGGTCCCGCGTATGCCGCGATCGCGCAGCGGGCGTCGTTCTTCCGGCGCGAGTTTGAGAAGGAACGCCAGCGGGCGGCGGCCATTCTGGACGTTGATGGCGATGGCGCTCCCGATGCGACGCGACGCCTCAACGTCGTGCTGCTCACGAGGAACTGACCAGGTGGCTGTCTGTGCGCGTTTGTCGATTGAGAGGCAGGCATCGAGGCACGCGTCAGCGCGGCATCGAGCTGGAGATGAACCATGCTGGTGATCAATCCGGGGCGGGTGCAGTGGGGCGCGATCGTGCTCGACAACGTCACGCGGGTGAGCGTGGACCGGTTCGCGCGCCGGTCGGTCGTGGAGTGGAGCGACGACGGGCGATTCCCGACGTTTGCCGACGTGCCGGAGCAGCGCGTCGAGATCAACATCACGCAAGAACTCACGCGGGAGGAGCTGAGCGGGCCCAAGCCGGGTGACTCGGCGACGCTGGTTGTCCATACGTCGCCTGCGGCGTCGGACGCGCAGCGCAAGAAGCTGACGGTGAACGCCGTGGTCCTAGGCGTGACGCACCAGGTTTCGGCGAACGGGTTCGCTTCTCGTCGCATGCGGCTGGTTGCGGTAGCGGCGGAGGGGAGTGTTGACCCGGTGAGCGTGGGCTAGCGGACGTGGGCGGCGGGCAATGTGGCCAGTGGCATGGGAGTGAGTGGCGATGACGGCGAGTTACAACAACCGATTGCTGTTTTCTTCCGGGCCCCACCGGTTCTGGATCGGACGCCAGGGCCAGACGCAGGTTTCGAAGCTGTCTCAGGCGGTGCTCGAGCCGGGCGTGTTCGTGATCGGGCTGGAGTGGCTGCGCGTGCTGGTGGTCGGGAGGCTGGTGGCGACGAGCGAGAGCGCACTGTGGACGCTGCGCAGCGCGATGGTGGCGGAGCTGGTGAATCCGCCGATCCGGGCGCCGCTGGTCGATCGGTGGGGCAGGACGTTTGCGGACATGTCGTTTGTGACGTACACGGAATCGCCGCGGGTGGACCGCGGGCGGTCGTGGTCGATCGGCTACACCGCGGAGTTCAAGAGGATCGCGGATCTGTAGGTGAAGGCAAAGGGCGGTGGGCAATGCGCGGCGGGCAATGGGAGGAAGACATGGCGACGCTGGTGAACGAGCTTGAGAGCGTCATGGCGGATCCGGTGGCGGGGATTCGGCTGCGGGTCAACGTGACGAATCCGCAGCCTTACGAGAATCGGCGGGTGCTGGTGTATGTGGTGGGCGAGGAGGGCCGGAGTGTGGTGGTGTCGATGACGCAAAGCCAGGCGTTGGAACTGGCGTCGTGGTTTGCGATCGCGGCGAGCTGGTGAGACACTAAAAAACAACCGCCGGCGTGTTTCGCCGGCGGCCGTAGGAGCTACTCCTGAGCGGGCTGCGCTACGCACAGCTCCGTCGAGACTGGCGTTTACCCGCGCAGCCCCTGCGTACAGCGTTCAATGGTCACTGGATCACCTCCTTTTCTGAAAGGGCCCAGCCAGCTGTCGCCAGGGTGTACATCCTGGCCGCCGACCTCTTTCCCCGCGAGCCGTCGCTCGCGGCACATCGCCCGGCGTTGCGCCGGTCGTTGAGTGGACGTGAAGGGCGGTTGCGGTTTTCCGCGTCGCCGGGCTCCACGCCTTGCTCAAAGATCAGTATGCCAGATTTGTTCGGCTTGTTCCACCGAAAGGATGCAAAAGTTGCGTTGGGTTGCGAATGCGGTGGTTACCCGGTCCTAGGCGGGTCACCGCTTGGGCTTTTCCGGGGGTGTTTTGACGGCAAAGCCGTCGCGGAGGACCAGGACGCGGTCGCGCTGGACCTCGATGCGGTCGAGCACGCCGCCGATGAGGATGAGGTCACCCCGGGTGCTGTCGACGATGCGAGGGTTTTCGATGATGGCGAGCTTGGGTTCGCCGGAGGAGTCGCAGGCGGGGCAGCAGCGGTCGCACGACGATAAGTTGGGGCGGCAGGCGTTGTCGGCGCCGCGGGAGCAAGAGCCGCAGTAGGAGATGGTGATGCGGCGCGAACGCTCGTCTTGCTGATCGTTGATGACGCGACCGGCGACGAGCATGGGCTTGCCCAGGGGCGGGTCGCGGTCGCTGGCGAGGGAGAGGGCCTTGGGGTTGACGCGTTCGGCCCAGCGAGACACGCCCAGGAAGGTGACGGCGTCCAGGCGGGATCGGCAGAGCTCGCGAGTGGCCTTGGCTTTGGCCTCGGCGGCTTCGTCGAGGTTGGCGAGCGCCGCGACAAAGGGCCCGACGCGCTTGTAGAGCGTGTCGGCGTCTTCGAGTTTGTTCCCTTTGCAGACGTCGCACTGAACGTCGCGAGCGACCTGGCGACGCTCCTGCACGTTGCCGGGGACGCGCTTGCCCGCCACGGTGCGTTTGCGGAGAGTCTTGCCGTCGCCGTTGCAGTTCTTGCACATGGCGTCGCGAAGGTTGAATGAGGCGCGGTTGGCGGCGTCGGAGGTCGGAGAGCCTTTGGCTCGAGGCTTGGCGCCCTTTTCTGATTTCTCGGGGTCGTCCGATGGCTCTTGGTCTGAGTCGGGGTCGGACGTGTTGGAGTCAGACGAGTCCTTGCGATCGCGCTGCGGGCTCGATTTGGTGTCGGGAGACGCCGCGGGAGCGCTGTTCGGAATCGGCTCGCTCTTTGGCGGGGCGGCGAGCAACGAGCACGAGAGCGCGAGAGACAAAATCAGGGCCAGGCGGCTATGCATGAGAGACACTCCCTTCCGAGGCGGGCAATCTACCGCGCCGTGGCGAGGGTGGCAAGTAGAGAATAGTGGCTTCTTTTGAGCGGTTTCGGAGGGCGGGCGGCGCTTGGGAGTGGTCAGTCGGCGGCGTAGCCTCGGGCGCGAACGGCGCGGAGGATGAAACCTCGGTCGCGAGCGTCGGTGCGGCGGTCTGCGTTGAGGTCGCGCGGCGCGGCGTCGAAGGCTTTGAGGTCCAGGTCGGAGATGACGCCGTCGGCGTTCAGGTCGTCGCAGGTGCGGGTGACGCGGGCGAGGGGGTCGCCCAAGACGATCTGCTGCCAACTGAGGAAGGGGATGGCGGCGTAGGCGGCTTCGGCCCAAGTGGCATCGCCCAGGGTGAAGTGGCGGATGAGCTGGAGGTTGTCGGCGACGGAGAAGGCGAACGGCTCCGCGACGTTGGCGATGGCGAATGTGCCGCCAGCGGCGAGGAAATCGGAGGCTTGCTCCTGGTCGTTCCACCCGCCAAGGTTGGCAAAGTCGCGACCGTTGAAGCTCTCCATGGAGTTGAAGACGGCGCCGGGCGCGTAGTTGAAGGACTCGGCGTATGAGCTTGAGACGTCGCCCGGAGTGACGGGTCGTCCGCCGGGCCCGGAGACGCTCGCGCCGCCCAGCAGGCGGGGCTTGTCGCCCTGGGCGTTTGAGCCAAAGGTGAAGAGGAAGGCGACGGGGTCGAGGACGAGGTTTGCGGGCGGGCGAACGTTGAGCCTCGGGCCGACGAGGAATCCTGGCAAGCCGCCGGCGGGGTCGTAACGGAGCATGCGGGTGCTCCAGCGGGCGTCGTGCAAGATGAAGTCGCGAGCAAGCTCGCAGTCGTCGCCGCCATGCGCGCCCGGGAGGCCGATGTTGTCGAGTTCGGCATTGGGCGCGGAGTCGGGGATGGCGTTGCTTGCGGATTCGTCGAGGACGATGGCGTGGGCGGCGGGGTCGAGTCGAACATCGCGAGCGCGGTCGATCATGTCGATGACGTTCTCGACGGATTTGGCGTCGAGCCGGCAGACGAGGTAGACATCGCCCGGAGTGAGTCGAAGCCAGCGGCTTGGGGCTTGGGAGTGCCAGAGCTGGCCGGGGCCCATGCGGTGGGAGAACTGCTTGCGCGAGGAGATGGCGGTCGTCTCGTGGCTGGTGATTGGGGAGGTTGAGATGTCGAGCGTCCAGAGCGGGCTGGCGATCATGCCGTCGGCGAGGCTGTCGCCCGGTCGGCCCTGTTCGCCATCGGAAAGGCTCTGCCAGAGGAGGGTGAGTTCGGAATCCACGGAAGCACTGGTGGCGTTGCCGGCGGAGAAGAGGTCTTTTTGCTGGCCCGGGTTGTCTCCCGCGCCGGGCCGGGCGAGGTCGAGGATGCGATGTGGGAGGCCCTTCGTGAGGACGATGGCGCGGACGCGGCGGGTGAGGTCGCGCGAGGCGAGGCCCCAGCGGATGGGGTTGCGGAGGCGCTGGATGAAGTCGGGGTAGCGGATGTCGCCGGCGGGCGCGGGATCGGAACCAAAGAGGGCGAGGTCGAAGGCGTGGACGCCCGGGCGAGCACCGACTTTGCCGCCCAGACCTCCGGGGACGGCGTCAGAGCCGGCGTAGTGCTCGGCGACGAGGACGCTGTCGCGGATGCGGCTGTCGTAAACGACCAGGACGTGGTCGGGGCGGAGCGGGCCGCCGGGGGGCTCGGGGTGGGGGCGCGGCAGGCCCGGCACGGGGAGGATGGTGGAGTGAGGGTCGTCGCGCCAGGGGCGGTCGGGCGAGAAGGCTTGGAGAGGAGTCGGAGCGCCAGCGGCGGGTGTCGATGCGGGCGCGGAAGTGGAGGTTGGTCGAGCGGGGGGGGCGGCTTGCGAGGGCGCCGGGCGCGTAGCGAGGTTGAGGGGAAGAAGTGCAACCACGCCGATGCAGGCGGCGGGGATCAAGACGTAGGGTCGATGCGCTCGGGGCAAGCGGGCTCCAGCCGGAAGGTGACGGTGATGTGGTTTCGTGCGGCGATACGAGGTGCGATAGGCGGAGGCGGGTCGGATGGCTGGGTTGGGTGGGATGGGTTGGGCGGGATGGGTTGCTTGGGCGAAGGATTGATGGAGCGTATGAGGCGCGTGTGAAGGGCTCGGTCCGGTGCTTCATGTTGCATCGACCAAAGGAAGCCACGGATGTGCTGCGCGTTTGCGGAAGACGAGGCTGGAGCGCGGGCTGGGGCGCGTCTGGCGGTGAAGGTGGTTCCGGGTGCGCGGCGAGCCGCGATTGTGGGATTGCTGGGCGAGCGACTGAAGGTTCGGGTGTCCAGCCCGCCGGAACGGGGGCGAGCGAACGAGGAGCTGTGTGAGCTTTTGGCGCGAGCGCTGGGCGTGGCCCGCAGCGCGGTGGAGGTGGTGGGGGGTGAGAGCAGGCCCGAGAAGCAGGTTCGTGTGATGGGTCTGAGCGCGGCGCGGGTGCGGGATGTGCTGGGCATCGACCCATCGAAGCAGTAGACTGCGTGGGGCGGCGCGAGCTGCGAGCAAGAGGAGGGCGGCGATGAGGATGAACTCGACTCGGTGGGGGGCAGGGTGGGGGGCACGGCTGACGGCGGGGGTGGTGGTTTCGTGTGCGTGCGCGACGGCGCTGGCCGCGCCGCCCCTGGAGAACCCGCCCACGGCGACGCGCGGTCTGCGGAACATCCTGATCACGGGGTATTGGCCGCCGACGAACGAGATGGTGCGCTCCTGGAGCCGGAGCCCGACGCAGAACCCGGGCGGCTGGCAGGGCGGGAACTGGGAAGGCCGCGGGTACAACGTGATGTCGTATTTCCCCGAGTTTCCGGGCGGCACCGGAACGAACCCGAAGGGGAACGGCGACTTCGAGGTTGACTATCAGGACACAGCGGCGGACTGGGCGCGAGTGGTCGCGGAGGTTCGTCCGGTTGCGATTATTACATTCAGCCGCGCCAACACGAGCATCGGTTGGGAGATGGAGCCAGCGACGCGTCGCCACCGCTTGCCGGGCGAGGCGAACCCGCCGGGGCGGAACATCCTTCAGTACACGCAGGATTACAGCGGGAACCGGTATCCGTCGGACGTGCCGATCGCGATGGAGCCGATCGGGAACATTCGGAACTCGACGCTGCCGATGCAGGCGATTGTGGACAACGTGCGAGCGGCGATCTCGCCGACGCTGGTCGATCCGTTCATCCCGGCGTACAACCCGGCGAACCCGGACGCGTTCGACTTTGGCGGCGCGTTCCTCTCCGGGTACATCGGGTACCTCGGTTCCTGGTATCGCGACCAGAACATCAACGATTCGTTCCTGCCTTGCTTTGCCGCGGGACATGTGCATGTCGGACGGAACATGACGGTCTCGGCGGCGACGCAGGCGACGCAAGTGACGCTGCGGACGTTGACGGATTATCTGGATGGGGTCGTGCCGTCGCCTGGGGTAACGGTGTTCGTGGTTGCGGGGTTGATGGGCTTTGGACGACGTCGGCGGTCGATGGCGAAGTGACCAGATAGCCAAAGGGCTAAATGGCCAAAGGGCCAGAAGGGCCAGAAGGGCCAAACACCCAATGGCCAAGTAGCCAAGTTAGCGAGCGACGGGCCTTCCGAGCAGGGTCGGTGGCAGGGCTACGCCAGCTTGGCGAGTTCGTCGACGAGCAGCGCGTGCGAGCGGGCGCCGATGCGGAAGCAATCGAGCTCGAACTTCTCGTTGGGGGAGTGGACGCGGTCGTCGTCGAGGCCAAAGCCCATGAAGATGGTGTCGATGCCGAGTTCGCTCTTGAGGAGGCCGGCGATGGGGATGGAACCGCCGGACTTGATCATGGCGGGCGTGCTGCCGCAGGCGCGATGGACGGCGTTTTTGGCAGCGGAGAGCTCGCGGGACTCGGTGGCGACGGTGACGGGCCAGCCTCCCGAGTGGTCGATGAACTCCCAGGAGCAGCCTTGGGGTGTGTTGGCGCGGCACCAATCGAAGAAGGCGGCGGTGATCTTCGCGGGGTTCTGATCGGCGACGAGGCGGAAACTGACCTTGGCGGAAGCGTGCGCACCGATCACGGTTTTGGCGCCCTTGCCGGTGTAGCCACCGGTGATGCCGTTGATCTCGGCGGTGGGACGTCCCCAGGTGCGCTCGGTGGCGGTGAAGCCCTTTTCGCCGACGTCGGCGTCGGGAGCGAGGCCAATTTCGGCGAGTTGGGCGGCGGGGTCGATGTTGAGGTTGGCCCACTCTTGCCTCTCGCTGGGGGCGAGGGGTCGGACATCGTCGTAGAAGCCCGGGATGGTGACGCGGCGGTCGGCGTCCCAGAGCTTGGCGAGGACTTTGCAGAGCTCGGAGATGGGGTTGGGGACTCGGCCCCCCCAGAGGCCGGAGTGGAGGTCTTGGTTTGGGCCGCGGAGGATGACTTCGGTGTAGGAGAGGCCGCGCACGCCATAGGTGATGGCGGGGCGTCCGCGATCGAGCATTCCGGTGTCGGAGATGACGCAGACGTCGCAGCGTTTGAGTTCGGTGGCGCGTTGGTGGACGAAGCGGTCGAGGTTGACGGAGCCGGATTCTTCCTCGCCCTCGAGCATGACGGTGACCTTCATGCCGCCAGCGACGCGGCCTGTGGTTTCTTTCCAGGCGCGCATGGCTTCAAGGAAGCACATGACCTGTCCCTTGTCGTCGACGGCGCCGCGGGCGACGATGCGACGGCCTGGCCCGGATTTATTGGGGGAGCCTTCGCGGATGGCGGGCTCGAAGGGCGGGCTTTCCCAGAGTTCGAGCGGGTCGGCGGGCTGGACGTCGTAGTGGCCGTAGAAGAGGACGTGCGGGCCGCGGTAGTCGGGCGCGCCGTCGCTCCAGGCCATGACGACGGGGTGGCCTTCTTTGCCGGGAACGCCGGTGGGGCAGACCTCGACGCGGAAGCCGCTCCTGCGGAGGTGTTCCGCGGCCCAGTCGGCGGCGCGTCGGCACTCGACCTTGTACTGCGGATCGGTGGAGATGCTGGGGATGCGCAGCCAATCCATCAGGCGCGAGATCGAGCCTTCTTCGTGATCCCCGAGCCACTTCAGCACACGATCAACGTCCATGCGTCGCCTCCACTTCAAGTGTCCGAGCAAGGGTAGGGGCAAGAGATCGTGCCGCGGCGGGCTTCACTCGCTGGGGCAGAACTTGAAGATGGTCGTCGCTGGAGACGCGCTCGAGGTCGGGTCTTCATCGATGTCGATGATGGCGACGGTGTATCCGAGATGATCGAGGGCTTCGCGAATAGCCCGGGCTCGCTGGGCCGCCAACGCGTGGCGTGACGCCGGATGCTGGTACGTGATGCGTTTGCCAGCGAACGTCACTTCCATGTGCAGCGCACTGCCTTTGGGGATGGTCGCAAGCGCCTGTTGAAGCAAGGGGAATGCACGCGGAAGCAGGCGGCTGTCGCCAGCATCGAACAGGGTGCGGACGTCGAGTTCCACGTGGTCGAGTCTTCGATGATCGAGCCTTGCGTGGTCGGATGATCGCGACAGGCCGGGGTACCCGGGTTCCGACGGGAGTTGGTGAAGTTGACGCGGGGCGGATGCGACCGCGGCCACGCCCGCCGCCAGGAGGATCACAGTTGAGGTGGCAAGCAGGCTGCGGTTGCTCACTGGTGCGTCCCTTCGTGCGCCCTTTATTGTTCAATGAGCGCCCGCAGCGGCGCGAAATCCAGCACGAAGCCTGGCAGCGACACGGACGCAAGCGAGTCTCCCTCGACCGTCGTCGCGACAAGGCGATCGTTCTGCCGCCTCCAGCAGCGGACGCTCAGCGTGCGACGCGCCGGCGCAGGTCGCGAGGGCCTGCCTTCTTGATCACCGCCATCGGGTTGGATCGCGTCGACGATCCAGTACTCGCCGACGCCGAAGGCCTCGTAGTCGTCACGCTTGGTGATGTAGTCGAGTCGCTTGGTGCTTGGAGAGGCAACTTCAAGCACGAGGTCGGGAGGTAGGTCAAGGAGCGGCGTGTTGGGCGGCACGCGACCGGGGAGATAGATGCAGAGATCGGGGCGGTAGACGTCGCCCGAAGTGAGAAGGATGTCGGTCTCGCTGAAGACGCGGAGGCGTTCGCGGCCCACGCTGAACAAGAAGAGTTGGCGCAGAACCTCAAGGACAAGTTCGCTGTGCAACGGAACCGGGCTCGGCGACATGACAACCACCCCGTCGATCAGTTCGTAACGCTCGCGCGTCTCGCCGAGGGCAAGGAAATCGTGCGCGGACATGCGCATGCCGGTGTACCCGGCGCCTTGGAAGACAAGGTCGTTGCGGCTGAGTGCGGACATCACCATACTGTACTCAGAGGGCGCGCAGCACTCATCGGTTGGGAGTGTGCGTTCCGAGCGTGTGGCATTCGCTGGGTTTGTGCGCCGCTTGGACGCCGAGGCTTCTTTGCGAAGCTATCGGCTGGTACGGTTGTTTTCGGGGTGGCGCTGCTGATCGTGGGGGCGACGCCGGGCACGGCGGCGAGGCTCCTGTTGCGCAACCTTGTTGAGCGGGCGTCTCGCCCGAGGGAGCCCGGACCTTGGCGCAGCACCGGGTCCGGCACGTCGACCTCAAGAACGCACTCGGCGCGCGAGAGTCGGGTGACTAGGCGTGGCAGGCGAGACGCCCGCCCCACAGACCCACGCAAGCTACCAGGATTCGGATAACCTCTGGGCTGGGTCGAAGACGCATGCCTGGAGGATTCTCATGTCGAACCGTGTGGTTGAGCGCGTGGCTGGTGCGGTTGCTTTTGGGGCGGCGATGCTGATCGCGGGAGCGACGCTGGGCACCGCGGCGGAAGCCCGCGAGCTTCCTTCGCTGACGGCGGAGGAGAAGCAGGGCGGGTGGCAACTGCTCTTTGATGGCGTGAGCACCGCGGGATGGACGACATCGGGAGATCCGAGCGCGTGGGCAGCCAAGGACGGGGAGCTGGTGGTCGTCAAGCCCGGCAAGGGCTGGTGGCTGCGGACGGAGAAGATGTATCGCGACTTCGAGCTGAAGCTGGAGTTCCTGGTGCCGCCCAACGGGAACAGCGGCGTGGGCTTGCGGGGGAGCTCGACGGGGGACCCGGCGTTCACGGGGCTTGAGATCCAGGTCTTTGACCATCATGGGAAGCCGATCGCGGACAACGTGTGCGGCGCGGTGTATGGGGCGATTGCGCCTTCGACGCAGGCGTGTAAGCCGGCGGGCGAGTGGAACAGCTATGTGATCCGCCTGATGGGGGACACGCTGAACGTGTGGCTCAACGGGGTTCAGATCCACCAGGATCAGAAGCTGGACGAGCGCGGGTACGTGCATTCGAAGGACAATCCGAGCCCGCTGCGCGATCGACTGCCGACCGGGTATATCTCGCTGCAGGACCATGGTGACGCGGTGCGGTATCGGAACATCAAGATCAGGGACCGCTCGGCGGACAAGGACCCGGGCGACTTCAAGGCACTGCTGAACGGGAAGGATCTGAACGCTTCGGCGGACATGGCGGGCTGGACGAAGCGGGGCGGGGGCTCGTGGACGATGCAGGATGGGACGCTGGTGGGGGCGGATGGGCCTGGGCACCTGTTCCACGATGCGACGTTCACGGATCTTGAGTTCCGGGCGTTTGTGCGGATCAACACCAAGGGCAACAGCGGGATGTACTTCCGGACGGTGCCGCGGGCGGAGGATCCGAACACCTGGCCGCTGGGCTTTGAGGCGCAGATCGACCAGCACGATCCGAAGAACTTCACGGGGTCGATCTACGACTTGTCGTGGGCCCGCGGGCGGACGGCGCCGATCACGCGGGACAACGCGTGGTTTGACTACCGGGTGCGCGCGGTGGGTGATCACGTGCAGACGTGGGTGAACGGCGTGGGCATGGTGGACGCGCGGTTGCCCCAGTTCAAGGCGGGGCACATCGCGCTGCAGACGCACCACGAGGGCAACCGCGTTGAGTTTCGCGATCTGCAGGTGCGAGATCTGTCGAAGGGGGCGGGCGCGGGGGCTGGAGCGGGCGCGGCAGTCGGAGGCGTGTCGGCGGCGCCCGCGGTGCGCGTTCGTCAGCGGAAGGCGGATGAGCCGATCCGCGTGCTCTACACGACGCACTCGGCGGGGTTCGTGCATCCGTGCCTTCCTTTGACGCGCGAGGTGATGGCGAAGGAGGGTCAGGAGCGCGACTGGTTTGACGTGGAGATCGTGGAGGACCTGGGGCCCTTGAGCGATCCATCGGCGCTGGCGGGCAAGCTGGCGGAGGTGGACGTGTTCATGATGTTCACCAGCGGCGATTTGCCGATCGATCCCGAGACGCTGGAAGCGTGGGTGAAGGCGGGCGGGGGGCTGGTGGGCGTGCACTCGGCGAGCGACACGTTTAAGGATCACGCGATCTTCACGCCGCTGATCGGCGGGTGCTTTGATGGCCACCCGTGGGACGAGCTGGTGCGGATCGAGGTGATGATCGATGAGCGCGATCCGCGGTTTGGCGTGGTGTCGCCCCTGCTGGCAGGGGCCGGCGAGGCGCAGGCGGGGCGGGCACGATCGTTCGAGATCGCAGATGAGATTTATCAGCATCGGGGCCTGAACCCGGCGAACCAAGTCCTTACGCGGCTCTCACCCGGACAACCGAAGATGGACCCGGCGCGGGAATACCCGCTGTCGTGGACGCGCGACGTCGGACAAGGACGCGTGTTCTACACGGCGCTTGGACATCGGCCCGAGGTGTGGCGCGATCAACGCTTCGTTGGGCACGTGCTGGCAGGGCTGCGCTGGGCCGGAGGGAAGTGAGTGGGGGAGAAGCAAGAGGCGCGAGGCACGAGGCGAGAGGCGAAGGTTGGGCTGGGGGGTTGAGATATAGCCGCGGGTGGTAAGTCGGGTGTGGTGATCTGCCGAGCCGGTCCGAGATCTCCGGGGAGGATTCGCGGGCGGCAAGGGCGGGATGGCGTAGGGCGATACCATGAACCGTGCCACAATCCGACTTGAAGCCCAGTGATTTACCTGGGCAAAGTACAGGCGAAGGTGATGCTCGCGGGCGTGTTTGCAAGCCGCGGCGGGCGCGGCCGTCGTGGCGCAAGCGGCTGGGGCGGGCGTTGGTGGCGACGGTGCTCGCGCTGTTCGTGGCGTGGTTCGCGTTAACTCGGAGTCCGTTGACTGGGATGCTGGCGCTGCCGCTGGTGCAGGGTTCGCTGGGCAACGCGAGGCTGAGCGCATCGAGCGTGAAGGTGGGGCTAGACGCGACGGTGGAGCTTCGCGGGGTGGTGATTTCGGCGCCGGGTGTGCCGGGGATTGCGGGGCGTGTCGCGGAGGCGGATCTGGTTCGGGTGCGGCTGAGCCTGGGGGGCGGGAAGCCGCGGGTGCGGGCGGTGGAGTTGATCCAGCCGATCGTTCGCGTGAGCCAGTCGACGGTGGATGGCTCGCTGAATCTGGCGTTCCTGCGGCCGCCGGAGGGCGGGAGCGATGCGCCGCCGGAGCTTCCGATCATCGACGTGCGACAGGGGCGTTTGGAGCTGGGCGAGCATTCGCCTTCGTACGCGGTGCTGAAGCAGATCGTGATCGATGGGACGGTGCGTCCGGACACGAAGCGCGATGGCTATGTGATCGCCATCAGCGAGGTCGTCGAACGGGGGAAGGAACGGGGGCAGGAGGGCTCGGGGGCGGGGCGGCCTGTGTCGATCACCGGGCACATGGACCGCGAGCGGCTGGAGATGCGGCTGCACGGGTTGTCGCTGGAGGACTGGCCCCCATCGGTGGCGCCGTCGCCCATTCGTCCGGCGGTTGAGCGTCTGGCGCTCGTGGGGGAGGTGCAGAGCGCGACGTTCAAGTACGAGTTTGGCGCGGAGCCCCGCGCTCGGGCGCAGGCGGAGCTGCAAGTTCAGGATGTGGCGCTCAACCTGCCGGTGGAGGCGGATGTCGAGGTGGGTTCGGCAGAGGTGGGTTCGGCGGAGCGGAAGAACGCCGGGGGCGCGCCGGAGCTGCTGCGGATGACGCGGACGAGCGGGGTGATTCGCTTCACGGGCGCGGGAATCGAGGCGGATCTGCGGGGGTTCCTGGAGGAGCTGCCCTACACGGTGGAGCTGCGGACGCGCGGGCTGGACGTCGATCGCTCGGGCTTTGTGTGCACGTTCACGAGCGAGGAGTTCAAGCTCGAGAAGGACTTGCGCGTGCTGCGGTTCGTGGGGCCGATCGCGCGGTATCGACTGGAGCAGTTCGGCCCGCCCACGGGGATCGTGAGCACGCGGGTGGAGATCTCGCGGGGCGACCCGGTGGGTTCGGAGGCGGCGCAGGTTCGCTTGAACGGGCGGCTGCAGTTCCGCGACACGACGGCGGCGTTCTGGCGGTTTCCGTACGAGTTTGAGAAGATGCACGGCAAGGTGCGGTTCAGCGACGATGAGATCGTGATCGAGGAAATCCACGGTCGGTCGCGGAGCGGCGCGGTGCTGCTGGCGACGGGGCACGTTCGACCGCCGACTCAGGACGCGGATATTGAGATCAAGGTGAAGGTGACGCAGGCGCCGATCGACCTGGCGATGGAAGAAGCGATGGGTTCGGCGCGGCGGCGCGCGTTGCTGGAGGTGTTCAGCCGGGATCGATATGAGGAGATTCTTGCGTCGGGTGTGGTGTTGACGCCCGAGCGGGCTGCGGAGTTGAGGCGGGAGCGGGAAGCGGCGGTGAGCCGCGGTGAAGCGGCGCGCGTGGCGGAGCTGGACCGGGCGCTGCGGGCGCCGGAGTTTGAGTTCCGCGGGCTTGTGGATGTCGACGTCTTTGTGAAGCGGCACCCGGGGACCGAGTCGCGATGGGACGACATCACGGATGTGCGGATGGCTCGGGTGGGCGCGCTGCCTCAGAAGTTCCCGATGCCGCTGATCGCGACGGACGTGCGGATGCGAGTGGAGAACGGTGTTGTTCGCGTGCAAGGCGGTCGATATGAAGGTTTGCACGGCGGGGAGGCGACGATCTCGGCGCTGGCGGATCTGTCGGCGATCGACGACCCGACGAAGATCTTCGCGCCGGAGATCGACATCGGCGTGCAGGACGTGCCGATCGACGACCTCTCGCGGTTTGCGATCGGGGCGGCGTCGGACCGGGGCGGCGCGGAAGTGCGAGCGCGGGTTGAGCAGATTCTCAACGACCTTGGGCTTTCGGGGCGGATCAGCGCCACGGCGCGAGTTGCGGCGAACGACCTAGGCGAGGTTGGATTCGACGTGAAGGCGACGCTGCTGGACGCGATGGCCAGCCCGGCGAGCGTCGAGCGACCCGTGCTTGCGGTCCGCCCGGCGGATGTGCCCGTGCAGGGCGCGGCGTTCCACGTCGGGCAGGGCGATGTGCATGTCACGCAGCAGGGGCTTGAGATCCGCCTCGACGGCGTGGCGCGGCAGGATGGCCTCGACGATGCGCCGGCGCGGCTTGACAGTCGCGTGACCTTTCGCCCGGCGCGGGGCGAGGGCGAGGCGCAGCTTGTCGCGGGCGGGCAGGACGGGGCGGGCGCACCCGACGGCGGGAATCGCGAGGGTGAGCCAGCGGCTCAGCGCAGCGACGTAGCCGATGGAAGGCAAGCGGAGGTTCCTGCGTTCGAACGGTCGCGATCGTTGATCCAGTTGCAGGGGATGCGGGCGGGGTTTGCCGCGGAGGAGTTCGTGCGCGTGTTCTCGCCCGACGCGGCGACGACGTTGTGGAACTTGCGGAGCACGACCAGGCCCGAGGGCGAGGGCGAGGTTGACGTCCGCGTGGTGACGCGGGATCGGCAGACGCCGGAGGTAGTTGTCGGGGTTGATGGCCTGCGCGGGTTCCAGGGCACGTATGAGGGGCGAGTGATCGAGATCGCGCAGGCTCAAGGGCGGCTGGTTGTCACACCCGGGCAGGCGATGCCGCCCGCAGTGATGGAGGGCGCGGGTGCGGGCTTGCTAGACGCGGGCGCGGGTGCGGCCCGGGCGACGCACATCGCGTTCCATTCCTGGAGCGCGCCGGACGTGCTGGTGGATGGTCAGGCGTCCGGGTCGATCTGGCTGGATGGCTCGCTGCTGCTGGGCAAATCGATCGCGGCGGGTGGGCCCCTGACGTTGCGGCTGACACGGACGCCCGTGGAATCAGCGCTGACGAAGTTCTCGCTCGAGCGGGTGTTCGGCGCGTCGGCAACCCGGTTTTATGAGATGTACGGGCCCTCGGGGACGTTTGATCTTGGGCTGACGATTGAGCGGCAGTCGCGTGAATGGTCGCTGAGCGGCGTCACCGAGCCTTCGACGCTTCGCCTGGTTGTTGGGGGCGTGCCGGTGGAGTTTGATCAGATCCGAGGGCAGGTGGGGTTTGAGCGTGACCGGGGCGAGTTCCAGGGCGTGGTCGCGGCGACGAAGGACTGGTCGCTGTCGCTGGATGGATCGTGGTTCCCGGCCAAGCCTGGCGTGCTGGGCGTGAACGCGCTCTTCTCGCTGGACAGCCAGCGCGGGATGACGCCGGATCTTCGGGCGGTGCTGCCGGCAGACCTGGTGGGCGTGCTGGATCAACTGGCGTTTGGGGTGGATGGGCCGCTGCTGGTGCGCGACGGGAAGGTGTCGTTGCATCGGTCGGCGGCCCCTGAGGAGCGGTCGTTCCGGACGTCGGGCGTGGTGTCGCTGTCGGGCGGGAAGCTGCTGGTTGGGCTCCCGATCGAGTCGTGCATGGGCGAGGTCGCGTACGACGTGAAGCGCGAGGCGGAGGGGCAACCGGTCGAGATCAATCTCCGGTCGAAGCTGAGCACGCTGAAGGCTGGGGGTGTGCGCATGACCAACGCGCGGGTGGAGGTCCGGAGCGATCCATCGAATCCGGGCGCGATCGCGGTGCCGGTGATCGAAGCGGATTGCCACGGCGGGCGATTCGCGGGTTCGGCGCGGCTGTGGCCTGAGGGGGTGCTTGACGCCGCGGGCGGGGTTGCGGGCGGGGCGGATGTTGCGGGCGGGGTTGCGGGGGAAGCTGGTGCGTCACCAAAGCCCGCGAAGCGGTACGCGTATCAGAGCGACCTTCGGTTTTCTGGTGTGAGGCTGGCGCCGTTGCTGGCGGATCTGGACGCCGCTCGGGGCAAGGCGCCCAAACCCGATGCGTCGAGCGACCCGGAGTCGCGGGGCTCGCTGGACGCGACGTTGACGCTGGAAGGGATTGCGGGCGACTCGATGTCGCGGACGGGGCGTCTGCTGGCGAGCATCGGAGGCGGGCGAGTGGTTGACTTTCCGCTGATGCTGAGCCTCGTGCGCGCGAGCAACCTGCAACTGCCCACCAACGACAAGCTCGATCTTGCGAGGGCGTCGGCGTACATCAACGGGACGGTGCTGACGTTCGAGGAACTGTCGGTGCTGTCGCAGAGCGTGAGCCTGGTGGGGTTCGGCACGATGACGTGGCCCGGCATGGCGCTGGATATGCGGTTCAACTCGCGGTCGGAGGATCGCCTGCCGCTGGTGAGCTGGGCGCTGGAGGGCGTGCGGAACGAGCTGATCTCGACGAACGTTCGCGGGACGGTCGAGAGCCCGAAGATCGAGGTGGTGCAGTTCCCCAAGACCGGTCGGCTGCTGAACAAGATCCTCGGGCGCACGAGCGATCAGGACCACGCAATGGAGCAGATCGAGCGGGCGGGTGAGGATCGGCGGAATCGGGCGCGCATCCTGGCGAAGCCGGGCGTGGATGTGACGAGGGAGGAGGAGTGAGGCGGGAGGCACGAGGCGGGAGGCACGAGGCGCGAGTAGCGAGCGAGCGGGGAGCGCTCTTGGGCCCGAGACGGCAACGATGCCGGCATGGAAGCGTTTGATCTTGAGGGCGAGGGCGAGCGGGTTCTTGAGTTGATCGCGCGGTATCACCGCGAGATCGAGTCACGACCGGTGTTGTCGCGCGCGACGCCTGGGCAGGTGGCTAGCCAGCTGCCGAGCGAGCCCCCTGAGGAGGGAGCGGGAAGCGCGGGCGAGGGGTGGGACGCGATCCTTGCGGATGTTGAGCGGATCATCCTGCCGGGGCTGACGCACTGGCAGCATCCCTCGTTCTTTGCGTACTTCCCGGCGAACGCGAGTGGGCCGGCGATGCTGGGCGAGCTGCTGGCGGCGGGGCTCGGGGTGCAGGGGATGTTGTGGCTGACCAGCCCGGCCTGCACGGAGCTTGAGGTTGTTGTGATGGACTGGCTGGCGAAGCTGCTCGGATTGCCCGAGATGTTCCGCTCGGGCGGGGCTGGGTCTGGGGCTGGGTCTGGGTCTGGGATGGGGGGCGGGGTCATTCACGGCACGGCGAGCGAAGCGGTGCTGACGGCGATGGTGGCGGCGCGGCATCGCGCCCGCCAGCGGATGCGGGCGGGCGAGGCGCGAGGGGAGGCGGCGCCCCCGGGCAGCTTCACGGTCTACGCGTCGGATCAGACCCACTCGTCGTTCGTGAAAGCAGCGATGATCGCGGGGCTGGCGGAGGACCCGGAGGATCGCCGGCGCGTGAGGCTGATCTCGACCGATGCGCAGGGGGGGATCAAGCCGGACGAGCTGGAGGCGGCGCTGCGGGCCGATGTAGCCGCGGGGCTGACGCCCGCGTTCGTGTGCGCGACGCTCGGGACGACGGCGACGGGCGCGATGGACGACGTGGCGTCGGTCGCTCGGGCGTGCGATGGCGGCGCGGGAGCTGGCGGGAGGCCCTGGTTGCACGTGGATGGGGCGTACGCGGGCGCGGCGGCGGTGTGCCCGGAGTTCCGGCCCATGCTCGCGGGCGTGGAGCGGGCGGATTCGTTCTGCTTCAACCCGCACAAGTGGCTGCTGACGAACTTTGACTGCGACGCATTCTTCGTGGCGGACCGGAGGGCGCTGATCGACGCGATGAGCGTGACGCCGGAGTATCTGCGGAACGCGGCGAGCGAGTCCGGGGCGGTTGTCGACTATCGCGACTGGCAGGTGCCGCTGGGAAGGCGGTTTCGGTCGCTCAAGCTGTGGTTCGTGATCCGGCATTATGGAGCCGCGGGGCTGCGGGCGTTCATCCGCGAGCATGTGCGCCTGGCGGAGCTGGTGGCGGGGCTGGTTCGCGAGGACGGGCGGTTTGAGCTGACGGCGGAACCCTCGCTGAGCCTGGTGTGCTTCCGCGTGCGCGGCGCCGGGGACGCGGGCAACCTGGAGCTGATGCGTCGGTTGAACGCCTCGGGCGAGCTGTTTTTGACGCACGCGGCGCTCCCGCCGGCATCGCCTTTTCGAGGGCAGGAGCGGGGGGGCGGGTCGATCACGCTGCGACTGGCGATCGGGGCGACGAGCACGCGTGAGGAGCATGTTCGCCGGGCGTGGGCGAGCATCCAGCGCGAGGCGGCGAGGCTTGTGGCGGGGACGTAACGCCGGGCGCGAATGGGCATCTAAGCGAGACAGCGCGGGAGGTTCGGCGGCGCGTGGGCCGCGCGGCTGGGCTCGCGATCAGGCTTTGGTTCGAGAGGAACGAACGATGCGCTCGCAACGATTGATATCGGTCCGCGTCCGGCACCTCGGGCGCGGCGGGATGCTGGCGATGAGCCTGCTGGGGCTGGTTGCGGGGGCGGGGGGCGGGTGCGAATCGTCGGGAAAAGACAGCGTCCGGCTGGGGGAGATCTATTCCTCCGCGGCGCAGAACATTGGCGCGGAACGCAACCCCGTCGTCGTGATCCCCGGCATTCTTGGATCCAACCTTGTTGATCGTGAGACGGACACGATCGTGTGGGGCGCGTTTGTGTATGGCGCGGCGGACGCCGACTTCCCCGATGGCGCGAGGCTTGTCGCGCTCCCGATGCGCGAGGGCGTCCCGTTGTCGGAGCTGCGCGACGGCGTGGAGCCCGACGGGGTGCTGGAGACGCTCGAGGCCAACGTATCGGTGTTCAAGGTGACGGCACTGGAGCCCTACAAGGGCATCATCCAGACGCTCGCGGCCGGGCGTTATGTCGATCGCGATATCGCGCTGGCGGCGGCGGGCAAGCGGAGGCGGAGCCAGCCTTCGCTCGGTGAGATCGATTACGCGGGTCAGCATTTCACGTGCTTCCAGTTTGATTACGACTGGCGGCGCGATATCTCGGAGAACGCGGCGCGGCTGGATGAGCTGATCCGCGATGCTTCGGAGTCGGCGGGGACGGCGCGCGGAACTGGCGGCGCTGCGGGTGAGGGCGGCGAACCCGTGAAGGTCGACGTGGTGGCGCACTCGATGGGCGGGTTGGTGTTGATGTACTACCTGCGCTATGGCACGCAGAAACTGCCGGAGGATGGGAGCCTGCCGCCGGCGACGTGGGAGGGCGCGCGCCTGGTGGAGAATGCGATCCTGGTGGGGACGCCCAGCGCGGGCTCGGTGATGGCGATGAAGCAGCTTGTGGAGGGCGTGGCGTACGCGATCATCACGCCGGAGTATCGCGCGTCGCTGCTTGGGACGATGCCGGCGATTTATCAGTTGCTGCCTCGCACGCGGCACGCGCGCGTGGTGGATGCGCAGACGGGTGAGGCGGTTTCGCTCTACGAGGTTCGGACGTGGCAGCGGTATGGGTGGGGGCTTGCGGACCCGGACCAGGAGCAGTACGTGCAGTGGCTGCTGCCCGAGGCTCGCGACGCGGGCGAGCGCCGGCGGATCGCGATGGACCACCTTCGCAAGTGTTTGGCGCGGGCGGAGCAGTTCCACCGGGCGATCGATGCGCCGATGACGGGTGTGCCCGAGCACCTGCGGCTGTCGATCTCGCTGGGCGACAGCCACAGCACGCCATCGGTGATGGAGGTCAATCCCCGGACGGGGACGCTGCGCATCCGGGAGCGCTCTCCGGGCGATGGGACGGTGACGCGGGCGAGCGCACTGATGGACGAGCGGACGGGCACGGGCGGGTTCGCGGCGCGGCTGCGGACACCGATCGCGTGGAGCGACGTGCAGTTCATCCCGGCGGATCACGTGGCGTTGACGACGCACCCGACGTTCGTGGACTGGATGCTGTTCCAGTTGCTGGAGAAGCCTCGGGCGAACACGCCCCGGGGTCTGAACTGACAAGCGGGGGTGTTGCGCGGGGCTCACGCGCGGATTTGACGCGCGGGGCTGGGTCGTCGACGAGCGATCAGAGTTCGACGAGCTCGACCCAGATCTTCTTAGAGAAGGCAGCGGCGGCCCAGGCGCGCCATTGGTCCTGCTTGATGCCGGTCTTCAGTCGCGGATCGTCGAGGATGGGCTTGACGAAGTCCGGCACATTGGTGAACTGCAGGACGTTGGCGTTGATGGTGATGGTCATGTCGAGCGTGCTGAAGTCGTGGACGCCCTTGACGTAGAAGAGCACGCCGGACGGGAAGAGCAGTTCTGCTTCCCAGGGCTTTTCCGACATGTAGTCGATGCGTCCGCCGCTGCTGTGGCGTGTGATGACCCAGCCGACCCTGCTCTCGGGGATGAAGGAGCCAAAGAGGTCCATGGCGGTGCTGAGGGGGAAGGTCTGATGGAAGACGGTGCCTGCGGTGGGGGCGTTGGCGTTCCGGCCGTGGAAGACGGGCCCGCCTCGGCTTGGCCCGAGCTTGGTGAGGCCCGACTTCATGGCTAAGCCATAGACGAGGTGGGCATCGTCGGGGAAGCCCGATTCGGCGAGGTATCGCATGAAGGCGGGACCGGAATAGTCGTTGATCGCCGAGAGCTCGGCGTCGTGGAGGCGTCCGAGCGGCTCGAGGGAATCGACGACCATCTTGTAGAGTTGACGCTGATCGGGCCTTTCGGGCTTGGCCTTTGATTGGATGGGCGATCCGCTACCGACGTTCTGTGAGATGCGCTGCTTGCAGAGCGTTGAGACCCGCCCGATCTCGGCGACATCGATGTTGGGAGAAAGCCCGCTTGCGACGAGGTCGTCGATCTCTTCGCTCGTCATCTCGTACTTGTAACGGATCAGCTTGGCATAGTGCAGGAGCTTGGTTAGCGGGTAGTCCTTTCCGTTGCAGGTGCACTCGAGACCTTCAAGAGCGCCGGGGTGGAACTCCTCGACGCAGGTGGCGAGGGCGACGTGCCAGACGAGGGCGGCGTTCTGCGTCCATCCGAACGCCGACTCGGTCCGCGTGAAGATGGTGGCGAGGCACCGCTTGTTCTGCGCGATCGCGCGGGCCTTGTCGGAATCGGGGACCGCGACGAACTTGGCTTTTTTGACCTCGTCGCGCAGGGTGTCGAGCGCTTGCCCGCGGCCTCCGATCGCGCCGGTCGGGCCCGGGTAATAAAGCACCGCGGGCGCCCCGATGGCGTCGGCCTCGCGGAGTTCCCACTCCACGCGGTCGCGGATGTCCTCCATGAGGTTGGTCAGCTTCGAGACCTCGGGATCGACATTGCCCGCGTGGACTTCCAGCCAGTCGTCGATCTTGACGAGCGCCTGCAGGAAGTGCGAGAGCTTCTCCGAGCGCTTGGTCGCCTTCTGGCCGGAGACGACGTGGTCGACCAGCACGCCCACCTGAGCGCCGCCCAGGTCGGTCGTGACCTCCGTCTCCGACTTCGTCAGGCGGTCGTGCTCTTTCTGAACGCGGGTGATCTCCGCCTCGGTCTGCGTAATCCCCTTGGCGAGGTTGGTGATCAGCGTGTCGAGCTCGGGGTCGCTCGTCACCTTGTTGTCCGTGAGCCACTTCTTCTCTTGCGGCGTGCGGTTGGCGTCCGTCTTGCCCTTGATGGTTTCCGCCTGCAGCTTGGCGTCCTTCCACGCCTGGAGCTTCGTGTTCAGCTGCGTGAGCTTGCGCGTCGTCTCTCGCAAGCCCCGCTGGTCGGCGACCTTCACCGTCTTTTGCATGATCTTGATGACGGATGGGTCGGGCGGCTCGTCGGCCGGTATGGGCGCCAGCGGGGGCGGGATGATTCCGGCCCAGATGGTTTTGAGCTGTTCCGGCGTGGGCTTCGCGCTGCCCGCGCCCCCGGCCCATTCCGTCCGGTACGCGATCTTGGCCTCCGGCAGGTCCTGCAGGTTGGCCATCTCGTTGTGCACGTGCCCGCGGAGCTCGTTGAGGTGCTCCTCGCTGAAGAAGTAGTCGGGCAGCTTGCCCACGTTCTTCTCGATCTCGTCCGGCGTGACCGGATCCAGCCAGCGATAGCACTCGTAGCCCCGCAGATAAGGCGGCTCGGCGTTCGTCGGATACTGATCGTTCTCCTTCTCGAAGAAGGGAACGCCATACTGAGCTGCGGCGGCCATCACCTCGTATGTCGAGTGGTCGTTGATCGAGACCATCGTCGCGACGCAGGCCAGCATGACCTTCTTCAGTTCGTCGGCGGAACAGTTGAAATACCGCGCTGTGTGCATGTAGAAATCGGTCGAGCCCGAGATTCCCGCGGCGATGTACACCCTCATCTTCTTCGCGCGAGCGGCAAGTTCGGAATCCGGCTTGACCTTGTACCACTCCAGCCCGGGGAAGAACTGGACGAAACGGCCTGAGAACTCCGCCAGCGCGATGTATCGGCGCTGGGGCTCGGTCAGGGCGCTCCAGGCTTTGCGATCGCCAGCGAGGTAGTTCCACCAGTGCCCGGAGCCCTTGCAGGTCGGATCGCCGAACTGCGCCTTGAGCTCGCGGTAGGACATCGGCACCTGCATGTTCTCGGCGCAGAAGTACTCGGGGGTGTACTTGAGCACGGCGGGGTCGGCGGTGGCGTCGCGGAACTCGCGCGAGCGTTCGAAGTGGTTCTGGTACGCGGAGCGGAAGAAGAGCGTGACGGAGTTGTTGAAGACGACGTTCTTCGCAAGCTCCTTCTTGAGATAGGGCATGTCGACGAGCGAGGAATACGTCGCGTGATTCGGGCGCTTCTTGACCCTGGTCGTGTCGGAGTTGCCGGCGTTGACGAGTTCCTTGTTGAGCTCGCCTCCGCGCATGGCGCAGTAGATGATGCCCATCTTCTCGCGAAGGTTCCCTTCGGTGATGGCGATCTCGATGTCTTTCTTTTTGTCCTTGACGGTGCCGGAGAAGGCTCCGGTCGCGGGCCCGCGCCCGAAGAGGCGGACGAGCGACTCGTCGCGGACTCCGGAGTCGAAGCTGTTGACGAGCGCGCGGATCTTGGAGATAAGCGCGTTGGCACCTTCGTGGGCCTTCTCGTGCTTCATGAGGTAGTACGCGAGGCGCTTCTCGAAGCGGGGGACATAGTCCCAGTATTCGGCCTCCGCCCGTGCCTGGACGAGGTCCTCGTAGAGGCCCTTGTCGACGGTGAAGTAGGTCCACGCTGCTTTGGGGTAGTTGGCGGTCGCCGCGTCCTCGGTCGCGGTGAGCGTCATGACGAGCTGGTACGGGCCTTCGTCGGCGACGAGCTCGCCTCCCTTGAAGGGCTTGAAGTTGGCGTCGACGACCTGTTCGTAGGGATCCTGCCCTTGGGGCGGGGGCGGGTTCTTGAGCCGCTTGACGGTTCTGGAGTCGGTGATGGCCTTGAGGGTGTCGGGGGCGAGCTGGGCGACGATATCGAGCGTGCCGTGCCAGGTGATGAAGGCGCCGGTCTCGTCCTTTTCCTTTGTGGAGGTGTAGGGGTCTTTCTTGAGGTTGGTGCGGGCGGCGTCGCCATTCCAGGTGAGGGACCAGATGGGCTTTCGGGAGTCGCGTTTGTCGCCGGCGAGGAAGAAGAGTTCGAACGTGACGCTGGTGACGTTCTCAAGCTTGTTGGGGCTGGTGAGCGTCCAGCCGATTCGGGGTGCGTCGGACGTGGGATCGAACCCGAGCGGCATGCGGATGGCGTCGCTCGGATATGGGGTTGTTTTGATGGTGTTGAACGATTGCGAGCCGCGGTTTCGGCGGATGAAGGAGACGCGCTTGATGCCGCAGCGGGTCTTGGGACCGAGCAGGTTGCCGACGTTGGCGTCGGGCTGGGCGAGCATCTGCGCCGGGGGCTGCTCGGCGGGCTCGTCCTGCGCGGCGGGGAACCCGAACGCCGCGTGCTCGACGGGATCGGTCTTCTTATAGCGGGTGGTGTCGAGCCCAGCCATTTACGATCCCTTCATGTCGACCATCGTCTTGCCGGACTTGGCGTCGGCGTCCTTCATCTCGTCGCTGGAGGCGACCAGCGCGATCTCCCACGTCAGAGGCTGGCGGCTCTCCGCGCGGTCGACGTACAGCGTCAGCTTGGCCTTCTTGGCGGTCGACTTGACCTTCTGACGAACCTCGCCATTGTCGTCCGTCGTCGCCTGGATCATCGTTCCTTCCACGTCGAGCTTGTACGGCGTGTTCGCGTAGGGCGTCCCGTCGCGCTCGCAGCGGATGCACAGGAACATGGGGATGTCCTGCGGCAGCGTCCGCCTGAGGAACACGTGTGTCTCGTCGGTTCTGCGATCGAACTGTGCGGCGATGCGATCCGGGATCGTGACCTTGTCGCCCGCTTTGAGCTGGTTTGGATTGGGCCTTGACAGGCGCAGCTCGGGCGTCTTCTCGTGGTTGATGGCGGCGTTCTCCGGCAGGTCGTAGATCGTGCGCCAGTTGTTGAAGCCGTATTTCTTGCAGATGTCGAGCAGCGTTTCGCCCTCGGCAACCGTGTGTACCTTCGCCATGTCCGCCTCCAGCTCCCGCGTGTTGAGGATGCCTGATCGCCTCCCCAAGGGCCCACATCGCTAGGCCGGTTCTCCCAATACCTGGTCCATCGGATCCAGCGCCCGCGCGCTGAGTGCGACCGATCCGGAAGGCACGTTTTCTCCGAGGGTGGCCTCGTCGTCCCGCACCACGATGGTCGGGCCGGGCAGCACCGTGCCGTCGCCCTCGAACTCTTCGGGCTGGATCGCAAAGTCGCGGGCGTCGCCGTCGACCCAGACGATTGTGCACAGCCCCTTGAGCATTTCGGAGAGGACGGCCTTGCCCTCGGAGTTGGTCGATGCGCGGCGCGTGCTGTTGTCCTGGAGTGTGATGTCGAAGACGGCGTCCGGGATCGGTTTCCCGTCCTGATCCTTCAGTTCGATGACGATCCAGTGCGAGAGATCCCACGCGCTTGGGCGCTCCTGCTCTTCCAAGTCTCGCTTGTCCATGGTTGGCCAGAACACGGAACAGAGCCCCGGAGGGATGCCTTCAACGAGCGCAGCACCGCTGTCGTCGAGCTGGCCCGTTTCTTCGCGGCCGTCGGTGAGGACGATCCGATATTCCTCGCCCGGCACGGGCTTGCGTTGCTCGTCGATGAGCTCGATCCGGATCCAGTGCGTGCCCGGAGGCGTGTCCGGCACGACCGCCTTGGGCGTCCAGGCGGGGAGCTCGGGCAGCTCGGCCATTGGCTCCCACGAGCGCAGCGGGCAGTTCTGCACGGCGCTGTCCGGAGCGCGGTCGCTCATCGCGTCCGCCGACTTTGTCGCATCTTCCGACCAGTGGGCCATGTCTCTCGCCTCTCCGAGCCACGCCAGTGGCATCGACGCTACGGACCTGCGTGAACGAGCGTTGGTGGTTGAGCGCCGCTCAGCGCCGGGCCCGGGGCCTGGAGTGTTTCGTTCTCTGCGACGAGGATGGGGACTGCTCGCCCGGAGCGAGGGCCACCATCGAGCCAGTCCGCCGGCCAGGTGACGGGCGGCTCGGGGCAGCGGTCGGGGAGCTGGCGGTAGACCAGGTGCATCTTGGCGACGCCCGATAGCCCGCGGGCTTGGAGGATTTCACGGATCCACGCGTGGCGAGGCTCGTCGTCGAAGCGCTCGCCCAGCGCGATGATGAGATCGGTGAAAAGCGCGAGCGCTCGGGCCTCGCGGATCGCGTAGGCCCGGCCGCGCTGGACGCACGCTTCGAGGAACGCCCGGCCCTGCGGGCGGCTGATGCGCTGCGCGTGCGACGGGAACACCTCGGCGACGTGCTCCGCCAGGCGCTGAAAGAACAGCTCGCGAGCCGCCAGGCCCAGGGCCTGGATCTGGCTTTTGCGCAGGATTGGCAGGTCGAGATCCGGCATGGTGCTCCGCGCCTGGAAGGTCCTCCGTGCGATGCTCGATCACTTGCGGGTCAGGCCGATCACGAGCGGTCCGGCCATCTCCTCGCCCGAGAAGGCGTAGAGAAAAAAGGTCTGTTCGAGGACGTCGAACCCTTCGAGCGTCCGGGCATCGAGCGCAAAGGCGCCGGTCACCAGGGCGCCGTCGCTCGAGGCGTCGAGGCGGTCGTAGGTCGGAACGATCAGGCGCCAGATCAACGGGTCTGCGATCGAACTACCGGTGGCGACGAGGGTGATGGGGATCACGCCGGTGGCCATCGGCTCGCCCAGGCGGACGCGCGGCGCGAGCTGGGCGTAGATCTCCTCGGTGCCGGCCTTGGGCACCGGCGTCTGCGGCACGATGTGCTTCTTCAGGATGGGCAAGCGGAAGGACCCGCGCAGCATGCAAGGCTGGTCGGCATCCAAGGCGAACACACGCGGCGCGCTCAGAGTCAACCCGGGCTTTCCAACCTCCGGGAGCGGCGGCGAGTTCTTGTCGCGCAGAAACGAGACGCCGGGCCCGTCGGGAGGGGGGCGTAGCGTCGGCACGTTGGTCTTGGCGCGCTCGGCGAGCCTGGTCTTTTCCACTTCCGGGTCGAGGAACCCCGCGCTGGGAACCAGGCGGATCAGGCGGGGCTCGGAAACGTCATCGAGCACGATCAGGCGGGCCAGCACCGAGCCGGGTTCCCACGGGAGTTCCAGCCTCTCGCGCAGATCGATGGTGAAGGTCTCGGCGCCCATCGCCCCCTGCACGCCCTCCGGTGGTGGGCCGCTCTCGATAGGGGTGCTGGGGTCGCTCTCACGGGGCGACGGCCGCACGGCGATGGCCGCCTTGACGTAGTTCCGTTCAAGATCGACGCCGACGACGATGGCGGTGCTGCGAAAGGGCTTCGCTGAAAGCGTGGCAAAGGTGGCGACGCGCAGCACCTGGGTGGGCAGCGTCTGGCGGGCGCCGGGGACGACTTCTCGCGGCGCGTCGTAAATCAGAGCTTCCTTGTTTGCCTGCATGTATGGCTGCTGGACTGCATCGCGCGTGCGTCGCGGATCGGTCCAGAAGTCGGCGTCGCTGAGTCCAAGAGGTCCTGGCCCGTCCATGCGTGCACCCTCCCGTCGGTGGTCCCTACTCGGCGCGGAACCGACTATCTGCAAGTGGTTTGGCGTGGGCGATGGCTCGCTCGGCGGAGTCGCTGAGGTTGCTTGCCCGGTTGCGGCCTGCCCGGTTGCGGCCTGCCCGGTTCCAGTCGCGTTGCACGCTCCAAAGGCGAGCCCTGCGGCGAGGGCGGCCAAGCTCCACGCCGCTGTCCGTGCTGGCGTTCGTGGTGTTTTGTGGGCGATGGTCCGTGTCGCTGGGGTCGTTGAGCGCAGCGCCGCGCGATTGCCGCTGGAGCGGATGGCGTCCGCGGTGGTCGGCGGGCGGCGCGTGCTCATTGGAGCACCGCCAAGTCTCGGCCGCAGGCATAGGCGATGCACTGCGGGCAGAATGACGTCCGCGTCCGCTGACCGTCATCGCGCGGACCCGATCCGAACATGGTGCACGTGCCGTTCACGGCGTGGATAATCCCTCCCCCGTCGCGATAGCTCCGGTAGGCGCCGAGCGTCTTTTGGTCGTCGGTGAGCCCGAAGGCGCAGTGCGGCCCCGAGTGGCCCTTGCCCGTGTACATGTGGCCCTTGGCGTTGGCACCGAACTTGTATTCCGCGAGATCTTCGTCTTGAACCACGGTCTTTGGCACGCGCATGCCGGCGGCGTGGGTGGCGTCGGCGGTCGACCACTGGTGGGCGCCGCCACCGCGCGCCACGGTTGCCATGTTGTACTGGTGCCCGAGTTCGTGCAAGAACGTGTCGGTGATGCACAGCGGGCAGTTGATCCCCCACTTGACCAGGATCTCGCCCTTTTGTGCGCCGCTCCCGGCCAGACCGTTTGCCGGGTGGTGGGGTTCGAAGCGAATCTGGACCTTGACCGGGCACTTGGTCGCGCTCAGCGCGCCGACGAACGAGCCGGGATCGGTCGTGTTCGCCGTCGGCAGGTCGATCGAGATCCGGGTGACCATGCTCCGGTCCATGTTCACCACGTTGCTCCAAGTCAGTGTGCCGCTGTGGAGCGAGCCATCGTCCTTGAGGGCCGGGTGGATCGGCGTGTTTGGTCCGTTGGCGGCGACGTGATCCTGGATGTACTGCTTGATGTTCGCAAAGCGCGTCGCCTTGCGTCCCGTGCCCGTCTGGCCCGACACCTGGAATCGCAGCTTGTTGCCATTGGCCCGCAGAACCGGGACTGAGTACAACTGGGTGAGCAATCCGTTGAGGATGCCCTTTGCGGTGGCGTCGAGGTCCGTCGCGACGTCTCTGAGCCTGCCCGGTTTGGTGAAGACGATCTGAACCGCCGCCTTGCCCTGGGTGGTTTCCTGGATTGTGAACTCGCGTTCCTTGTCGTCGTCGTCGTCGACATGGAGGTCGGCCGCGAACTCCACGGCGGGCTTGACCTTGTATGGCGCGGTGTTGGCGATCTCGGCCCACCAGTGGATGGATCGGATCGTGTCCACGCCGTTGAACCCCGACTTGGGAATCCAGTATGTCGGCTTTTTGGCGGGGTCCGCCGGCGCAGGGAAGACGAAGTCCGGCGCAGCATTCGTCGTAATCCAGGCCAGGTCGATCGGGTCATCTGTGCCTGGGCCGTCGGAGTAGTAGTTCTCGTCGCAGGCCTTGACGCAGGTGCATCGCTTGATGAGTTCCGCGTCGGTCTTGTCGAAGTTCTTGGGGTAGCTGCGAAAGCTGTGGTCGGTGAGCAGGTATACCTTGGCCGGGCCCGCGCTGCGGTTGAAGAACTCGCGCTTCATGACCGAGCCGGGGATGGCAACGAGCGCCTCGGCCTCGCTGAACTTGTAGCTCTGGTGCATGACGTATTCGATATACGTCGCGTTGCCGGAGTTAAGGATGTTCTGGCGACCCGCGGCGGCAAAGTCCCAAGCTCTGGACCCGTCGGGCAAATCGCGTTGTTCGAGTTCCATGAAGTCGGGCGCCATGATCTGATACCAGATCCGGCGCCAGTTTGTGAAGGTGAGCGTCGCGTTGCCGCAGGCGCTCGTGCTGCCGATGCTTACTTGGCAGGTGTCGCCGCCGGCCTTACCCAGGTTGATCTTGAACTTGCCAACGCCACCGGTTTCCTTCAGCTCGACCTTTCCGGTGAACTCCCATTCAGGGTCGGTCGCGGCTTCCTTGACGGCGGCGCGATCGCTGAGGTTGAGCCCGGCGACCAGGTCGGTCTTGGGGGTGTTGCGTTTGCTTTTCTTGCCGCCGGGGCCGCTGAACTTCACCTTGACGAACACGAAGACGCCGGGCCCGCCCACGATCTCGGCCTTGGCGACGCCCAGGTCGTCGCGGTCGCCCTTGACGCCCAGCGTGATCTCGATCTCGTTGCCCTTGCCGTCGGTTCCTTTTTTGGCGGGTTCGCCCGCGAGGTTGACCCACTGCTTGAGGGCGCCATCGACGGGCCGCTTGGGTGTGACGAACTCCGCCTCGAAGTTGAGCTTGCCCTTGCACTTGAGGTCGCGCAGCGCGGTCCCGTTCTTCTCGGGTTCGCCGACAATCTCAAAGGGCTCGACGCCCTGCAGCGCAAAGGTGTGACCCTTATCGAGCTTGAACTCGACTTCGGCGTTGTCGGCGGTGGCCTTGTAGGCCCCGTTCTCTTTGGGGAACTGCTCCCCGTTCTGCATGACCTTGAACTTGAAGCCCTTGAAGGGCTTGTCTCCCGCTTCGTTCTTGCAGGCGAGCTTGCCCTTCTTGGGCCAGACGTGGATCTCGTCGTCGGTCGGGTATTCCTCTTTGTCGGCGATGGCCTTGTAGGTGAGGACGTGGTGGGTCTTGTCCGCCGCGACGGCTTCCGGTGTGTACTTTGCGGTCGCCGCCTTGCCGGTGCGAGCGTGTTTGTCCGCGGTGACGGCCCCGTCGACGCGGGTCTTCTCGACGCCATCGAGCATCACCACGAAGGTGACCTTGGTGTCGACCGGCTTGCCCTGCTTAAGCAGGCAGATGAGGGTGAGTTCCGTCTCTTCGAACGTGTGCCGCGGCATGTCACCGTCCTTCGCAGCCAGGCAAGGCGGATCCCGATGCTGCCGCTCCCGCGGCCAAGCAGTTCCGGGCGCCGCGAACGAACTCGAGCCTGCCCTTGACCACACTCGAACGTGCAGGAGACGTGTCGTCAGCCCGCGGCGCGCTCAACTCGACGCACCGGGAGTCCAAGGTATCCGGCCGGAGTGCGCCGAACAAGTCGATTTTGAGTGGTGTCGGCTAGCGGGGGCGAGTAGCCGAAGTTTCCAGCCGGGACGGTTGACAAGTGTCCGGCGCGCCGACGAGGGTGTTCGAGCGGGACTTTGAGTTGGACTTCAAAGCGCCGGAAGAGATCCCGGGCCCGGTGGCGCTCTTGCCGGCGCTATTCGACTGCACGGTGGTGACGACGGACTCTGATCGTGTGCTCGAGCGTGTCTACAAAGATGAGGGTCGTGCGTGTAGCGAGAAGTGCATCGGCAGAGGAAGGACAGACGCGATGGTTCGGGCTATTCCAGCCGGCGACCGTCACCTGCTCAAGCTGCACGGCAACATTGACACCCCGCCGAACGCATCCTGAGCCGCGAGAAGTATGACGCCGCCTACGGCAACGCCGGCGACATCAAAATGACGTTTCCGCTGCCGAAGATCCTCGATCGTCTGGTCTGCAACTGCAGCGTGCTCTACCTGGGGTGCAGCCTCACCGCCGACCG
This sequence comes from Planctomycetota bacterium, assembly GCA_033763815.1. GTDB lineage: Bacteria > Planctomycetota > Phycisphaerae > Phycisphaerales > UBA1924 > JANRJU01. The sequence continues at coordinate 37,101 of JANRJU010000024.1, forward strand.
CACCATCCAGATCTTGATGCGGGTCGTCGGTAATCGGGAGCGGGAGACTCAGCCCCCCCACTACGCGTTGCTCTCGGCACCCGATGACGCGGACCGGCGAAGCACGCCCAACAGGCGTTTGGCCGATGCGAACATCGCGCCGTTGTGGTACCCGAACGGCCAGCACCAGAGCTTTGGGGAAGTTCTCGAACTCCTGAGCACGCGATAGCGAGCCGCTGGACGCCGTACCAACAGGTACCGTGAATGGCGGGGGCGGAGCATCGGCGCATGGACGGCTCGCCGAAGTCTCCTCGCGCGAGCTATCGGATCCGTTCCAAGTGCAATCGTGCCCAGTTGCGCCACTGCTCGGTCTCGCCGCGGAGGGCGACTTCGGAGAGGAGCGCGGGCGTGCGCGCGTCCGTGCGAGCGGTCTGCAGTTGCAAGCGAACGAGGCCTTTGACGCTGGGCAGGTGGCCGGGCATGACTTCCAGCGCGGTGTCGTACATCGCGATGGCTTCTTCGCGGCGGCCGGCGCGCTCGAGCGTCAGCGCCAGGTTGAGCCGCGGATCAGGATGGCCGGGCATCAGCTTCCGCGCCCACTCGAATTGCGACGCGGCTTCATACAAGTCATCGCGCGCGAGGTGAATGACGCCGAGGTTGTTGTGCGCCGGGCCGTTGTAGAGATCAAGGCCGAGCGCTTCTCGAAGCAGCGTTTCCGCCTTCTTTGGGTGCGACTCGACCAGCGCCGCGGCTTGTTGAGCCAGCTCGAGCGAGCGCTGCACGTCGCGAGCGACATCGGTCGTCGGCTCGTACGGGCCCGACGGCGACGAGCGGCACGCGGCGAGCATGGACAAAGAGAACACGACGAGCAGGCAGGTGGCGAGCACCCGCCCAAGAACCAAGCGCGCAAGCACCAGGCTTGCGACGACCAGCGGCGAGGAGAATAGTCGCGCCACGAACAACCGCGTGACGAACAACCGCGTGAAGAGCAACTCTTCAAGTCGCGACGACCGGCAAGGTAGAGATGTGCGAAGCCGAGATGTATGGCGGCCTGATGCTGCAAGCCACCCGAAGTAAACCAACAGTCGCATGCGATCTTCCCCCTCTCAGCGTGAACTCCGGACGCTGAGTTGAACCCGCTGAACCGCAAGGGTTGCTCGAATCGGAAGGTGACCGCCGTTCTTTGGCGGCTGAACTGGCGCCAGCGCGAGATCGATCGACGTCACGCGCCACGATGGCTGGGCCCGACGCCACTCGACAAGGAACTGGCCGATTTGAGGCAGCGTGAGCTTGGAAAGCACCACGCCGGCGCGACGACGTTCGACGCTAAATGGCGGGACCTTGCTCGTCTCCTGCGCGTCGTTGCCACTGAGCGATTCGAGAACGGCGGGACTCAAGCCGCTGGTGCGCAGTGCCGCGCTCACCGACTGAGTCAATGGTTCGTAGGTGTCAGCGTCCGCGTCGCTACTGGGGTCGGTGATCGCCGGCAACGCCGCGGCGAGCAAGCGAATCTCCTCAGCGTCGGCCGCACACGAGGCGTGTTGACGCTGTGCGTCGTGAAGCGATGTTGCCGCTTGGTTCCAACGGAGCAGCGAGCGCCCGGCAAGAGGAATACTCACGAGGGTCGACGAGATGAGAACTGCGGACACGATCGTCCAGGTCGAATGAACCCGCGCACTGGTCATCGTGAACTCCGAGCCGTCGTGATGGACTTCGTGATGGACGGCTTCGCGTTCCCGCGCACGCGGTGGCCCTCGTCCGGAGGCGGAGACGAGGACGTTGTTGAGGCTGGCGAGTCGCTCGGCCTTGAAACGGGCTCTGCCGGATCTGGCACGATGTCCGCGCCCTCAGACGCTCGACGGAAGCTGAGTTGGATCCGCAGCGCGTCACCCAAAGCTTGAACCCGTGGCTCGCCAACAGCCCAGCCCGGTAGCTGCGGAAGGACGCTGAGGAACGCCGCGGCGTCGCCTTCGATCAGTGCGCTCACCGAGAGCACGTCGCCACTCGACCGGATCGTTTGCACGGTGACGCTCTTCGACTGAGGCCAGTTCGCCAGCAACGCCGCGAGCGGCCCGGACGCATCCAGTTCTGAAGAAACATCCGCGAGCTTCTCTGTCAGCGTGAGCAGGATGTCGCGATGGGTTGCTGTCTGTTCGAGCGGATCCGCCTGCATTTCTGCGTCATCGAAGAGACTTGCTGTTTGCGCAAACCGAAGTGGCGACACGGACCGAGCCGCGTCGGCTAACTTGTATGTTGCCATCCGGAGTGCGGCCTCCTCGGCCTTGATGCTCGCCGTGCGGCGTTCAAGGCCGATCGTCAAGAGCACGGATGCGCTCGTCAAAGCCGCGAGCACCCAGGCTCGCCGCAAATACCGCCGCCGACGAAGGGCCGGCGGTTCAAATCGGCCCGTCAGCAGGTTGATCCGAGCCAGCTCGCATGTTGCGTCAAGCCCGGGCGGGAGAGCGGCTGGCCGCAGCGATCGGGCTCGCGCATCAATCGATGCGAGATCGATGTGCGGCAGCGCGCAGATCAACGTGCCACTAGGCAACCCCGAAAATTCGAGAACCGCGACAGGGATCGCAACCGCGTGCAACTCGTCGGCCGAGAGGGGCATGTCGTCATCGATCGCACCTCTCATTGCGACCGGCAACTCCTGCCCGGCCCTCAGCGGAGCATCAATCAGGCACCAGTAGAACTTGCCCGCGGGCCACGCGATGTCGACGTCTTCGGGCGTGGCATGTCGAGCAGGCCCGACGCTCGCACTCGCTGAGTCGGTTGAGCTGGAGCTGGATTGGGTCGCTCGGAAGTACGTCATCGATGCCCCTCCGGCGGTCCCCCCGGATGGCCCCCCCAATGGCCCCGCGGCTGCCCGCTCGCATGCCCCCCCGGGCTGTCATCGAGGGAGAGTGTGCGAATGGTAACGCCGGTGCGGAACGCAACCCTTGTTGACTCGATGGACTCAAGGACATGTTGGCCCACGGCGTCGCCGGCGCCGCAAACCACGATGGCGTCCCGCTCTGGATCGAAGAGCAACGCCCGCGTCGGTACATCATTCTGCCTCTCGATCGCCAGCAGCTTGATCTTGAGAGGCGCGGGCGGTGGCGGCGGTGCCGGCTCGGGCTTGGGTGTCGGAGGCGTTGGTGCGGGCGGTGGTGGTGGGGGCGGGGGGGGCGGCGCGATCCAGATGGGCGCGTTGAACGCGTCAGCATCCAGCGCTTGCACATGACTGTCCAGTGACGCGAACCGATCGCGACCGACGCTTCCGGCCTCAACGCGCGCCGCCGCACTGCCCGGTCCAGCGCCCACGTCGTTGCTCGAAATGGGCCAAAGTGCCCAAACACCAGCCAGGGCGATCAACGCGGCGGGCGCGATCGTGATCATGGACCGAACGAGCGAGCTCTGAACGAGGCCCGCGCGGCGCGAGCGACCGGCTTTCAATTCCGCTCGAACGACGGGCTCAACGACCCCCGGAAACGCAACCCCTGCCGCGTCAATCCCCGGCAAGGCAGCCCCGGGCAGAACGCCTCTCGATCCAACGGCCGTCGGCGAGAGCGTGGCGCGTGATGAACGTAAGTCGTTTGCCCCCGATGAGCCGGATCGTAAGCCCAACGGTGCGCGGTCCATCGCTTCGATGGCGGTGGTTGTGCCGTCCTCGCTCATGCCAGCTCGTCTCCGAACGTGTCAATGGAGAGCATGAGCTCGCGCTGCGTGGTGACACCCCGAGCGACGAGAGACGCACCGGCCTCGCGGAGGCTGACCATCCCGGCGGCGCGGGCGGCGCGGCGGATCTCCGAAGTGGCGACCCGCTTGCAGACGAGCTCACGTAGGGACTCGTTCATCACGAGCAGCTCGAAGACGCCGGTGCGCCCTTTGAGCCCCGTCGTGAGGCAGTCGGCGCAGCCTTCGGCCCGACACGCGGCGTGCAGCGTGCGCACGAGCCGCTGCGCGAGCACGCCGGAGATCGACGACGCGACCAGGAACGGTTCAATGCCAAGATCGAGCAGCCGCGCAACGGCGCTGGGCGCGTCAATCGTGTGCAATGTCGAGAGGACCAAATGCCCGGTCAGGCTCGCCTGCACCGCCATCTGCGCGGTTTCCTGGTCTCGGATTTCCCCGACCATCACCACATCGGGATCCTGGCGGAGGATGTGGCGAAGACCGGTGGCGAAAGTGACGTTCTTCTTCGGGTCGACTTGGGTCTGGCTGATCGAGAGCGCGGCACGCGCAAGGTCGTACTCGACGGGGTCCTCGATGGTCATGATGTTGAGCTCGCACCCGCGGGCGAGTGCCCCGGCGTTGCTGGCCGTGACCCATGCGAGCGTGGTGTAGAGCGTCGTGGTCTTGCCGCTGCCCGTTGGGCCGGTGGAGAGCACGATGCCGCTGGTCCGGGCGACCTGCGCGAGATACTTGCGCTGGGTCTGCTCATCCATCCCGAGGGCGTGGAAGCTCCGCAAGTAAGGGCTGCTGGCGGAGTCCAGGACGCGGGCGACGACCCGCTCGCCGTACGTGCTTGGGATCGTGCTGATGCGCAGGTCCACGCGTCGTGCTTCGGATCGTCCGCTGGCTCCTGGGCCGGATCGTGGACCGCCGCCGCCTCCGAGCGTGACCGCCGCTCGACCATCCTGGGGCGCACGTCGCTCGGCGATGTCGAGGTTCGACATCACCTTCAGTCGCGCGACGACGGCGTTGGCGAGCGACGCGGGCAAGCTTCGAACCGTGTGGAGAACCCCATCCAGGCGATAGCGGACCAGCGTGCGATCGCGCGTCGGCTGGACATGCACGTCGCTCGCCCCGCGGCGGATCGCCTCGAATAGCACAAGATCCACCAGCTTCACGGCGGGGGCCTTGCCCTGCGTGCGAAGCAGATCGCGTTCGGCCTCCAAGACCGCGGCGGCGAGATCCTCCTCAAGGTGGTCCGATCCACGCACCGATGTGACAACGATTTCGTCCCTGGCCAGCGCCTCTGAGTCGGGCTGCCGCGCGTGATGGACGGCCACATAGGCCGCGTCAATGGCGGCGGCCAGCGAATCTTCGGGCACGACGCGCATCCTTAACTTCACGCCAAGCCGCACGCCAACATTATGAATGACCAGCTGTTTCGTGCTATGGGCGATCAGGAGCATCTCAGCATCGCCGTCGCGACCAGCGCTCAAGATCAGATGCCTCCGCGCGAAGTCGTGCGTGATGAGACGCATGAACTCTGGAGAAGCCTCGCTCGAGCGCTGGTCTTGCCCTCCCTGGTCTTGCCCTCGCTGGTTCTGCGACGGCTCGATCGGTGATTCGACGGGCGGCGTCGCCACGCCAGCGTCGACCGATGGGCTGGCTCTCGGTGTGCTCGCAACCTCCGTCATCGGATCACTCGCGGCTTGACTTCCGGCCAGCCGTCATCGACACCCGCTCGCTTCACGTCTTGGGCCGAGATGAACTTCAGATCGTCGAAACCCGGGCTCCTGAGAACGTTCGCGCGAATGAACACGAAGAACTTGGAGCGGCTCGCGTTCCGATTTCGGCTCTTGAAAGCCTCGCCGAGCAGTGGAATGTCGCCAAGACCTGGAATCTTCGATTCCGCGCGACTCAGCGTCTCGATCTCGATGCCGCCGACGACAACCGTGAAGCCGTCGGGAATCGTCGCCGAGCTCTGAACGCTGTTTTGTTGTCGGGGCGGGGGCAGGGTGGCCGACGATGACTGTCCGACGAACGAGCTCAGCGAGACGGAGTAGTTCAACATGAGATGATCGCCCTCGGCGATCTGTGGCTGGACGGAGACGACCGTGCCCGCGTCGAGCGTGCCGCCCAGCGACGTCGTTGAAACGGTGTTGCCGGCGTTCACGCTCGCGAAAGGCTGCTGCAACGTTGAGTTGAGCGAGGCTCGCTCGTTGTTGTCGACCAGCAGCTTGGGGATCGTGAGCGAACGACCATTGTTCAGCGTTCGCAGCGCCCTGAGGATGACGGAGAAGTCGCCGGGGTTGATGACGACCGCCGTGAACCCGGCCGAGTCTCCCGCGGCGCGATCGCTGCTCCCGGCGCGAGTGCCAAGCCCAAAGAGCGATGACAACCGAATCTGGAGATCGTCGCTTACCCTGATACGTTCAAGCTCCACTCCAAGATCGAACGACTGGCTCTCGCTCAGCGTGACCAGCAGCACTTCGAGCATCACTTGTGGCTGACGCACATCAATGCTGCGCAGCAGCGCGTCGATCTGAGCGAGGATCCGCGGTTCTCCGACCGCGATGAGCGTGTTGGTGCCTTCATCCATGCTGAGCACCAGTCGCCGATCCTCGGCTTGCTCATACTCACCATGTTCAAAGAGCGAATTGCTGCTGGCTGAAGCAGAGAGCCGGTTTCGGCGATCACCCGAGTCTCGCGAGCGAGAGCGTTCGGCTCGCGGGCCCGTGTTCTCGCTTGGTACTGAGCCCCGTGCTTCAGTGCGTCTCTCGACGGCGCCTTCCGCCGGTGCGTCGCCACCGGCCCCCACCGTGCCACGAGATTCGAAATCGGGCGGTACCCCGCGCGGCTGTCCGTTCGACGTTCCAATCGCCAGTGCCGACGTACGCCATTCATCATCCGTATCAAACACCCCGGTCTCAAGAAGGTCCTCCAGAATCTCCCGAATCTCAATGACGCTGCGATTCTTAATAATGAATGAGCGCACCGGGCGACGAGCCGACGGAGTCACCGAATCAAGCCGCTCGATCTCGGCTCGGATCTCCTGGTGCTGCGACGACGTCGCGGTGACGACAAGGCTTCCAAGAAGCTGGTTGATGACGAGCTTCCATCGATCGTCCTCGGCATCGCGCACGATCTGCTCGAGAAGGTCACCCACTTCCTCCGGAGCGAAGTACCGAGGCGTGTACGTCACCGTCGTCACCGGTTCACGCTTGTCGAGCCGCGCCAGCAAGTCCTTCCACAATCCGACCTGCTCATTGGCGGCAATGATCAGAACCGACCTGTCGTCGGTGGAGGGAACAAGATCACCGCCCACAACGCCGCCGCCCGCGTCTTTTTGCTTTTGTGCCAGCTCGTTGACCGCGGCAACCAACTTCGAAGCCGCAACGTTGTTCGCCGCTATCTCTTCAATGTTCACCGGTGTTCCCGGAACGTCGAGAAGTCGGACAAGTTCGGAAGCCTGAGCAACCCGAGGCGCAAGATCGGATATCAGAATCAGCCCGTTCTCGTCGAATACCGACAATCCAGCTGCGACTGTAGCAGCCGACCCCGCCCCTGCGCCGCTGGCGCCGGAGCGGCCCATCGCTCTTCCAACAATGTCCACGATCTCCTTTGCACTGCGGCGACTCACCGCAGTGACAACCGACCGGAAGCCGGGAGCAATGCCGACATCATGCCAGACGCTTGTGGACGGAACTTTCGGAGTTGCATTGTTTACGGCCGCGCGCTCGGGTGCGATGTCGGCGGCGCCCCGCTCTCCTTGCGTGCCCGCTTCTTGAGTTCTCGCTTCGACGGTTCGGCTTGCTCGCCGTGCGTCAAGGAGTTCAATAGCGTTCGGCAAGAACTCGATCTTCGCAAGAGCAGGCGCTTCTGAGATACGCACAACAGAAAATGATGTGAAGCTCCCTCTGTGGATAAGTTGTGGATCAACCTCAGAAATGGGTCCTGTGGATGAAGACTGCGCTAAGGCTGGAGGCGCCGCCGAAGGCTTCTCGGGAGCCGAAAGCCCCTCAGGAGCCGGAGGTCTCTCAAAAGATGACCGCGTGCCTCGCTCGATTTCCAATTCGGCGTGCGCCGCCACAGTCGTAAAGCCGCGGCTGGCAAGCAATCGGTTTACGAAGGGCCAAAGCTCCGCGTCGCTCACCCCGCCGTCAAGCCGCAGCGTGATCGTGCCCTTCAACACCGTGGCGTCGTAGTCGATGTTCAACCGAAGTCGCTGCGCCGCAAGGTCGACGAGCCTCGCAAGCTCGATCTGACTCGGCAGTTGCAGCACAGGAGGCGAACCGGTGGCCGGCCCTGCGATCGCATTTCCTGCGGCTAGTGCAGTCGCCCGCTCGGCGACCTGCGCGACGCCTTCCTCGCCAAACTGCCCTTTCGCCCTTCCGGCAGCCTCGGCAACGCACACGCCAACGCAAATGCTCACCAACTGGGCATGAAAATATCGCCACTTCACGTCGTTCCTCCGGTCACGCCGCCAGTCTACACGGGCGCGCTCGGGTGTGCGGGCGACTTGCACCAGCGTTCGGTGCGAGCGGGTATGTCGTCAATCGCCGTTGCTGGTCAGGGAAGAAGCCCTAGGCGATGCCGCGACACACGATTGATAGCTCAACTTGGAAACGCACGAGCGTTCCGAAGAAGGAATGTGACGTTGCTAAGTGTCGCTGCGACAAGGAGTTAGAGCCTATCCGTAAACCTGTTTGAGCAGGATGATGGAGCATCCGAGGTGGAGGAAGCCCTGGAACAGGATGGTCGATTTCTCGTAGCGGATGCACAACCGCCGGAAGTTCTTGAACCACGCGATCGTGCGTTCCACCGTCCATCGGCGCTTGTACCGGCGGAGCTTGCGGCCGTCCTGCGTCGCGTTGGCCTTCTTCCTGCTCTTGCGGTGCGGTGCGATCATCTCGATGCACTCATCGTCAATCGCATCGCCATGCAAGGATATTCACGTGGCGAAGATCACCGGTTGCGCGGTTTACGGATAGGTTTTAGGAGCGGTCAGCGCACGGGCAGAAGCCGCCTTGTCGTAACGCGCCTGGCAATCCACAAGATTGAGTGTCGACGCGACCGCGACTTGCACGCCTCACCCACCCACGGTTATGTTGTCGCGGCCCTTTGATGGAAATACATCAGGCATCGAGCAGCCGGGGAGGACATCCGTGGCAAAGTGTTCAGTCGTTCAAGTGCAAAGGTGGCTGTTGTGGCTCGCTCTCTTAGGCACGTTGATTGATGGCGGGCCGCAAAGGGCGTCGGCCTTGGCGCTCGATCCGCCGCCCTGTTGCCCGCCCGGTATGCACTGCGTGTACCAGTGCGGTGCCCTCGGGGGACAAGTTGCGGGCGTTACCAGGCTCGTCGAGACGGCGCAAGCTGCCGGAGCGCCGTATCGCTGCGGGAATCTGTATTGTGCCGATGCGGTGCCCCTTTCGGCTGATCCGTGTAAGGCTGCTTGGGGTGTCGATTTCGAATCGAACAAGCCGGTATGGCGCAGACTCCCAGAAGGGGCGAATGAGGCATTGCATCATGAGTCCCGCGCGTGGTGGAAGATCGTCAAGACGTTTGATACGCAGTGTGGAGACGGACCGGGCGGAGGTGGTGCAACGACGAACGAGCTGACGTTCGAGTCCGCGGGCTATCCACTCAATGTCAACCTGCTCTCGACGTCGACAATCGGGGACTTTTTGCCACCGTCGCCAACGCTCGGCGGGAGCTCTGTCGCGCTCGTGCCCCCAGGAATGGCGAACTCCTCGACTGGCTGGTCCGGTGCCTCGCGTCCGACGCTCGAAGGTGCTGTCGACCTCGTCAGCGGCTTGCCTTTGGCGTCGTTCTCCGACCTTGAGCTTCCGTTCGGCGGTGCAACGTTCCGACTGACTCGCACACGCTCGGAAAACCCCAAGCTCGCCGCATACTCCTCCTGCGAAGACACGATGGACAGTTGGGCCTGGGCGGGCGATCGCTGGATGATCGGCGAGTCGCCAATCCTGCTTATCGACTCGGCCGTTCCAGATGTCGTTGGAAGTAACCCGCGAACAACCTACTTGGTTCTCGATGCGCATCACTCGATTCCGTTCCAAAGGCTCGAATCTGGTAAGTATGAGGCCCCGGCGCGATTTCGAGCTCGACTGTGGCAAGAGGGCGGTGTCTGGAACCCAACGCAGCAGACATGGAGTTCGTTTCCGAAGCGATACAACGTATCGCTCTATGACGGAGCTCTGACATATCGCTTTGTCGCGGTCCACGAAGATGTGCCAGACCATTGGTACAACGACCCGGCGACTTCGGGGCCCAGACTCGCGTCCATGCATGAATCTCCAATCCTCCCGCCACACGGCGATAACATCAACTGGGACCCACTTCATCCACCGGAGAATCCTGGGCAGGGCGTCCCGTACTACGGCCTGTGCACATCAATCGAGGATCAGCATGGACACCGTGTTGAGATCGAGCTGCATCCGCATATTCAGTACGAGCGGGACAATCCGCAGTCGAATGATGCCGATCCACAGTCGCCGGACTGCATCGAATGCATGCAGAGTGGGCCGGCGAAAGGCCAGATTCGCAGCATCCGCCTCGTTCGGCCTCTCGCGAATAATCAAAGTGAGGTATCTTGGACGCTGCTCTACCGCTATCGCACCGCACCCCGAACCCCATGGAAAGAGCTATTCCAGAAACAGCCGTGTGAGGCGACCGGACTATTCGATTGGACGCGGATCTGGAAGTCAATGCGATTCGACGACTTCGGACCGCGGGTGTTGGACTCTATCCATGTCTATCGCGACGACAGGAGCTTCCACGACCTGGAAATGGAGTGGTTCACCCTTACGACGGACCGCAAGCAACCGGTTGCAGTTCCGGGAGATGCGGCCGAGGCACTCGACGGTGAGCCCGTCCCGGCGCCAGATCCCGCTCCGCCCGGTTGGCTGCATCGCGTTCGCTATCACTACGCGTTTCAGCACGAAGCGAACGAAGTTCTGCCGGATGGCGAGATGCGGCAGATGCTCCACCCGAAGCCACGACTGCTCAAGGTATCCGCGGAATCGAGGCCTGACGCAAGTTTAGTGGATCCTGAGCGGTTCGCTCGGACCGAGCGGCTGTTTGAGTACTCGATAGAATCTGGAACTGCGGCAACTGGGATTGTTACTCCCCGATTGGTGGCGATGTACGACCCCGCGGCCTTGTCGCGTGCCCTCAGCGTTGCTGAACGACTCAATGCAGCCGACAGGCCCGGATCGAGCGACATCGCGCTGGCGCTCGACGGAATCAGCTTCGGCGGGTCTTTGGGGGACGTTTCAGCATCCAGCTTGCCCAAGGTCCGCGCCATGGCAACGGTGCGGTGGGATGAAAAACCGGAAGCGGGTCAAGATCTGCCCGCGTGGAAGCAATCCGCTCCCGGCATGTCGAGCAGTTACATCCGCACGGCGAACGCCTTTGAGATTGCGACTGACACAGATGGGCAGACTGGACGTCTCATCCTTGCCGGAGCGGACGGGCAATCCCGTTACTTTGTACTTCGACGCTTCGTCGTGCCCCCGGTCCCGGGCAAACTTCCCATGCGGTCGGCCTTCCACGTTCCCTACTCGTGGAATGCATACCAACGGGCCGAGCAGTCACCAGACACGACAGAACCGCCCGCTGACTTCATGGAGCCGCGGTGGATCACGGTCATCGACGAGTATCGTCGCGAGAACGTGGCGGACGCCATCGGTGGTACTGCCAACGATGGCGTCAGCAGCCCAGATCTGATTGCCCGGCGTGTTGTTCAAGTCGGAGCTTCCGGGCTCATCCTGCGCGACCATTCATGGGCATTCAATCAGGGCACGGCTCATCCCGTCGCGGGATCCGGCTACGGCGCAGAAAATGTCTATCTCTCCATGAAAGATCTGTTGGGCGTGAACGGCGTGCCGCTGCCGGACGGCCCAGGCAGCGAAGCACACCGACAGAGAGTGCTCGACCGCCTCCGAAGCGACCTCGTGCTCATCGAATCGAGAAGCGTTGGATGGTCGGTCGCGGAAGTTGATCCTGAGATCAACGAGAACGCGATAGGACTCGTGCGTTTCTACGACTACAAAGTGACTCGCTACGACGCCGATTCCGCTTCAGCAGGTGACGACTACACGGCTGACTGGTTCAGCGACACCGCCGTCCGGGTCGAGCTCCAAGCCGAAGGAATCAAGAACGGTCGAGCGTGGTACCGCGACTCTGGCGGCACGTGGCAGCCGGAACCGGAGACTCCGACCTCTCCGCGTGTGTACACGCGTCAGTTCTTCCGTCCGAGCGACCCGGCACTCGAAGGTCAGCCGTTGCCGGGCGGCGCAGAAGCTCTCGATCAACCAGAGCGCTGGGAGTTCACCGCCGATGTGACATTCTTGAAGCCGAGGACCGGCGGCTTGATCGCGAGTGTGCCCAGTGTCATGGCAACGCCCACGCCCGATCCGGATTTCGCCGTCACCTATCACTTCACGAAGCGGGCTCCTGCACAACCAGAGGCGGGAGAGGGTGTAGCACCGCTCTTCGCTCGCCCCGTTGAAAGCACCGTGACCATCCATCCACCGGTTCAGCAACGGCCCGGTGGGCCTTGGTATTACCCGGTCGAGCGGCAAGTGTTCTCGAAGGAAGACGGCAAGCTTGTTCGCACCATGAACGGGCTGGTGCTCAATCCCATCGTCCCTCGCGCAGCCGCGTCGCCGGATCCGCTCGAGTCTCTGTCGCACAGCGTAACCATCTACGACGGTGACGGACGCATGCGACACCAGGTTGCTGATATTCAACCGACCGATATAGTGCCGGACACGCTGAACAAGTATCGTGGAGCCAATCGACCGCCGCAAGCTGAGTTTAGTACAACCGACCGTGATCAGTTGGCGACGATACCTCTTCCATCAGGCTGGGAGCAGATCAATCCAAACGGGCCATCGTATCTCAACTACGTGACAACGTATCTCTACAACGGCCCCGAGAACTCACTATCCGACGTGTTCTATCCGAATGGAAGGCGATGGGCTCGTCGCGTCATCAGTATCACAAGGAAGGAGACGGTTGGCAACTCTAATGAGTTGGTGTGGAACAAACTCGATTTTGACCCCGAAGACTATGCGGGTCTAGATTCCCTGCCGCGCGACCGCTGGTTCGCACGCGAGTATGTGTTCAACGAAGTAGAGCAGTTCGGCACGTCTGAAAGTCCCATTCTGAACTCGCGCGTGCGTTGCGAGATTCGCGACTATCAGGGCGCTCGCGCCGTCGGCGTCCCCAGTGTCGTGCGAAAGGTATTCTTCGCAGGCACGCCTGGTACTGGCGACTATCCAACGCCGATCGACCTTGCCGCCTCTCTTTCAAGCGATCCAAACTCCGCTATACAGGCGGATAGACAGCCGCGCTTCATCCAGGAGCAAGCAACCAAGTTTGCGCTCGATCCGAGCAATCAGTCTGTTCAGGCGGACCTGCTCGAAGCAAACGCAGCGGGAGAACTCGTTGCGGTTGGTTCGAAGCGCATCAACAATCTCGTCGATCTCATTCGCGAGCAGAACTATGACGGGACGATCACCCGGACCATACGCAACCTGCTCGGACAGACAACCCGCGTCTATGTCGGAACGGACGATGATGGTTGGCCCGGCACCCATAACTTGGCGCTCACGGAACGCATCAAATATGGGACCGGCGTCAAGGACACCTGGCAGCCCACCGAGGTCCGAAAGTACACGCGCAATCCAGCATTTGCATCCACACCCTACAGCGACCCTGTTGACGATCCGCACGGCTTCACGACCGAGACGTTCTATGACTGGCGCATGCGAGCCGTCAAGACGGTGAGCTACGGCGAGGGTCCGGGCAGCAATGCCCCCGTCCTAAGTACCACGTTCACGTACCTCGACCACGCCGATCGGCCGATCGTGATCGCTACCTTCGGCTTTGGAGCGGTTTCACTCACCAGCGAGCTTGACCCGAGCACGCGGCTTGATTTCGCGGTGGGGTCACGACCCGATGTGCATGCACTCTTCTCGCTCAACATCAAGCCGATCTCCGTCGTGGAAACCTTCTACAGCGCTGGCGGCCATCCCGTCGAGCGTCGGAACTATTCATATGAAGAGAACAATGGCACGTTAAGCGTAACCCATCATGCCGAGTATTCCTACATCGGTCGGGGCGGACAAGTCGTCTACGAACAGCGGCCAGAGAGCCCTGTCTCGTTGTCGCGGGTCGATGGTCTTGGTCGCATCGCGAGCACCAGCAGCGTCGTCGGCCAGGGGAACGCCACCACCTGGAGACGCGAAATCGCCCGATCCGATCTCGAGCTCGACTCCGACGGCAACGTTTGCGCCACGGCGAGATTCGAGCGACTCCCCGGCACGGCCGACGAAATCCTCACCGCCAACCCGTCGGTCAACGCCAACGCTGTCCGGACTCGAACCGCAAACTGGTACGACCCGCAGAAACGCCTCACCGCCTCGGCCGACTTCGGCGCCGAGACGTCCGCGACGTCGAACATGCTCGTGCGCAGCGCTCCACAGTTCGTACGCGGGCTCGAAGATCCCGCCGCAACCGAACCGCGTATTGAGTTCGACCTGACTGGATTTCCGACCGGCATCAATCGTATCCGGATGGACGCCAGCGGCGGCAATCAGGGCCGAATCACAAGTATTGATCACTACTCCATGGTCAGCGGCCGCCTAACGCTGCGATACAACCTTGACGGCACGTTCACCAAGTTCGAGTATGGCCGGGCCGGTCGCCTCGCTCGACAGATCGACAACGCGTATCCGACCACCGGCCCAAGTCGCACAAACGAGTACGAGTACACGCTCGGCCGCCTCACCGGCATCATCGCGTATCGGTCACCAGCGGAAACGGACAAGCAAGTGACCAGAGTGGTCTATGGCTGTCGCGTCCTCGAGCAGGGTGACCCGATCGCCGGAATCCCAACGTACACGGTCGGTGAACGCCCGCTCCACCACGCGTCGTGGATCGGCCGGATGTATCTCCCCAACCGCACCACGGGCGTGCCGCCCGGCGTGACGCCTCAGCCGCCTCACCTCGATCAAGCGATGGACCAGGGCGATGTCGCCATCCGATACACGTTCGACGGCCTCATCGCCGAGCGTCGTGACGAGCGCGGAGTCGTCTTCCAGTATCATTACGATGCGCTCCGTCGCCTCTCTTGGATTCTCGTCGGATCATACGACGCCGCCGGCGCCTTCCGCACCGTGCTCCCCGCCACGATGAGCACCGTGGCGATCCCCGTCGATCGCGTGATGGCGACACGCCATGTCTACGACAACTTCTCTCGTCTGACCGACGTCATTGCGCTCTCGCAAGCCCTTGGCGAAACGCATTCCGACTACTCCTCCAAGGTCATTGCGCACACCCGTTACGTCTACGACACGCGCGGCAACCTATTGCACGAGTACCAACACCACGGCAGCCAGCTCGCCAGTCCGACGCCGCCGGACACGCGCAACGTCGAGTACAAGTGGTCGTATGCGCCGACCCTGGCGAACCAAGTGGGATTCAATCGCCTCGAGGAACTCCGCTATCCGTCCCGGGCGACAACGCCCAACGCGCCGCTGTCGGATCGTCGAACGCTCTACTTCATCTACGGCCGGACGGATGGTTCGCTCGACGAGCAAGCCAGCTTCGCAATGTCGCGGCTGACCGCCATCGAAACCAACTCTGCCACCGGGCGAGTCCCTTTCGCCTCCTTCGAGTTTGCCGGCGTCTCGCGCCGCGCTGGCATGGTGCTCGGCGCCAACTCCCTCAAGAGCTCGCTCGTCGGCGAACATCAACGAGTTCGCGGGCTTACCGGGCTCGACTCGTTCGGCCAGCTCCGCGACCTGAAGTGGAACAACTCAGCCCCCGCCGCGGAAGTGCTGTTCCGGGCGGAGTACTCCTATGACCTCGCTGGCAATCGTCTGACCGACGTGGTTACGCAATCTCCCGCCAAGTCGTTGAACGTCGCCAACACCCAGGAACCGCCCGACTACCGCCTCGCGGCACGATCCCAGCAACATCAATACGACCGACTCAATCGACTGGTCGAGTCCAAAGTGGGCATCCCCGGCCCCGGCTTCAGCAGTTGGTCGGTCCTTCGCGAAGACTATTGGGCGCTCGATGATCTCGGCAACTGGGAGTCGAGGGCGGCTTCTTCCGTGCCCCCGGGCCGCCGGTCGACGGGGAACCTCGACGGAAATGTTGTTGAGCGGGCGGTCGCGCTGTCGGGTGCCTCGGAAGTCGTCTCGCCCTTCTCCGCGTGGCACGATCCTTGCCAAACTCCCAACGACAACGTGCTCGGTCAACCTTCGTTGCCCGGTTTGGCCGAGTTGTTCCCGGCCCACAATGCTCGCAACGAAGTGTCGGAAACGCGGGTAACAACGGACGCGGGAAGTCCGCCCTTGCCAACCGAGATGTTACACGACAAGGCCGGCAATCTTATCTTTGACGGGACGTATGTCTACCAGTACGATGCTTGGAACCGCCTCATCCAAGTCAACGCCGCGGCGTACACGCCGGGTTCACAGCCGGCAGCGCCCGGCGGCCCGCCCGAGACGCTCGATGTGTATGCTGGACTGATTGTCGGCCCACTCATCAAGCATTACACCTACGACGGTCTTGGCCGACTCGTCCGAACTCAGTCGCCTTTCCCCGCTCCTTCGAACAATACCACTCCCGCCAGCGTCCGCTCCGAACGCCATTATTATGATGGCGTCCGCCGAATCCTCGACCTTCGCCTCGACCCGATTGTGACGCTCACCGTCGGAGCCCAATCCGAAAACAACGCCGTCCAGCAGGTCGCCGAGCAGTCAATCGCCACGACCGAAGCGACGTCGAGCGAGACGCCAAACTCCGGCGTCGAGACCGACGCCTCGTCCATGCAGCTCGAAACTGGTCTCGAAACCGGCGACATCGGTGGCGAGATCGACGTCACGCCCATCCAGCCGAACCTCGGCGTCTCACGCGAGTATGTCTGGGGCCCCGGCTCCGACGCGTGGCACCCGGCAACCGTCGACGAACTCCTAGCCTATTTCGATGGCGCGGGCAACGCGTGGTACACCATCCAGGATGGCGCGGGC
>JANRJU010000025.1:0-196175 GCA_033763815.1 Planctomycetota bacterium
CTTGCAAGGTAGTCCGGGCCATGCCGGTGAGGAGGTTGCGACTGGCGAGCCCGGGCCTCAGGGCTTGCTAGGTCTCCAAGGACCGCAGGGCGAGCCTGGGCCGCAGGGTTTGCAAGGTCTTCAGGGCCCTGCCGGTGACCAAGGTCCGCAGGGCGAGCCCGGCCCTCAGGGCTTGCAGGGTCTCCAAGGTCCGCAAGGTGAGCCTGGGCCGCAGGGCTTGCAGGGTCTCCAAGGTCCGCAAGGCGAGCCAGGTCCGCAGGGCGAGCCGGGGCCACAGGGCTTGCAAGGTCTTCAGGGCCCTGCCGGTGAGCCGGGTCCGCAAGGCGAGCCTGGGCCACAGGGTTTGCAGGGTCCTGCCGGTGAGCCTGGGCCGCAGGGCTTGCAGGGTCCTGCCGGTGAGCAGGGTCCGCAAGGCGAGCGCGGCCCTCAGGGCTTGCAGGGCCTCCAAGGTCCTCCGGGCACGACCGACTGGAACGGGCTGACGAACGTTCCTTCGGGCTTCTCTGACAACATCGACAACGACACGCTCTACAGCGCCGGCGCGGGGCTTGAGCTGACCGGAACGGTTCTGACCATTGCTCCGCTGGGGGTGACGACCGCGATGTTGGCGGACGACAGCGTGACCAGCGCCAAGATCGCCGACCTCACCCGGTCGATCTTCATCCCGGCGGGTTCGTTCAGTGGCGTTGGCGCGGGCGTGGGTAACGGCGTGCTGAACTTCGGCGCCTCCCGGCCCAACCAGCTCGCCGGGCTCATCCTTCCCAACAACAGCGACAATGTCGCCTCCGCGACGTTCGTGATCCCGCCAGACTTCAAGGGTTCGCAGATCTCATCGATCGATCTCCTGTGGGGCACCGACGAGGGCGTTGGCGGGCGCGCAACGACGTTCACGCTGGCGCTGGACTCCGTCGGAGCAGTGGCCGGAGCGGGCAGCCCGATCTCCACCCGAGCCACGACCACGCTCGGCAACGGGCCTCAGGGTTCGCTGCTCGTGTCCTCACTCCCGTTCACCGCGCTCTTGGTCGCTCCGGGAGAAGTCGTGGCGGTCAATGTCGCTCGTCTGGGCAACCAGGGCAGCGATACCAACGCGGGTAACGTCTACCTCGTGGGCGTCCGCATCTCCTACCTGTCGGATCGCTAATCACGCCGTACGCCAAGGCCGCGAGCGGCAAACTCGCGGCCTTTCGAGCGTTGGCAGCAGGCACGGAGGGGCACCATGACCGACAAGTCCCACATGACCCACATGACCCACATGACCCACACGAACAACACCGCCAACAAGAGTCGCCAACCGACGAGCAAAACCAAGAGGATCTCAGCGATGCCAGTTTTCCGCACAGGTGCGTTCGCGCTGACGGCGCTGGCGCTCTCGGCCTCGTTGGTCCAAGCCGACCCGTTCGACGCGTCGTGGTGGACGCTTGACTCGGGCGGCGGCGAGAGCACCGACGGCGTGTTCAGCGTTCAGGGAACGATCGGCCAGGCGGACGCGAGCACCGCCATGACGGGCGGCGGGTTCGAGTTGCAGGGCGGGTTCTGGGTGTCGAGCATCACGCCGCCCTGCCTTGCCGACTTCAACGCCGACGAGCAACTCGATTTCTTCGATTACCTGGACTTCGTAACGATGTACGCCGCAGAGGATCTGGCCGCGGACTTCAACGCCGACTCGATCGTCGACTTCTTCGACTACCTCGATTTCGTTGCGGCCTACGACGCGGGATGTTGATTTGGGAGAAGGGGGGAGGCACGAGGCACGAGGTCGAAGAAGAAGGCACCGGGCATCGGGCATCAGGCATTGGGCATTTGGAAAGGCACCGGGGGCGATGGCCCATGGCCCATAGCCCACGGCTCATGGCCGATGGCCAGTGGGCAGGGAAAAGCCAGTGGCCAGTGGCCAGTGGGCAGTGGCACTGAACATCCGGGCATAGCCGATGCATCACGCCCGGTCCCTGAAGCCTAATCCCCGATCCCTGATGCCTCTCACCAAGGCCCACTGCCCACCGCTCACCGCCCGCTAAAACGTAAATCGAACCCCGAAACCAACCGCCAGATCGAGCTCGTACCGCTCGTCGAGGTCCTTGTACAAAGGCAGTTGCACCATCGCTTCGAGCGCGAAGGTCCAGGCCTCGTACATGATGCCGGGTGCGTACCGCAGCTCGTAGTCGCCATTGGTTTCGTAGATCCCGCTGAGCTCGATGGTGGCGTACCACGATCCCTTGGTCTCGGCCGTGTAGCGCTCGGGGCTGATGCGGAAGAGGTACGACGTGTTGTGGAAGATCGCGTCGTCGGGCCCGTCGCCTCCGGAGTTGTGGTCGATGTCGCCTCCGGTGTTGAGCTGGAAGTGGGCATCCTGGTTGAAGCCGTGGCGGCCTCGGACAACGGTGACAACGCCCCCGACATGCGGGTTGAAGGCCTGGCTTGAAAAGTCCTCGTCGTCGCCGCTGGGTGTTTCCGATCCCAGTAGCAGGGCGGCGCGCACGGTGTCGATGCCGCCGGTGTCGTGCTTGTAGAAGCGATACTTGAATGTGAAGTCGAGGTCCTCGACGCCCTGGTCGTGGTCGACGGACGATGATGCCCCGGGCGTTTCGCTCGGGATCACCTCGCGTCTGAACATGACTGGAACGTCGATGGTCAGGGACCAGTCACGGGCCAGTCCATACTGGACGGAGGTGCCCAGCTCCAGGTCGCGGGTGTCGCTGACGCCCGTGACCGGGTGCCGTCCGTAGAACGAGTAATGCACGAGACTGCGAACCGTGACGACGCCGGGCGAGGGCATCGTCGCGGCTTCGGTGTACATGGCTTCCTGAGCGTGGACACTGCTCGGGGCGACGAACGCGCCGGCAACCAGAACGCCGGCAACGAGGGATGTCTGGAAGCGCTCGGAGAGGCTCATCGGGCGGCCTCCGTCGCGAGTGCGGGCTCCTTGGCCGCGTCGGCGCGCTGCGCTTGGGGCTCCACGCGGACGAGCGTGAAGCCCGAGTCCTCCACGGCGTCGGCGAGCTGCTTGGGCGAGGGACGGGGGCCGTCGGGCTTGAAGTTCACCACAATGCGTCCGGTGTCGAGGTTGACATCGGCGCTCTGAACCCCCCGCAGGCGCTTGAGCTGGATGTCGACGTTGGTGGCGCACAGCGGGCAGCCCATGCCGTTGACGTAGAGGATCGCCCCGTCGCTCTGGATGGGCGTGGTGTCATGGACATAGGCCAGGTCGGCTTCGGTCGCGGCGTGCGTGACGGGCTTTTCCTCGTAGGCGGGAGCGGACGCGCAGCCCGCGAGCCCGCCCACGGCCCCGAGCGAGGTGGCGAACAGCAGACCCGTGAAGATAAGGGCGGCCGGCCGCGAAGCGGTGGCTCGCGTTGACGAGAGGAAGAGAGTGAACATGGCTTGAACTCCTGGTGCGGAAAGCGGCGTCGTGCGCCGCGACCCGGCGTGGTCATTGGTAATCGCCCGGCGGGCGTCCAACGCCGACGAGCGGATCGTGACACGGCGCGGGCCCTCGAACTGGGCGTGGATTGGGTCGCAAACGGGCGGCAAGGGCCAGCCCGACAACGTCAAAACGTGAATACGAGTCACCGTGGACGCTGGGCGACTACAGCGTTCGAACACACAGGCGAGCTTGAGCGTCGCCCGGGGGTCTTGGCGGTTCGTGGCGGTTCAGCCGCGGGCGGAGCACGAGAGCACGCGGCGCCGCGGGCAGAGTCGCTTGAGGCCAGGAAGCCGAGCCCAGGTCCAGCTCGGAGCGCCCCCGTTCCGTCGTTGCGCTCGCGGGCGACGGACTCGTGGCGGGATCCCGCTCGTTGCACGCGCAGGCCGCGAGGCAGAGGTGTCGACCATCGCCCTCGGCACCGACAGCCGCCAACGGGCAGCAGCTTGGTGCGGGAGCGCAGCAATCGCACTCGCCGGCGCAGCAGGCAGCAGTGCCTAGATCAAGTTGAGAGGCGAGGGCCTGGCGCGATGTCGAAAGTGTGCCCAGCGCGAGGGCGGCGACGATGACCAGTGACACAGCCGCGGAAACGACGCCCTTGAGCCAGCGGGGAGTTGTGCATCCGCCAGATCGGAGCATGGACAATGCTTCGCCAGCCGCGGGTCGGGGTCAATGGCGGGGTACACCTTGATGGCATGCCAAACCGCAGCGAGCACCATTCCGGGGAGCAAGGCGGGGGAGGGGACTGGCATCCCGGGCGGTGCGTCAGGCGCTCGTGAGAAACCGGGCGCTTGGTCCCATGAGTTCTCGAAGCTGGTCGTGGGCCCTGGCGCGGAGCATGTAAACGGCGCCCTCGGACCGCCCCAGCTCGCTGGCAACTTCGGTGACCGACTTGCCGTTGAGGTCATACAGGCGGACAACCGCGGCATAGTCACGGGGCAAGCGCGCCAGGGCCATCCCCAGAAAGCGCGTGGCCTCATCCGACGCCACCATTCGGCTCGGAGTCGAGGTCGCGGTTCCCAGTTGCTCAACCAGGGAAACCACTGATTCATCAAAGGTGCGCGGCGCGTGGACGCGTTTGCCGGGGTCGGGGCGCTTGGCGCTCTCAAGCGAGCGGATCGCATCGATCAGGTTGTTCTCGGCAAGGCGGGTCACCCACGCGAGGAATCCGGGCATCCCGCCGGTCGTGAAGCGGTCGATGCGCAGGACCACTTCCATGTACGTCACCTGCATGAGGTCGTCCTCATCGATGACGGACTGATGGATCGAGGGGATCTTGGCCGCAATCCGGCGGCGCACCTCGGGCCCGACATGGCCCAGCAACTCCGCCAGCGACTGGCGGTCGCCCTTCACGGCGGCTTCGAGCAGCTTGTCCGGCTCCACAGGCATGCTGCAGTTTAGGTGCTTGCGTTCGCGACGGGCGGGGGCGAAAGGCGGAGCATAACTTGGCCTGCGAGGAGCCGGTCGGCGGGGCGGCGGGCGCGTCGCTCATCTGCGCGATGAAGCTGTCGGCTTCGCTGATCGCCTGGTTCATCTCCGCGATGAGCTTCTGCACGTCGGTTTCCATCTCGCCAATCTGGCCTTCCAGCGAAGCGATCGCCTGGGCGTTGAGATTGTGTTTCAAGAACAACTCGCGGTCCTTGAACGCGCGGAGGACCGGATCCATCTTGGCTTCCGCGGCTTTCATGGCCCCCACGAGCTGATCATACTTGCTTCGGGTCGCTTCAAGCTGGCGCCGGCTCGATTCGCGAAGATCGGCGCTCTGGAACTGTCCCAACTCGCCTTCCCATTCCTTGAAAAGCGCGGCGGCAACCCGCTCGACGGAACGGATGCGTGAGCGTACGTCCTCGGCCTTGGACTCCGATCGCTGGTACGCGGAGCGGATCTTCTTGTACTGGCCTTCCAGTTCGCCTCCCTTGACGCCGGTGATGGCCATGAACTCGTCGAGCGCGGAGGCAAACTGCTGCTTGGCCTCGGTCTGCGAGTCACGGGCTTCCTCGACCCGGGCGACGAGTTGTTCCCGCTTGGCGTACCCGAGCTGCTCGCGGATCGCGATCCCCGTCGAAGAGCAGCCCCCAAGGAAGGCGTGCGGGACGAGGGCGCAGGAAAGCAGGATCAACGCGGTGCCTGGTGAGCGGCGAGTTGAGCGTCGGGACATCTCTGGGACTCTCCATGAAGGCAAGCTCACGCGGGCTTTGCCCGGGCGGACGATGGGGAGCGCAGTGTACGACGATGGCAAGGCCCCGGCTGCCACCCGTGCGGCGCGAGAGTCGAGCATCTGCGGGTGTCGGATGGAGTGTCACAGACGCAGGTGAAACAGGCCGATGAAGAACACCCTAATTCGATCCCGGAAGTTTGGCTGAGGAACGTTGCCCCGGAGAAAACGCCTCAGTCGCGGGTATGATGGATGCTCGAAGAGACGGCGATCGCTCGCCGATTGCTTGTACCCCCTAAGGAGCTTGGACATGAGGAAGATGGTGAAGGAAGGCGCTGCGGCGTTGGCGGTCGCGTGTTTGATCAGCCTGGCCGGATGTGCGACGAGCGAAGTTCAGCCCAGCCGCGACGAGGTGGTGCGTTACGATCCCCACGCCGCAGAGCGTCGTGCGATGCAGCGGCGGCTGGAAGAGCGCGGCGCTGTGGAGCGTCCCGCCGAGCGCCCGGTTGAGCGTGCTCCCGAGCCCCGGACGATTTCTCGCGGCGGATGCGCCGTGAATGCGCCCGCGGGGATGACCGTCCAGCAGCTGGCGTTCCCCACCGGGTCGGTGGACAGCAGCGGTCTGCTCGTTTCCTATGTCACCCCCCGCCAGGTGCGGGTCGGGTCGGACTTTGATTACGAAATTCACGCCTGCAACCTGACGAGCGGGACGCTGCAGAACGTCATCGTCACCAACACCAGTTTCAGCAATCTGGAGCTGGTGAGCTCGAACCCGCAGGCAACGGCGGGCCCGGGCGGATACTCCTGGAACCTGGGCGACCTGGGCCCGAACGCGACTCAGGTGATCCGCGTGCGCGGTCGGGCTCGCTCCGCCGGGCAGCTCGCGGCGGGTTGCGTCACGGCTTCGTACAACAACTCGCTCTGCGCGACGACCGAGGTGGTCCAGCCCGCTCTGGCGATCACCAAGATCATCACGCCTCAGGACATCCTGATCTGCCAGAACGCGACGATGACGATCACGGTCAGCAACCCGGGCACCGGCGCTGCTGAGAACGTCCGCGTGGTGGACAACCTCCCGGCCGGGCTGACCGCTGATGGTCAGGCCGCGATCAACCAGGAGATCGGGACCCTTGGGCCGGGCGAGAGCCGCACGCTCACGTTCGCTCTGTCGGCGGCCCAGGCGCAGGCCTACGAGAACGTGGCCAGCGCTTCGGCGGCGGGTATCGACCAGGTCAGCTCCGATCGCGTTCCGCTCACCGTTCGCACGCCCCAGCTCACGATCAACGCCGAGTGCTCTGGCTCGGGCCTCATTGGTCGTAACGTCGTCTGCCGCTTCGTCGTGACCAACACGGGCAACGGCCCCTCGACGGACACGGTCATCACGGCCCCGACTCCCTCGGGCTCGCAGTTCGTCAGCGCCGACAATGGCGGCGTGAACCAGGGCGGCAACGTCGTCTGGACGCTCGGCAACCTGAACGCCGGCGAGTCGCGCACCGTTGTCATGACCAACCGCGTCATGAGCGCGGGCAACGTCGTCTGCTCGGCGACGGTCAACGGCTCGTGCAACACCAGCGCGACCAACCAGTGCAACCTGACGATTCAGGGCGTGCCGGACATCGGAACGCTCGTGACCGACGACGACGGCGTGGTCGTGGTGGGCAACGACCACACCTACCGCGTCGAAGTGGCCAACCAGGGCCAGGTCGCGCTGACCAACGTCCGCATGGTTGTGACCATGCCCCAGGGCATGACGTTCGTCTCCTCGCCGCTGGGCCGCGACATCGGCGGGAACAAGGTTGAGTTCAACTTCGGGAACGTCCCGGCCGGTCAGCGCCCGATCTCGACCTTCGTCGTCCGGTCCTCGGTCGATGGCGAGTTGCTGGTCATCGGCGAGACGACCTGCAACGAGCTCAAGACCCCGATCCGCGACGACGAGCTCACCGTCTTCATCCAGCCCGGCGAGTAATCGCTCCGGCTCGCTGATCGACGCCAAGCTCATCCTCATGTTCGCTCAAGCGCCCGGACCTTGCGTCCGGGCGTTTTTTCTTGTTGGGCTCGGCGCGCACGCGAGCGACCGGCCGACTTTGTCACGGTCGCCTGTGGGTGTGGGTGGTGCGCGGGAGTGTGGGTGGCGGAGACGGTGGACTACGCCGCGCTGAACATGGCTTCGACGAAGCGGTCGGGGTCGAAGGGCTCGAGGTCGTCGACGGTCTCTCCGACGCCAACAAACTTGACAGGAACGCTGATGGCGTCGCGAATGGCGATGACGATGCCGCCCTTGGCGGTGCCATCGAGCTTGGCGAGCACGATGCCGGTGAGGGCGCCCTGGGCCCGGGGTGCGATGCTCGACGCGTCCGTTGGGTTGGCGGCGTTGCCGGCCGGCTTCTTGAGCGTTGGCTGGCTTTGGGTCGGGCTGTTGGCGGCTTGCGCGGCGGCGGGCTGGCCGCCCATGGCCCGGTCAAACTCTTCCGCCTGGCGGAGCGCGTTCTGCCCCGCCGTAGCATCGAGTACCAGCAGAACCTCGTGCGGCGCGCCGGGGATCTGCTTCCCGGTGACGGCCTTGATCTTCCCCAGTTGCCGCATGAGCGGATCCTGCGTCTGGAGGCGTCCTGCAGTGTCAAGGATCAGCACGTCGACACCCCGAGCCTTGGCGGCGCCGCACGCGTCGAAGGCGACGGCGGCCGGGTCGCCCCCTTGCTGTCCCTTGATGACCGGGACCTTGAGTCGATCGGCCCAGATTTCCAGCTGGCGGACGGCCCCCGCGCGGAAGGTGTCGCATGCGCCCAGCATCACGCTCTTGCCCTCGCCGGTCAGCAGCTTGCACAGCTTGGCGATGCTCGTCGTCTTGCCCGCGCCGTTGACGCCCGTGACGAGGATCACCGTCGGCCCGCTCGGGGCGAAGGTCAAGCGACGATCCTCCGGCGGCCACAGGCCCTTGATCTGGGCTTTCAGGAACTCAAGAACCTGGTCGCCATCCTTAAGCTTGCCCGAGCGGTGTTCGGCGCGGATGGCGTCGATCAAGCGATCCGCTCCCTGTCGTCCGACGTCGGATTCGAGCAGCCTGGTGTGGAGTTCGGCAAGGAGGTCCTCGTCGAGACGCCGCCCGGTGAGCATCGAGCGCAGTCCGCCAACGAAGACTTCGCGCGTCTTCTCGAGCCCCTGCTTGATCTTGGACAGAACGGACTTGAACAGGCCCATCGGACCGGAGCGTAGTAGGGCGGAGCGGAAGGCGTCCTTCGTGATTTCCCGGGCTGGCGACGAGAAGGCTGGCGACGAGAAGGCTGGCGACGAGCGGGCTGGCGACGAGAAGGCGACTAGGCAGCGGCGTCCGCTTCGCCCCGCAATCGCTTGAGCACCTTATCGAGCACTGCGTTGACGAACGCCGGCGAACGCTCCGTGCTGAAATGCTTGGCCAGCTCGACCGCTTCGTTGATGACGATGCGGGGATCGGGTTCGTTCCGCGTGAGTTCCTGGTGGGCAAGCCTGAGGATCGCCCGATCCGCGCCCGGCTGGCGGTGTGTTGGCCACTCCGGCGCGAGCCCGGCGATCTCCGCGTCGGCGACGGCGCGGCTGCTGAACGAGGCGAGCGTCAGCGCCCCGACCCGGGCGGCGTCCATCGGCCCAAGGCCCTCGATCGCGTCCATCGCATCGGCAATGAACTGCGGCGCCTCGGCGTCGGTGATCCCTTGAAGGTCGAGCTCGAACAAGACCTGGAAGGCCAGGCGGCGGCGGGCCAGCTCGAACGCCCGATCCCGATCGCCCGGTGAGAGCGTTTCGACGTCCAGACGCGGCTCGGGCGCTGCGCCGCGACGCGGGGGAGCCGCGGCTTCGTGCATCTGCTCGGGGATCAGCAGTTCCTTGAACGCCAGGCGGCGGACCGCGTCGATCATGCTCGTCGTTGAACCGCTGCCCGAGTTGGTGCTGGAATTTGTCATGCGCGGCTCCGCGTCGAGGTCTGCCCGCCCACGCGCGACCGATTCGCCGGTCGGCCTGCTGGTCGGCCCGTCGACTTGCTTCCGCGACCATGAGCTTTGTCCGGTCGTGGGGAGGATGGGCCCATCCCGAGCGCGAAAGGCGAGGCGGGGCCACCCGCGACGCGAGCGACCGAGGCGATTGTCTCAAGGCAAGCGGAGACGGCCTCGGCCCCCTTGTTTCCCTTTGCTCCGCCCGCACGAGCGCGGGCCTGCGCCGGGGTGTTGACTGTGAGCACGCCGAAGGCGACGGGAACGCCGGTGACCACGCTGATCGAGGCGAGGCCCTGAGCGACGGCGTGCGCGATGAACTCATCGTGCTTGGTTTCGCCCTTGACCAGGCAGCCCAGAGCAACCACGCCAGCAAATCGCTCGCTTCGGGCAGCGGCGTTGGCAACGACGACCAACTCATACGACCCCGGCGCGTTGAAGACTTCAATGTCGTCCGCCTGGCCCCCGAGGCGTTCGTACTCCTCAATGGCGCCGCTGAGCAGACGCCCGGTAATCGATTCGTTGTATCGGCTAACCACCAACGCCAGGCGGGGGAGTCGAACGGGGGGGAACGTGTCGCGCATGAAGCCCACGATAGGCATCCGGTGCAGGCCACCTGTGGCGTCGCGGGGCGAGCAATTGCACGGCGGTTCAAGAGCCGGGACCCAAGGGTAAGGGGCGGGGAACCTCCTCCGCGCATGCCACCACGCGCACCACCGTGTCGGCGATGCGCGTGGTTGATGAGGTGGCAGGATGGCCCTGCGCAAAGGCGGGACCAGGGGCCCGGGGGGCTCCGCGGGTCGATCAGGCGCGGGGCGAGGAGCGACGCGAGCGGCCGGCGGCGCTGAGCATCGCCAGTGCGGCGAGGGCTGCGGGCCCGGCAGCTGGAATCGGCGTCGCGTCCAGCGTGATCGCGTCGAACGCCGTCTGTCCGTTCTTGGCTTCCAGGCGGACCTTGAGCAGTTCGCCCTCGAAGACGCTCTGTTCAGCGGACGTGAAGTTGAGCGAGAACGACTCGAACGCGCCCATGGCGGGGGCAACGGGCGTGTCGACGATGGCCAGACGCTCGTCGCCGGCCCAGAGCGACACGGTGTAACCGGTCCAGGCGATGGGGTTGTCCAAGCGGCGACCAACGAGCCCGGAGAGGGTGTAGGTGGTGTTCGCCTGCAGCCCGATGTCGAGCGTCTGTTCGAGCGCGCCGGTGCCGAGCGTCCAGCCGACCTGGACGAAGGCGACGTTCAGGCCCTCGGGGGCGGCGTTGGTGAACATCGTCTGGTTTGGACGGAAAGCTCCGGCGTCGCCAACGGTCGTCCAGGCGACGATCTCTCGGCTGAACCCGGTCGGCGCGAACTCGTTGTCCTCAAAGCCCGCGTTCGAGATCGCGATGGGCGAAGCGAAAGCCACGCCACCCGCGCAGAGGGCCACCATCGCGGCCAAGCCGCTCGTGCGTTCCAACGTATTCATGTTTCCAACCCCTTCCCGACATCATCATGGCATGCGACGCGAGCCACAGCGGCGCGCACGCCCCCACGCTTCAAATGTACATCACGGTGCGTGGTACGCAACCAAACCGGCGGAATTTCTGGTGGGTGGGCGTTCTAGGACCGGCGCAGAGCGCGGGGCTTTCCCGGGCGATTTGCGGGCCCGACTGGCCGGTCGCAGTATCGTGGGCGGGAGTTACTTCAGGCTGGCCATATCGATCACGAAGCGATACTTGACGTCGCTCTTGAGCATGCGCTCATACGCGCGGTTGATGTCCTGAATCGGGATGATCTCGATATCGCTGACAATCTTGTGCTTGGCGCAGAAATCGAGCATCTCCTGCGTCTCGGGGATTCCCCCGATGCCCGACCCGGCGACGCTGCGGCGCTTGAGCAGCAGGTGCCAGATGGTGGGAGAGGGGTGGGGGTGTTCGGGTGCACCGACGAGGCAGAGCGTGCCGTCGCGGCGCAGCAGGCTGGTGTAGGCGTCGAGGTTGTGGGAGGCGGAGACGGTGTCGAGAATGAAGTCGAAGCTCGTCGCGTGCTTGGTCATTTGGGCCTCGTCTTTGGAGATCACGACCTCGTCGGCGCCGAGGCGTTCGCCGTCCTCGACTTTGGAGGGAGACGTGGTGAAGAGCACGGTGTGGCAGCCAAAGGCCCGGGCGAACTTGACGCCCATGTGCCCGAGCCCCCCAAGCCCGACGATGCCGACCTTCTTGCCCTTGGTGGCGCCCCAGTGGCGCAGGGGCGAGTAGGTCGTGATGCCGGCGCACAGGAGGGGCGCGGTCGCGGCGAGGTCGAGCGCTGGGTCGACGCGGAGGACGAAGTGCTCGTCCACGACGATCGACTTGGAGTAGCCGCCATAGGTCATCTTGCCGGGCAGGTGCGGGTCGGGGCTGTTGTAGCTCCAGACCGGGCCACCACCATCGCAGTATTGCTCGAGCCCTTCGCGGCAGTTGGCGCAGGCGCGGCAGGAGTTGACCATGCAGCCAATCGCGCCGAGATCTCCGACCTTGTGCCGGGTAACCTGGTTGCCGACTTTGACGACGCGGCCGACCATTTCGTGCCCTGGGACGACGGGAAAGGTGATGCCGGGCCACTCGCCGCGCGCGGTGTGGAGGTCGGAGTGGCAGACGCCGCAGTAGAGGATGTCGACGACAACGTCGCGCGGGCCGGGGTCACGCCGATCGATGCTGGACAGGGCCAGCGGAGTTGTTCCGGTTTGAGCGGCGAACGCGAGCGTCTTCTGTGGCACAACGACCTCCCTTGGAAAAGCCCGGCGATCCGCCCGGGACCCAGCACAACACACCAGCGGTTGAGTTTACGATTCGACGAGTGTCGAACTGTTCTCCTCGATCATACTCGCGATGCGCTCGATAGACGCGTCGCGTGCGGCTGGAGTCGAGGCAACGACATTGACGTGCCCGATCTTTCTCCCGGGGCGGGGCGATTTGTCGTACATATGGATGCGAGCGCCGGGGCATGCCGCCAGGCGCGAAAGCGGGGGCGCCGCGCCAATGAGGTTGACCATTCCGGCGTGCTGACCTTCGCGCATGGTTGTGTCGCCCAGCGGGAGGCCGGCGATCGCGCGGATGTGGTTCTCGAACTGGCAGGTTGTCGCGCCGTCCATCGTCCAATGCCCGGAGTTGTGGACGCGAGGGGCCATCTCGTTGGGCAGGAGGCGGCCTTCGTGCTCGAAGAACTCGATGGCCAGGACGCCCACGTAGTCCATCGCCTCCAGCAGGTTCATGGCGATGTGGCGGGCGTGTTGCTCGATCTCGGGCGAGACTTGCGGCGCCGGCGCGCGAGAGAGGCGGAGGATGCCCGCGCGATGGACGTTTTCAACGAGGGGGTAGGTGCGAAGCTCGCCCGTGCGGCCCCGGACGGCGATCATCGAGAGTTCCCGCTGAAAGGGCACGAACGTCTCCAAGATGCTCGGCGCTTGCCCGACGACGCGCCAGGCTTGCTCCGCGTCGGCGGGTGAGCGCAGGACGGCCTGGCCTTTGCCGTCATAGCCCAAGCGGCGGGCCTTGAGCACGGCGGGCAGCCCGATGCGGACGATGGCGGCGTGGAGCTCCGGGAGGGAATCGACCGTCGCGAAGGGGGGTGTCTGGACGCCGACCCGCGCAAACATGTTCTTCTCGTTCAGGCGATCTTGGCAGGTTGCCAGGGCGAGCGGGCCAGGAAGCACCGGGACGCGCGCGAGCAGGCGATCGGCAGCGGCGACGGGGACGTTCTCAAACTCGTAGGTCGCGACCCCGATGGCCTCGGCAAAGCGCTCCAGGGCGTGCACGTCCTGGAAGCCGCCATGGTCTGGCCGGGCCGGCACGAACTCGCCCAGTCCGCGAGCGCAAGCGCTGGAGTCGACATCCAGAAATCGGAAGCGGAACCCAAGGCGTGCGCCAGCCAGGGCGAGCATCCGCCCGAGCTGCCCGGCGCCGAGAACGCCGATCGTGTCCGCGACGTTGAGCGGCGCGCTCACGCCCGTGTTCCTTGCGCTTGCGTCCTGGGGTCTGGATCATCCAGCACGCGGCGGGTCTGCTCGTCTCGCGCCCGCTCCAGAGCTTCCCGGATGGGGGGGTGCTTGATGCCCAGGATGCTCGCGGCGAGGAACCCGGCGTTGGTGGCGCCGGCCTTACCGATCGCCAGCGTTCCGACGGGCACGCCCGCGGGCATCTGCACGATGGAAAGAAGGGAGTCCATCCCGCTGAGCGCGTGGCTCTGCACCGGCACGCCCAGCACAGGGACGACGCTGACGCTGGCGAGCATGCCGGGCAGGTGAGCGGCGCCGCCCGCACCGGCGATGATGACCTCAAGCCCGCGGGCCCCGGCAGAGGTGCCATAGTCCATCAGGAGGCGCGGGGTTCGATGGGCCGAGACGACCCGGACTTCGTGCGGAATGCCCAGGTTCTCGAGCGCTTGGGCGGCGTGCTGCATGGTCTCCCAATCGGAGCGAGAGCCCATGACCACCCCGACGAGCGGGCCGGTGCGCGACGAAAGGTTGCCGGTCGCGGAGCCGGCTTTGGATTGCTGGCCCGTCGCGGCACCAGCTTTCGTTGGCCCGGGTTTGGCGGGCGTGCGTCTTGCAGGCTTGTTTTTCGCGGGTTTGTTGGTCGGTTCCGGCATCGGTGGACGCACTATAACCCGATGCTGGCGGGCCTGGTGGCACGCACGAATGTCGGGCTTCGGGGCTTTGGAGGTGAAAATGGGCTGGCGTTGACGCTCCCCTGCCCGCTATCTTCGTTGATGGGCCGCCGGCTTTGGCGCTGGCCTCGTTGCACTCGTTTCCGCTCGCTGGGAGGCGTCCATGGCTGACACGCAAAAGACACGATGGATGGCGATCGGCACCACCAAGGGCGAGGACCACCTGCTCTTGAAGTCGATCCACGGCTCGGAGGAGCTGGGACGCCTGTTCGAGTACGAGGCGGACCTGATCGCGACCTCGGCTGCGGTGAAGCCCGACGAGATCCTTGGACAGAATGTTACGGTCCGGTTCGGGGGCGGCGACGCCGCTCGATACCTCAATGGCTACATCGCGCGTTTGCAGATGCTGGGCGAGCCCAACGCCTCGGGCGGCGATCCGGCGGCGACGATGATCCACTACAGGATCACGATCGTGCCGTTCCTCTGGTTTCTGACTCGCCAGTCGGACTGCAGAATCTTCAACAAGCAACAGACGGCCAAGGACATCGTGCTTCAAGTGGTGAAGGACCAGCACGGCTTCTCCGACGTTGAAGACAAGGTGACGGGCGATTTGCCCAAGCGCGAGTATTGCGTGCAGTATCGCGAGACGGACTTTGACTTCATCAGCCGCCTGATGGAAGAAGAGGGCATCTATTACTACTTCAAGCACGAGAACGGGAAGCACATCATGGTGCTGTGCAACTCCCCGGCGGCGCACGCCCCGTGCGTCAACGCGACCGAGCTTCCTTTCCGCCCGGGGATGGGGCCGCAGGGACGCGACCGCGTTGCGGAGTGGTCGGTCGAGCACGAGCTGCGCGCGGCAAAGTATGCGCAGGAGGATTTTGATTTTCGGGCATCACAGACCAAGCTTTCCGGGCGGGCTTCTGTGGCGCGAGAGCACGTCTACAACACGTTCGAGCTGTTTGACTATCCCGCGCGGCACGCGGCGCCGGGCCTTGGCTTTGGCGACACCGAGGCGGAGCGACTGGCGAAGATTCGCCTGGAAGAAGTCCAGGCGACGCAGCAGTTCGAACGGGGTCGCACCGATTCGCTGCCCTTGTGCGTGGGGACCACCTTCAAGCTGACGGAGCACCCGTACGTCGATTCGGCGACGGAACACCTGGTCGTGTCAACCACGCTGCACGCGGTGAACAACCTCTGGGCGAGCTCCGACGAGGATCCGGCGAGCTATGGATGCTCGTTCACGGCGGTGCCTTCGGGGACGACCTATCGCCCGGCGAGGCTAACGCCTCGCCCGGTCGTCCGAGGGTTGCAGACGGGCATCGTCGTGGGTTCTTCGGGCGGCGAGATCCTGACCGACGAGCACGCGCGCGTTCGCGTGAAGTTCCACTGGGACCGCGAGTCGGCCTCGGACGAGAACTGCTCGTGCTGGATGCGGGTCTCGCAGGCCTGGGCCGGCAAGGGGTGGGGTTTCATGGCCATCCCACGCATCGGGCAGGAGGTCATCGTCGAGTTTCTCGAGGGCGATCCCGATCGACCCGTCGTGACCGGGCGGCTTTACAACGACGTCAACAAGCCCGCCTACGCCCTGCCCGCCAACGCGACGATGACCTACATCAAGACCAACTCGTCCAAGGGCGGGGGCGGGTTCAACGAGCTTCGCTTTGAGGACAAGAAGGACAGCGAGAACGTGTTCCTTCACGCGCAGAAGGACCTTGACGTCCGAGTGCTGAACATCCGCAAGGAGTGGATCGGCAAGGACCGGCACCTGGTCGTGGGCAACGACCTTTTCGAGCATGTCAAGCGCGACCGGCACGAGCAGGTTGACCGTGATCACAAGGAGTTGATCAAGCGGGATCGGAGCCTGAAGGTCGAGGGGAAAGAAGCCAAGCACGTGGTCAAGACGCTCTCGCTGACGGTGGACGACGACGTGGCGGAGGTATTCAAGAAGAATCACGCCGAGGAGACGACGAAGCAGTATTTCCTGAAGGCCGAGGATGTGATCATCGAGGGGCTGAAGAACATCACGATCAAGGTGGGCAAGTCGTTCATCGCGATCGAGGAGAGCGGGATCAAGATCAGCACCGACGGCGAGATCGTCCAACTGGCGAAGAAGACGATCAAGGTGACGAGTGAAGGGCCGCAGGGTGGTATCGCGGTCGAGGCTTCGGTTGGCGATGTCGGCGTCAAGGGGACCAAGGGCGTCAAGCTCGAAACGCCGGCGACGCTCGAGGCCAAGGGCCTGCAGGTCAACGTTGCGGGCGACTCGATGACCGAGGTCAAGGGCGCCATGTCAACCGTGAAGGGCGATGCCACGCTCACGCTCAAGGGCGGGATGGTGATGATTAACTAAGCGATCAAGGCCGGCGGCACCCGCGAGCTGGCGTCTACTCGACGGCATGCTCCCAGCGCGTTCCGAGGGAGTGTTCGACGCCAAGCAGGTCGAGCACCTTGCCCACGATGAAGTCGACGATGTCGTTGACGCTGCGCGGATTGAGATAGAAGCCCGGGTTGGTGGGGCAGAGGATGGCGCCCGCCAGCGAGAGCCGTTGGTAGTTCTCGATGTCGATGTGCGAGAGGGGCATCTCGCGGTGGCAGATGATGAGCCGTCGGCGTTCCTTGAGCGTGACAAGTGCCGCGCGCGTCAGCAGGTTGGAACCCGCTCCGCTGGCAATGGCTCCGAGGGTGGTGGACGAGCAGGGCAGGACGACCATTCCAGAATGCAGGAACGATCCGCTGGCGATGACGGCGCCGACATCCTTGTTTGGATGGATCGTGAGCTGTGCGCGGTACGCCGCGGCGAGAGGATCGTTCTTGACGAGGGTTGGCAGGAGCGTCTCAAACTCGAGCGAGCTGATGCCGGCCTCGTCGTGGAGGAGGCGTCGCCCATATTCGCTGACGACCAGGTGCACATGCTTTCCGGCGAGAACGAGTTGCTCGAGGAGGCGCAGGGAATAGGCAGCGCCGGAGGCGCCGGAGATGGCGACAACGACTCGCGAGCCCGCGACGTTGCCGATGGGTTCCCCGAGACGAGCTGCCAGAGGCTGGGCGGTCATGGGGGATTCTTCGCCGCCCGGCGGGGGTGGATGCGACTAAACTGGGCCCGGGCGCGCTTCCCGTCGGCTCGCGGCGAGCCACGGGGCCAAGGCCAGGAAGGCCGCGGCACGCCCGCACGATCGGCGGGTTCGCTGGCGAGCCCGCCCGGAGACCATGCATGAACGCAGCGTTCGCGCGCCGGAACCCATTTTCGCGGGTACGTTTGGATTCCGGCTCAAGCTCCCGCGCGTTGCTTCCCGCCGCCCTCGTGCTGTTCGCGGGCGTTGCGGGGCTTTCTGGGTGCGTGGGATACTCGAGCTATCCGATTGTCGAGACGGCCCACGTCGCATCCACCGACCCCAATCTGTACACGACGCGCGAGGTTTCGGCGGTGGCGCTGGCATGGGTGATCTCACGCTACCCGCCCGAGTCCGCTCGGGGGTATGAGGTTCTGGGCGAGCCGCGGGCGTATGTCAACGCCATTCCGGATCTCCGGCGCAGCAACTACCTCAAGCTCTCGGAGCGTGTGACGAAGGCGACTGGAATCCAGGTGCTTCCGGTGGATAGCTCCGCGGGGGGCTCCGGACTCCCGATCTATCACGTGGGCCGGGTCTGGGTGCGTCAGGGCGATGCCAAGGTGGACATTCTCCGCCCGATTTCGGCATTTGGGCCGGGGCCCGACGGGCGTCCGGTCTATCAGTGCGTGACGGTGATGCTGCAGGGCGGGCTGGGGCCGTGGACGGTGAAGGGGACGCTGACACGCGAGCCGGGGCTGGTGGACGTGCCGCCTCTGTACTACATCCCGGCGACCGACGAGCCACTTCCCCCGACGGACAGTCGCTCGCGGAGCCCGCGATCGACGACAACGCGGGACCTTGGCGAGGAGAGCGTTGAGGTTGAGGCGAGTGTCCCAGCGACTGCCGGTGCAGCGAGTACCGGGGACCGCGGCGCTCCCGCCAACGAGTTTGGCGAGGTTCGCGAGGAGGACTTCGAGCGAGAGTCGGAGCAAGAGCAGTCTGGTCTGGAACGCAGCGCCAACAACGCTGCGGAGCAGGCGGTAATCGAGCTGGAGTCTGAGCCCGCGAGAGCTTCGTCTCCCGCGCGACCGTCTTCGACGCGTTCGACCTCGGAGACCACGATCACGCCGGCAACGAGGCGTGAGCCCGGCACGGTGACACGGATCCGCGTGCCGGCGGGCGGGCAGTCGCTGCCTCAGGCGTCTGGAGTGACCTCTGGACAGGCGGCAAGTCCGAAGGTGCCGACCCAGACGCAACCAGTGCTTCAGCAACAGAACCAGACGACCACCAACGCCGGGGCGAACTCGGGCTCCAACTCGGGGGCGATGCTTCCGCCCATTTACACCACCGGCAGCGTGCGGCCCGCGCCTCAACAGCCGGCGTTGATCGTGGGTTCGACGGAGGTTCTCCCCGAGGACGCGAAAGCTGCGAAACAGCCGCAGGCGGATCAACCTGGTCAGCGCTTGCCTGAGAAGTAAGCCTCAATCGGCCCGCACCCAGCAACGCCCCGCACCGAGCAGTCTCTGCCGTGACTACCTCCCAAGCGCCGCACCATCCCGCGTCTCTCCTTGGTCTGCAGGGGCTTCCACGTCCTTCGCTCGTGCGTTACCTGGCTCGAGCCGCGGCGTTCGACCGCGATGCGACGAGCGTTCCGAGCGTGGGCGCTCGCCGGGTTGTGGCCAACGTCTTCTTGGAGGATTCAACGCGAACGCGAACGAGTTTCTCGATCGCGGCTCGGCGCCTGAGTTCAATCGTGGTGGACCTCGCCAGCGCGGGATCGAGCGTGAGCAAGGGCGAGACGCTGGTTGACACCGCCCGCAACATCGAGGCGATGGGCGCGGATGTTCTGGTGGTTCGCGCCCGCGAGTCGGGGGCTGCGGCGGCAGTGGCCGCGGGCGTTCGGTGCCCGGTGATCAACGCCGGCGACGGCAAACACGAGCACCCGACACAGGGACTATTGGACCTGTACACGATCGCGAAGGAGTTTGGCCGGCTGGGATCGTTCGATCTTTCCGGGCTTCGCGTGCTGATCGTGGGCGACGCCAACAGTTCTCGAGTCGCGCGATCGCTGATAGCGGGCGCGACCACGCTGGGCGCGAGCGTCTGCTGCGTCGCGCCGCCCGCGTTGGCGTCGCGCTCGCTGGCGTCGCTGGGGACCGAGATCGAGCGCTCGCTGGACGACGCGCTGCCCGGTGCGGATGCCGTCGTGATGCTGCGGATCCAGTTCGAACGCCACCTGCCAGACTCCAAGCCCGCGGAGGGGCAGGCGCGAGCGACGCCAACGATCGCGTCGATCCGCGAGTACCGCGCGGGTTATGCGCTCACGCCGGAGCGGGCGTCGCTCATGAAGCCGGGCGCGATCGTGATGCACCCGGGGCCCATGAACCGCAATCTGGAGTTGGACGCAGAGGTCGCGGACGGTCCTCGCTCGCGAATCATGGCGCAGGTTCATCATGGCGTGCTCGTGCGCATGGCGGCGATCGAGCGCTGCCTGACGAGCGACGAAGCCGCCGGTCCCGCGGAATGGACGACTCAGCGCGAAGCGAAGATGTAGGGCTGGTCGGCCAGCGCGCCAGCGAGCTGGTCCCTCGGCGAGACGGCGCCCATCGGGGCGGCGCGGAAGGCAAGGCGGAATCCGACGTCGGCGTAGCCGGACGCAGCCCGTTCGACCGGTCCGACCTTGCCGACATCGCCACTGCCGACCGGGGGCGAAAGCGCGGACTGTCCGACGACGCCCGCCCACGAGGCCCGGCTCAGTCGGTTGTTGGCCAGCTTCCACGCTTCAGCGGGTGCAAGCTCGGCCTGATTCGTTGCCTCGGTGATCACAAACTCCGCGACGTTTCCGACCAGGTTGCGAAACAGGCCCGAGCCCTGTCCAACGGGCCTGAACAAGGCCTGCTCGTCGTTGCGACTCCAGGTCGCGGAGTCGTCCTCGGGCTTGATGGCGCCGCCGCCGAACACCCCCTCGCCGGGCCAGGCACCGGCTTTCATGTCCGTCAGCGTTTTCCGAGCGTCGAAGAGGCGCTTCCACGCCCCGTCGCGAAGGTTGGCGTCGCCCAGATCGTCCGACCCGGTTGAAACCGCCGCCCGGGCGTCGGCCCATTCCTTTGCGGTGGGCAGTCGAGCGCCAGCGAGCCTGCTCGCATAGACCGCCAGGCCCAGCGTGATGTTTTGCATAGGCGAATCCCACGATGGCGCATCGCCCGTGGCGGCATCCAGCGTTGCCCGCTGCTCCGCCGACAGGCTCACACCGACGCGGATCCAGCCGCCTCCCGTGCGCCATTCGCCCACGCGCCCCGGCTGTACGAACCCCGCGCTGCGCTCGGCCTCGCTCCAGCTTTGGACCAGGATGGGGCGACCGGCCAGCAACTCGGACAAGTCCTCCTGGGAAGAAGCCATAATCCCCGCGAACTGACGGATCGAGACCTCGGTCACGCCCAGATACGTGATTTCGTTCCCGCCAACGCCCTGCGTGCCCGGGACTGGCGCGAACTCGAGCGTGACGGGCCCATCGCCGACCGGACGCGGGAGCGTGAAGACGACCGTTGCGCCGTTGGCGGTCCCGCTCCAGCCCACGGTCGCGGGGCCGGCTTTGTCCGGCGGTGTTCCCGTGGGCTTCTTGTCGTCGATGATGCGCTGCAGCTTGTCGAGCAGAGCGTTGGCTCGTGCGCCGGCATCCCCGCCCGCGCGATCCAGCCCGAGTCCGCGTGCATCTGCCACGAACGTCTGAAGGCGTCCTCGCACATCCGCGTCGCTCAGCGTCGACTGCGCCCGAGACAGTTCGTGGAGCATCGCGTTGAATCGCGCGGCGGGAGACACCTCGGGCATGACGCCGCCCGTGAAGGCATCGCGGACCTGCATCGCTCCGTCGATCTCGGCGGACGACGCCGCCCGCTCGAAAGCGCGGGCCCAGCGCTTGGCCCGCTCGCGGTCCAGTTCTTCGCGGAGCGCCTGCACCCGCGCCTGATCCGGGATCTTGGCGACGGCGGCAGCCACCGCCTCCTGGACTTGCCGCTCGCGATCGAGCGCGGGCACGCGCGACCATTCGTCGATCGCGCCGAGGCGCCGCCAGGAGGCCATCCGCACCGCGGGTGACGGATGCTCCCGTGCCGTTTGCTCCAAGGATGCGATGTCCGACGCGGATTCGGCGGTCAAGAGCGCGTCGGCGTCGTTGGTGACGGTCGCCAGCGCCGCTCGAAGAGCCTCGAACGAGGCTTCGCTCTGCAAGCTCTGGCGAAGGTCGGCGATGGTCGAACCCTCCGCCGATTCGCTAGCGCCGAACCCGAGCGAGAGCGCCCGCTCCACGCGGCTGGCGGCGCCCGCCACCCTTCCGGCAGATTCGAGCCATGCGTTGGTCTGGCGGAGTGCGGCCTCCCAGGTCTTGGCCGCTTCCGGGCCCGGCGTCAGCGTGCGCGACGCCAGTGCTCGGCGTGTCTGGTCGTCGCTTGCCAGGCGGGAAAGAGCCGCGTCAGCGTCCGCACGGACCTGGCGTTCGATGGCTTCGCGGAGTCCCGCCCGCCAGCCTGAGGGCGAAGCGTCAGGATCGTTTGCCACGCGGAGCGCCGCCAGCGCATCGCCTCGCAGCGCCGATTCTTGCGCCGCGATGAACGCGTCGTTGAGCGACCTGAAGACGCCTGCGGCGTTGCCCGCCGCGAACCCGATTCGCTCTTTGCGGATGTCGCGAAGGCCCTCGACCACCTGGTTCCATGCCGCGACAGCGCCGGGCGAGGACACCGGCGCCTCACCCCGCGCCTTTGCGAGGAGTTCCTCGATGCTCTTGCCCCGCGCTTCGCGGATCGAACTCGTCTCGGCAAGGAGCGTGTCCAGCGTCCGCTCAACCTCGACCCGCCCCGCGCGGATGCCCTCCGCCTCGCTCGCGACCCAGCGGCGCGTGCGAAGCTCTTGCACACGCACCCGCAGCTCGTCGAACGCTTGCCCGGATGCCGCCTTTCGAGCGGCATCGTCCGCGTGGAGCTCGTCGCCATCCTCGCGGCCCTGGGTGATCGCTTCCAGAATCGTGCGATTGCCGAGGCCCGGGAACGCGAACGTCCAGGCGGCTTCCGTCACGGGATTCTCG
The DNA here is from genome assembly GCA_033763815.1 of Planctomycetota bacterium. Classification (GTDB taxonomy): domain Bacteria; phylum Planctomycetota; class Phycisphaerae; order Phycisphaerales; family UBA1924; genus JANRJU01. Next base: position 22,291 of record JANRJU010000025.1, read on the forward strand.
CCCGAAGCCTCGGCAAAGCGAGGCTGCGCGCTCAGCGCCAGCCACCGGTCGAGCTCCTCGCGCGACAGTGCTTGGCCAATCTCGCCATCGAGCGCCAGATGCTCCGCGTCCGAGGCCATCAATGCCGCGTACCACCTTGGGCTGGCGCCGGAAGGCTGCGCCCCGCCTTCGACCGACTGGCGCAGGCGGGCTTCCAGCCGTTGCCCGAGCTCCGCGAACCCCTGCAGCGCCGCTTCGAGCTCCCGGGCAAGCTGGGCGGCGGGCGCGTTGGCGGCGGGCTCGGGCGTCAGAGATGCCAGCAACGTGTCGAACTGCTTCAACACGGCAAAGCCCGAGGCGCCCGCGCCGCCGGATTCTTCGAGCGCCTGGGCCGCGGCACGCACCGAGGCGGAAGCTTGTTCCGCCTGAACGAGCGACCGCTCAAGCCCCTGGGCGGCGACATACGCGGCAACCAACTCCTTGGCCGAAGCGACCAGTGGATTCTGCGTGCCGTAGGCGTTGCGCTTGGCATCACGAAAGTCGTTGCGAGCGTCAAGGTCGGTGAGTGCTTCGCCGCTGGCGGGACGGACCGTCACGATCTCGCGGTAGCGGGTGATCGCCGCGGTCAGGCTCTCGCTGACGCGGCGCACCAGCGGGCTGGAGGCCCCGCGCTCGCCAAGGCGGGCGGCTAGTTGCTCCAGCGACACCAGTTCCGGGCGCTCGAGCATGCTCTTGGCGATGGCGTCCATCGCCGAGACTGCCTCCGCGAGAGTCTTTTTCTGGTCGACCAGCGCGCGATATTCCGACTGGCGGGCGGGGTTGCTCGCGCTCACCTCGGAGAACGCACGAACCTCGGTCGACTCCAGTTCGACATACCGGCGCGGGCGGGGCTGCACGCTACGCAGCGCCGCCAGGGCCCGAACAAAGCGGTCCTCGCCGAGGATCGGGTCGTTGGAGCGATCGAGCCCGGCGCTCCAGACTTCGTAATCCAGCAATCGCTGCCAGTTGTTGTCCACGTCCTCAACCGAGACGGTGAGGACGACCGTCGGGCCCCCCGAAGTGGCCCGCCAGGCCAAGAAGCCCCCGCCCCCGAGGACGACGAGCGCTGCGGCCGCTGCGACGCCGATCTTCCACGGCGCGACGGTCGCCGCCTTCCACGCGGATATCTCCGCGAGCAGGTCGTCGATCGCGGGTGGCTTGCCCGCCGGCTCGAGCAGCCTGGAGCAGACGTCGAACCACTTCGATCCGAGGGAACCCAGGGGACTGGAAGCCCCCCAGTCTGCCGAGCGGTCGATCGGCACCGGCACGTCGGAGCGATCGTTCCGCTTGGTGACAAGCCAGAAGATCATTCGTCCGACATCGGCCAGATCCTCGCGTTCGGCGTCCTGAGGCATCAGGCCCCGCGGAGCCGGGTCGTCGAGCACAACGCTGGTGCGATCCAGGCGAGGCGACGTGAGCAGCACGTTCGAAGGGCGAAGATTGCCGTGGGCCCGACCCTTGCTCCTCTTGAGCTCCTGAAGGCGGAGCAGCGTCTGGCGGACGACATTTTGGAGTTCGGGATGGGTGGGCCGCTCGATTCCGCAAACTTGCGAGACCGAGAGCGGGTAGAGATCCATGACGTGGGCAACGCCAAACGGCGCTTCGCCTTGATGGTGGATCTTGGCCCACGAGCTGTCGGCGCTGGCCCGCCCCATCTCCGCCAGCAGCGTTGAAGTTTCAAGGAACAGTTGCAACTGGGCGGAGGCGTCCGCCGCGAGCACCAGATCCTCGTGGAGCAGGGCCTTGATCACGTAGCGAGCGGCGTTGGGGTCGCCGGCGGGCGAAGCGACATAGGCCCGCTTGCTGCCACGCCCGGCGGGAAGGGTCTTGCCAGTCGCCTGGAAAGTGCCAAAGCCAATTCCGCCAGCCATCGTCCCACCCCGCGTTCAACTGCGACCACGCTCCCACAGCGAAGCCATGTCGTTTTCAGGTCCGCCATGCCATGCGCAGAACGCACGGCCCAGAGGCCAGTTCGGAAGTTCCGGCCCCAGCCCGACCCGGGGAGCTTGCCAACAGAGCCGGGGCCCGCGCATTCATCGCGAGCCCTCGGCACACGAGAGAACGCGACTAATCCTTCTCGGGCAGCATGGGCGTCACGAGTTCCAGCCCGCTCGGCTTGATGAGCAGGTTGATCTCCGTGCCCGCCCAGCGATCACCGGCGAGTGGGAGCTCACGCCGGCGAAGGTCATTCCCGGGCGTAAACGTTCCCGGGTTGTTCGAGAAGATAAAGACGGAGCGAGCGTCTGCCCACTTCTTCCAGATCTCGTCGGTCTTCTTCACGCCCGCGGGGGTGAGGCTGTCGTTGGTGAAGAGCATGGCGTGGGTGCGGTCGCGCCGATCGGCGCGGAGCTGCGATCCGAACCAGCCGGCGGGCGACTGGGCGCGGAACTGCTCGAGGTCGGCCTCGGGGACGCCGACGAGTTCGACATCGATGTTCGGGTAGGTCTGGGTCCGCGTGTCGCGCATGGAGGGGTCCATGGTGACGTTGATGTCGTACTTCTTCTTGGAGGGTCCGCAGCCGATGAGCCCGCCCGCGACGACGCCGAGCGCCGCCACGAGCGACAGCGTCGAGCGAGCCTTGGCAGTCTTGCTGCGGATGGCTGTTGCGGGCCGGCGACCGACGTCGTGGCCCGAGTTGCTTGCGCCCATGAGTCCGTGCACCATGAATCCGAGCTCCTTCGCGAATCGTCCCACGCCGACGTAACTTCCGTGCGACGCTGCCGCCGGCCGCATGCGTCGCCACCGCGCGAGCGCGGACGTCGGTCGCAACGCCGCCCCATTCCGAACCCGTTCGCGCCCCTCTGCAAGCATAACCGCTTCCGACCGGCGGTGCGGCGGTGGCCGGGGCGAACGGCGGGCCGACGGCTCCAGGCCTGAACCGCGGTTCCAGTCGCTGGCTTGCCCCGGAGAGGGGCTTCGCCGGGGAGGGTGAGAGCAGATATGGTTGGGCAGGGCCGAGTGCGGCAACGGAGCTGCTGGCCTTGAACTGAGCCGGGTCTGGACGACCGGGCACGCCGAGGATGTCAGGCATGGACGCCGCAGTTGCCGAAGTCGCCGTGAAGGACAAGATGAAGCCCAAGGCTCGCGTGACCGCGGAGACGATGGCGTCGCAGCAGCGCGATATCTCCGTCTCGGAGTTCTTTGCCAAGAACCGGCACCTGCTGGGGTTTGACAACCCGCGCAAGGCGCTGCTGACGATGGTCAAAGAGGCGGTGGACAACAGCCTCGATGCCTGCGAGGAAGCGGGAATCCTGCCCGAGATCATCGTGGTGATCGAAGATCTCGCCGACGCCAAGGGACCGGGCGACGCGAAGCCGGCGTCGAAGGCGAGCGACGCGTCGAACGCCGAAGGTCAGGGAAAGAAGGGCAAGCCAAGCGCGTCGTCGCGATACCGCGTGACCGTCGTGGACAACGGGCCGGGGATCGTCCGCCGCCAAGTCGAGAACATCTTCGGGCGGCTGCTCTATGGCTCAAAGTTCCACCGGTTGAAGATGAGCCGCGGGCAGCAGGGAATCGGAATCTCCGCGGCGGGGATGTACGGGCTGCTGACGACCGGCCGCCCGATGGTGATCCACACCAGGCCCGATGCCAAGAAGCCGGCTCACCACATCGAGCTGGCCATGAACACCAAGACGAATCGGGCGGAGGTGACGACCGACGACGAGACGACCGACTTCCCGCCCGCCCGACTCCGCGAGGTGACCAAGGGCACCCGGGCCGCGTCGTTCATGCCCGAGAGCGTGTTCGTCACCGGCACCAGCGTCGCGATCGAGCTGGAGGGGCGATATCAAAAGGGCCGGGGCAGCGTCGATGAGTTTCTCGAGCTGACGGCGATCGCCAACCCGCACGCGCGGATCACGTTCGTCCCGCCCAGCAAGGTCAGCGCGGACGAGGAAGACGAAACACTGCTCCTGCGGGGGCGCGGCGCGACCAACACGAGCACCGGAGGCGACAAAGTCGCCACCCCAGCAACAGCGCACGCGAACGCGACAGCACAGCCAAAGCCGGGTGGCGAGCTCGATCTCTCGCTGCAAACGCAAGAGCGTGACGGTGTCATCGAGCACCCGCGCGGTGTTGAGCAACTCCCCCCGGAGACCAAGGAGATCCAGCCCCATCCGCGGGGTGTCGAGCTCGGCGAGTTCCTGCAGATGCTCAAGCAGTTCGAGGCCGACACCAAGGGCTCCGGCACGGTGTACACCTTCCTGCAGGAGCGGTTCTGCCGGGTGTCGAGCGCGACGGCGTCGCAGATGTGCGGGGCAGTGAGGATCTCCAGCCGCGCCAAGGCTGGAGACGTGGAACCGGCGCAGGCGGAAGCCCTGTTCCGTCAACTGCAGGAGGCCAAGCTCCCACCGCCTCCGACGGATTGCCTGGCGCCGATTGGCGTCCGCCAGTTGCTCGCGGGCATGCTCAAGGGCGTCAAGGCAGAGTTCTACGCGGCCAGCTCGCGAGAGGCCGAGGTGTATCGCGGTCGTCCATTTCAGATCGAGGCCGCGATCGCCTTCGGTGGCGAGCTGCCCTCGGACGACAGCGCCCGCGTCATCCGCTTTGCCAACCGCGTGCCGCTCCTGTTCCAGCAGTCGGCGTGCTCGTCATTCAAGGCGGCGGTGGAGACGACGTGGAAGAACTACGGCCTGCAGCAACCCCGGGGAAGCCTGCCCGTGGGACCTCTGGTCGTGATGATCCACGTCGCGAGCGTGTGGGTCCCGTTCACGAGCGAGAGCAAGGAGGCGATCGCGGATTATGACGAAATTCGCAAGGAGATGAAGCTCGCTCTGATGGAGTGCGGGCGCAAGCTGAACACGTACATCAACAAGCGCGCGAAGATGAGGCGAGAGGCCGAGCGCCGTGACGTGTTCCAGAAGTACATCGGAGAGATCGCCAAGGCATGCAACGCGATCACGGGCGTCGAGACTGAGAGGCTCTACGCAGCGCTGCTGGAGCAAGCGAAGCAGAAGACGGCGATCGCCGACGCCCAGCTCAACGAGGATGGACGCGTGGTGAAGGAAGACGATGAGCTGGCGCAAGCCGAGGGAGTTGTCGTCGTCGAGTCGAGAGGAACGGGAAAGCCCGGCGGGCTGGCATCTCCTGCAGCGGGATCAGCCGCGAGCGGAGCACCCGTGCCCGCGCCGACAGCCGCGCCGACCACAGCGCCGGGTGCGATGAAGGCGACATCGCCCGCGAAGTCCGGCAGCACCCGGCCACAGGCGCACGCAGCGAAACCCGAGCCAGCGAAACCCGAGGCGGCGAAACCGGCGCAATCCGCGGTGTCCGGTGCTTCCCCATCTGCGCGACGTTCCGACGTGAAGCCCGCCAATGCCAAGCCGGCCGTCGCCAATCCCGCTAACGCCGCGCCCGCCGACGCCAAGCCGGCCAAGCCCCGCATGCGACTGGACCTGACGGGGAAAATGAAGCGGGTCGATGAGCCGGGGCTGTTCTAGCTCGCGCTGTATGGGGCTACCGGTCTGGACCCGTTTGCCGCCGATCGAGAGCGCCCCGCCGGAGATGCTCCGTCTTTGGTCGCCCCGGCTGTTCTAGGATTTGTGGTGATTCCCCTCGTTGCAGACAACATCGACGCGATCCGACTGTTGTGCGCGAAGCACCGAGTAAAGCAGTTGTTCCTGGTTGGCTCCGCGCTCGGAGACAACTTTCGGCCTCACGAGAGCGACATCGACTTCGTGGTCGTCTTCATGCCCTTCGAGCGAGGGGGGTGGGACGATCCTTTCTTCAAGCTCCTCGCGGAACTCCAGACACTGCTCGGCCGCCCCGTCGACCTCCTGGAAGCGCACACGGTTCTCAATCCGTATTTGGTCGCGTCGCTCAAGACCAAGCGAGAGCTCTATGCCGCTTGACTCCGCGGACGTCAGGCATCTCTGGGATAAGCTCGATGCCGCCAGGCGAGTAGCACAGTACGTTGTCGGGCTGGACGAGCGGGCGTTTCTTGGTGAATGGCAAAACCCAGGCCGCGGTTGAACGGCGCGTCGAGGTCATCGGCGAAGCCGCGAGATAAGGCAGGTCAACAACACGCCACGCTCTGCCCGAGATTGCCTGGAATGCCGTCGTGGGGACTCGTCACATCCTCGCTCACGAGATGGCACAATCGACCAATCCACGATGTGGCGGATCGCAACGATTCATGTTCCGCTGCTCGTCTCGACGCTTGATCGAGTATTGATCGGGAACCCTCCTGCAGCCGAGGCGACAAAGGACTTGGGCTCGCCATAATCTCGTTCATGACCTTCTCCAACGACATCTACACCTCCCCGCTCGCGGAACGCAACGCCTCGCCGGAGATGCTCCGCCTCTGGTCCCCCCGCCACAAGTTCAACACGTGGCGGCGGATCTGGCTCGCGGTCGCCGAGGCGCAGTACGAGGTTACCAAGGATTGGCCCACGTCCAAGGGCAGCCCGCCGCTGGTGACCCAGGAGCAGGTCGACCAGCTGCGCGCGGTTGTCGAACGCAAGAACCCTGACGGCACCGTCGGGATCACGGACGCCGAGATCGAGCTGGCAAAGAAGTACGAGCGCGAGCTGCGGCACGACGTCATGAGCCACGTGCACGCACTGGGCGACGCCTGCCCAAAGGCCAAGGGCATCATCCATCTTGGAATGACGAGCCAGGATGTGGTGTGCAATTCAGATCTGCTCATCATCAACGAGGCGGCCGATCTCATTGTCAACAAAGTGACGCGTGTCGAGCTCAGTCTTGGTTCTTTCGCGCAATCTACATCGCGGTTGCCGGCGCTCGGCTTTACGCACTACCAGCCCGCTCAGCCGGTTACGTTCGGGCGTCGCGCCGCGCAATGGGTGTATGACCTCGAAGTCTGTTCCGCTCACCTCGACCTACGACGAGGATCCCGCCGGATTCGTGGCTTGAAAGGCGCCACGGGCACCCAAGCGTCGTTTCTCGCCTTGCTGGACGGCAACCACGATCGTGTGGATCGACTTGAAGACATCGTCCGCGACAAACTCGATGAGCTTGAATGGGCTCCGCACGCCCTCACCACCCAAACCTACCCCCGCGTCATCGATACCTTCATCCTCGCCGACCTCGCATCCACCGCCGCAGTCCTCCACAAGATCGCCACCGACATCCGTCTTCTCTCCAACCGCAAAGAGCTCGACGAACCTTTCGAGGACAAACAAATCGGTTCCTCGGCGATGCCCTACAAACGCAACCCCATGCGCTGCGAGCGGATCTGCGGCCTCACCCGCTTCGTCATGAACCTTGTCGGCAACGCCTATGACACCGCTGCCACCCAGTGGCTCGAACGCACGCTCGACGACTCTTCGAACCGTCGCCTTAGCCTTCCCGAGGCCTTCCTTGCGCTCGACGGCGCGCTCGATCTCATGCACAACGTCGCCTCGGGAATGATCGTCCATGAGGCGATGGTCCGCAAGAACCTCATGGCCGAGCTGCCCTTCATGGCCACCGAGAACATCTTGATGGCGTGCGTGAAGGCCGGCGGCGACCGCCAGCACTATCACGAACTCATCCGCGTACACGCCCAGGCCGCGGGCATGCGCGTCAAGCAAGAAGGGCTCGACAACGACCTGCTCGAGCGGCTCAAGAACGACAAGAACTTCTGGTCCACTGCCCGAGGCGGGCCGCTTTCGGCCGAAATCAACTGGGATGATCTTCTCGACCCGATGAAGTACGTCGGGCGGAGCGTGGAGCAGACGGAGCGCTTCATTCGCGAGGTCGTCGATCCGCTCCGCGAGCAATACGCGGACGCCATCGCCAGACTCGGCCAGAGTGGGCCACGGGTGTAGGAAGCCAGCCAGCGATTCCGGGAGCCAGCCAGCGACTCTGGGTGCGATCTCAGTTACGGCCACATGCGTGCGGAGAAGCCCGGCGGCGTGAGTTCGGGACGGTCGTTCAGCCACGCGGTCGTCCACTCAAGCGCATCAACGAGCCTGGGCCCCGGGCGGCTGAAGAACTGGTTGCCGTCGACGATCGCGACACGGCGTTTCCCCGCCCGCGCCAGGCGCACCGCCGGGAGCGACTCGAACCACGCCTTGCCCGCCGCGTGGGCTTCGATCTGACGCATCGCGGCGTCGAGAGGCACGCCGCACGGGCACACGATGAGGTATTCCGGCGCGGCTTCCACAAGCTCCGCGTGCGAGATCGCCCTCGATGGCCCCGCGCGGCGCGACGAAGCCTGAGGCCCCGTTGCTGCCCCGGCGCTCGCATCCGCGACCGTCGCGTTCAGCCCGTGTCGCCCGCCGGCCCGCTCGACGATCTGAGGCGTCCAATGCCCGGCAATGTACAGCGGGTCAAGCCAATCCAGCACCGCGACGCTCGGTCCATCCGCGAATGGGTTCACATAGTCCAGCGCGCTGAACAGGCGCTCCCGGAGTTGCACAAGGGTTGCCCGCGCGCTGGCGATGATGTGCGCGTCGCCGATCGCCTCGGCAACCCGGCCCAGGTCGTCGAGCACGTCTTCGATGGTCATAGGCGCGAGGCTCAGCACCCGAGGGCGGCTCAACAGCGAAGCCAACGCTCGCTCGACGCTGGGGCCGTCCACGGCGCAAACGCCACAGAGATCCTGTGTGATCACCAGATCCGCATTGAGTTGGGCGAGCGCAGCAACATCGAGCTCATAGAGCGAATCCGCGGCGTGCATCGCGGCGCGGACCTTCGCGTCGATCTCCGCCGGAGTGACGCCACCGGGCATACTCGCGCCGTCGATGCGAGGGCGGATGACAACGGGGAGAGCTTGAACCCCGCGGGGAAAGTCGCACTCGTGCGATCGCCCTACCAGACGATCACCCGCGCCGATCGCGGCGACGATCTCCGTCGCCGAGGGAACGAGCGAGACGATTCGACGTGCTGAGCCCGCGCTCAATGACGACGGAACGGTGGCTGGCGAGGCGGTGGCTGGCGAGGCGGTGGCTGACGAGCCGGTGGTTGGTTCGACCATAAGTGCTTGCGCGTGTTAGTGCAGGCCGGTCATCGAGCGCGTCCGCCGTGCGGTTGAATACCGCGCCAGCGACGTTTCGATGATCGGGTACGCCGCTTCCGCGGGCATGATCTCGTCGACCTCGACGGTCTTGCCTTCGAGCTGCTTGTAGTCCTCGAAGAACCGCCGGAGCATTTTGAAGATGTGCTTCGGAAAATCGCTCGCTTTGTGGAAGTCGCTGTACACCGGGTCATCCATCAGGACGCTGATCACCTTGTGGTCGGCGTCGCCCTCATCGAACATTGTCATGAGCCCGACAACGCGTGCCTCGCAGAGGCACATGGGCGGGATCTCTTCCGTCGAGAAGACGAGGATGTCGAGCGGGTCGTCGTCCTCCGCCAGCGTCTGGGGAATGAACCCGTAGTTGGCCGGGTAGTAGACGGCGGACGACAGCACGCGATCGAGCTTGAGGAGCCCGCACGACTTGTCGAGTTCGTACTTGTTGCTGGAACCCTTGGGGATTTCGACGATCGCCCGCACGCCGTGGGGGAGATCGACGCGTTCGAGGCCGGGGGAGACGTCGTGCCAAGGGTGGATCATGGGCAAGGGTACGTCCGGCCCGGCGCCATCGTTGTTCGGTCGATTCAAAACTGACCACGCGGTGTAGAAATCCGAGGCGAGGAATCACCGCCGAGAGGCTCGGGATCAGCGTGCTGTAGAGCGACGCTGGCTGGTGATTCGCCCGACAGCTGCGTCCCTGGGACTGGCGATCGCATCCACGCGCGATATCATCAGCCCGGAAGTGGTGGTCCCGGAGTAGGCGGCCTCAGATTGATGGCCATCGGTTTGGTGGTCCTCGGTTCGACAGTCTCGGTTCGACAGTCCTCGGTTCGATGGTCCGCGGTTCGATGGTTCGCCCCGGTTGGTCCCGGCGTCCGCAAGACGCCGCGATGGCCCGACCGAGCCGGCCCCTTGAATGCAGCGCGCCTGGGAGCGGCACATGCACGAGGCATTGGCGGGTGGTGCGCGGTCGGTGGGCGGATACCAAGCCCGCGTCGCTGGAGCGTTCCTCGTTCTCGCGGCCCTGGTGGCTGGGTTGGTCCTGACTGCGCGGACTTCGATCGCTGCGTCGAGCGGTGACCCGCCCGCGGTGTCCAACGCCGAGCTCCCACCCTACACGCCCGTCCCCGGCGTTTCGGGCAGCGTCAAGAGCATCGGCTCCAACACGCTCAATAACGTCATGACCCACTGGGCCGAGAGCTTTCGCCGGTTCTATCCCAGCGTGACTATTGAGGTGGAAGACAAGGGTTCCAAGGGTGCGCCCCCCGCGCTGATGGAAGGCCAGGCCCAGTTCGGCCCCATGAGCCGAGAGATGACTCCCAAGGAGGTCGACGACTTTGAGCGCCGTCTGGGGTACAAGCCGACGAGTCTGCGCGTCGGGATTGACTGCCTGGCGATCTTTGTCCACCGCTCGCTCCCCCTGGAAGAGATCTCGCTCGAGCAGGTTCAGCGGATCTTCTCAGTCTCCGGGCCCAACCTCACGTGGGACCAGCTTGGTGTGAAGGATCCGGCGTTCCAGCGCAAGCCCGTTGCCCTCTACGGGCGGACCAGCAGTTCCGGCACGTACGACTTCTTCAAGGAGCACGCCCTGGGAGGCAAGGACTTTAAGAAGACCGTGAAGGAGCAGCCCGGCTCGGGTGGCGTCATCAACGCTGTCGCCGCCGACCCCTTCGGCATCGGGTACTGCGGCATCGGATACAAAACCGCCGACGTCAAGGCCCTCAAGGTTTCGATGGACGCGGGGCCCGCGGTCGAGCCCAACGAAGCCAACGCACTGAGCGGCGATTATCCCTTGGCCCGTTTCCTGTTCGTGTATGCCAACATCGATCCGCAGCGCCAGCTCGATCCGCTCCGCGCCGAGTTCATTCGCTTCATCTACAGCCGCGACGGGCAGGAGTCGCTGACGAAGGACGGGTACATCCGCATCCCGCCGGCGATCGCGGCGGAGGAGCTCAGCAAGCTCGGGTTGGACTGAACAACCGGGCTTGAACTGAGCACAGTCAAAGGGCCGCAGAGCACCGGGCGAGTTGATGTTGGGGGGATCGCTTGCGGTCTGGCTCCATCCAGCGACCCCGCTGTATTCCTGGTGAAGAACATCTCCGCGCGGCGACTCTCAACCGCAGCGCGACGGACATCGGTTCCAACCTTGAACACGACATGAACCAGCCGCAATGAATCCAAGCTCCCGCAACGCTCGTCGAAGACCGGTGAGGCGATCCGTCTGGGTTGCCGACGCGGCGGCGCGCTGGATCATCACGCTTGGCGGGCTGGGCGTGCTCGCAGCGGTGCTGGGCATTTGCGTCTATCTGTTCTCGGTCGCGATACCGCTGTTCCGGGGCGGTTCGGTCTCACCGCCCGTCGCCGAAGGCTCGCTCGACAACCTCGCGCGCGCAACGGCACCGACGCAGGCAACAGCACTGGCGCCCGCCACGGGCAACGAGCCTTCCCGCGCCGTCGCCTCCGATCCCGTCGCAGCAGGGTCGGCTCGGTTGCCGCTGGCGGTCGTCGTCGACGAGTACGTGCAAGCGATGCTCACGCTCAGCCCGGAGGGCGAGGCGGCGTGCATCCACCTCGAAACCGGGCGCGTCGTCGCTCGACTCCAACTCACGCCTCAAGGTAACGCGCCAAGCGCCCACAGCTTCGATGCCACGACCGGGCGGCTGGCGCTTGGCTTCCGCGACCGAACCGTGCAGCTTGGTACGCTCGCCTTTCAATCTCGCGCGGTCGCAGAGCGCGAGATCAGGCCCGCCTGGCGCGAGCTTCCGATCGGCGCGAGCGTCCCGGTCGAGCCCACTTCGCCTGAGCCCGAGCCGAGTGGTTCCTCGGAAGTCCAATCCGGTGCATCCGAGTCCGAGCCTGCAAACCTACGCCAGCCCGAGTCAGCCCAGACCGAGTCAGTTCGGCCCGAGTCAATCTCCGGCACGTTCCCGCTCGGGCTGCTCGCTCAGCGCGTCGCCCAGGACCGCTTCCGGTTGATCTGGGCGGAAGCCAAGCTCGGGCCGCCGGTGGGCCTTACGAGCCGCCCGGAGCCTGGGGTTTCAGAGGTCCAGGATCCTGCTTCAAGCCCCCCTGCCGGCGTGGCACGCCTCGACTATCGCCTGCGAGGCGGGAGCGAGTTCGTCGTCGCGCTGCTCAGCGATGGCTCCGCGCTCCTGGGCGAGGTCCGCACCCGCAGGCCGCTCGCGGGTGGTCCCCCCAGGGTTGAGCTGCGCACCTCGCCCATGCAGACCGAACTCCCGCCCGAGCGGGGCGTTCCCGAACGGATCATCTTCAGCGGCGACGGGCGCGACGTGTTCTTCGTCTGGGCCGACGGCATGACCCAGCGATACACCGAACTCTTGCGTGATGGGCAGGCGAGCTTCACGCTCGTGTCAACCACTAAGCTGGGCCCGGTTGAGCATCACGAAGACCACGCGCGCGAAGCCCAAAGCGCCGCCGCCGCGGGGCGCGATGTCACAACCCTCGGAACCCTCTGGGGAGGCGTCACGCTGGTTGCCGGAGACTCCGCCGGCGGCATCACCACCGCCTCGGTGGCGTCCGATCCGACAGCGCCCACAAGCGACGCCCGCATCATCGTCAGCGAACGCATCAGCACCGGCCTCGGACGCATCACGTCGCTGGCGCCGAGCTCGCGCGACCGCTCGCTGCTGATCGGCACCGCACAGGGTGACTTGCAGCTCCGCCACATGACCAGCGGCAAGGTGGTCGTCGAACTGCGCGAGGCCATGCCCGGCGCTGTTCGCCTCTCGCTGCTGGCGCCGAAGCTCGACGCGATCCTCGCTGTCGATGATCGCGGGAACTTCCGCGTCTGGCCCGTCGCGCTTGGGCACAGCGACGTGAGCGTTCGCACGCTGGTCGCCCCGATCCGCTACGAAGGCCAGCTCAAGCCCAGCTTCACCTATCAGTCGTCCATCGGACAAGGCGCGTCGGAACCCAAGCTGAGCTTGGTGCCGCTGATCTTCGGCACGCTCAAGGGCACCTTTGTCGCGCTGCTCTTTGCCGTGCCCCTGGCCGTCCTCGCCGCGATCTACACCAGCGAGTTCATGTCGCCCAGCGCTCGCCGCGTGGTCAAACCGACGATCGAGGTGATGGCGTCGCTCCCCTCGATCGTCCTTGGCTTTGTTGCCGCGATCGTCGTCGCTCCCCTCGTGCGCGATCACCTCTCCGCGGTCGTCGTCGGGCTGGCGATCGTTCCCTTGGCCGCGGCGATCATCGGCAACCTCTGGCAGTTCGTCCCGCGCGAGCTCGCCCGCGCCATGACCCCGCAGCGGCAGCTTGTTGGCGGTGCGCTCGCGCTCGTCGCCGCCATCTCACTGGCCGCGGTCCTTGGGCCCGTCGTCGAACGCTCTCTCTTTCGCCCCACGAGCGATGACCTGATTGTCGCGGCGGGGAAGTACGAGCCCGTTCCCGCCGGGCAGTGGCCCGCGTGGGTTGGGCGTCGCGAGACGATGAGCCCGGACGATGAACGCCGGCTCCGTGCCGAGGGGCTGTACTTCCGCGAGAGCAAGGTCGTCCGCCCGATCGACGACCCCAACGCTGCACGCCCGACGGCGGCCGACGCCAGCTTCCGGCGCTGGCTCGACGGTTCGATCGGCACCGCCTGGCCCGGGTGGCTCCTGCTCCTGTTCCTCCCCGCGTCCCTGCTCTCGTGGGCGGCTCTGCGTGCGCTGTTTCGCCCGCATGGCAGGCTGATGGAGGCGGTGCTTGGCGCCGAGGTCGATCTCCGCCTCCAGACCAGCCCGAGCTTTGCCATGATCCGCCTGGTCAGCGCCGGAATCCTGGGCGCCGTGCTCGCCATCGCGTGCGCGTTCGCTCTCGAGAGCGCCGGCTTCGACCCGCGCGACACCATCTTCGGAACCTACAGCCAGCGCAACACGCTCGTCGTCGGGTTCATCATGGGCTTTGCGATCATCCCCCTTATCTACACCATCAGCGAAGACGCCATGCGCAGCGTGCCCGCCTCCCTTCGCACCGCCTCTCTCGGTGCCGGCGCGACGCCCTGGCAAACCGCGATCCGGGTTGTGCTTCCCGCCGCGGGCTCGGGCATCTTCTCCGCCTGCATGATCGGGCTCGGGCGTGCCGTCGGTGAGACCATGATCATGCTCACCGCCTCCGGCAACACCCCGGAGATCACGGGAAACCTCTTTGCCGGCTTCCGCACCCTTGCCGCGAACATCGCGACCGAGCTGGCAGACACCGTGCCGGGCGGCAGCCACTATCGCGTCCTGTTCCTCTGTGGCCTTGTTCTGTTCGTCCTCACGTTCATCGTCAACACGCTTGCCGAGCTCGTACGCCAGCGCTTTCGCAAACGGCTCCAGTCGCTCTAGATCGCGCTCGTCCCAAGCCCCCTTCGACACAAGGCGCCTGAACACCACTCCCGAATCCACCCCATCGCATGCCTCCCTCTCAGCCAGATCCGCAAGCACCCCGCCCGCACCACGGGCACCGGCGCACCACGCCCCTGACGGCCCACGGCACGCCCCTGGTCTGGCTCATGAGCGTCAGCCTCGCGCTGTGCCTTGGCATGATCGTGACGCTGGTCGGGTTCGCCGCGGTGCGCGGGCTTGCAACTTTCTGGCCCAAGCCCATCCAGCTCGTCACGCTTCAATCGGGCGAGTCGTTCCTTGGCATCCCCGTCCGTGAGGAGCTTGGTGTCGCTTCTTCATCGCCCGCGAGCAGCCCCGCGGGCGAATCCGAAACTCGCAGCCCTGCGCCCGGGGCCGCCAACGCAACCCCGCCCGCGTCGGTTGACGCCGCCCCCGCCCCCTCGACACAGCCCTCCCCGAGCGGCCAGCGTCAGCGCCTCTACCGCGTTGGCAATCGCGACCTGGATCAACCCGCCTTCCGCTGGGTCGATATTGACCAGGTCGTCTCGACCCAGACCCCGCGCGATGCGGTCCTGCTCGAGCGGCGTGAGTGGGGGGTCTGGATCGGAACGCCAAAGCAAGGCGACGCCTTCGACATCGAAGCCTTTCGAGCGGCCCACGAGTCCGCTCTAGATCGCCTGCGCGAGATCGACGCGATCACGGAGGGGTCGCTCTCAGTCGCCAATCGCGGGATCGAGCGCGCGAGACTGCGCGAGCGAGCCGCCGAACTCGAGCGCGCCAAGCGGATCGACTGGGAACGCGAGTTCCCCGGTGAGGAGCCCGGATTGCCCCTGGCGGCTTGGGCGCTGGTTGTCGCGGGCGTCCTGGCGTGCGGGTTCGCGGCTCTGCACCTGGCGAGGCCCTCGCCCCTCGCCAACGCCACCACCCTCCCGAGCTTTCCCCGTCGTGCCGGTCCGATCGTCCTGTGGTGCCTCGCGGGGGCGCTGGCGCTCGTTGCCGCGATGGAGCATCCCTGGTCCGGCCCGAGGATGACCGAGACCGGCCTGCAACTGGTTCGTGAGCAAACCCGCGAGAAGACACAGTCGCTCCAGGCTGAGTACGAGCGCATCTTCGCGGAAGTCGAACGCCTCCGCGCCGCCGACGCCGAGCACCGGGTCGAGTTTGTGGATGCCGCGGGAAGGCTTGCCGCGGAATCGCCCCGCACGCCCGAACTGCCGATGCGCGTGTCGCAGATTGTCCGCCTCGTCCGTGCCAACGACCTGACCTTCGCGGAGAAGGTTGGCGTCTACGCATCTCGCTGGTGGGAGTTCGTCAGCGCACCGCCTCGCGAGGCGAACACCGATGGCGGCGTCTTCCCCGTGATCTTCGGCACCGTCATGCTCACGCTGCTCCTGAGCGTTGCGGTCGTGCCCATGGGTGTCATGGCAGCGCTCTATCTCCGCGAGTATGCCCCGCAGGGCCTGATTACCAGCTTGGTGCGCATCGCCGTCAACAACCTCGCCGGCGTTCCCAGCATCGTCTATGGCGTGTTCGGGCTCGGTTTCTTCTGCTACACGTTGGGCGAGTATGTCGACGCCGGGCCAAGCGCGCCCTTGCCCAGGCTGTCCTGGTGGGGCTTTGTCGCTGGCCTGGGCATCTTCGTTGCGCTTGCTGCGATCCTCGGGTCGCTCGCCAGTCGAGGCCGCGGGTTGGCTTCTGAATCAAGGCGAGGCTGGCTCCGCCGCGCCGCCGCGACGTGCTGGGTCGCGAGCGTCGGGCTCGTCATCACGCTCCTGGCGACCACGCCTTACTTCAGTGGCTTCTTTGAAGCCAAGCTCCCGACGCCCACGTTCGGCGGACGGGGCGTTCTTTGGGCGTCGCTCACGCTCGCGCTGCTCACCCTTCCGGTCGTCATTGTCGCAACCGAGGAAGCCATCGCCGCGGTTCCCAAGTCGATGCGAGAGGGCAGCTACGGCTGCGGCGCGAGCAAGTGGCAGACGATCCGACACATCGTGCTCCCGCAGGCCGCGCCGGGCATGATGACCGGCGCGATCCTGGCGATGGCTCGCGGCGCAGGTGAGGTCGCGCCTCTCATGCTCGTGGGCGCCGTCAAGTTCGCGCCCGAGCTGCCCATGTCGCTCGAACCTCCCTTCGTCCGCCTCGATCAGAGCTTCATGCACCTTGGCTTTCACATCTACGAGCTCGGGTTCCACAGTCCCGATTCAGAGGCCAGCCGCCCGCTCGTCTGGACCGCAACGCTCCTGTTGATCTCGATCGTCCTGGCGCTCAACCTCGTTGCGATCATCACCCGGGCTCGCTTGCGTGCAAAGTTCGCGGGTTCGGCTGTGTAACTCGACCGCCGGGGTTCGCACCGCACTCTCTGCTTTTCTTGGGCCTTCACCCCAAGATGAGCAACTGCTCATCCTCGCTTGATCCCAACTTGAACTCGCTTCGAACGCTCACCTCCGGCGGATTGGGGTGATCCACTCGACGGCTCGGAGCAAGCGGCGTTGCTCGCCCGCGGCATGTGGAGTTGGGGTTCAAGCGGTCATCCCTCCCGTCGGGAGTTGGAGTGATGAATCGAATCGCCTTTGCGGCCGCAACCTGCGGCGTCGGCGTTGGCTGCGCGCTTGCCAGCGTACAGCCCGAACTGATCTACGCCACCACCCTGCAAGGAAACCTGATCAGCTTCCGCGCGGATAACCCCGCCAACCTGCTCAGCGGCGTCGCGATCCAGGGCCTGCAGCCCAACGAAGTCGTGCGAGGCATCGACTTCCGCCCCGCCACTGGCGAGCTCTTTGCCCTGGGCAGCTTCGATCGCTTGTATCGCCTCAACCCGGAAACCGGTCAGGCCACCCTTGCCGCCGCGATCTCGCTGACCACCGCCGGCTCCGCCTTCGGCTTTGACTTCAATCCAACCAACGACCTGATCCGCGTCCTGAGCCCCGCCGACCAGAGCCTCCGCATCAACCCGACGACCGGAGCCGCGGTGCTCGATGGCGATGTCGCGTTCGCCGCGGGCGATGACAACTTTGGCGAGGACCCCAATCTCGTCCACGCCGCCTACGCCAACAACCGCCCCAATGCCGGCTCTACCACGCTCTTTGTGATCGATGCGGCGCTGGACGTTCTGGGGCGGCTCAACCCCGCGACCGGTGCCCTCACGACGGTGGGCGAGCTTGGCGTTGACATCACCGAGCAGGGCGGGTTTGACATCTCCGGCGCGACCGACATCGCCTATGCCACCTTCCGCGGGCCAACCCCCGACCGCTCGCTGCTCTACACGATCAACCTCACCACGGGTTTCGCGACCGAAGCTGAGGAAATCGGAGGTGGCGTGCTGGTGACCAGCATGGCCGTGCTCCCCGCGCCTGGCACGGTCGCGACGCTGGCCGTCACATTCGTCGCCTTCGCTCGGCGTCGCCGCTCGCACTAGGCAACTCGGGTCGACCCGCGGCCCGTGACCGAGAAACGTGGTATGGACGCGCACAGGGCGGACCGGGAGCCGCCCTGTTGCGTTGTATCGCCGCCCGTCGGCCTAGCCCCGCCTGCTGCCGGAACCAACCCCGGCGCGCATCCTCGCTACTGTTCGGCTGTCCGGGCGCGCTCTTTCGCGCCCACTTTGCGAGGTTCATCAACATGCTGATGGTTGAAGGTGTCGTCGCTCAGCGCGTGAACAGCGTCCGCCGAGTGTCGTCGCGCCGCACGGTGTCGCGCGTCCTCGGTGCGGTTCTTGCCGGGTCCCTCGCTCTGGCGACGCACGCCCGGCCCGAGGCCCGAGATGAGGCCGAATCTCGTGCGGCGTTCGAGGCCGCCGTCCGCGCGTACGACGTCCACGTCGACACCCTCGCCAACCCCTTCATGGAAGGCCGCCTGCCTGGCACCCGGGGCATGGAAGTCGCCAGCCAGTACATGGAGTACTACTTCAAAGAGGCGGGGCTGCTCCCGCTCTTTGACCTGGTCGTCAAGGAGGGCGAGCAGGAGACTCGCACGCCCCGCGCGAGTTGGCGGCAGCCTTTCCCGCTCGGAAGCTCCACGAGCGTGAGCCGGGGCGACCTTTCCGCAACGCGCGGTGCGACCAAGGTCACGTTCGAGCGCGACGAGGATTTCGTCGTCACCGGCCTGGGCACCTCCGGCAGCGTTCGGGGTCAGGCTGTCTTCGTGGGTTACGCGATCAACGACGGGCCCGACGGCTACGAGACCTTCACCGACGACGTTGACCTTACCGGCAAGGTCGCGGTCATGCTCCGCTTCGAGCCCATGGATGCCGAAGGCAAGAGCCGCTGGGGCGGGCGTCCGTGGACGGGCCGCGCTGGCTTCGCGGGCAAGATCACGGCGTTGAAGGCCAAGCAGCCGAGCGCCATCGTGGTGGTCAATCCGCCCGGGGCCGACGATCCGCGCACCAAGCGTCTCTCGTCCGCCGACGGGGGCAGCCGCCCGCTCGCCGATGTGCCGGTCTTCATGATGACCGCCGAGGCGGGCGATCGCCTGGTTCAGGCGATGGACGCGCAGGGCCGCTCGCTGATGGATCTTCGCCGCCTCGCCGACGAGAAGGGCACCGTGATCGACCTCACGGGCGAAGTCGCCCTCGACGCGCAGGTTGAGTCCAAGCCGCTCATCGCCGAGAACGTCGGGGGCGTCATTCCGGGGCGCGGCGCTCTGGCCGACGAGTACGTCCTCATCGGTGCGCACCTGGACCACCTTGGCATGGGGGCGTTCGGGTCGCGCTCCGGGCCCGGCGCACTCCACCCCGGCGCCGACGACAACGCCTCCGGCAGCGCCGCACTCATCCTCCTCGCCGAGTCGCTCTCCGAGGCTTACGCGCAGTTGCCCACGGACGCGCCCGCCCGCAGCATCGCCATCGTCGCCTTCAGTGGCGAAGAGTCCGGCCTCAACGGCTCGCGTCACTACGTCAACAGCCCCGTCGTGCCGCTCGACAAGCACCAGTTGATGATCAACTTCGACATGATCGGGCGCATCGTCAACAAGCGTCTCAAGGTCGCCGGCACCGGCACCGCGGAGAACTTCGAGACCTGGCTCTCGCCCTTCTTCGAGGCGACCGAACTCGAGATCGTGCAGGTCAAAGGAAACGGTGGCGGCAGCGACCAGCTCTCCTTCTATCAGAAGGACGTTCCGATCCTCTTCGGCATCATCGCCGACTTCCACCAGGACTACCACACCCCCGCCGACACCTCTGACAAGCTCAACCGCGAGGATGCCGTCCGCACCGCCGAACTCTTCCACGAGATCGCCTTCGCCGCAGCGACCAAGCCCGAGCGCTTCGTCTTCTCCCGTCCTTCGGCGTCCGGCGACGCGCAGGCGGGGCCGAGCCTGGGCCAGATCAAGGTTCGCATGGGCGTGATGCCCGGCAACTACGAGGACGAAACACCGGGCGTCCTGATCCAATCGGTCACGCCGGGCGGCGCCGCCGAGGAGGGTGGGCTCAAGGGTGGTGATCGCATCGTCACCTGGAACGCCGAACCGGTGAAGGACGTTGCCAGCTGGATGCGTCTGCTTTCCAAGCACGAGCCGGGCGACATCGTGAAGGTCGGTATCGTCCGCGATGGCAAGAACGAAACCTTCAGCGTGCAGCTCAAGGCTGCTCGTCCCGCGACCGGAGGCTGATCTGGAAGCTGGGCCTAGGAGACTTTGCAGATGATGAGGCAGTCCATCACCCGCGCCGCCCTCGTCGCCAGCTTCGTCGCGCTGGCTGGCGTTTCCGGCTGCTCATCCTTCTCCCGGGGCGGGGGTGGGGGCGGGGCTTCCGGCGGCAACTCCGGTGTCCGCGGGCCTGGCGACAAGTCGACCACCATCGCCCCGGAAGCCTTCCTCGGGCGATGGACGCTCGTCAACTTGGAAGGCCAGGACGTCGGGCCCATCCTCTCCGAGCAGCTCCGCGCTCCTGATATGGAGATCACGCCAGAGGGCGGCATCACCGGCTTTGCCGGCGTGAACCGCTACTCCGGGTCGGTCGATCCCACCCGCCTCGCTCGCGGCGAGTTCCCCAGTGGCGGCGCCTTCGCCTCGACCAAGATGGCCGGTCCGCCCGAGGCCAACCAGCTCGAGAACCGCTTCTTGACCGCGATTGCTCGGGCCGACCGCTTCGATGTCCAGGGCAACCAGCTCCGCCTCAAGCAGGGCGATCAGGTCGTCATGACCTTCACCAGGCCCCTCTAAAGCCAACGAAAAAGGGCCGGTCGAACGATCGACCGGCCCCCGAAGGTGAAAAGATGCGTTGTGGCGCTTAGTCCTCGTAGGTCACGCCGGGTTGCGTCACCGGATCCACCGCCGCGTGGGTGTTCGTCCAGTTGGTCCGGGCGATGTCGACGTTGCTGGTCAGCGAGCTCCGCCACCTGGCGGGCCCGAGGAAATCGCTGTCCTCGACGACCATGTGGTTGATCCGGCGCGAGTACTGGAAGACGCCTCGCGAGCTGCGGTGCCACGCCGGTTGGTTGTTGATCTTGACGTGCGAGATCGCGATGTTCTCCAGGGGCGGAGCGTTCACGCCGCCACCGGCGAACAGGCCCTGAGCCGAGATGTCGTCACGCGCGTCGATGTGGTAGAGGATGTGGTTGTCCACGCCCTCGCTCGGGCTCCATTGGTAGACGTCGCTGTGCGCTCCCGAGTTGTCCGCGAAGACGTCGCGGATCACCGTGTTGATCACCAGCGGGTTGTCGCCAAGCGAGTCGGCCTGGATCGTCGCGATCGAGCAGCCCCGCACCATCGTGAACTTCTTCAGCCCTTCCATGCGTCGCGAGACGTCCGTGTTGGTCGCGAACTCGACGGTGTTGGTGTAGCTGGAGCGCCAACCGCCCCGCATATGCCGGCTCGCGCCGTCCAGGCGGAGGTTGTCCAGCCACAGCGCCCGGTTGGGCGAACCCGAGCCGGAGAGGAACGCCGAGTCGGTGGTGTCGATTCCCGTGAAGTTGGCGAGGCGAAGGTGGGGGGCCCGCGGGCTGCCAAGGTCGGTGTCGCGGATCGTCACCTCCGAGCGCTGCTGCCCGGGAGCGCCCGCGATGGTGAACCACCGCTCATTGGTCGGCACGTACAAGCGCTCCTTCACGTACTCGCCGGGAAGAAGATACACCGTGCCCCCGTCGCCGACGCCCGAGTTGGACGCCACGATCGAAGCCGCGGCCCGCGCCATCGTCCGCATCGGGCGCTCGCGCGTTCCCGGCGCGTCGTCGTTGCCCGTGGGCGACACGTAGCGCACCGGGCTGGGCAGCGTGCCCCTCGCGTTGGAGTAGACGAACATCGAGTGCTCGCCCACGCGGGCGTTCGGGAAGTTGAAGTCGCCCGCGAGCACGCGAGGGACCCCCGCGTTCCGCGGGTACGCGATCGCGCGGACCTCCGCTCGCCCGTCGGGGAGCGTGTTCCCGCGGAGCACCGCGACGTACTCGCGAACGCCCGAGTCGGGGTTCAGACGCTTCTCGCGGACCGCCTGCCATGGGCCGCCATTGACCGAGAACTCAACGCGGTCGATCCCGTTCATGTGGAAGGCGAGAACCCCCACCCGGAAGTTGCCCGAGAACGTCTGCAGAGGAACGGTGGTCCAGCGCGCGATCACCTTGGCGTCGTGCCCAACCATCTCGGACGTGCCGACGCGAGCGGGTGTTTCCTGGGCCCCGGAGAACCCCGAGCCCGGCGCGAGGAACGGCGCATCGCCCGACGCCGCTCGGTGCTCAACCCAGGGCGACCAGCGGCTGGAATGGCTCGTGCTCACCGCGCGGACGCGATACCGAACGCGGTCGAAAGACTTGTTGTCGGTGAACTCCGTCGTGTTGGCGGGAACCGTCGCGTGCCCGTCCTCAAACGCCGGGAAACGCTCGATCTCGAAGTTCCGCTCGTTCGACGAGAGGTCGCTCCAGCGGATGATGACGCCCCCGCCCACGATCGGCTCGATTGCCAACCTCGTCGGTGTCGGCGGCGGATGATCGCCCATCACCGTCCGAACCCCAGGCGGGGGCGGAGGCGGAGCGCTCAAGCGGTCGCCGGCGCCCCCAAGTTGTGTCTGGCTCCACGCCATGCTCGGCGCGAGAACCCCGGTTGCCGTCAGACCGGCCGCCAGCGCAAGCGCAAGCGTCGTCGGTCGTGCGGCCTTCCCCTCACGCGTCATGCTGTTCATGCTTCCAATGTGGGATTGAAGCGGGTAGCTGGCAAGCAATCGGAGTCTCCTCGGCCAGCGTCAAACCTTCACCAGGTTGCATCGACACCACAGATTCACGCTCGCGGATCGAGTTGTTCGCGCCTCGATTTGCCCGCACGTTTGTCTGGAATCGGTACATCCATCTCACTTCCAAGAGAGGTTGCGTCCCCACTCTTGCGTACGTGTTTCTCCCTTCGCTTTGACCCCAGAAGCAGGGGCCAAGCCCACCCCAACGCTGCCCAACGAGCCGAGCACGCCGGGACGCCTTCACATTCGAGGCCGTCCGCCGATCCTGGACCGAGAACCAAAGCCACGCACGTAGACTTGCAGTCAAGAAATCGAATCGGCAAGCGCGTCCCGAACGAGGGACGAGTTTAGCAACGTCCGACAATCTTGCTCAGGTTGTCCGCGAATTTGTCTTGCCATCACGCCGCGTTCAACCTGCGGCTTCTTACGCGAGCTTCTTCAGTCGCATCAGCAGTTCGTCGGCGTTGGGAGTTGCCTCCATCGCCACGCGCATGTGGATGTACTCTTGTTCCACAAGCTCCACCAGCGACTGGTTGAAGTCCTTCATGCCCGTCTGACGCGCCTCGACCGTCTTGAGATACTCGCGAAGCTCGCCCTCGCGGCCTTCCAGGATGTGCTTCTGGACGACGCCGTTGTTGATCAGAATCTCCAGACCCGGAATGCGGTGAATCTCCGGACGCAGCGTCGGCAGCAGCTTCTGATACACGAACGCTCGCATCTGGTAGGCAAGGATGCGACGCACCTGCTCCACCTCTTCCTGCTCGAAGAGGCCGTAGATTCGGCTGAACGTCTGCGTCGTGCTCGACGCGTGGATCGTGCCGTACACCAGGTGGCCCGTTTCCGCCGCATGCAGCGCCGCCTCGAACGTCTCGTTGTCGCGCATCTCGCCCACGAGCACGATGTCCGGGTTCTCGCGCACAAGGGCTCGCAGCGCGATCTTGAAGTCCATACAGTCGATCCCGATCTCGCGCTGGTTGATCGTCGCCTTCTTGTCCGTGAAGATGTACTCGATCGGGTCTTCGATCGTCACGATGTGCACGTGCTTCCGCTCGTTCACATAGTCCAGCATCGCCGCGATCGTCGTCGACTTGCCGGAGCCCGTCACGCCCGACAGCAGCACGATGCCCTGCGGCTGCATCGCGATGTCCGCCATGCTCTGGGGCAGATACAGTTCCTCGAACCGCCGGATCTTCGAGCTGATGCGCCGCGCCGCGATCGCCAGCTTCCCGCGAGCCTGGAACAGGTTCACGCGGTACCGCGTTCCCTCGTCATAGTCGTACGCGAAGTCGACCGAGCCATACTTGTGCAGGTCGGCGAACTGCTCATCATCAAGGATGTGGCGCGCGATCTGCAGAAACTCTTCCTGCGACACGGGCTCGGTGTCCAGAGGCTTGAGCGAGCCACGGATGCGCAGCTTCGGCGGTTGCCCGGCCTTCATGATCAGGTCGGACGCCTCCAGCTTGATCGAAGCCTTCAAGAACGATCCAAAGCGGGTCGCGTGCGGGTCGTGCTTCTTGTCCGGGTCCAGATGCACGTGCCCGGCGGGGGTCGCGGACGGTTGCTCGGTCATGACGGACATGCCAGGAATCCTCCTGCGTCGGCCCCCCCGAGCCCCGAACTACTGGGGCCCAGGAACTTCCCGGGCCGCGACGCCTCAATCTTCACGAGATCTACAAGATAGCCAGCGAACCCCGCCCCCGAGAAGTTCCATCCGCGCGGAGTTCGCCTCGTCACGTTCGCCAACGTCCGAAGAACACCATCGTTCGGGTCCTGTTCACACCGCCAGCGTCCCTGTGGTTGGTCCAGAGGCCACGGCGTTCAAACTGGACGGCTGGAGTCGCTTCGCACGCTCCGCTCGCGCGGTTGCTCCCGTCCATGAGACGGTCTTCACGCGGCATCCACCCGGAGGCAGCCGTCGCTCCGCAAGTTCCACGCCATGGGTCCCGCCGCCGCGGGCCCGCGGAGTGTGCCTCTCATGGCGGAGCCTTCCAGCACTCGATCCACCGCATCCGCGTCGACAGCCCCGGAATCGCGTACCCACGAGTCCTCCGCGCAGAAGCAGGACCGTCCGGTCGTCGAACTGCGCGAGCGCGGAGGCAGGATCGAAGCCCGCCCGATCGGTACCACTGAGCGTCGCTACGAAGATCTCTCCAACCGCCAGCTCGCTTCGGCGGTGGAACGTGTTTCGCCCGAGGGTTCGCCCGGTGATCCGGACGTCGGGCCCTCGGGCCTCCGCACAGCGCTGACCATCGTGGGCATCTTCGTCGTCGCTGCCGGCGCCTTGTTTATCCTTCTTTTCAATGTTTGGGCCGGCGTCGCGATGCTGCTCATCGGCGCGGTGATGGTGCTCGTCAATCCCGTGCTTTGGACGGGTATCCAGCGAGGCCGTGAGCGGGCGCACGCCGGGCACGTCGTCGCACAGGAAGAACCGGGGCATCTGCCGCTCCCGACGAGCGAGCGCGCACCTACTGACTCGCTCGAACGCTTCGAGCACGATCCGCACCGCCGCGATCGCGTCGAGCGATGAACCGGGCGAGTCTTCGAGTCTTCCGGGTGCATGCACACGAAAGATCGTTGGTCCCCGGGCTTGGTGCACGCAAACATTCCCGCGATGCCCGAGCCCGACCAGCCCCCCGTTCAGCCGCCGCCGATCCGCTCCTACCAACTCGCATTTGCGCGGTTCGGGAGCGTGGGTGCGATCGCGGTGGTGCTCGCGCTGCTCGCGCTGGCGCGCCTGGCGTACCTGGTCTGGTTCTGCCCGTACACGCTGATCGAGGATGAAGCGCACTATTGGGAATGGAGCAGTCGGCTCGACTGGGCCTACTACAGCAAGGGGCCGGGCGTTGCCGCGGTCATCGCTCTGGCGACGCGTCTGTTTGGCGACGCGGAGTGGGTTGTGCGACTGCCCGCGATCGTCTCCGCTTCGATCTTTGCTGCAAGCATCGCGTGGCTTACGCGAGAATCACTCCAAGGCGTGCGACTCATGGCCGCCCGTGCGGGCGCCTTCGACCGCCCAAGCGCCCTTGACCACTCCCTCCCGCTTCGCGCGGCGTTCGTCGGCGCCATCCTCCCCTTGCTCATCCCGGCCTACTCCTCCATCGCGATGCTGATGACCATCGACGGGCCCTATGTCGCGTGCTGGGCCTTGGCGTGCTGCTTCGCCATGCGAGCGCTCCGCGGCGGGCACGGAGGCCTCGGCTCCTGGCGCGCATGGATCGCGCTCGGTGTCTGCCTCGCCGCCGGCATCATCTTCAAATACACCATGCTCCTGTTCATCCCCGGGCTGGTGCTCGCCATGACGCTCGCCCGCATCACGAATAAGCCCAGTCCCCGCGCCGCTCAGGCCAGCCCTCCTCAAACCACCCCTCCCCAAACCAGCCAAATCCAAACCAGCCAGACTCAGCCCCGCCAGACGCCGGCCAGTCCGCCGCCGCAGCCGCTTCAACCCATTGTGCCCGGGCGAGCGCATCTCGAGCGAGGGCTCTTTGAGGCGTTGCCACCGCCGCTCCCGCGCCATCGCCTTCACCCGATGCTCGGGCTCCTGATGGCCTCGGGCATCGCGGTCTTTGGCTTCATCCCGCCCCTCATCTGGAACGCGCAGCATGACTGGGCCACCTTCAAGCACCTTCTTGGACATCTCGGGCTTCCCGGAGGCGACATGCCCGCCACGCAGGGCGTCAAGGGTTGGAGCTACGACCCGCGCTGGACGCTCGATTACCTGGGCACCCAGCTCGTGCTCATCGGGCCGGCGTTGGCGTTGATGGTGGTGGGGGGCGTGATGGCCAGACGCGCCGGCGGGCATCTCTGGAAAGCCGCGAGAACCCTCCTCGCGCTGGGCGGCCCGATCCTTGCGTTCTACTTCGCCGTGAGTTTCGTCGCCGAGCCGGAGGGCAACTGGGCCATCGCGGGTTACATCTCGCTGCTCCCACTTGCCGCAATTGGCGTCGTGCTGGGCATCGACGACTGGCGAGCCCGCGTCGCGGCGTGGCGCGCGCTGCCGGTCGATCAGCGCCCCCGCGCTGGCGTGCTCACCCGCCGCCCGGAAACTCGCGCCCAAGTGGCGTGGCACGTCACGCTCGCCTTCGGCATCGCGTCGGCCATCCTGCCGCTGCGCCTGGATTGGATCGATGCCGGGCTGGCGGCTCTGGGCGCCAGCGACAAAGCCCGGCGCGTGGTGCCGATGAGCCGCCTGACGGGGGCCGATCGCCAGGCCGCCCACGCGAGAAGGTTGGTGGGGGTGGGTGGGGCCGAGAGCCGGAGCGAGCCAGAGGCGGATCAAGCTGGCGCTTCAGGGGAAGGAGCGCAGAGCGGGCCCCTGCCGATCATCGCCGCTCACTATGGGCGGGCCAGCCAACTGGCGTACTACCTCAACCGCCGCGCCACGCCTCCTTCCGGCTCGCCAGCCGCGCAAGCAAACTTCGGCCCGTCGATCCGTGTGCTCTGCGCGTCCGCCTACTTGGGCGGGCGCAAGAGCCAGTACGACGTCTGGCCCGACACCTCGCTGGCGCTGCCCGCCACGCTCCCCCTCGGCAGCGACGCCCTGCTCATCGGCGCGACCGAAGGTGAGTGGCAACGCTTCTTCGAGCGCGTCGAGCCGCTCGGTCCGCTCGAAGGTGACCGCAAGCGGGGACGTCCGGCGTTCAGAGGCTTTGGCTTCCGTGGCGTGATCGAGCCCTGATCGAGCCGTTATCGAGCCCTGATTCAGCCCTGATTCAGGCCCTGATCGAGCGTGACGTGAATGAGCGTGACGTGAACGAGCTCAATGTGATCAAGCGTGTTGGGCCGCCGTGCGCAAAGCCCGCGGGGGGCGAGTCATTGCAAGCACGCTCGCCCGTCGCCACCAAAGCACCCGAGGGCGGACTCGAACCGCCGACCTGCGGTTTAGGAAACCGCCGCTCTATCCATCTGAGCTACCCGGGCACGTGTTGACTCTATGCGTCGGCACGCTGGGGCGTGCTCTGCGTCGTGCCGTGCCGCTCGCGTCCGGGGTCCCGATGGACCTCTGCTCCGGAGCGAGTGGAGTCGCGTTCGTGCGCCCGCCGGCGACTCACTCGGTGGATGACATCCGACCGCGACCTCCGTCCGTCACTCTCTCCGGACTTTCTTCCGCACTCACGTCCGCGCTGAGCCGACAATACCGGCGTGACCGCAGCCGCCGTTCCATCACCTTTCTCCACGGACCACCTCAAGCAGGGCATGGGCGCGCGCACCGTGCGAGGCGGGTTCCTGACTCTGGGCTCGCAGCTTGCCCGCCTCGTGATCCAGATGGGCTCCACGGTTGTGCTGGGCCGCCTGCTCTTTCCCGCTGATTTCGGGCTGGTCGCGATGGTCGCGACCGTCACCGGCTTTGCAATGCTCTTTCGAGACCTTGGCCTCTCAGCCGCGACCATCCAGCGCGACCAGATCACGCACGAGGATGTCAACACCCTGTTTTGGATTAATGTCGGAGTGGGGCTCGTGCTCACGCTCGCGCTCGCTGCGGCGTCTCCCCTGGTCGCCTGGGTCTATTCCGAGCCGGCGCTCGTTCCGATCACCGCGGCCTGCGCGATCACAATGCTCTTTGGCGCTGCCGCGGCGCAGCACACGGCGCTGCTCCGCCGACAGATGAAGTTCCGGTCGCTCGCCAAGATCGAAGTTGCCGGGGCGATGGTGGGTGCAGCCGCGGCAATCACCCTGGCGTTCCTTGGCGCTGGCGTCTGGGCGCTGGTCGCGATGACCGTCCTGCAGCCCTTCACGATCATGGTCGGAAGCTGGCTGGCGTCGCCCTGGCGCCCGGGTGCGCCGCCCCGGCGCCGCGCCGGCGCTGGCGAGGGCGCACGCTCCATGGTCGGGTTCGGGGCCTATTTGACGGGCTTCAACACGCTCAACTACATCACGCGGAACTTCGACAACGTCGCGATTGGCGCCGCCCTCGGCTCCGCCGCCCTGGGCATCTACAGCAAGGCCTATGGCTTGTTGCTGCTCCCGATCCGCCAGATCAACGGCCCGATCGCCAGCGTTGCACTCCCCGTCCTCAGCCGCCTGCAGTCCGAGCCCGACCGCTTTCGCGCCTACTACGCCAAAGGTATCGAGATCGTCGCGTTCCTGACGATGCCGATCGTCGGCTTGGCCTTCGTGGAAGCCGACCGCCTCGCGCTACTCCTCCTCGGGCCACAGTGGGGCCAGGTGGCGGATGTCTTCCGTTGGCTGGCGCCGGGAGCGATCGTGAGCTCGCTGAACGTGGTCCCGGGTTGGCTCTACAGCGCGCTGGGACGCACGAAGCTCATGTGGCGATGGGGCCTCTGGGCGGCGCCGATCTCCGCCGCGGCGTACCTCGCCGGGCTTCCCTGGGGCATCACGGGCGTCGCCGCCGCGTTCAGCGTGTCTTACACCGCGCTCTTCATCGCGCAGATTCCGTTTGCCTGCCGCGGAACCTGCGTCCCCGCTTCGCTGGTCTTTGCACGCCTCTGGCGACCCGTCGCGGCCATGCTGATCGCGATCGGGCTCACCTTTGGGTGCATGCAACTCTTGCCCCTCGAAGACCTGTCGCTCTTGGGCGATCGGGCCGCCCGATTTGGCGTCCCCCTGTTCGGGTACCCGATCGTTATCGCGCTCGTCGCAACTGCCGCCACCATCTTCACACTGGCGTACTTCGGCGCTTTGGCAGTGCTCCCCGGCGGCCGATCATTGCTTGCCTCGGTTGCAGACGCCGTGCGATCGGCATACAAGAAGCGGGCTTCAAAGGGAAAGCCCTCAAACGTGCAGGAGCATTCTCCTGGGAATGATCCGGGGAACCCGGTCCCGGAAGCTCCGGTCCGGGAAGCTCCGGTCCGGGGGGCTCCGGTCTCGGGGGCTTCCGCGGCAAACGATCCGGGCTAGGTTGGCCCTCTCATCTGGGGGATGTCCACTCGGGCAGCCGAGGGACGCGGGGAGAAGACGATGGCGGCTCAGGTTGACATTCTCATGATCACCTACAACCGCCCGGAGTACACGCGCCTGGCGCTCCCGCAGTTGTTGCGCACCGCCGACGAGAACACCCGGATCTGGCTCTGGCACAACGGGACCCACGAGGAAACCCTCGCCGTCGTTAAGGAGCACGCCTCACACCCGCGCGTCGCGAAGTTCCACCACAGCCCGGAGAACGCCATGCTCCGGACGCCTACGAACTGGTTCTGGAACGAATCCAAGGGTGAGTACTTGGGCAAGGTCGACGACGACTGCCTCATGCCCGAAGGGTGGGTTCAGACGCTGGTTCGCGCCCATGAAGCCGCCCCCAAGCTTGGGGTCGTCGGCTGCTGGCCTTTCTTGGAAGAGGACTTCCGCCCCAAGCTCGCCGAACGCAAGATCCGCGAGGTCGCTCCCGGCGTCCGCGTCCTGACCAACTGCTGGATCGGGGGCAGCGGATACCTCTTCAAACGCTCCCAGCAGCAACGCTTTGGCGTCCTGGGCGACAAGGAGGCCTTCACCGGCTACTGCCTGCGCATGGCCCGAACCGGGATCGTCAACGGGTGGCTCATGCCCTTCCTCTACATGGACCACATGGACGACCCGCGCTCGCCCCACACCATGATGGTCTCCGAGGAGGCCTTCGCGAAGAACCCGTCCCTTTCCTCCCGCCGCTTTGGCACGCCCTCGCTCGAAGCGCTCAAGCAGCGGGCAGTGCAGGCAGCGATCGAGGTGCAGTCGGCATCCTCCAACCCATCGGATTACATCGGGCTTCGGGCGTCGATCCGCCGCGCCGTCCGCCGACTGATGGGCAAGGGACGCATCGCCAAGCTCAACCCCTGAACAGCATTCGCCCGTCCTGCGACCCCAGCCCGCCAGCCTCTCCCGCCAGCCCAGCCCGCACCAGACCGCTCAACAACAGTCCATATCCGCCACGCCCTGTGACCATCCCGCATGATCGCCTCCAACCGCGAATCCCTGGTCTCCGTGATCATCTGCACGTACAACGGCGGGGCATATCTCATCGATGCCGTGCGCAGTGTGGTCGACCAGACCCACAAGGCTCTGGAGATCATCGTCGTCGACGATGGGAGCACCGACGGCTCCGTGGACGCGCTGCGCTCCGCGATCTCTGACCCGCGGCTGCGCATCCTCTCGCAAGCTCAGAAGGGAAAGGCTGCTGCGCTCAACCACGCCCTGAGCGTCATGCAAGGCGAGTTCTTCGCCATCCAGGACGCCGACGACCTCTCGGCTCCCAATCGCATCCAGATCCAGGTTCGCGCCATGCACGACAACCCGGACCTGGCGGCGGTCTTCTGCGGGCACGAGCTGATCCTCGAGGATCGCCGCCTGGCCCCGCGTTTCCGCCTCAAGACCCGGGCCCAGTGCCTGGCCGACATCACCGCCTTCCGCATGCCCGCCCACGACCCCACGGTGTTGTACCGCTGGTCGATGGTTCGTGACCTGGCCTACGACGAGGAACTCCGCATCGGGCAGGGGTACGACTACATCCTCCGCGTGGGAGAGCGTTCGCCGATGCTCGTGCTCGGGCAGTGCCTCTATTCCTACCGAGTCCACAAGCAGTCCGTGACACGCAAGGCTCCGTCGCAGCGACACGCGTTCGTCCAGAAGGTCGTCTCGAAGGCGTGCGCTCGCCGGGGCATCAACTACGACGAACTGGTCAAGGGGTCGCAGGCGTTCGAGCGCAACCGAACTCGCTTTGCCGACAACAACCTCGCGGCCAACTTCATCGAGAGCGTGATCGACAGCGTTGCCGTGGGGAAGCGCCGCGACGCGATCCGCACCGGGCTCCAATGCGTCTCACTGCACCCGACGAACCTGCACTATTACAAGGCGCTGATCTACGCCGGCGCACCGCTGAGCGTCGTCCGCCGTCGGCGTCGGGCCGCGCCCCCGATCCGCTCCAATCAAGCCTCGGCTCCGCGCGGTCCTGGCATCCCGATGAGCGAGCGCTCCCTGGGTCCCGCGCTCTCGCTGGTTGCCTTCGGCCGGCCCTCCCACGCCCGCACCTTCAGCGGGTATTCCAAACACCTGGGCGATGCTCTCCAGCGCGTCGGTGCCTGGCAGGGCGAGTATTCGCTGCGATCGGTGAGTCTGGCTGACTGTTTCTCCGGCGCGCTCATCCTGGGCCGAGGCCCAAGCGGGCGGCCAGCACCCGTGGTGAGCCGCCGATGGCTGTGGAGCGACCGCGGGAGCGCCGCGCTGCAGCGCCGTCTGATCGAGAGCATCCGCCAGGCCGCAGACCCGGGCCCCTTCCTGCAGATTGGCTCGCTTGTGTCGATCCCGCCCGAGCTTGGCCGCTCCTATGTGCTCACGGACATGACGATCGTGCAGGCGCACCGCGAGGGCTTCTTTGCCGTCTCGAAGCTCGGGCCAAGCGCCGTGAAAGAAGCGGTCGAAGTCCAGCGCCGCGTGCTGGCCGGCGTGTCTCACACATTCACGCTCACGGAGTGGGCCCGGCGCAGCATTATTGAGGACTATGGCGTTCCGCCCGAACGCGTCAGCGCCGTCTACATCGGTTCCAACATCCAGCCGCCGCGGGAACTCCCGCCCCCCAAGCCCAAGCAGATCCTCTTCGTCGGCATCGACTGGGAACGCAAGGGCGGCCCCGCCCTGGTCAAGGGCTTTGAGGTCCTGCGCCGGCGCGTGCCGGATGCCGAACTGGTCGTGGTGGGCTGCGACCCCGGCATCTCCCAGCCCGGCGTCCGCTGCCTTGGCTATCTCCCGCCCAGCGACCCCAAGAACCGCGAGCTCATCGCCCGCCTCTTCTGCGAGTCGCGGTGCTTCTGCATGCTCAGCGCATTCGAACCCCTCGGCAACGTCTTCGTCGAGGCTTATGCCTGCGGGCTGCCCATTGTCGCCTTCGACCGGGGCAGCCGATCGGAGATCGTCGAGCACGAGCGCAGCGGGCTTCTCTGCCAGACGCTCGAGCCCGACGAAGTCGCCGCCCACATCGAACGCCTGCTCACCGACGACGCCTTGCACGCGAGGCTCAAGTCGCGGGCGCTCGAACTCGCGGCGCAGCGGTTCCACTGGATGAGCGTCGTCGAGCGTGTCCTGGGCGTCGTCTCGCGCGATGCGGGGATCCGCGATCAATCTGGCGGCTTGCGCGCCGAACAGCGCGAGCCCCAGCCTTCCGGGGCGCCCGCGGGAGAGCGACCATAATGCCTTCTCAGCCCGTCACGCACCAGTTCTGGTACAACCTCACCACCAACTTTGGCGACGCCATGTCGCCCTTCATCGTCAACAACCTGCTGGGGCGCGAACTCCCCCGCGCCGAGCCCGGATTCCAGGGCGGCGTGCTCATCGCCCTTGGCAGCATCCTTCACGTCGCCGACGTCTTTGAGAACCACCTCGTCTGGGGCACGGGCTATGAGCCCAAGTACGGGCGCCTGAAGCGAGAGAAGGTCAACGTCGCCGCGGTTCGTGGCCCCGTCACCGCCGAGAAGCTGGGCTTGAAGAACCCCGCGATGGGCGACCCCGCGCTGCTGCTGCCCAAGGTCCATCCGCTGACGCCGGACGCCTCCGGGGGCGTCGTCCTTGTGCCGCACCACACGAGCCTCAAGTGGGCCCGCTACTTGCCTTATCGCATCGTCGATCCGCTGGCCCCCTGGAAGGACGTGGTCCGGGAGATCGTCAGCGCCAAGTTCGTCTGGTGCGAGGCGATGCACGCGGCGATCGTCGCGGCCGCCTATGGCGTGCCCTGGGCCTGGTGGAAGGGCCGGCACGGGCATCGAGCCGTCGTCAAGTGGTCCGACTGGTTTGGCAGCATCGGGCTCGAGCCCGCCTGCTTCTCGCTCCTGCGGCGCAAGGCCGCCGAGCGCTGGGCCGCGAACAACCCGCCCCGCTTCCCCGATCGCGACCGCCTGCTCAACGCCCTGCTGGAGGGCGTCAAGCTCCAAGGCGGGGAACAATCAGGTCGCTGAGCTTCGCGCTAAGCGTCGGAGCTTCGGAGGGCGGGGGCTGTCTTTTTCCGGACTGGTTCGAGGCGTATGGACGATCGCTGGGCACTCACCGAGTTCCAAGATCAAACCACGATCCACCCGCTCGGGCTGGCGGCGGTGCTCGTCCTTGGCCTGCTCACCATCATGCTCCCGCGCCGCTGGGCCCCGGTGCCCATGCTCCTCATGGCCGCGGGCGTCGCCTCGGCCCAGCGCATCGTCATCGCTGGCCTCGACTTCAGCCTTATCCGCATCATGGCCTGCTGCGCCCTGGCCCGCATCCTGCTCCGGGGCGAGCTCAAGGGCCATCAGTGGAGCAAGACCGATCTCTGGTTCGTCCTCTGGGTCTGCTTTAACGCTTTGGTCTACAGCATCCAGTGGGGACAGGCGTGGGCAGTGACGAATCGTCTTGGCTTCGCCTTTGAGGCACTGGCGATCTACGCCGCCGTTCGAGTGCTGATCCGCGACTGGAAGGCGATGGAATCGATCTCGGTCGCGGCGTCCATCGCCGCGTGTCTCAGCGCTCCTGCATTCATCTACGAGCATGCCACGCGGCACAACCTCTTCTCGATCTTCGGGGGCGTCCCCGAAACCACCATGATCCGCGAGGGAAGGCTCCGCTGCCAGGGCCCCTTCTCCCATCCAATCCTGGCCGGCTGCTTCTGGGCGGCCCTCCTGCCGGTCATGTGGATCCAGGCGCGATTGGGCGTGCTGAACAAAGCCCTCGCGCTCACCGCGACCGGCGCGACCCTGTTCATCATCTTCGCCTGCGCTTCCAGCACACCCGTGCTGGGCGTCCTCGCCGCCTTCTTGGCCTTCGCGATGTATCCCCTCCGCCGGCGGTTGTACGAAGTCCGATGGGTCGTCGTGCTCACGCTCGTCGGGCTCCACATCGTGATGCAGGCCCCGGTCTGGCACCTTATCGCCCGCGTCTCGGCGGTGGGCGGCTCGACCGGTTATCACCGCTATCGCCTCATCGACGCCGCCATCAACCGCTTCTCGGAGTGGGCGCTGCTCGGCACGCGCTCGACCGCC
Source organism: Planctomycetota bacterium (assembly GCA_033763815.1). Classification (GTDB taxonomy): domain Bacteria; phylum Planctomycetota; class Phycisphaerae; order Phycisphaerales; family UBA1924; genus JANRJU01. The sequence goes on from JANRJU010000025.1 coordinate 56,668, forward strand.
CACTGGGGCCACTGGCTCTTCGACGTCACCAACCAGTACATCCTGCAGGCGGTGCAGGGCGGGTTCATCACCCTCGTCGCCTTCGTCGTCAACATCTGGCTGGTCTTCAAGGGCCTGGGCAAGGGCATGAAGCTGCTGCGCAGCGGCGCGCCCAGCGATCGCAAGCGCGTCCCGCAGCTTTGGCTCATGGGCTGCAGCGTCTTTGTTCACTGCGTCTGCTTCATTGGCGTCTCGTACTTCGGGCAGATGAACATGCTCTGGTCGTTCACCATGGCGATGGGGGCCGCCGCGGGCGCCGTCGCCCTCGCCCATGCCAAGGCGGCGCGAGCCAAGATGGCCCAACAAGCCAACCAGCAAGAAGGCCAGCAGCCCGGCCAGCAGCCCGGCCAGCAGCCCGGCCAGGCGACCAGCCCCAACTCGCCTTCAGGCCCTGGGCTTCGCGGGGCGGGGCGCCCGGACGCTCGCCCGACGCCCAAGCCCGCTCGTCCCTCGGGCTCCGCCTCACCGCTCGATGCGTTCGGATTTGGAGCAAGCCTGCGTTCGGCTAACGCTCCCTCGGGCGCTGCGAAACGTCCGCCATTGCCACCCCTTCCGGAGGGACCCGCCCATGCATGAGACTTCTGGCCCCCCGGTTGGCGCAACCTCGGTTGCGGAGCCGTCGAGTTCAAGCTCGAGCGTGCCCGAATCGCACGCGCCCCATGCGGCGCCGCCAACACCGATGCTCTCGATCATCATCGTCAGCTTCAACACCCGCGCGCTCACGCTGGAAGCCATCCGCTCCGCGATCGACAACTGCAAGGATCCCGCGACGGGCCAGGAGCTTCCCGTCGAGTTCATCATCGTTGACAACGCGTCGAGCGACGGATCGGCGGAAGCGATTGCGCAGGCGTTCCCCGCCGAGCGGTTCCCGAATCTCAAGCTCATCGCCTCGCGCGACAACCTCGGCTTTGCCGGCGGCAACAACCTCGCCGCCAAGAGCGCCCGCGGCGCGTTCCTGCTCCTGCTCAACCCCGACACGATCACCCTCGACAACGCGATCGGAAAGCTAGTCGATTTCGCCCGCCGCCGACCCGACGCCGGCATCTGGGGCGGACGCACCCTCTTTCCGGATCAACGCCTGAACCCCGCCTCCTGCTGGCAACGCCAGACGCCTTGGAGCGTCTTCTGCGTTGCCTCCGGCCTCTCTTCAGTCTTTCGCCGATCCAGCCTCTTCAACCCCGAGGGCTACGGCGGATGGAACCGCCAGGGCGTTCGCGAGGTCGACATCGTGAGCGGCTGCTTCCTGATGATCCGACGCGAGCTCTGGGATCGCCTCAATGGCTTCGACCCCATGTTCTTCATGTATGGCGAAGAAGCCGACCTCTGCCTGCGAGCCCACCAGCTCGGCGCTCGTCCCGTCGTCAGTTCCGAAGCCACCATCGTCCACTACGGGGCCGCCTCGGATCGCGTCCGCGCCGACAAGATGGTCCGGCTGCTCAAGGCCAAGACGCTCCTGATCCGCCGACACTGGCCCCCCGCGACCCGGGGGCTCGGCGCCTGGATGCTCGCGATGTGGCCCCGGACACGCGCGCTGGCTTGGTCGTTGCTCAAGCTGGCCAAGCCCGAGCGCGGGCGCGTGGCCCACGCCACATGGAACGACATCTGGACCAGGCGTCACGAATGGATGGCCCGCCAAGAGAACGTCCACCAAATGGCGCCAACCAAATGACTGCAAACCGGGTCAGCGCAAACTGGTTGAACTCGTTCCGGGTCAGCTAAGTCCGGGTCTGCAACAATCCGACCAGTTGAACAAGCGGGGGGATGACGGGTTGACGGCGACATGCAGAGCCGATCCGCCTTCGCGGGTTACGCTCTCTATCATCCGGGCCGATCAAAGACGAACGCATGAGCACGAACGGAGCAAAGCGGGTCCTGGCGATCTCCTCCGGCGGGGGGCATTGGGTGCAGCTATTGCGCCTGAGGCCCGCCTTCCAGGGGTGTCGCGTCACGTACGTCACCGTCAACCCCGTCTACCGCCAGGACGTTCCGGGCGAGGACTTCCGCCTCATCAACGACGCCACGCGGTGGGACAAGGTCGGTCTCGTGCGCATGGCGCTCAAGCTCCTGTGGATCGTCCTTCGCGTCCGCCCGAACGTCGTCATCTCGACCGGGGCGGCGCCGGGCTACTTCGCGATTCGCATGGGCAAGCTGCTCGGCGCTCGAACGCTCTGGATCGACAGCATCGCCAACGTCGAGCAGGTCTCGATGACCTGCACGCTGGTCCGCCAGCACGCCGACCTCTGCCTCACGCAGTGGGCCCATCTGGCGGGCGAGCCGGCCCCCAAGTTCCGGGGAGCCGTGCTGTGATCTTCGTCACCGTCGGAGCGCAGATGGCCTTTGACCGCCTGGTGCGGGCGGTCGACGACTGGGCCGGCGCCCGCGGGCGGGGCGATGTCTTTGCGCAGATCGGGCCCACCGAGTGGCGCCCGCGGCACCTCCGCTGGACCGGGTTCCTCGAGCCCGACAAGTTCCGCGAGCACGTCCGCGAAGCCCGCGTCATGGTCGCCCACGCCGGAATGGGCTCCATCCTCACTGCGCTCGAAGCAAGCAAACCGATCCTGGTCATGCCCCGTCGCGGGGATCTCATGGAAACCCGCAACGATCACCAGGTCGCGACCGCCAAGCAGTTTCTCGCGCTTCGAAAGGTCGCGGTGGCAATGGACGAGCGCGAGCTTGCCGAAAAACTGGACGCGGTGGATGCCCTGGCGGCGACCGAGCCGATCAGTCGGCACGCTTCCCCGGAACTGCTGGAGGCGGTCCGGAGCTTCATCCACGCGTCGTAAATCCCCCGCCTGCGGGGGTTCGTCAGACAGCCCGGCTGCTCCGGAGAGCAGCCGTAAGGTCCGATGGGTCCGATGGTTCCTCAGGAGTCGCTGGCATGAGTTCCTACGAGAGGCTGGAGAACAAGATCAAGAGCCGCGAAGCGGTCGTCGGCGTCATCGGGCTTGGCTATGTTGGCCTGCCGCTCGCCCACGCCCTCCATCAGGGCGGGCTCCGAATCGTCGGGTTCGACATCGATCAGTCCAAGATCGACTCCATCGCCCGCGGGCAGAACTACCTCAAGCACTTCGGCGACGGCATGGTCAAGGAACTGGGCGGTAGCTCCCGCTTCGCTGCCACCACCGACTTCGCCCGCCTCAGCGAGCCCGACGTGCTCATCGTCTGCCTCCCCACGCCCCTCGGGAAGCACCACGAGCCGGACCTCAGCTACGTCGTCCAGTCCGGTCGCGACATCGGCAAGCGCCTCCGCGCCGGGCAGCTCATCATCCTCGAATCCACAACCTATCCCGGCACCACCCGCGACGAGTTCCACGAGGCCATCCGCGACGGGGCCAAGGGCTCGCAGGCGGAGAACCTCAAGCTCGGGCACGATTACTTCCTGGCCTTCTCGCCCGAGCGCGAGGACCCGGGCCGAAAGAGCCACACCACGCGCACCATCCCCAAGCTGGTGGGCGGGCTGGACGCCCACTCGACCGATCTTGCGTGCAAGGTGTACAAGTATGGCGTGGAGACCGTGGTGCCCGTGCGCTCCGCCGAGGTTGCCGAGGCTGCCAAGCTGCTGGAGAACATCTTCCGCTGCGTGAACATCGCGATGGTGAACGAGCTCAAGGTCGTTCTGGACGCGATGGGCATCGACGTGTGGGAGGTGATCGAGGCCTCGTCGACCAAGCCCTTTGGCTTCATGCCCTTCTACCCCGGGCCTGGGCTTGGCGGGCACTGCATCCCCATCGACCCGTTCTATCTCACTTGGAAGGCCAAGGAGGTCGGGCACCCGACGCGCTTCATCGAGCTGGCGGGCGAGATCAACACCCGCATGCCTCACTACGTGATCGACCGCCTCACCGCCGCGATGAACACCCGCGGACGGGCCGTCAAGGGGGCCAAGGTGCTGGTGCTCGGGTTGGCGTACAAGCCGGACATTGACGACACCCGCGAGTCGCCCTCGTTCGAGCTGATCGAGCTGCTCCGCCGCCTCGGCGCCGAAGTCTCGTATAGCGATCCCTTCGTCCCCCGGACGGTCCCCGTGCGCAAGCACGACTTGGGCATGACGAGCGTCGAGCTCACTCCCGCCAACGTCGCGTCGTTCGACGCCGTCCTCATCTCGACGAACCACTCGGCGTTCGATTATGCGGTCCTCGCCAAGCACGCCAAGCTGGTCGTCGACGCCCGCAACGCCATGAAGCCCTTCGCCAGCGACATGGGCGACCGTCTCGTCAAGGCCTGATCCGCTTTGGATCCTGCCCGAATGCCCGTCGCGCTTGTCTGACGCATCGTTGTGAACCGTCCGCTGCTGCTTTTGCCATGTCGAACGCGACCGCCATCCCCGCGTCTACTTCGCTCCCCGCGCCAGGGAGTCCCACTCCCTCGCGCGTCTACGACGGCGTGGTCTGCTTTGGGGGCGTCGACTGGTGGTATCACAACCGCGGGCACTACGACATCCAGATGATGCGCGAGTTCTCCGCTCGCATGCCGGTCCTCTACATCAACTCGATCGGCATGCGCATGCCCAAGCCCGCCGAGGGCAAGATGTTCTTCAAGCGCGTCAAACGCAAGCTCGCCAGCTTCCGCCGCGGCGCCGTCTCGGTGCGCCCGAACTTCACCGTCTTCAGCCCGTTTTCGATCCCCGGCAAGCGCGCCGCCGCTCTTTCCCGTCGCCTCTTGGCCTCCCAGGTCCGCCGCGCCGCCCGCGCGATGGGCATTCGCAAGCCCTTGGTCTGGGTCGCCTGTCCACCCGGCGCCGAAGTCCTTAACGATCTCGACGCGGTCGGCGTCGTCTACCAACGCACCGATCGCTTCGAAGCCTTCAAGGGTGTCGATCCAGAACGCATCGCGGGTTTCGATCGCGTGCTGAAGGCCCGCGCCGACCTCACGCTCTACTGCGCCCACCTGCTCATGGACGAAGAACGAGGCCAGGCCCGCCGCGCCGCCTTCGTCGATCACGGCGTCGACTACGACCTGTTCAGCCGCGCCGGGCTCGCCCCCGTCAACACCCCCGATTCCCAGCCCGCCGACGTCCGAGATCTTCCACGTCCGAGAGTCGGCTTCGTGGGCGGGATCGACGCCCACACCTTCGACCCCCCGATGTTCGTTGAAGTCGCTCGGGCCATGCCCGATGTCACCTTCGTCCTCGTCGGGGCCTGCTCGCTTCCCGAGGGCTGGTGCCCCTTGCCCAATGTCCATCTGCTCGGGCAGCGACCATACGAGCAGGTTGCGGCGTACATGGCTTCGAGCGACGTGCTGATCATGCCCTGGAATCAGAGCCCATGGATCGAAGCGTGCAACCCCGTCAAGCTAAAGGAGTACCTCGCGGTCGGCAGGCCCATCGTCTCCACCCCGTTCTACGAGCTCAAGCAATATTCAGGTCTTGTTCGGGTTGCCCGGGGCTCCGCGGAGTTTGTGAATCAGGTGCGGGCCGCGCTCGGTCAATCATTCGACGCCGGGCCGGGGCGTTTGCGTGTCGAGCGTGCGACCTGGCGAGCGCACGCGGACCAAGTGGTGACGGAACTCGCCGCCGTCGGCCTTGCGCCCGCGTCGTGAAGCGCCGCGCTCCAGGTCGGTGGCGTCGGGATCGTCGGGCGAATCGTTCGGTTCGGGAAGAGCGTTTCGGCAATCTGGATAGACCCAGTCGTCGGGGCAGGGGCCCCTCGGGAGGTCGCGTGGGAGGAGGGGCCGTTCAACTTGAGGACCGAGCGCTGGCGCGCTGCGTTGTTCTCGGCGGCGGCCTCAAGCCCTCGCCCCTTCAGGCGATGTGCCCAAGCTCCGTCCTCGATCTTGATCTTTGCCCCGGCTCCAGCGTCCTCTACGAGATTGCCCGCCGAACCGCCGAGATCGCCCAAGGCTGGTCCAGCCCGCTCCGCGTGATGGTCGTCCATGGCGAGCCCTACCCCGCGCCCGCCGGGCTTGCCTCGCCCCCTGCCAACGTTGCCCTCACTGTCGTCGCAGAGCCCAAACGCTGGCGTGGTCCAGCCGGCGTCGTGCTCGACCTGTGCGAGGACGCTCCCGCGGATTCGAGCATCCTGGTCCTCGAAGGCGCCCGCTGGTACGCCTCATCGCTCCGGGCCCTCGTCGCCGATCACGCCGCCCGCGGCGCCGATGTCACCATTGCCCAGTCTCCCGATCGTTCGCCGGCGGGGGCATACGTCATCCGCCGATCCGCCCTGAGCGCCGTGCCCAAACTCGGATTTCTCGACCTGAAAGAGCAGTTTCTCACCAAGCTCCAGCGGGAGAAGAAGCGGCTGTTTGTTCACGCGCTCGCCCAGCCCGGAACACTCCCCCTTCGCACGCTTCCGGAGTTCCTCCACACCGCCCGGGCCGCCAACGATGCCCACTCCGACTGGCGTGTGGTCGACCCCACGGCCAGCGTCCATCCCTCGGCGACCCTCCTCTCCTGCGTCGTCATGCGCGGCGCCCGCGTCGGGGAGGGCGCCCTCGTCGCCCGGTCGCTCGTCCTGGAAGGGGGCGTCGTCGAGGCGGGCGCAGAGATCGTCGACGCCGTCGTCCACGCCCGGGGCATCACCCACGCGCCGGGTTCGTTCTTCTCGGGCCGGTTCATGTATGGTTCATCTCTGCGCACCTCTTCGCTGGGGTCCGGCTCGGTGTCGGGTCTGGCCCAGGCGTCCGGCGTCGAGTCCCGGAGCGCCGAGCCGCTCGACAGCGGGCGCGCCGATCGAGGTCGCGGGCAGCGTGATGCAACGCAAGGGGGCGGATCATGAGGCGCTCGTGGCAGTTTGTCGACGGGCTGGCGCTCGCCTTGCTCACGGGCCTGGCGCTGGTCGCGACCGCCTCGATCTGGGGCGACATCTTCGCCCTTGCCGCGCGAGACGACGAGAGTTCGTACATCCTCATTGCGCCGGGCGTCGCCCTCTGGCTCGCCTGGTGCCGGCGTGATCGCATCCGCTACTGCCTCCCGCGCCCAAGCCCGCTTGGGTGTCTGGCCATCGTTGGCGGCTGGGGCCTGATGTTCCTCGGGCATGAACGGGCCATCGACCTCTTCCGCGATGTCGGCGCGCTGCTGACCGTCGCGGGCGCTGTGTACGTTGCAGTTGGTCGCGACATCTTCATCCGCTTCGCCGCCGCCTGGGGCGCGCTGCTCTTCCTCATTCCCGTGCCCGGCCGCCTGCGCCACGTCATCGCCGTGCCCCTCCAGCAGGCCAGCGCGGGCGTCACGCAGTTCATCCTCGATGTCACGGGCTTTGCCGTCGAGCGTCACGGCAACATGCTCGTCGTCAACGGGGTCGAGGTCGCGATCGCCGAAGCGTGCAACGGCATGCGCATGGTTGCCGCCATGGCCCTCATCGCCTATGCCTTCGTCTTCTCCTTCCCGATGAAATGGTGGGGGCGTCTCGTGCTGCTGGGCATCAGCCCGCTGGTCGCGATCCTCGTCAACGTCATTCGTCTCTATCCGACAACGATCCTCTACGGACACTCGACCGCCGAGATCGCCGACGCCTTCCACGACCTGGCCGGCTGGGGCGTGCTCTTCCTCGCGATGGGCATGATGTGGTCGGTCCTGGCGCTGCTCCGCTACCTGGAAGTTCCCATCGCCCGCTACAACGTGCGGGAGGAGGTCTAAGCCATGGTCACGCTCGACCGGAAGGGCCTCGCCGCGTACATCCCCGCCCTGCTCCTCCTCGGCTCCATGATCGCCCTTGGCGTGCAGCCCCCCAAGGCCAAGCACGACTCGGAGTATCTCGCGGGGGTGGTCGAGGCGATCGAGGCGATCCCGTATCGCATCGGGCCTTGGATCGGCGCCGACATGCCCCCGCAGGAGCCCGCCATTGAGCTGCTCCGCCCCAACAAGCTGCTCCAACGCCGCTACGTCACCGTCGACGGCATGTCCGATTTCAGCCTCCTGTTCGTCCACTGCTCCGACGCGCGCGACATGGCCGGGCACTATCCACCCAACTGTTACGTTGGGCTCGGGTGGCGCATCGAGACGACCGTCGCGACCACCTTCGAGCTGGATCGCCAGAACGTGCCTTGCACCGTCTACACCCTCTCGGCGGTACGAAACGGGGAGGAGCGGCGCATGACCATCCTCAACTTTTTCGCCGTGCCCTCGCAGGTCGAGCGGCTTACAGGCGATATGTCGGGCGTCAACCGCGCCGCCGCCAGCACGGGCCAGTCCGGGCTCGGCGCCGCCCAGATCCAGCTCATCGTCACCCGCATCGCCCCCGTCGATGAACTCACCCGCCTCATGACTGAGATCGCTCCCGCCCTCTCGCCCGCGGTCAACCGGGTCATCGCCGGCGCCGACGAGTGGTCGATCGGAGCGACCTCGCAAGGCTCCGCCCCTGCTCGACCAGCCCCTCTTGGCGGGGGTGCCTCATGAGCGACGCATTCAACGACCTTGAACCAAATCAGGGGGCACAGCCAAACCCCCTCGTGATGGTCCACCGCATGCTCCGCGGGCGGTACATCCCGCTGATCGTCAGCGCGGCCATCCTGGGCGGGTTCGGCGCTGTCGCCGGTTACTTTGCCACCGATCCGCTCTACGCCAGCCAGGGCTGGATCCGCATGATCTCGCGCCAGGATCGCGTTCTCTACGAAACTCCGGAGAACCAGTCGATCCCGATGTTCGACAGCTTCGTGCGCTCCCAGGCGGACCTTCTCCGTTCCCGCCGCGTCCTTGATCTTGCCGCTAGCCAGCCCAAGCTCCGCGAGGCGGGCTGGCCCGCTCCGCCCATCGGCGTCGAACGCCTCATTGGCTCGCTCATCGTCAACGCGCAGCGCGGCAGCGAGTTCATCCAGGTATCCGTCACCGATCGCAACCCGCAGCTCGCGCAGCTGGCGACCAACGCCGTCCTCGACGCCTTCATGCAGTATCAGGAAGAGCAGGAGGGCCTGAACGTCACCGATCGCGAGCGCCGCCTGCGCGATAACCAGTCCACCCTGAGCTCCGAACTCAAGGCCATCCGCGAGTCGATCATCCGCGTGAACGAGCAGGTGGGCGGAGGCGATATCGAGATTCTGCTTCGCTCCAAGACCGAGGAGCTCGCGCGCCTCGACAGCTTGCTGGCCGATCCGATGATCGGGCTTGACACCGGGCGAAGCTCCGTGTTTGGGTCGCGATCTGTGACGCCCGCCCCGCTCCCCGGGGCCGGGCTGACGCCCGCCTCCACTCCGGAGCAGCTCTCGGTGCTCGATCCCGGACTGGCCGAGCTCCTGGGCCAGCGGTCCTCGCTGCAGCTCCGCATTGACGATCTCTCCCGCACGCTCGGGCCCCAGCATCGCGAGCTGCTGAGCCTTCGCAACACCATGAGCACGCTGGAAGCCGCGATCGAAGCGCGTGCCAACGAGCTCCGCGCTGCCCTCGCGCAGCAGGCCAACGCCGCTCTGGAGCAGGCGGAGAAGCAGCAAGGCGAACCGGGCAGTTCCGGAGCGACAGCCCCCGCGGCGAATATCTCGCCCATCGATCCCGAGCGGGTCCGCACGCAGGTGCGGGCCACGCGAGACCAGATCGCGACCGAACTCCGCGAGCTCAAGCGGGCTCAGCTCGAACTCAAGGCGCTGAGCGACCGCCAGCGCGACAGCGAAGCCCGACTCCAGGAGACCAACAAGGCCCTGGAGATCATCCGCGTTGAGAACGACATCATCAAAGGCGGGCGGGTGCAGATCCAGCAGCGCGGCGCCACGCCCCTGAGGCCCTCGAAGGATCGGCGATTGCCCTTTGCAGGCGCCGGGCTCGTGGGCGGGGCTGGCTTTGTCTTTGCAGCGTTCCTGGGCGTCTCCTTCCTCCAACGCCGCCTGCGCTACGCCGACCAGCTCCAGTCCATCGATCGCATGCTGCCACTGATCGGCGTGATCCCCGACGTGCAAAGCTCACGGGGCGGCGGGCGCGAAGGTGGCGCCGACAACAGCTCGATCGTCCTGGCGCTGCACCACGTCCGGAACAGCCTTCTGTTGCTCCACGCACCGGGGCGGCGGGCACCCTCCGCTGCCGATGTCACGCCAGCCGCCGGCGCGCTGAGCGCCTCCCGCGGCGCGGTCTACCTCGTGACGAGTTCCATCCAAGGCGAAGGCAAGACAACCTTCTCCATCGCGCTCGGAGCGTCCTTCGCCCAGGCCGGTTATCAGACGACCCTGGTGGATGCCGACCTGGTCGGCCGAGGGCTTTCCCGGGAACTCGGAATGGGTCAACTGCCGGGCCTCGTGGAATCCCTGGATGTCGGTTTGCAGGAGCGGCATCTGCACCGCACCCCGATCGCCGGCCTTCGCGTCATGCCCGCGGGTCGCGACGATGAAGAGCACGCGCACCGTTTGCGCCTTGAGAATATCGGACCCGTGATCGAGCAGCTTCGCCGCAACGCCGACATCGTCGTGGTCGACACCGGCCCGGTGCTGGGAAGCCTCGAAGTGGGCGTTCTCTCCCAGCTTTCTGATGTTGTTGTCGTGATTGCCTCGCGTGGAACGAGCGAGCGGCTGATCAACGCCGGCATCGACCGCGTCCGGAAACTCTCACGCACCCCTGTGACTCTCGTCTTTAATCGAGCGTATAGGGACGACACCACCACGAGCACGAGTTACAGTTCATTCCGCTCGCGGGCTTCGGACGAGGACATCGCCCGAGGCCGTCAGGGTCGGTCGGACCGGAACCGCTTGGCGCGTCTCCTGTCTGCCGAGTCGACCGGCGTCAACGGCCTCAACGGCGTCCATGCCCGAGAGTCCGGAAACGCTTCGGTCGGCGCGCCCGGAGGCATCGCGGGTGGGGTTCCGGGTGGCGGGGGCGTGTCTGGCGGTGGGAGTTCGTCCGGGGGCGGGGTGTTCGGGATAGACCAGGGGCAGGGAGGATCGTCGCGCCGCTTCCATGGTGAAGGCGGCAAAGACGAGTAGACCATGATTTCGGTTGTACCACAGCGTCCGGAAGCCAAGGCCGCGCGTGTCGTTACGGAGACGCGCGTGTGGGGACAGAGTGCGCGCTCGCTCCACGATCTGTGCTGGGCGGCGCGGGGCATCCAGGTCGTCCGCCCAGGGCAACCTCCCGACCCCAAGGGTCCGAACGTCTTCTTGCTGCTGCGAAGCCACCAGGGAGTGCTGATGCACGGGGCTCGGCCCCTGCTCCGGCGTCTGGCGTGGAGCGGTTGCCCGCTGCTCAGCGTCCGGGTGGTCGACCGCTCCGCGGCTCGATATCGCGAGCGCGTCGTCACGACCAACGAGCACGAGTTGAAGCGGATTGATCGCATCTACCCGCGTCTTGAGGGCCGGGTCGGGCGCGTGGGCATCACCGTCGACCCCAAGCTCGCGCAGCGCTGGGCGGAGCAGACGCAGGATCAGGAACGCTGGCGCGTGCTGACGCGGGGCGCCAAGTCGATGCGCCGGGCGGCGAGTGTGTGCGATGGGCACCTGTTCGACGTGGATTCGCCCCGGGGGCAGACGGAACTGCTCCAGGCCCTCGTGCAACACTGGCGCGAGCCGGGGCGGGTGATTCCGGGCATCTACCAATACAAGTTTGGTGTTTGGGTCCACGAGACGACGCGCATCGATCCCGAGGCCCGGCTGGTCGGCCCCCTGTGGATCGGGCAGGTGGGCGAGCTGCACCAGCGCAAGCCCATCGTCGGGCCGCTGGTTGTGAGCGACGGGCGCAGCGGCGAGGTTCGGGTCAGCGAAGTTCGGGTCAGCGAAGTTCGGGGCGGTGAAGTTCGGGGCGGTGAAGTTCGGACGCACGAGGGCCGCGAGCCCGGCCCACGCCTTGTTCATGACTCCAGATCGATCGACGTCAAGCCCGTGGAAATCGACTGGGACGCGCTGCGGCTGCCTTCATTCCCGCTGGTGCCCAAGATCGGTCGGGGGATGAGCCGGCGGACCGCCAAGCGCGTGTTCGACGTTGTGATGAGCCTGGGCGTGCTGGCGATGACGCTCCCGCTCTATCCGATCGTGATGCTGCTGATCTATCTGGAAGACGGGCGACCGTTCTTCTTTGGCCATCGTCGTCAGACGCTGGGCGGGAAGGAGTTCCCGTGCTGGAAGTTCCGGACGATGATCAAGAACGCCGAGCACCTCAAGGCGCAGCTTCAGGCGCAGAACGTCTGCGACGGCCCGCAGTTCTTCATCGCGAAGGACCCGCGCCTGCTCAAGGTTGGGTGGTGGCTCCGGCGGCTGCAGATCGACGAGCTTCCCCAGTTCTGGAACGTGCTGCTGGGCCACATGAGCGTGGTGGGCCCGCGCCCCAGTCCGGATAAGGAAAACCAGTATTGCCCGGCGTGGCGCGAAGCTCGGCTCAGCGTTCGCCCGGGCATCACCGGGCTCTGGCAGGTTCGGCGGACTCGCCTGCCCGAAACGGATTTCCAGGAGTGGATCCGGTACGACTTGGAATACGTTCAGCACCAGTCGTTCCGGCTTGACGCGTGGATCATCTTCGAGACGGTCCGCAAGATCGTGCGTGGATAGGAGCGGGCAGGGGACGTTCAAGCCCGCGGGGCCCCGATGGCGGGGCCTCGGGGGCCGGGCTTTTCTCTGGGAGTGCTGGACATGACTCGACGAGCACGAAAACTGCTCATCGTCTTTGTGATCGTTCCCCTGCTCTTGGCGGGCGTGGGCTTTGGCGCACTGGTGGTCCAGCGGCACCTGGAGCGGCGCGGGATCGAGTCGGGCTACGCCCGCGGGCGCGAGGCCTTCCAGGCCGGGCGCTACGCCGAGGCGATGCCCCTGATTGCTAAGTACGCCGGTCGCAATCGCCAGGACGCGGAAGCGATGCTGATGCTCGCCAAGTGCCGCGGGCTGGTTCCCAAGGCCGATGGCCGCGAGATCGCGGAAGCCGCGGCGTACGCCGAGCAGGCCCTCGCGGCGTCCCCGGGCAACGTCGAAGCACTGGAGCTGCTGGTCGGCTATTACGCGCAGCTCAACTTCGTCACCGAGCTTGGCCGGGCTTGCGATCGCTTGCTCGAGGTCAAGCCGGATCACGCTCAGGCGCTGAGCGCCAAGGCCCAGTCGCTCGTCGCGCTCGGAAAGTACGACGAGGCCCAGGACACGGCGCAGCGCCTGATGGATGCGCACGCCTCCAATCCGTTCCCCGCCCGCCTGCTGCTGGAGATCAAGCGCTTGCGCGGGGCGACGCCCGATTCGCTCGCCAAGAGCGGGCGCGAGCTCGTCGAGCGATTGCCCGAGGATTTCGGCGTCCGCGTGCTGCTCGCGCAGATGCTCTCGGGCAATGGCGACTATGCCGCCTCGGTTGAGGAACTGCGCCGAGCGGCGGAACTCACGCCCGCGGCGGCGACGCACGTGGCGGACCTGCTCCGCCTGAGCGACGCGCTGGTTGGTCTGGCCAGGCTGGCGCCGGTGGAGCAGCGCCCCGACGTGACCACGCTGCCCGAGCTCTCGCGCAGCGTCATCGCAAAGGCGATCGAGCAGCCCGGGCTGGGCGAGATCGCCGCGGCGCTCGGCGCCGCATGGGAGTGGCGCAATGGGCGGTCAACCCAGGCTCTGGAGTGGATCGAGCGGGGCCTGACGCGCGAGGGCAACGACGCCTCGCCCGCGCTGCTCACGCTCCGAGCCATCGTGCTGCAGGAGCAAGGCCAGGAAAGCTGGGAGCAGGACGCGGCGAAGGTCCGTGCTGCGAGCGGCAACAACGCGGCTGGTGCGACGGCCTCCGCCGACGCCAAGACCGACACCAAGAGCGAAAGCAAGACCGGTGCCAAGGGCGAGACCAAGACCGCGAGCGCCCCGCCGGCCGCATCGGGCCGATCGGGCGGCGCTGCTTCGTGGACACCCATCGCCGACGCGCTGGTGCTGATGGACCAGGAAAAGTGGAAGGATGCGGGCGATCGCCTGGAGCAGGTGCGGACGCAGGCGGAGCAGGAAGGCCGGCGCGTGCTGGTCATGAGCGACCACGCGGAGGACGCCCGCGTTGCCAGCTCGCAACTGGCGCTGCCCATCGCGACGTTCTTCCTCGGCGTCGCGGAGCAGGGCGTGGGCGACTGGCGCGTGGCGGTGCAGCGCTGGGCCGAAGTTGGCCAGTTGCAGCCTACGTGGACCCGTCCGTTGATGGCCGCGGCCAACGTGCTCATCGAGCACAACCAGCCCCGCGCCGCGCTGCGCCAGGCGACCCGCGCGTTCGGCGTGCGCCCGGGCGTGCCGGAGAGCGTCACGCTCGCACGAGCCATCACCGCTCTTGAAGAGAGCGAGGGCCCGACGCCCGACACATCGGCGCTGCTGAAGCCGATCCTCGAGCGCATGGGCGAGACCCCGAGCCTGGAAGGCGAGGGTGCGCTGCTTCGAGCTCACGCGGCGATCACGCGCCGCGACTCGGCCCAGTTGGCAGTGGCGATGGCCTCGCTGGAGAAGATCACACCCGCGCCGCCCAGCACGTCGATCCTCCGCGTCGCGGACCGGCTCCAGCGCGCTGGCCTTCCCGGGGCGGATCGCCTTCTGGCGATCGTCTCTCTTTCGGGAGGATCGCGCGAGGCTGGCTCATCGATCGAAGTCGCGCTCTTCCGGGCCCGAGCGCTCGCCAGCGCGGGCGATCATGCCGGGGCGCTCAAGCTGCTGCGCGAGGCGGAGCAGGGCCAGGCGGCCGAAATCACCCTGCCCCTGAGGCTCGAAGAAGCCAAGACACTCGCGATGTCGGGCGCCTCCGCGGAAGCCCGCGCGATGCTCGACGCGGTTTCCAAGCAGTTTGCCGCCTCGCCCCAGGTCCAGCAGGCGATCCTGGAGATCCCCGTGGTGTGGACCGACGCGCCGGTGGTCGAGGGCGTGATCGCGCGTCTCCGGGCGGCAACGGGGGAGCAGGCCGTCGAGTGGAAGCTCGCGGACGCGGCGCGGCAGCTGACGTTTGATCCGGATCCTGCCAAGGCGCAGGAGATCGTTCTTCGCCTGAGCGCGATCGTGCGCGAGGATCCGAGCAACGCACAGGCACTCTCGCTGCTGAGCGAATGGATGCTGAGGCTGGAAGATCCGCGAGCCGCGATCGATTATCTCTCGCGGGCGATCGAAACCCCCGATGCTCCGGCGGCGCTGTATCCGCGGGTGATCGACCTCCTTCGTCGCGAGGGGCGCCGCGATGAGGCACGCTCCCGGCTCGATGAGTTCGCGGGCCTGACGGGCTTGAGCGACGACCTTCGGCGCACTCGAGCCCGTCTGCTGTCGCAGTTCCGCCTGATGGCGCAGGCGCGGGCGGATCTTGAGTATCTTGCTGGCGGAGGCGTGCAGGGCGGCGGGCGGGCGGAAGACCAGATCAACCTGGCCGATGCGCTGCTTGCCGAAGGCGAGGCGGCGCGGGCTGGGGACCTGCTCGAAGTGGCGCTGGGGCAAGGCACGCTGACGCCCGAGGAGCGCAGCCGGGCGCTTGGCCTGCTCAGCGACGCGGGCCGGCTGGACAAGGCGCTGGAGCTGGCGGATGCTTCGGGCGTCGCGGACGACGGCGGCCCGGTGCAGACGCTCTTGGAGCGGGCAAGGTTGCTCGAGCGTGCGGGGCGGCTCGATGAAGCCGAGCAGGCGCTGCGCCAGGCGGTCGCCAACCAGGACCTGGGTCCGGCTCGCACGCGAGCGTTCGTCGAGCTGGCAAGGTTCCAGCTTCGCCAATCCAAGCACGCCCAGGCGAACGCGACGATCGCGGAAGCCAAGCAGCTTGGGCTCAAGTCTGCGGAGCTGGACAGCGTGGAGGCGTTGGCCAGCGCGATCAAGAGCCCTGGCTCGGCGGAGCAGCAGCAGGCGGTGATCGCGGCGCTCCCACAGGGACCGACGCGCGAGCTCGCGATCGCGGCGCAGTGGTTTGATGCCAACCCATCGCAGCCCGCTGAGTTCGTGTCAAGGCTTCGCCGGATCGTGGCGAGCGACCCGGAGCTGGTTCCGGCGTGGCAGTTCCTGGCGCAGACGCTCATGTCGATGGGCAACGCGGACGAGGCGATCGTCGCGGCCCGCGGGGCGGTCGCGGCCAATCCACGTTCGCCCAAGGCCGCGGAAGTCGAGACGCGAACGCTTCTGGCTGCGGGGCGGGGCGACGAAGCTCGCGCCGCCGGCGAGCGCTGGCGGCAGATGGCGCCCGACCCGACCGACGCGACGCTCGTGCTGGTCGGGCTTGAGATCGCCCAGGGGCGAGCCTCCGAAGCGCTGGTGATGCTCGAGTCGCTCGTGCCCGCCGACAGCGGCGAGGGGCAGACGCGGGCCCGGGGCATGCCCCAAGATCGCTGGGCGACGATCGTGGCCCAGTTTGCGCAGCTTGGCAAGGTCGCGCGGGCTCGCGAGCTGGCCGGCTGGCGCGACACGAACGAAGGCGGGTGGAGCGAAGCGATGGCATTCATCGCGGCCCATGACGCGGAACCGGTGGACGAAGGTCGCGCCTGGCTTGGGTCGCTGGTGGAGAGCAAGCCGACCTCGCGAGAGTGGGGGGTTCGGTTCGCCGAGGCCTATGCGGCGCTCGCCTCTCGATCCCGCTCGCCAGAGGACTTCCAGCGGGCGTTCGCCCTCGTTGAGTCGGTGATGTCCGCCCCCGACGCGTCGAACCACGAGCTCGTGCTCGGCGCCACGCTGCTGGAGCAGCTTGGTCGGTACGACGACGCCAAGGCGGCATACCGACGCGTCATCGAGCGCGATGGGACGCAGTGGGTGGCGATGAACAACTTGGCGTTCATGCTCGTCAAGCGCGATGGTGCCCCGAGCGAGGCGCTGGAACTTGCCGAGCGGGCCTCGGGCCTGGTCGAGCGGTTCGGAGCGGGGACCATTGAGCCTGCGGTGCGAGCCAATGTGCTCAGCACGCTGGCGCTGGCGCAGCTTCGAGCAGGACGCGGGATGGACGCGCTGCGGACTATCCGCACAGCGGTCTCGCTGGACCGGGCGTCGGGCGAGGCGTGGATCATCGAGGCTGAGGCGCTGGAAGCGACTGGCGATGCCGCCGGAGCGCTGGAAGCCGCCAAGCGACTGATCGAGCAAGCCAAGACCGGTGGTGTGCGCCTCGGAAACGATGAGCAGAAGCGAGCCTCCGCGCTCATCGGGCGGATCGAGGGGGAATGACCCGGGCGAGAGACTGACGATCGCTGCCCGTCACACTGGCACTGGAACCGGCACACGACGGCGGTCCGCTGGCGGCGGCCGGTGATCGCTCGGCCTGCCGCGGGCGAGGGTGCTGTTCAGTTTTTTGTCCCGGATTGGCCAAGCGTGGCCAAATCGACGCATGAAGGGGCGGTGTCGCGTGGGCGACACTGTGGCGTTATAGGTCCCGACACGCTACCGGACGCGAGTGTGCTTTTTGACAGCATCATGTGCGCGAGGGGATTAATGCTGTTCTAACACAAAGCGGAAACAGGGAAATCCGGCGTGGTGTATATCACGTAAGGGACGTTGGTGGTGCCGGGTTTCATGCATATGCGAGCGTCGAAGTCATGGTGGGTTGTGGGTGGTTGGGCAAGTTTGGTATGGGAGATGAGTGGTTCGTGAGTCCCGAAACATGGTAAAAGTATGGAGATTTGACGTTTTTCAGCCTGTTCGGGTTGAAAAATGAGGATCATCCTTTATACTGCCCGTATCCCGATGCGTGATCGGGTTGGGCGGGTCTGGGGGAGGTTGGGCGAGCCGCCGAGCGCGGTCCGGGTCAACCTACTGGAACGCTGACGGATTTCTTTAGAGAGGAGCTGGCGATGAAGGTTTATTTGATGGCTATCGCTGCCGCCGCGTTTGCGGGCAGCGCGGTGGCTGGCACGGTTCAGGTCAATCGGAACCCTGGCGAGCCGTGGCAGCGTGGCACGACGAACGGTGGCGGCTTCCGCATCACCCCCGTGTCGGGCGACAACGGCATCACGGGCGGTCGTGGCGGCACGGCCACCTCGTTCATCTCGTTCTGCATCGAGCTGAACGAGAACCTCCCCGGTCGCAACTACACCACGCAGCTCTCCAACGCTGCGCAGAACGGTGGCGTTGGCGGCGCGACGAACGGTCTTGACCCCATCAGCGCCGTGACCCGCGCGCTGTACACCGAGTTCCGCCGCGGCGGGACCTTCGGCGGGATCGCCCCGGCCGGCACCGATGCCAGCTCGTGGACGACCGACCTGACCGACGCGCTCCAGCTGGCCATCTGGTTCGAAGAGAACGAGGTTGCGAGCTTCCAGGGCAATAGCGACGCCGCTGCCCTGCACGCCTGGGCCGTCAACGCTGCTCAGAACAACAGCTTCAGCAGCGTCCGCGTTCTCCAGATGTTCAACCCGGATGGCTCGAACGCTCAGGACGTCCTGACGCTCATCCCCCTCCCGGGCACCGCCAGCCTCGCCGCCGTCGGCCTGATGGTCGTTGGCGCTCGTGGCCGTCGCCGGTAATCAGGTTCGCACTCGCTGATTCCTCAGCGAAAGCGTTCTTGAAACCAGTCACACAACCAATGCTCGGGCGAGGCTTCAGGCTTCGCCCGAGTTTTCTTTTGCCCGGCTTGGCGACTCGAAAGCCCGGAAGGCTGAAAGCCCGGCGGGCTGACGATCCGGTTGATCCGGGTGACCCGAGGGCCGTGGTGCGGGGGCCGGCCCTTGGCGGGTTCGGCTTGCTCTGTGTTGATCGCCCCGCGGCGTGCAAGGATCGTCCCTATGGATCTGCTTCGCGACGAGTTGCCTTCGCCCCTGGGGCGCGTGGACGTCGTTTCCGACGGGAAGGCTGTCTTGGGCGTGGAGTTTGAGGGGCATGAGTTTCGACTCGCGTCCCTGCTCGCGCGGTACATTGGCCCCTACACCCTGCGCGGCGCGCGTGATCCCGGCGGCGCCACTTCCCGCCTGCGGGCTTACTTTGAAGGCGACCTTTCTGCGATCGAGACGCTGCCCGTGGTCGCGATGGGGACCGAGTTCAGCCGCCAGGTCTGGGCGGCGCTGCGGACGATCCCCGTGGGGACGACCACCACCTACCAGCGGATCGCGGAGGCGATCGGTCGGCCCAAGGCGTGCCGAGCTGTCGGTCTGGCGAACGGGGCCAATCCAGTCGCGATCATCGTGCCGTGCCACCGCGTGATCGGGAGCAACGCCCACCTGACGGGATATCGCGGCGGCCTGGAACGCAAGCAGTGGCTGCTGGCGCACGAGGGCGTGATGCTGGGCGGCCAAGCGAGCGCCAGCCCGCAAGCCCGCGCCGGAGTGGTTGCCGCTCGTTAGCGGCGGGCCACGCCGCTCGTCGGCGGTACCATTTTCGATGCTTCTTGCACGCGAGTTGGTCCCACCCACACGGAATGTTGCCGCCTTGGGCGGGCCGGGCTCGACTGGGCCGGGTTCGACTGGTCGCGCTTCTGGTCAGGGTTGGGGCCTGCTGGTCTTCGGTGCGCTGGCCTTGGGCGCGATGGCCTTCAGCGGGTGCGCGAGCCCGTCGGACGACCGCTCGGCGTTGAAGCCCGAGCAAGCACGTTCAGGCGGTCCAGCGGGTTCCTCACCATTGACCGACGCGGGCGTGCAAGGTGCCGCGACGCCAGTTGAAAGGCCAGTCGGAAGGCCGGTCGAACAGGTGCGTTCGACACCTCGAGATCCGGGAGTTGCTGAGGTGGAGCGAGAGCAGATTCCAGAACGTGCGCGGGCGTGGATGGATCGTCTCACGGTCAAGGCGGCGTACGACCCGGCGACGGGATTCATCGTGTCGCGCGAGGTCGTCCATCTACCCGGGGTTCTCCGGCGTTCGCCCGCGCTGCGCGAGGCGGTTGAGCAAGGTCGTCGCGACCGCCGCGACGTGATCGTCTTCGCGACCGCAGATCGGTGCGCTCCCTGCCAGCAGTTCAAGAAGGACGCGTTGAACGACCCGCGCGTGGTCGCTTGGCTGGAGCGTTCTGCGCAAGCCGAGGCGATGGGCGAACGGCGGGCGATCGCGACCCACGTGGAGGTGGATCGAGATGCCGACGGCGTCGCGTGGCTGCGTGATGCGGAGGCGCCGGGCCAGGGGCGCGCCATCCCGGTGACGTACTGGATTCGCGATGGGCGGATCGTCGCGACGCGCCCGGGGCAGATCGACGGCTCGACGCTGCTGGCGTGGATAGAAGCGCAAGCCGGTGCGTGAGGCGCTAGAGGTCGCGGGGCGATGGAACTCGGAAGGCGATCGAACGCGTGCGCGGGTGAGGGGGATCAGAGCCAAGAACGCTCGCGAGTGCGCAGCATGGTGATGAAGACGGGCGCACCGATGAGCGTGGTAACGATGCCCACGGGCAAGCGTCCGGCGCCGAGGTCGATGAGTGAGACGAGGGCATCGGCGGCGACGACCAGCGCCGCCCCGATGAAGGCCGCCGCGGGCACGAGGATGCGATGTCGAGCGCCGAGGGCGAGGCGAGCCAGATGAGGGGCGACGAGGCCCACGAAGGCAACAGGGCCAGCCAGCGTGACGGCCGCGGCGGTGAGAACGCCCGAGGCGATGAAGAGGGCGACGCGGAGCCTGGCCAGCGGCACGCCCAAGCTCCGAGCCTCGCTGGGTGCGAGGGTTGAGGCATCGAGCCAGGGTCCCGTGAGCGACGCGAGGGCGCCAGCAACGAGCGCCAGGATCGCGAACGCCCCGACGCTGGACCAGGGGGCATCGTCGTCGAGCGCGCCGAGGAACCAGCGGGTGATGGAAAGGCCTCGATCGGGGAGGAGTTGCTGCAGCGCGACCGTTCCCGACCCACAGACCATGCTGATGACGACGCCCACGAGCACGAGGGTGGTGGGCTGGAGCGACGCGCGTCGGCGGCTGAGCGCGTAGACGAGCGCGAGCGTCGTGAACGCGCCGGCCAGGGCGATGCCAGCGCCGCCCGCGTATCCGAGGGGCGCGAGCGTGTGCCCGCGCTGCGAAGCAAGAAACGCCGCGATCGTCAGCGCGAGCCCGGCGCCGGGTCCCATGCCAATGAGGTCGGGCGAGGCGAGCGGGTTGCGAAGCAGGCATTGCAAGAGGACGCCGGCGATGGCCAGGGACGCGCCAACGACGATGGCGATGGCGACGCGGATGAGGCGGAGTTCGAGAATGGCGTCTCTCGCCGCACGGGGCAGGTCGGGCGCAGGCCAGTCGAGGCCGAGGCGCAGGGCGATCGCGACGCCGAGGGCGAGGGCAAGGGCGGCAAAGGCGAGGGCGGATCGCACGCCAAGCACTCTACTCAAGGCTGGAGCGCGACAGGTTGGAAGGGCAGGGAGCGTCGAACCCGAGCGATCGGCCCTCGCTCGGTTCGGTTGGTGTGTTCCCGGCGTCGAGCGCGGGGCTGCTCCGCTTGCCAGAGCGGTCCTAACCTAGCAGCCGTAGGCTGGTTGGCGCGAGGTGAAAGCGTCTTTGGAGGTTTGCGCATGTCGTGCGAAGTTTGCAACGGTGGCCGCCCCGACAACGTGGGTCAACTCTCGGCGAAAACGGCACACGGCGCGCGGGCGCTGGGGCGCGTTCTGGCGGCGGCGTGCACGCTTGGGCCGATCGCGTTCGATGCTGCGGCGCAGCGCCTCGTCTATCCGGAGACGCGCACCGTTGACGTCGTCGACGATTACTTCGGGACCAAGGTCGCGGATCCTTACCGCTGGCTTGAGAGCGCCGACGGGAAGGACTATACGCCCGAGCTCAATGCGTGGATCGAGGCGCAGAACAAGGTCACGTTTGAGTATCTCAACTCGATCACCCAGCGTGATGCGATCCGCAGCCGCCTGACGACGCTGTGGAACTACGAGAAGTTTGGCATCCCGTTTAAGGAGGGCGGCCGCTACTTTTATTCGTATAACACCGGGCTGCAGAACCAGTCCGTGCTCTTCGTGACCGATGCGCTCGACGCCCAGGCGCGGGTGCTGCTCGATCCCAACACGCTCCGGGCCGACGGAACGGCGGCGCTCGCCGGGCTGTCGATCAGCGACGATGGCAAGCGCATGGCCTACGCGATCGCGGAAGCGGGCAGCGACTGGAACACCTGGAAGATCCGAGATGTCGGGACGGGCGAGGACATTTCCGACGAACTCAAGTGGGTCAAGTTCTCCGGCGCTTCGTGGTTGAAGGACGGCAGCGGGGTGATCTACAGCCGCTATGACGCGCCGCCCCCGGGCGCGCCGCTGAGCGGGGCAAACTTCGACCAGAAGATGTACCTCCACCGCGTCGGGACGGACCAGGACAAGGACGTGCTGCTCTACGCCCGGGCGGACAACAAGGACTGGGGCCTGGGCGGGGGCGTGACGGAGGACGGTCGATATCTGGTCGTGACCGCGACGCAGGGGACCGACCCCAAGAATCGGTTCTTCTATCGCGACCTGACGACCCACGGGTTTGACTACGCGCCCACCGACGTTGACAACCAGATCCGCGATCTGGAGCGCCAGATTCGCGAGGTCAAGGACGCCGCTGCGGCGAGTGTCGACGAGATCGAGAAGCTGAACCTCCCGTCCGAGGAGTTCAAGGCGCGCCGGGCCCAGGTCGAGGCGCTCGCGGCCGACAAGCTCCAGACGTTGGGTTCGGCCCGGGCAACGCTCGTCAAGGCGAACGGCAACGGGCGCGATGGTTTCGTCGAGCTGCTGACGGAAAAGGACGCGAGCTACGACTTTGTTGACAATGACGGCACGCGCTTCATTTTCGAGACCGACAACAACGCCCCTCGCGGCCGGGTCATCGCGATCGACGTGACCAAGCCGGAGCGCGAGAACTGGATCGAGCTGGTGCCGCAGGCCGAGGAGACGCTTCAGGGCGTTGGCCTGGTCAACAACATGCTGGTGTGCTCGTATTTGAAGGACGCCAAGACGCAGGTGAAGATCTTCGACCTGTCGGGCAACTTCATCCGCGAGGTCCAGTTCCCGGGGATCGGGACGGCGTCCGGCTTTGGTGGCAAGCGCACGGACCGCGAGACGTTTTACGCCTTCAACAGCTACACCACGCCGCCTCGGATCTACCGCTACGACATGCAGACTGGCGAGAGCACGCTCTACAAGGCGCCGGAGGTCGACTTCAAGTCCGACGACTACGAGACGGTGCAGCGGACGTACACCTCCAAGGACGGCACCCGGGTCCCGATGTTCATCACCCATCGCAAGGGGATCACCCTCGACGGGAACAATCCCACGCTGCTGTATGGCTATGGCGGTTTCAATATCTCACTCACGCCCAGCTTCAGTCCGGCGGTTGCCGTGTGGCTTGAGATGGGCGGGGTCTACGCGGTCGCCAACCTGCGCGGCGGCGGCGAGTATGGCGAAGAGTGGCACCAGGCTGGCACCAAGCTGCGCAAGCAGAATGTCTTCGACGACTTCATCGCCGCGGCAGAGTTCCTCGTCGCGGAGAAATACACCTCGCCGGCAAAGCTTGGCATCCAGGGCGGCTCCAATGGTGGGCTTCTCGTCGGCGCGGTCGTCAATCAGCGGCCCGAACTCTTCGGCGCGGCGCTCCCCGCGGTCGGCGTCATGGACATGCTCCGATTCCACCTCTTTACGATCGGCTGGGCGTGGAAGAGCGACTATGGCAGCAGCGAGAACCCCGAAGAGTTCCAGGCGCTCCACGCGTATTCGCCCTACCACAACATCAAGAAGGGAACGAAGTATCCGGCGGTGCTGGTCACGACCGCCGACCACGACGATCGCGTCGTGCCCTATCACAGCTTCAAGTACGCCGCAGCGTTGCAGGCAGCACAGGCGGGCGATGCGCCGGTGCTGATCCGAATCGAGACGCGAGCCGGTCACGGTGCGGGCAAGCCCACGGGCAAGCGGATCGAAGAAGCCGCGGATGTGTTCGGGTTCTTGTACAAGAACCTGGGCATGGGCAAGCAGTAAGCCCAAGGGACTGCCCCGCTGCGCAAGGCGCGGAGCACAACACCCCTCGATCTTTTCCAAGAACTCGCCCCCCGAAACCCCACTCCAGTCGAGTGGGGTTTTTCGTTGAGGGCCTTAGCACCCGGCGTCGTATGCAGCGACGAAGTCAAGGTAATCGAAGAAGTCGACGGAGCCATCGTTGTTGACGTCGGCCGCGGGGGATTCGCCAGCGAAGGCCGAGGCGAAGTCGAGGTAATCGAAGAAATCGCGCTGGCCGTCGCCGTTGAAATCGCCAAGGCAGTCGTTGAAGTTGATGTTGATGTTGGCGACGCCGATGATCGCGTCGTCGGCGTAGACCCAGCGCATCCGCCCTGAGTTGCTGAGGATCAGGTCCCGCAGGGCGCCGGGGGAGTACGACTCCAGCAGATCGAACGTGATCGAACCGACGGTGTTGGGCGGCAGGAACTCTGGGATCGCGATGATCGGGAAGAGGTCGAGCGGGCGGACGAGGTCGGTCACGGGCCCGAGCGGCGTGAAGAAGTGCTTGAGGCGCAGCGTGAGCGATGCGCCGGTGATCCGGTGTCCGGGCTGCACGAAT
This sequence comes from Planctomycetota bacterium, assembly GCA_033763815.1. Taxonomy (GTDB): domain Bacteria; phylum Planctomycetota; class Phycisphaerae; order Phycisphaerales; family UBA1924; genus JANRJU01. The sequence continues at coordinate 80,905 of JANRJU010000025.1, forward strand.
GCGGGGTACTCGGAATCCGTGCTGAGGGCGAAAGTCCACTGGGTGTGCTCGTCGACTCCATCGCCCGTGGCCGGGGCCAGCGGGTTGGCGAGGATCAGAAACCCGCCGTTGGCGACGTTCTGCGTGCTCGGCGCCTGGGTCGGCGTGAAGGAGCCGGTGACGGTGCCGATGAGCGTGCCGCTGGCGCCAAGCGCCGGGCTTGTGGCGGCGAGCGCCGCGAGCAGGGGGGCGCCGGCACGGAACGCGAGGCGACTGAGCGATACGGGGCGAGCGAGCATGGATGCGTTCTCCCGAGAGTGCTTGGTGAGTGCTTGGTCACGCGGAGCCCGGCGGGCCCTATGCACGATGCTCTCTGCATGCGGAGCCCGTTCTCTCAGGGGCTAGAGATTTATCGCTTCAACGGCGACTCGCCCAGCACGATCCTGTTCCGGGATCCCACGCTCACGATCTCGCGCACGAACGCGTCGTACTGCCCGGAACGCTCGGAAAGCGAGCCAAACCAGAGCTCGAACAGGGCCGGCCCGGTGCGCGTCACCAGGTGGGCTCGGGCGGCGTCGGTCCCGCGCTGGCGAACCAACCCCGGGACCAATCGCCCGCGCTGCGCATCCTGCAGCATGGCGGCAAGGCGCGGCGCCAGGCGTCCCGCGTCGCCCTCGCGCAGAAAATGGGCCAGCGCCCAGACCTGCGCGTAATACACCAGCGATGCGTCGCCCGGCGTCTGGATCATCTCCGAGGGCGAGGTTGTGAGGATCTTCTCCAGCGGCATCAGCCGCCCGCCCCCCACGGCGGCACGCAGTGCGTCCGCTCGTTCCAGATTGGCCCAAGGCAGGAACATCGGACCCGACCCGGGACCCTGTCCCCAGCGATACCCCTCCGCCAGCGTCGCCAGCCCTTCATCGAGCCAGACCGGGAGCGGGTCTTGGAACGCGCGCTGGACGTATTGGTGCCAGCCCTCGTGGGCCGCGATCGCGAACGTGTCGCTGGGCCCGATGTCAAAGAAGAGGGCCCGCCCCTGATAGGCAAAGCCGCCTCGCGGGATCATCAAGGGCGTTGCGGAGTTGGTGCCAAGGAACCTCTGCGTCAGGCGCGTCCACTGCGGCTTGGTCGCCATGACGTAGGTGTCGAGGGCGGTCTGGGGATATGGCAACTGGCCGAACGCGGTCGTATAGAACCCCATCGCTTCTTCCAGGAATGCCGGAAGGGCCGACGTGATGCGGTTCTCCGGCAAAGTGGTGAAGATGCGATAGTGGGGGGTGATCAGCACTCGGCCAGGTCTGCCCTCAAAGTCCCACGGTTCGACGCGGATGAGTGCCTGAGCCGAACTGACGCGAGCGGGGGTCGAGAGGGATGATGTGGGGGCGGTGTCGGAGGCACAGCCGAGCGGCATGAGGCCGACAAGGCTTGCAAGCCCGACTGCCCAGGCGATGGAACGTGCAGAGCGTCGGATGGATGGAAAGCGCGGCACACGCACGCTCCGATCGTTGGCGTGGGAGGGAAGCAGCGCGGGCGGGCCAGGGCGGGGCGGCTGAGGACTTTGGCCCGGCGGGGGCGCACTTGGTCAGGGGAAGCTCGGGGTAGGGACCGAGAAAAGTGGATTTGCCGCGCGGTGTGAGGGGGTGTATTCTCCTCTCAACTGGGGGTTCCGGGCCTTCTTGGTGTCCTGCGGCCGGGGCACTGAATGGAGCTGGGAAAACTGCGGCAGAACAACCGGGGGGGCCGGTGGCTGGAGCGGTGCGTGCCCGAACGAAACGAGCGGACGCCGCTTCGCAGAGCCTTACAACGGAGGATTGCGCATGGGTCGCTGGAGCGATCGGTTGAATGTTCGTGGGCTTGGCGGTCGAGTTGGACGGGGCCTGAGCACGCTGATGTCGCGCGGGACGGGCGCGTCGCGCTCGGCTCGCCCGTCTCGGACGGGGGCTTCGCGGGTCGCGGAATCGGCCCGGTTCTTTGAGTCGCTCGAGGCGAGGCTGGTCTTCGCCGGCACGGCCCTCCCCTCCCTGTCCGATCTTGAGAGCCCGAACAACACCGTTGTTCGCTTCGAGACGAGCCTGGGCGACGTGGATATCGAGCTGTTCGACGCCGCCGCGCCCATCACGGTCCAGAACTTCCTGAACTACACCCGCACCGGGCGGTTCGACGAGACCTTCTTCCACCGCTCGGCGTGGCGCGAGGATCCGGGCACGGTCGTCCAGCCGGGCAACCAGCGTCCCAGCGACCCTTCCATCCCGCGGTTCGTGGTTCAGGGCGGCGGGTTTGCGTTCGACGAGCGCCAGTCTCCCGGGCTCCGCAACGTCACGACCGACGCGCCGATCATCCGCGAGGTCACCGGGCGCTCCAACGTTGAGCGCACCATCGCGATGGCCCGCACCAACGAGCTGACGTCCGCGACCAGCCAGTTCTTCTTCAACATGGCCGACAACTCGAGCACGCTCGACATCGGCACCGCCAGCGGCGGGTTCACGGTCTTCGGACGCGTGATCCAGGGCTGGTCGGTCGTCCAGACGATTTCCAACCTCAACCGCTGGAACCTCACCAACAACGCCTCGTTCACGAGCAACCCGTCTGCGGCGGGGGCGATGGCGGAAGTGCCCGTGAACACCGGGTACGCGGGCGGAGCCGTGACGAACTCGACGCTCGTGACCGTGGTCAACGCCGAGGTCATCAAGCCCGCCAACTTCGCGGGCTTCTTCTCTCAGGTCGTCGCGTCCCCGGATGGGTTTCGCAGCAGCAGCGCGACCGAGACGCTGAAGATCTTCAACCCCAACACGGGCTCCGCGGCCTATCAGGTCGTTGCCCGCTACGAGAACGGGCTGCGCGACGACGTCATCTCGTCCGGCACGCTCAACGCCGGCGCACATCTGACGATCCCTGTCTCGAGCGCCGCCGATACATCCCTGAACCTGGTGCGCAGCCGCGTTCCTTATTCGCTCTATGTCTACTCCGCCGTTGGTTCGGGCGTGACGACGCCGGCTCCGCTCGGCGCGTCCTTCGAGCGTCAGGACTTCAACGCCTACACCGCTGAGGAAGGGCTCGAGGTCGTCAACCTGGCGACGGCCCCGTCGTCGGACTTCCAGACCTGGCGGTTCCCCAGCGTCGAGCAGGCCAACCAGTCACGCACGTTCATCGTGTGGCAGAACCTCAGCGACGATCCGGCTTCGATCGTCGTCAACTTCCACGGTTCCGCCGGGCAGGTCGTGGGCGTCACGTTCACGACCGACGCCTACCGCCGCGGCGGGCTCGAGGTCCACAGCCTCCCGCTGCTGGGTGGCGGGACCTATAGCGCTGTCGTCACGTCGTCGCGTCCGATCCTGGCGATGCTCGCCGACTGGGATGTGACGACGACGGGAGCCGCTGGGGCGTCGCCCGCGTGGTCGAGCTTTGGCATCGCCGGGGCAGCTCGCCCGGTCGGCTTCCTGCCCGAAGTGCAGCGCATCCCGGGTTTCAACACGTCCATCAGCCTCTTCAACAACACCGAAGTCACGTCGGTGGTCACGCTCTCGTTCATCCGCCCCGGACAGCCGACGGTGGACCGCGTTCAGGTCGTCTTCCCGCAGTCGCGGGCCGAGGTCAGCCTCGAAACCCCAGGCCTTGGCGTCAACGTGGGCGAGGTCTACGCGGTGCGCTACCAGACGAACCAGATCGACGCGCCCATCACCGCTGGCGTCGTCAGCCTCCAGTTCTCCGGTCGCAACCAGCCCGGCACACCCTCGGCCGACGGGCTCTCGACCGTCTTCTCGTCGCGGGTCGGATCCTCGACGCTGCTCACCGGTGGCGGCATCGCCGACCCCGCACGCTTCGGCAGCACGCTCTCCGAGACCGTCAGCGTCTTCAACCCCTTCACCACCGGCGCCAACGGCGGGACGTTCAGCTTCAACCTCCGCTACCACTTCAACGACGGCACCACCATCGACAGCCAGACCTTCAACCCCAGCCCGCTCACCTCTACCGTGGTGCGCACGCAGGACATCGCCGCAGTGCTCGCGAAGATCAACTCGGGCACCCAGTTCCGCAACTACTCGATCTCGGTCGTCGGTAGCGCCACGGGCGTTACCGGTGCCATTGGCGGGATCGCGCAGCTCACGCTCGTCGACACCGCGATTGGCCGCGCGTTCACCACGCTTGGCACGCCCCTCGGCACCCTCCGCGATGTCAACGACAGCATCTTCCAGACGGGGACCGGGAGCTAAGCCGCCAACATTCCAAGAAAACCGCAGCGACAACCGACGGCAAAGCCCGTCGGTTTTTTTTCGCGCGCTGCAAGGCAGAGCCCGCTGGTTTTCCCAGTGAGTTCACTGGGGTTGTTTCATGTTCGCTGAGGGCTCTGCCGCCAGGCATGTGCGCCGATGTGCGCTATCAGGCGTTCCAAGGGAATTCTGGACAACTCGTGCTTGCGGCTTGCCACCATTGCGGGCACAATGAGCGCGGGCCCGGGCGACTCTCGGGCGCCACCGGAGGAGTCCGCGATGAACCTGATCCGCAACCGTGCGTCGCTCGCCGCGAGCGTCCTGGGGCTCTTGGTGACGACGGGAACGGCCCTGGCGCTCCCTCCCGGGTTTGTTGACGAGTCGGTTTCCGCGTCTTGGAACCAGGCGGTCGGCGTCAGCTTTGGCCCCGATGGAACTGGCTACGTGTGGGAAAAGGGCGGGCGCGTCTGGACCGTGCGCAACGGGGTCAAGTCCGCGACGCCCTTGGTGGATATCTCTCAGGAAGTTGGCGACTGGCGCGACTTTGGCCTCCTTGGCTTCTGCCTCGATCCCAACTTTGCGACCAATCGCCGGATCTATCTGCTCTACGTCGTGGATTACCACCACGCCCGATATTTCGGTACGCCCCAGTATGTGCCCACGGTCAACGAGTACTTCCGCGACACCATCGGACGCCTGACGCGGTACACCGTGAACGCCGCGGGCACGGGCGTGGAGCCCAGCTCGCGCCAAGTATTGGTCGGGAGCTCGCTGACAAACGGGTTCCCGGTCTGCCACCAATCCCACTCGATCGGCACCGTCCTGTTTGGCGAGGATGGTTCGCTGCTCGTGGGCAACGGCGACGGCGCGAGCTATGAAGAAGTGGATAACGGCGGGCCCCGAAACGGGAGCAGCAACACCGCCCGGGCGGAGGGGATCATCACCGCCGCGGAAGATGTTGGCGCGTTCCGCTCGCTCCTGCTCAGTTCGCTCAACGGGAAGATCCTGAGGCTGGACCCCGAAACCGGCAACGGCCTGCCCGACAACCCGTTCTACGACCCGGGAGCGCCCGCTTCCGCCGCGTCGCGAACCTGGGCGATGGGCTTCCGCAACCCCTTCCGCTGGACACTCCGCCCGGGCTCGGGCGGCACGCACGGCCCTGGCACGCTCTACGTCGGAGACGTCGGGTGGTATCAGCGCGAAGAGCTGAACATCGTGCGCGAGGGCGGGAAGAACTTTGGCTGGCCTCTCTTTGAAGGGCTCGACTGGTCTGGCGTTGGGTACGTTCCCGCGGCGCCGCCCAACCGGACGGCGCCCAACCCGCTCTTTGGCTTCGCCGGCTGCACCCAGCAGTTCTTTGATTTCCAGGACCTCATCGTTCAGGACACGCTGAACACGCCCAGTTGGCCCAACCCCTGCAACGCCAGCGTGCAGGTGCCACCCACCATCGCTCGCTTCGAGCACACTCGCCCCGCGATCGAATGGGGGCATGGCGGCGCGGTGCGCGTCGGGATCTACAACGCGCAGGGCCAGGCAGTCAGCGTGGCGCACGATGCGCCGAACTCGCCCGTGCGGGCTTTCCAGTTCGATGGTTCGTCATCCACGGGAGGCGTCTGGGCGACGGGCTCGGCGTTCCCGGCGCCCTTTGGCGGGTCCTACTTCCACGCCGACTTCACGGGCGGGTGGATCCACCAGTTCCAGTTCGACGCCGCCGACCAGTTGCAGGAGGTCCGGCGATTCCAGGACAGCGCGGGCGCTGTCGTCGCCGTGGCATGGAAGGAGAGCGACGCGCTGGGGGCGGCGGGGTTGCACTACATCAACTACGACAACCAAGGCGTGGCGACGCTGCGTCGGATTCGCTTTGCGGGCGATCTGCCGCCGGTGGTCGTCGCCAGCGCTACGCCCCAGTTTGGTCCAACGCCGTTGCAGGTCCAGTTCTCCAGCGCGGGCAGCCGCGACCCTGAAGGCGGGGCGCTTCGCTACGAGTGGGACTTTGGCGATGGCTCGCCCGTGAGCACCCAGGCGAACCCGGTCCACACGTACTCGGGGTCGCAGGACCTCACCTCCCGCGGTTCGATCATCGCGAAGGTGTACACGCTGAACCCGCCGGGCCCGCAGGGTGGCGGCAGTCGTAATCCCGAGATCATCCGCGATGCGGTCCTGCCGACGCCCGGGACGCTGGATTCGCAGTTGCAGTTCGACACGTTCCACTTTGGCGACCAAGGGAATGAGGATTGGATCGGCTACACGTTCGCGACGCCGCAGACGGTGGTGGGCCTGACGTTCCAGGAGGGCATCCACTTCTTCGACGGGGGTTGGTTCGACACGCTGCGGGTGGCGTCTCGGGGGATCGACGGCATCTGGCGGAACGTGCCGAACGTGACGATCACCCCTGCGTACGCCGGCAACAACGGGCTGTCGTTCGAGACGTACCAGATCTCGTTCCCGGGCATCCAGAGCCTGGGAGTGATGATCATCGGCAACCCGGGCGGATCGGCCAACTTCATCAGCGTTGGCGAGCTGCGCGTGCGCGGGCTGGCCAGCTCGGGCGCTCCGACGCGGCGCGACGTGACGCTTCGTGTGTTCGACGGTTCGAACAACCTCACGACGGAGAGGCTGATCGTCTCGACGGACAACACGCCGCCTCAGGTGACGATCACGAGCCCGGTCGACGGCAGCCTGTACCAGCCGGGTGGGGTCGACTTCACGCAGCAACTGCGGGCAACGGTCAGCGACGCGGAACACGGCCCGAGCCAGCTCCAGTGCCGCTGGCAGGTGATCTTCCATCACAACGACCACACGCATCCGGAGCCCCCCGTCCCCGCGTGCTCGACCGACGTTCGCGTGACGCCTTATGGATGCGACGGCGAGGAGTACTGGTACGAGTTCCGGCTCAGCGTGACCGACGACGCAGGTCTAACAACGACCCGCTCGACGTTTATCTATCCCAACTGCTGCCCGGCAGACTTCAACCGCGATCGCCAGCTCGACTTCTTTGACTACCTCGATTTCGCAGAAGCCTTCGCGACCGAGGAAGACTCGGCCGACTTCAACAACAGCGGGCAGGTCGACTTCTTCGACTACCTGGATTACGCGCAGGCGTTCTCGGCTGGTTGCTGAGAAGGGATACAGAGCTGGCAGGCGAGCCGGGCGAAGCAAAGAGCTTCTCGGCTGTCCCATGCCCATTGCCCATCGACCATTGCCGACAGCCGCCGCCTGGACTGGTTTTTCCGTCTGGGCAAGGTGGCGCGGCTGGCGGGTCCCCGGAAAGGGCGAAGGTGCGCGTTTATCCCCCGCCCCGCAAAGCAGGGGACGTTCGCAACCGATCTCCAGTCGCGGCGGCGCGGACCCGTCTTGAGCCCTCGGAAGGGAGGGCGGGCGCCAGCCTCCACCTGGAGCTTTGTATGTCCAACTATCGCGTTCGACTCCTCTCGGGTCTGGTCCTGCCTGCCGCCCTGCTGGTGTGCGCCGGTGCCGCCCATGCCTCGATCGCTGGACCGGAGAACACGAGCCGTGCGTCGGCCTCTTCCAAGAGCGTCGCGAGCCACCCTTTGATGTCCCGTCTGCTGGGCGAGTGGGAGGGCTCGATCCAGGCTCGCGTGGGCGAGCGACAGAACGGGTCGATCGGCAGCATGTCGATCCAGAAGCAACCCGACGGGTCGATGCTCATGGTGTTCGAGGGACGCGTGAATGGGAAGCAGCTCGAAGGCGGGGCCCTGTTCTCCCTGACCGGCGATGGCAGCGCCCTGCAGGCGACCCTCTTCGACTCGGTCAGCGAGAGCGTCTTCCGCTCCAAGCAGCAGGGCCAGAGCGACCGTTCGAAGGCGACGCTCGCCGGCGATCCGGAGTCCAAGAACGCCAAGTTCGAGCACGTGCTGCGCCTGGTCGAGAACGACCGGTTCGTCTTTGAGCGGTTCGAGCTGGATTCCGAGGGCAGGCGATCGCTCGTGCTCGCGCTCGATGTTCGCCGCTTGACGGAGGGGGAGAAATCCGCCGCGGCCTCGATCAACCAGTCGCGACTTCTGGCCCGGATCGACTCCGGTGCGATGACGGCGAGCGTGCAAGAGTGAGGTGAGTTTCCCCGAGGTGCCTCGTGAGACTCGGGCTCCGCCAGGAGGCTCGGTCTTTCAGTGGCGATGAAAAGGACCATGGTTTGCTCCGCCGGAGTCGAGCGACGCGCCCGACTCCGGTTTGTGTATTCGGGCTCGTGTGTGTCCCTGTGACTTTCCTTGTCGGAGCGAAGGGCGCTTGAACAAAACACCCGTGCCTCGGCGCTGGGCGATGCGAGCTGTTGGCATCTGGCGTGGCGTCGTTGAATACGATGGACACGTGACGACGCCGATCGCGATCCCGGGTTCGCAGCATCCATCGAACGCCGCTCCGGCCCGGCAACTTGCCGCGCTCGGGTGGCTTCGTCCGGAGCAGGCGGGTTGGCTGTCGACGGTCGCGCGGGGCGCGGGGCTGGCGTTCGTTGCCGCAGGCTCGGAGAGCCGGGGGCAGACCGGGGCCGTGGCGGCAGCGCTCGGGTGCGAGCCGATGGATGATCTTCGCGCCGCGCTGGCAACAACCGAAGCGGACGTGGTCCTGCTCGCGGACGCTGGCAGCTTTGGATCAACCCCGGACGACGTCCGGGCGCTCGCGCAAGCGGCCTCGCGGGGCGTGCAGGTCGTCGCATTCGAACCCGTGCCCGCATCGGCGATGGACCTGAGTTCACCGGCGTGGCGCGAGAATGCGCCGGTGCCGCGGGTGCGATTTGTCCCTCGCGTGCGAGAGCTTGTCGCCGCGCGAGTTGCCGACGCCCTGCCCGCGATCGAGCCGATCCGGGCTGCGAGCGTGGAGCTGCTGGGGCCGGCGGCAATGTGGTCTCTCGGGGCCAAGCTCTTTAGCGCTGTCGACGCGGTGCTCGCGATCGTGGGCGATGTTGAAGATGTCGCGGCGACACGCGCACCGAGGCTCCCCGGGAGCGCGGGCGAGGGAACGCTCCGTGGTTTGACGGGCACGTTCGCGGCGGTCCTTCGAGGTGTCGAGTCCCGAGCCGCGACGATCTTGGTGGGCGACGTGGAAGCCCCGCCTCGCCTTCGTGTGACGATCCAGGGCGAGCGAGGGGTTGTTGAGCTTGACGCGCTCGGGGCCAGCGTGCTGGTGGGTCGCGATGCGCGGCCGGAGCCCCTCGGGCCGACGCTGTCGCTCGAAACTTCGCCTCAACGATTTGATGAAGCGATTGGAACCCCCGGCACGCTGTTTGACGTGGCGAGGTCCGGTGGACCCAGAGACGCCACGAAGGGTGGCGACGCGACCCTGGCCACAGGAACTGTGGGCGGAGTTGTGGGCGAGCCGAACGCGTGGGTGATGCTCCTGACGTCGGAGCTTCGTCGCCTGGCGCGGGGCGTACCTGAGGCGCCGATCGACGTGTCGAGCGTGCTCAGTGCGTGCCACGCGCTGCTGCTCAGCGCTCGGACTGGGCAAGCCGAGCGGCCCGACGTGATTCGCCGGGCCATCTCGACTTGATCGCTCGAGCAGAAGCTCTCGACCTGAGCAATCGCAAGACTGCCGCTCGAGCGGGCGGTGCCCCGGCTTCGAGCGGCGTTGAAGCGGTGGTTACTTTCGCTTCGGGGGCTTGGCATCGCCCTTGCCATTGGCGGGCGGCGCGCCTGGCTTGAGGCTGGCGGGCCTGGAAGGGAGCTTCTCCCGCGGCGGGTTGGCGGGCCTGGACTTTGCGTCCGTGACCGAGACCGAGGAGTTGGTGATTGGCGGAGTCGCCGGCACGGCGAATCCGGGCGCTCGCATCGCCGGGATCTGTCGTGGCGTGACGTCGACATTGGCACTGAGGCTGGCTTCGAGCTGCTCGATGACCTGCGGGATGACGTTTCGCGCCCGCAGGGTGCTGGCGGCGGCGTCCACGACGGCCTTGGCCTCAGCGCCAGCGTTCTCGGTGCGCAGCCACTTGACGAACTTGCGGGCGTAGTAGTTGAAGTCGATGTTGCCGAGCGTTTCCGCGGCCGATTGCCCGCCGCGACGGATGGCCTGGTCGAGCAGCCTGAGGGCTTCGTCGGGGTCGCCCTTCGTCAGCGAGACTTGCGGCACCCCGTCGGTCGGCTTGAAGACGCGCCGGTTGCCGGTGCGCTCGAAGCCAAGCGCGATGCGAGCGTGCGTCGCGGCCTTGAGGTCCGCTGTCGCATCGTGTTCCACCACTTCGCGGAGCGTGTCGGTCGCGGATTGCAGCACGCTCGAACCATCGAATGCCAGCACGCGGCCAACATCGAGGCTGAAGTAATCCTGCCCGAGGTTGTCCGCCTCCCACGATGCCGGGCGCTCGATGCGGATGCGCAGCTCGTTGGAGATGACGCGACCCTCGCTGATGGGCAAGATCGCCTGAAGCGTGTAGTTGCCGGGTTCGCTGGCGAGCCAGCCCGTGCGATCCGCCCCGGCGAAGATGAGCTCGTACAGGCTCTGCCCGGGGGCGAGGGCGACCATGTTGGGCTTGTGGCAGTAGGTTGCGAAGGGTTGGAAGCGCTTTGCCGGGCGGCCGTCCTTCTTGACGACCAGTGCCACGTGCGAGAGATCCTGCAGCGCGTGGGCCCCGACGACCTGGGGCTGGTCGCTGGCGTTGGTGAGCTTGAGCTCGACCATCACGGGCTCGAGGAACTCGAAGCGGTCGCCCGGGCGCTGCGTGCGGAGCTGGAGCGTGAGCGGTGGGGCGGCGTCGGGCTCGTCGTCTCCCTGCTCGAGGGCGTGGTTGTCGAACCACGCCGCGTCGCCCATGCGCACGAACTCTTCCGGCGCGTGGCGCATGAAGAGGAGCTCGGCGTCGCTGAAGCGATACGCAAAGTCGCGGAAGAAGGCCCGCTCGCCCCCCGGGACGCGGTACGGGTAGTTCATGAAGCTGCGGGCCAGCGGCTCATTGGCGAGCGGAATCCACCCATCGCCGAGCGACTTCTGCCAAGAGTGGGCGAGATTGAAGCCGTGCCCCATCTCGTGCACGGCGGTCCAGAACTGCATGCGATCGCGCCAGGCCTGCGGGGCGGGATCGCCCGCGGGGGCCTGGCGAATGAATGAGTTGCAGAAGATCGCGGTCCCCTGGCGATGGTTGCGACCGATGGAGTCGAACATCACGCCGCCCAGGGTCTCGCCATCCTCGTGCAGTGCGGCGTAGAAGACCCACATCGACCACTGGGCGCTGTTCTGGAAGCGCGACCAGTTGACTTCCATCGCGTCGTGCATTTCGCTGTCGCTCCACACGCCATCCGCCCCGGCGCCGGAGACGGGCACGATGCTGGGCGTGTCGGTGAGCACGGCGAAGCCAGCCCGCCGGAAGACTTCCTGGATCGAGAGCGGGCCGACTGCGAGTTCCGCCGGGCGATTGGGATGCGCGCCGGTGTTGATGCTCAGAACCGGGCTCACGCTCGGCACGCGATCAAACTCGAAGCTCACGCTGCGATAGGTCGTCAGCACGCGCTTGTAGATGCAGGTTCGCGATGCCAGCGATGGGCCGCTGAACGTTGCTTCGATCATCCGGGCGGAGGAAGACGGGCGGCGACGAATCTCGACCTGCGTGTATGGCAAGTGCCCGGTCGATCCTCGCTTGTAGGTGATGGTCCCGACGAACGTGTTGTCTTCGGTGGCGCGAAGGCTGGCCATCCAGTGCACGCGCGAGCTGAGGCCAAAGTGCAGGGTGCCGCTCGCGACGTTGAGGGGCGTGATGCCGTCGACATCCAGGTGCAGACGCTCGCTGGAGACGTTGATGGGCGAGCCCGGGAACAGGGGCCGCTGCGACGGGGTCGCGACATAGCGACCGCTGTACTTGATGGCCCGGGCGGCGTCGAGGTCGGAGTCTGGCGCGGGCGCGAGATTGGTGGGGAGCGCCGCGACTTCCGGGTTCATGGCGGGGATCTCGGGTGGAACCGCCTCGCTGGCGAGCGAAAACGCCTCCAGGGAAGACTCGGGCGGGGTTTCGGCAGCGACACCGGCGCCCTCGAAGCCGGCGGCACGCCGCGGATGGAGTGTGCGAGGCTTGGGCTCGACACTGGGCGAGGGGACCGAGGGAGGATCCGCGATCGTCGAACCACCGGCGTGTTTGCGAGCCATCTGAGATCTCCGTGAGGGGCCCGACCGACGCCGCGAGGGCAAATGGCCAGCGCGTCGTTGCAATCGGGCGATGTCGTGTCGATGCGGGTGAGCTGCAGTCGGGAGCTTGGTAACAGAGCCATGCGTGTCGGCGAGCTGGCGCGGACACAGGTCTTGACGCGGGGCGGACGAGAACGAGACGAACCACGCAAGAAGCGACTCAAGGATGCACGAACGATGACAGCAAGAGCTTGGCCGGTCTTGTTGCGTCGGGCAGTTGCGAACCTCGGACTTCACCTGGCGCTGCGATGCGGGATGCTCGGGCCGAGAATGCTCGCGTGTGTGGCGCGATGAACGCGTGTAGAAGGCAAGATGTCCTGCACTGGAACTCGTACGAATGCTCGATCGCGCGGTGTGCGTTGCAACCTGGTGAGGCGTGTGGTCTACATGTGTATGGTCGAGAGACGTGTCAGCGACAGGAGTGTTATCGAGAAGCGTGTCGTTTAGAGGTCACCGACAACTCCTTCGATGGATTCGATGCGCAGCCCGCCGCCGGGGACCAAACGCACCAGCATGCTCATCCGAGCCCGCACGTCGAGCGAGTGTACCAGATTCTGAGCCCGCGTGGGGATATCCACCTCGACGGTCACGAGGCCGGGCGGGACATCGATATCGAACGCCGCGGCCCGGTCGCGTTCCGGACGCGTGCGGAGGTTGTCCCGGTCGAAGGCCTTCACGCCGTTGACGCGGACGATGGCGTGGTCGTCGCTGAAGCCGTCCTTGAAGATGACGCTGAGGAGGGGCATTTAGCTTCTCCGCTTCACTTGCATTTGGACTCTCCGGCGCGACGGGCCAGGAATGCGTCAACTGGAGACTGCTGGCTCAGCAACGCCCCCGACGCTCGAATGCTAAACGTTCGAACGAACCCGGGCACTTCGTCTTGCACATGGAACGAAACGACCGGTCCAAAGAACTGTTTCAGCTCAGTGGGGGTGCAGGCTGGAAGAAAGGCCCGGAGAATTCGGGGGTCGTAGTAACGGAAGTACGCGCTCTCTCCTGTAGCGTCTCTTCGAACGACAAGGAAGCGTCGAAAATGTCGTCGAACCAGCGTGAAGTCATCCGTCTCAGTGGAGAGGCGTGCCTCTAGCGGAGGCAGTTGACCAATATCGGCCAGAATGCCGCACTCGCCAATTCCAGATAGGACGAGCATCAGCTTCGCGATGTTCCCCGCAGTGTCACACTCGAACAAGTGCGGCGCTGCCAACGCCATTTCCGCCCCCTTGGCGCCATCGAAGAGCGACTGATGCCGCGGCGAGAGATTGCGAGCAATCGCCACCGCGGCAGCGTCGCGAGCGGAGTCGAGGATGGCGAGCGTCTGAGTTATCACGTCACGCCCTCAACTAGAATCTCGTCAAGAATGTCCATGAGATCGTCCGCGGGTAAACCAAGCGTGTCGTACGCGATTTCGTACGCCTCGCGAAGGTCCTGAACATCTTTAAATGGTCTGTAGCTGCTCAGGATACTTGTAATTCTGGCGTGCCCCTCGGGCGGAAGCAGAACGGCAGGGAGTCGCCGATAAAGTTCTTCTCTTGCTCCCTGCAGGCCCAGATTCTCCAGATCGATCGCCTCGATGACGTGGTGGCTGTCCCACCCCTTGAACGCGCCCGGAGGGTTGTTCCCGAATGGTGTCTCCGCGAAAGTCCTCTTGAACTCCAACAGCGAGGCGTGATCCCCGACCAAGTACGGAGAATCCCCCGATGTAAACCATACCCTGTTGCCGCCCTTGGACCAAACAGGATCTCCATACATCCGCTTATATATCGCCTCCGTCTCATCCGCCCACTTCGTCGCCGCGAATGGCACATTAGCGTTTTCTGTGAGGAACTTGTCTCTAGCCTCGCGATAGAATCCCTCAAAAGCCTCTCGCATTCTCTTTCCCGGCTCGCCGGGTATCCGGGAGAAAAACTCCCTGATCTTGTCAAGCCCACCGAACTCCTTGATGGCTTGGATGAACTTTCGAAGAGCCGCTCCGCCAGCCCGAATGGCGACCTTGCCGCCCTTACCGATGGCATCTCCGACGACCGGCACAATCGAGATGGCAGAAAGAGCGGCGTCCAGCCAGTTTCCCTCGAAGCCATGCCAGGCCGCATTAACTGCGTCCGAAGCGATCCCGATGCCAAAGGGCTCGATGAGTCCTCCAACGTCGAGCACCGTGTGTCCGACCGTGCTCCAGTCAATGCCGTCGACCGCATTGCTAACCGTCCCCCACATCCCTGCGGCCCACTTACCGACGCTATAGCCCCATGCGATCGCTCCGCACACAAACCCGCATTCTTGCGGGTCGGAGTCCTTCTCCTCATCGTCTTCGCTCTCGCCGAAAGGTTCCCATTCATCGCTGTTCTCGACCGGAATCCAATCACCGCTCATCTCGTCCCAGGTTTCCCATCGCTGTTGGAGTGGGTTCCACTTCGGGCCGTCAGATGTTGAGAATACCCCTAAGCTTGATGCCAAGTGTTGTCGGTAGGCATGGAGAGCATCTGGATCTGCGTGCCCGAAGGATTGAAACGCCTCTTCAACTAGTTGATGATATAGATCCTTTCGTGCTTCTTCAGAAAGAGGGATGTTGCTGACTGGCGGACTCATAAGCGTTTCCCCATACAGTTCTGAGCGAGCGACTGCTCCAGAAGCACGGCGGATCGGTGGTCTGCATCGATCGAAGTGTCTCCGACCACGGTGTCGAGATACGGAAGATCAGGTTTGCTCGCGTCCAATCCGGCTGTGACTATCACGGCCCGAGCGTATCGAAGGAAGTGCTTCTCCGAGAAAAAGCCATAGTGACGCGCTTCATTGCACCACTTGTGGAGTACGGCCTTGAGAACGTGGTCAGGAACTTCTGAAAGAATTGCGCCATGCTTCTGTCGCAGCACTCGAGTGCCGCGATCGAGAAACCTTGCAAAGATCGCAGCCGCGATCGCCTCTTCGTGCTCGCGTCGGAGGACAAAGGTCACTTCGTCACCGCCTTGGTGAACGCTTTAGACAGCTTGTCCGTGAACTTCTGCATTACAATCCCGGCACCAATGTCCGCGGCCATCATCAGGCACTTCATCCACAGCGAGGTGTCATCTGGCGGATCTCCCAAGCCAATAAAGGTCTTCGCGGCCCCCGCCTCGATCTTTCCACCGTGTTCCGTCGTGTCATCCTTGCGCGCCGCTTTCTTTCCGTTGATGAACACCGTCGGCGACCCAAAGTTGATGACGTCTGGTGGGCCATTGCAGACGCATGTATCGCCCATGCGCGCCGCCGCATTGTGCTCGACAAATACGTTTGGCGATCCGCCCAGCACCGGTCCCCCAACGTGCGGTGTCGAGCCTTCCGACTTCGGGCAGGAGTGGTGGTCAGAGATTCTGGCCGCCGGAGGCGGAGGTGGCTTTGGAATGTCCTGCGGTGAGAGGATGACCGTCATGGTCCGCTCCTTACGGGTTGATGATGACCTGGTCGCCCTTGATCACGATTTTACTTCCCGTGATCTTGATGCCCCACGGGCCCATGCTGATTCGATTACCCGACGCCGTGAGTTCGAGCATGAGTCCGGCGGAGATGACCGTGGCAAGCCCGCCGTTGATGTTCTCGACGAGCCCGGCACTGACGGTCTCGGCCAGGCCCGTAAACTGAGTGCGAAGCAGGCCGACGGTCTTGTTCTCGATCTTGCCCACTTGGACTTGACGCGTGGAGCCGACCGATGTCGTTTGGTTGACCTTCACTGCCTTGGTCTCGTTCGCATCGACGGTGACGGTTCGGTTGGCCTTCACCGCAACGGTCTCATTGATGCCGACGACTTCTGTGCGGTTCTTCGCGACGCTCACGGTCTCATCGCCTCCGACCTGCTTTGCGCGGTCGTTGCCAATGGAGATCGCCTCGTCGTTCCCGACGCGTTCCGTGTTGTCGTGTTTGACCAATACCGTGCGATCCTTCTCCGCCTGCACGTAGAACAGCTCTTCCCCTTTGGTATCTACCATCCGGATTTCGTTGAAGTTGTCGCGTCCTCCCTCCTTTGTGCTCCGCGACATGATGGTCGACGTTTCCTTGGCCTGCGGCAGATCGTGGGGCGGCATGTTCCTTTGGTTGTACACCCGCCCGGTGATGATCGGTCGGTCCGGATCGCCCTCCAGAAACTCCACGATCACTTCCTGGCCAATCCGCGGCGTAAACACCGCGCCGAACCCCTGACCGGCCCAGAGCTGTGAGACGCGGATCCAGCACGAACTGTTCTGGTCGCGCGGGCCGAAGCGATCCCAGTGAAAGTGGACCTTCACCTGCCCGTGGTGGTTCGTCCAGATCTCTTCGCCTTCCTTGCCCGTCACCACCGCCGTCTGTGGCCCGGCGATGATCGGTCTTGGCGTGACGCGGGGCGTTCGATATGCCTTGGAGGCGGGGATGGCGCTGAAGCGGCAGGAGTATGCCGGCGAGCCCGCGTCTCTCGTCGAGCTCCGCGCGTTCTGGGTCGCCTGCCAAGCGACGCGCGTCACCATCCACTCCTGCTCGCCGATCACGCTCGACGGATGCTCCGTGACACGGAAGATCCGTGCGAGGTTGAGCCCCAGCGCGTCGGTGGCACCTTCGAGGACTTCATGCCCCGCCGACACTTCTTCGAGCCTCAGGCGCCCCAGTCGCTCGCTCTCCTTGACCTCCATGACCTCGGCCGGATACTCGAAGACTTCGAGCTCCACGCCCTTGTGCTTCGGGGGTTCGCGGTGCTTGGTGAGCAGGGGTGTCAGCGGCTTGGCGAAGTTGTAATCGGTGTGAACGAAGCGGGCGGGCACCATCCGCGCTTGCAGCGACAGCTCGGTGATCTTCTCACGCCACTTGTTCGCGCTCGAATCACCCTGCGGTCGATACGGGATCTCCGCGTACCCCGGCTCTCGCTCGTGGCACGCCGGAGAGTCGGCAAAGCGTGTGACGTGGTGCCCGCTCGAAGAGTCGACCCAGAAGTAAACGCCCTCTTGCTCCATCAGCCGAGAGAGGAAGTTGAAGTCCGACTCCTGATACTGCACGCGGTAGTCGTGCTGCTCGTAGTGCTCCTTCAGGTTGAAGTCGGTCGCGCCGTAGTCGTAACCTTCTTTCAGCACCTCGCCGATGATGGTCGAGATTGTCTTTCGCTGGAAGATCCGGGAATCGGTCTGCTTGGTGAGGAACCACAGGAACGGGACGACGCGTGCGCAATAGCGGGCGCCGCTTGCGTCGGCGCGCTGGAGCGTCAGCTCGCTCAGAAAGCCATTGACGAGCTTCACGGTTCCGCCTCGCCCCGGCGCTCCGAGCGCCAGGCGAAGCTCAACGGGCGATCCGACCAGTTGGTGAACTGGAACGTTCGGGTCCTGCGATTCCAGATCGATGGAAAGCTCGAAGAGTCGGCCAAGCTCCTCCTCCATGTGTGCGGACCGGACATGGAACGCCGATGGTGTCGCCGCACACGAGAAGGTCATGCTGAAGTCGCCGCCCACGCTTTGTTCCTCCCTCAAGTCGAGCATGCTCGCGGCCTCCAGCCTATCGCCAAGCAAGCCGTCGCGCGGCCCCAAATCCGTCCTCCGTGGTGATAGCGAAAAAGAACCCGCACGGGTGCGGGTTCTTTGGTAAGTTCGGTTGTTCTGCGTTCCGGGACTTGGCCGGCCCCGATGCTCGCGATGCGTTTGGCGTGCCTTACGACAGCGCCGCCGCACCGGAGATGATCTCGGTCAGTTCCGTGGTGATCTGCGCCTGGCGTGCGCGGTTGAAGACGCGGGTGAGGCGCTTGCCGGCCTTGCCCGCGTTGTCGGTTGCCGCCTTCATTGCGACCATGCGGGCCACGTGCTCGCTGACGACCGCGTCGGTGAGGCACTGGAAGAGCACGGCCCGGACTGCCGCGGGAAGCAGGTCGCCAAGTAGCTCTGCCGCCGTGGGGCTGAACTCGTACTGAGCGGCCTGGGTCTTGGTCTTCTCGTCGGCCGATGAGGCCGCCTGGCCCTTCTTGGCGATCTGGATGGCGCTGGCATCGAAGGGAAGCAACTGGAGAACCGCCGGAGTCTGCTTGCCCGCCGACACGAACTTCATGTAGATCACCCGGACGACCGAAATCTCGCCGGCGCTGAACCGGGCGATGTACTCGTCCGCGAGCCTTTGCACCGCGTCGTAGCCCGGCTTGTCGCCGAAGGTGTGCTGCTTGGCAACCGGGATGGAGTTGTACTTCAGGAACCCGGCGCCCTTCTTGCCGACCAGTTCGATCTCGCCGGCCTTGGCCCCGGCGTTGGCGCGAAGGAAACCCATCGCGGTGCGAAGGATCGAACCGTTATAGGGCCCGCACAAACCACGATCGGAGGTGATGATCAGGGTGAGTTCTTTGCCGCCGCCGCTGGTACCCGCGCCTGCACCACCGCCGGACTTTCCGGCTGGGCTCTTGAGCAGCGGGTGCGATGCCTCCCCGATGCTCCCGGCCATTTCGGCGACAAGCTGGAACAGGGCCTCGGTGTAGGGCTTGCTGGCGGTCGCGCGCTGCTGCGACGCGGAAAACTTCGCGGTCGCGATCATCTGCATCGTCTTGGTGATGCGCTTGATGTTGGCGACAGCCTTAATGCGCTTGCGGAGCTGGCGGGTCTTGGCCATAGGGAGGCAACGGTAGGCTCCGCCGTCTCCGCCTTCCTCAACGCCTCCTCCAGCCGGACCTCTCCCGCGGCGGGGAGGCCGATTCCCACGCTCACCCGCCCGAAGGTCCGCCGCCCGCCGGCCGCACGTAGGTCACCGTCGCGACGCCTTGGTCGTCGAACTTGAGGAAGTAGGCGTGGCGCGGGTGCGAGCCGAGCCCGTCGGCGTAGTTCTTGACCTCGGATGGCAGCGCCCGGATCGCCGCGCCCTCCGGCGAAGCCGCCTTTCGAGCCTGATGCATCACACCGAGCCACTCGCCCGGCTCGATCTTGAAGCTGTTGCCCTTGCCATCGCGGATCGTGCCGCCCGCGTCGCAGGTCCAGGTGTGCGTCCCGGGGGCACCCTGATACCACACGTCGGCAAGACGCCCAAAGTAGAACATCAGGTCCGTCGACCGCTGGTCGTCGGCCGGACTCACACTCGAACGCGACCAGTCCACCGACGTGGACGAGGCGGAACTGCCCGGCGTGCCCGCGGTGTCGGTCGCGCTGCTGCCCGCCCCGGAAGTACCCGCGCCGGAGTCCGGGTTTGACGGGGTGGACTCAGCGGGCGATGACGACGACTGGTTCGACGCTTCTCCGCACGCGACGAGGAACATCGCGGCGATCGCCAACGCGGCGCCCGCCGCGGCACGCCTCACGAGAATCGAAGTTCGCTCCAACCCACGCTCGCCGCAAACAACACGGTCAACGCAAGGCATGCCTCGGGTCGTCGATTTCATGGCGAACTCCTTTGAGATGTGTACGTGCGAAACGGTTCCCGACTCCACAGCGCCCTTTGTTCCGACGGCCGCCTTGCCGATTTCACTGCGGGCGCGCTGTGGCGTGGGAACGCTGGAACCGTGCATTAGCGGTGAACCATCACGCGCCACACAGAACAGGCGACAAAGCAGCCAAGGAGCTAACGCAGCTTCGGAGGCTTCGCACCTTGCCCCACACGCCGGTGGCAGGGCCTTGCTCTCTCGTGAGCCACCCTTCGCGCCGCCCGTCGCGTCACCCGGGTCAAACCTCGTCGTCGCCCACCGCGTCGTTGCGAAGCGTGAGCAGGTCGCGCAGTTGATCGGTCGAGAGTTCCGTGAGCCAGCGTTCGCCAGCGCCGATGATGTTCCGCGCCAGCTCGGTCTTCTGCTCGATCATCTGATCGATGCGTTCCTCGAGCGTGCCGCGCACGACGAACTTATGGACTTGCACCGTGCGCGTCTGCCCGATGCGATAGGCGCGGTCGGTCGCCTGGTCTTCAACCGCCGGGTTCCACCAGCGGTCGAAGTGGAAGACGTGCGTCGCGGCGGTGAGGTTCAGACCCACGCCACCGGCCTTCAGGCTGAGGATCAGGATTGGCGCGTTTCCTTCACCCCTCTGGAACTGGTCGATGAGGGCTTGGCGCTGCGTCTGCGTCGTCCCGCCGTGGAGGAACAAAATGTTGCAGCCCAGGCGGCGGCGCAGCATCGCCCAGAGCAGGTTGCCCATCTGGCGGAACTGCGTGAAGACCAGCGCACGGTCGCCCTCGGCGAGCACTTCGTCCAGCATCTCCAGCAGGCGCACGCACTTGCCCGAGCGCGAGGGGTCGGGTGGTTCGGGCCCGTCGGGCGCCTCGTGCAGGAGCTGCGCCGGGTGGTTGCAGATCTGCTTGAGCTTGATGAGCCCGGCCAGCACGAGCCCGCGGCGGTGCATGCCGTCGCTGCCTTCCACCTCGCTCAGCATCCGCCGGACGCACGACTCGTACAACGCCGCCTGCTCGCTCGTCAGGTGGCAGAACTCCCGGCTCTCGACCTTGTCGGGCAGGTCGGCGACGACCAATGGGTCCGTCTTCAGACGCCTCAGGATGAAGGGACGGATCAGCCCGCGCAGCTGCTCGGCCTTGGGCTTGTCGTGGTAACGCTCGATCGGCACCGCGAACCGCGTGCGGAATCCAGCGGCTGAACCCAGATAGCCCGGGTTCAGAAAGTCCATGATCGACCAGAGCTCGCTCAGGCGATTCTCGACCGGCGTGCCCGTGAGCGCGATGCGCCGATCGGCCTGGAAACCACGCACCGCCTGCGACTGCTTGGTCGCGGGGTTCTTGATGTACTGCGCTTCGTCCAGCACCAGCCGCCCCCACGGGATCTTCTCCACCGTCTCGCGGTCGCGGTGCGCCAGGGCGTAGGTCGTGATGACCAAGTCCGATTCCGAGGCTCGGCGGATCAGTTCTTCGCCCTGGGGACGCTCGGGGCCGTGGTGCACGAGGACCTTGAGTTCCGGGCAGAATCGCCGGCACTCGTAGATCCAGTTGCCGACAACCGACATGGGGACGACCAGCAGCGTCGGGTTGAGCGAGTAGGGGGGCTCGGCGTTCGCGGCCCGGTGCCGCTCGAGCGCGAGCAGCGCGAGGAGCTGCACCGTCTTGCCCAGTCCCATGTCGTCCGCGAGGCAGACGCCAAAGCCCAGCTCTTCCTGGAAGGAGAGCCAGGAAACGCCCCTGGTCTGGTAGGGTCGCAGCGTGCCGTGGAACGTTGCCGGGGGTTCGACGATCTCGAGCGCCCGGGCCGCCGATTCGGAGTTGAGGAACGCCGCGAGCCAGCCCGTGGCCTCGAGCCCGACGACCGGGATGCCGGTCTGGCGAAGGTCCAGCCCAAAGGCCATGCGCATCGCCTCGCCAAGCTTGACCTCGCCACCCGGGTTCTCGCGGATGAACCGCATCGCGGCCTGGACGTCCTCGGGACGGATCTCAACCCAGCGCCCGTTGAGGCGCACCAGGGGGCTCTTGCGCTTGGCGAGGTTCTCAAACTCGTGGAGGGTGAGCGTGAGATCGCCCACCGCGATCTCCCAGCGATAGCGGACGAGCGCGCCAAGGCCGATGCGCGTGGCGCCCGTGGCCCCGGGCGAGCCGGCGGAAGAACCGCCGGGGGCCTTCTCGTCGCTTTCCAGGCGCAGGCGAGCGCCCAGTCGCGCCATGGGCGAATCCCACCATTCCGGTGCGTCGGCGCCGAAGCCTTGTTCCAGCAGCAACTGGCGGTACTCGCGCAGGAACTGGTACGCGTGGCGCGTCGAGAGCTCGATGCTCTCGGGCCTGGATTCCTCCAGCAACTGGTTGAGCTTGGTGTACACCTTCGCCGCCCGGGCGAGTTCTGCCAGGAGGAGCTCGCGGGGGGATTCCAGCCTTTGCCCGTCGAGCGTGACCGAATCGCCGGGGAACGCCCAGATATCCGACGCATCCACGATCAGCGTGGGCTTCTGGACGCACTGCAGCGCGAGGGCGAGCGTCCACTGCGCGTCGTCACCGTCGTCGATGCCGGATTCATCGCCAAGCCCGGTGCGCACGGGCTCGATGAGGCGCAGGCAGAGCCTCCACGCCGCGGAAGGCCCGCGATCGTCCAGGCCCCCGATCCACATCCTCACGCGACGGAACATGTCCTGGCGTGCGGCAGGGGAACCGTCAACTTTTTCCGCGGCGCCAAGCAGGCCCCCGAGCCAAGCCACGTGCGGGTCGCCGTCGACGGGCCGCTCGCGGATGACTTCTTCCATGTCCTCCTTGGCGAGGGCGTCGCGGCAGAGGGCTTCGGTGATCCACGCCATGAACGCCGCAAGCACCGGCCAGGGCGCGTGCTGCAGGTCGTCGACGCCGGCCCGTGCCGCCGCGGGCATGGCGCGGATCAGGCGCTCAACCCGGGCGGCGTTGGCTTCGTCGGTTGGCCAAGGGTGCCACGACCCGCGCAGTTCGCCTTGCGTTCCCTGGCGGAGCATGGGCACAAACCGCTGCTGCACCACCAGCGACTGCGAGACGCGCGCCGCGACGCCCCAGAAGGCGATTGTCCCGCCGATGACGACCTCGCGCGCACCTCCAACGACTGGGGAGGAGACGCCGGCGAGCTGATCGCCAAACTCCAGCAGGCGATCCAGCGTCTGCACAACCCGCTCGGGCGCAAGCGTCAGCGTGGGCGTGATGCAGGTGATCATCGGGTCAGCCGCGGCGATCGACGCATCGTCCTCATCGACGCCCGACTCGGCGTCCGCGTCCTCGGTGTCAACAGCGACGTCGCCATGACCCCCCGGCGCTCCCGGCCCGCCCGGCCCGGTGTCGCGGGCAGCGCCGCTGGCGACCGTGCTGCCAATCGCGCTCGTGACCAACGGCGCCAGGCGGGTGCTCGCCGCCGGTCGGAGGCCAGCGTTGGGCAAACGCAGGGTTGCTTCGTGAGGTTGAGCCTCGACCAGGCTCAGGCCAAGGACCGCCGCGAGCGTCTCCGGGTCGCACGCGTAGGGGTGGAGCGGGAACGCGCGAGATTTGGGCGGCGCGTGGGCGCTGGCTTCGGTCTCGCCCGCGGCGTCGGACGCGGTCGCAAGACCAGCCTCGACCGGCGCGCTCGACCCGACTTTCCGGGCATCCTCGCTCCAGAGGTGCAGCGCCCCCGCGTGCCACGTCGCGTGCACGACGATCATGAACGGGCCCCGACTCGAAAAAGCTGAATGAGGGCGCAGGGACTCGAACCCTGGACCCGCGGCTTAAAAGGCCGCTGCTCTACCGACTGAGCTACACCCTCGACTGTTCCGTGTTCCACCGACAACTGTAGGAGTCGGGTCGCCCGCTCATGGCGACGGGACCGCGACTTCCATCCACACCGGAAAGTGGTCGCTCGGGAACGCCGCTTGCTCGCCGCTTGCGGGCGACCGCCACACCCCGCTCCGCACGGCGCGCAGCCCGGCTGAGGGGAGCACGTAGTCGACGCGGAGCTTGAACATCGCGGTGTCGTCGGGGTCCAGCCCCTCAATGGCCCGGTCGCTCGTCGGAGCATCGAGTTTCTGGATCCGCCGCACCGAGCCAAGAACCGTCCCGATCGGGTCCTTGAAGCTCGAACCCTCGTCTGGGTCGGCGTTGAGATCGCCCAGAATCACGAAGTGCGCGTCGGGCGCCAGGCCCCCGGGCTGGTTGGCGTCGTCGACGACATACGACGCGTCTTCGATGTAGTCGGCCCAGAAGCGGATCTCGTCGTGGTTCCGCCGCGCGTTGCGTCGCTCCGGCCCGTCGAAGACCGGGGGCGTCGGGTGGCTGCACAAAAAGTGGATGACGGCGCCGTTCGGCAGCTTCACTGGCACGTCCCAGTGGCTCTTGCTGCTCAGACGCAGCGTTTCCAGCACCGCGGTGGAATACCACGACGTGCGCCCGTCGGGCTCCAGCGGGATGAAAGCGCCGGGGATGTAGTCCCAGGGCAACAACTGGAACGTTCGGGCCTGATCCGCCAAAATGGTCAGTCGCTCGTCGACCAGCAACGCCATGCCGAACTGGCCGGGGTAGGTTCCAAAACCCCAGCAGTCGTTGCCATACTCGCGCCCCGCCTCGCTGATCGCATCGCCTGGTGCTCGCTTGGGGGGCGGCGTGTAGACCGTCACCACCTGCCCGTTTCGATCCAGGTCCATCCCGCTCGGGACGCCGGTGTTGGTCGAAGCCATGAAGCTCTTGAACTTCAGCCCGCGCCCGCCCTCGGTTTGCGGGTGCGATAGATAGATGTCTGCAAAGCGTTGCCCGTTTTGGCCTGGCGTTTGCCCCGGGCCCCGGGGAACATCCGGCGCACCCGGCATGTCGTAGGCGATCTCATTGAGCAGGATCACGTTGGGGCGGACCCGCTGGATGATCTCGGCAAGGTGCTTCAACCTGGGTGTGTCGCCGGCGAGAATCTCCGCGGTGCTGACATCTTGAAGGTTGAACGTTGCGACCCGGACAATGACCTCCTGCCCTAAGGCACGGGAAGCGTCGGGCGACAACGCGCAACTCCATGTCAGCCAAGCGGTCCCAATGGCGACGATCGCAGCGCGCACACTCATGGGGGACTGTATCAAGGGGCTCTGCGAATGGACGAGGCGGTCACCCGCCCCGAGCACCGCTGGGGTTTCCGTCGCGCGGTGCCGCTGGCGAGCCATCGCTCGCTGTCGCTGAAGGTGGTCCGGGGGTCGGAGGCGGGGTGGGGTTTGGCTCCGGGCGGGCGGGCGTTGATTCGGTCGGCGCCGGGGCGGCGTCGGCCTTCATCGCCGCACGCGAAGCCACCAACAGAGCGAGCCGATCCCGCTGGTCTTCGGTCAAGACCCGGTCAAACTGGCGGGAAATTTCCTGGGCGATCGCAGCCGCGAGTTCCGGATCTCGCGCCCGTTCCAGCGTTTCCAGCCACACTTCGGCGTCCACGTCGAACGCGGATGCCTGATCAAACCTCCTGAGCAACACCAGCGCGGCGACGCGGAGCTTGTCCGCCTCTCCCGGGATCAGCCGGTCAAGCTCGGGTAACGCGGCAAGCGCGGCGAGGGTTGCTTCCGGTCGTTCGGCTTCGATTCGCAACCGGGCCAAAATCAGCAATCCTTGCGCCAGGGCTTCCAACTGGCGGGGCGACCCGCGTTCGGTCAGAACCCGCTCTTCCGATGTCATGGGCGAGAGGATGAGCTCCCGGCTCACGCCCTCGATCGCGGGACCAAGGGCCGCGAACAGAAGGTCGGTGGACGGCATGTGGCGAGCGAGAGTGGCGACACCCCGGCGACGATCTTCGGGAGAATCAACCGGGAGGTTCGTCAGCGTGCGGAAGCCCGCCAGGTCCGGCGCGTGGATGATCAACGATCGCGTCGCGACGTCGAAGAGCTGCGAGTCGCGGCCCGCAGCGGCCAGCAAGGCATCGAAAAAGCCACGGTCGTTGACCACGGCTTCAGCGGCGGCCAATCGCGTGGTCGCGCCCGGGGCCGTCAGCAGTCGCAGCAGGATCGTCTCGTCCGAGCGCGTGCCCATCACGAACAGCAAGCGGCAGGACGCCGGCGTGTGGGCCTCGTCGGGCAGGTCGCGCAAGAGCGTCAGCGTCAGCTCGCGGTCGGCCGGATCGTTCAGCTCCCCAGCGCGGGCGATCGCCCACAGCAGATCGATCGCGGCGGTCCGCACCGGTCCCGGACGCGAGACCCAAGTCAGAGCGATCTGGGGATTGACCTCGCGGGGCCAGCGGGTTGCGGCCTGGAGCAACGCCGCGGCAACCCGAGGATCGGACTCTTCCGGCAGCAACGCCAAGATCGACTCTCGCGCTTCGTCGGGAGTCAGTTGGTTGGCCAGTTGCACCGCGCGCTCGCGGACGGGCGCGTCCGGGTGGCGGATCAGCGAGGTCACGAGCGTGCCCAGGGCCGGGTCCAGGCGCGACCCGGCGCCGAGCTCGCGCCCGATCAACTCAAACGCCAGATCCCGCATTTCGGGCAACCCCTCCGCGAGGAACGAGCGGAGCAGCTCGTTCCGTGCCGGGGCCTGCGGCGTGGTGAGATACACCTGGCGGCGTGCGTCGACCAAGGCCGCGGTCCGGGCTCGGAGGGCCGCCCGGGCCCGATCGGTCCGCCCGGCTAGCCCGCGGGCCAGTTCGGCGCTCCACTCGTGCGAGGTCATGCGCGCGATGCGATCTCCCCAGGCTCGCCACGCGCCGCTCGAGCGGGGCAGATCGTCACGCCCGGTCAGGCGTTCCAGCGACTGGAATGCCGCGGTGGTCACGGCGGTGGGCAACTGCTCGTCGGCGTAGGTCAACAGCACCCGAGCGGCGGGGATGGTGCGGATCGACCCCAGGGCCCGCAGCGCGTCCTGCAGCATGGGTTCGGGCAGGCGGGTTACCAGTTCCGCCAGAGGTTCGAGCAGGGCCGGATGGGCGACCGGCTCGCGGGCGATCGCCTCCAGAACCAGTGAGAGCGCGCTCGGGGCCGCTCCGCCAACGACGGACTGGCCAGCTCCCGAAGCGCCTGCCCCGGATGGGCCACTGGTCGACGGACCGTTGCTTCCGTTCGCCCCGTTTCCCGCCGCGCCGGCGCCGCGTTCCCCGCCCGAAGAAGGCAACGGCGCCCTCAGGATCGTGACGATGGCGTCGAGGTTCGGGCGATGGTCCAGGGCACGGACGAGCTGCGTCGCGGCGGCGGAGCGCACGTCACGGGCTGCGCCCTCGTCGGTGAGCGTTGCCCGAGCCGCAGTCCAATCTGCTTCGCTCCCGTCGGGCGGGGCGGAAGGCGTAATGGTTGGGCCAAGGCGCCAGCTCGCCATCGGCGCGGGCTGGGCTTCGCCGCGGCTTGCGAGCAAGCCGCTCGCCGCGACCACGCCGAGTGCCATAACCCGGGCCAGAGACCCGCCTCGAGCGGCGACCACGCCACGTGCCCCGGGCCTCCGGCGGAGGGCGGGGCTTCCGGAGGTTCCCGGGCTTGCGGGGCTTCCGGGGCGGAGTTCTGCGGCACGATCGGGCACGCGTTGAAATCTCCACGGGGTCCAGGGAAGGGGTCGGGCGTCACTCGTCGGGTGCCTCTCGCTCGTTGGCTGTCCCATCGGGCGGGCGGGCATCCGGCCTTCGGCAATCAGGGCGTCATGGGCGCGCCAGTCATTCGCGCATGGCGGTCATCGGGTGATTCGCCGCCCGAGCCTTGGGAGTTCGCGCCCGAAGATTGCAGGGTCTGAAGTTCGAGCGAGGATCGGATCTCGGCAGAGGTGAGGCGGATCTCCCGCGGTTTGCCCGGTCGGGCGCCCGGCCCTCGTGTACCTCGCCCTCGTGCACCTCGCCCTCGTGTACCTCGCCGGACCGTGCGAGCCGATTTCAGTTCTGCGAGCGCAGCGCGAGGAGTCGCGATGCTTCGTCGACGTCCTTATCACCCCGGCCCGAGAGGTTGACCAGCACGTGCTGGTCGGGGTTGAGATCGCCCGCCAGCCGCACGGCTTCCGCCAGCGCGTGCGCGGTCTCGAGTGCAGGGATGATGCCCTCGTTGCTCGCCAGCGCGACGAAGGCGTCCAGCGCCTGATCGTCGGTGACGGAGGTGTACCGCACGCGGCCAACATCCTTCCAATGTGAATGCTCGGGACCGACGCCCGGGTAATCCAGCCCTGCGGAGCAGGAGTGCACGTCGGCCGTTTGGCCGAACTGATCTTGGAGGACGTAGCTCAGCGACCCGTGGAGGATTCCCGGGGTGCCGAACGAGAGCGGCGCTGCGTGCTGTCCGGGCTGGCTGGAACGGCCACCGGCCTCGACGCCCACGAGCGCGACCTCTGGGTCGTCGATGAAGGGGTAGAAGATTCCGGCGGCGTTGGATCCGCCCCCGACGCAGGCGACCACAGCGTCGGGCAGACGTCCGAGCAGGCGCAGGCTCTGCGACTTGGCCTCGCGTCCGATGATGGATTGGAAATCGCGGACGATCATCGGGAAAGGGTGCGGGCCCACGACCGATCCGATGATGTAGTGCGTGTGCTCGACAGAGGCCATCCAGTCTCGCATGGCTTCGTTGGTCGCGTCCTTGAGAGTTCGCGAGCCCGAATCAACCTCGACCACGCGGGCACCAAGGAGCCTCATGCGCGTGACGTTCAAGCGCTGACGCCGAACGTCTTCCGAGCCCATGTAGACGTCGCACTTGAGCCCGAAATGGGCTGCGGCGGTGGCGGAGGCGACGCCGTGCTGCCCCGCGCCGGTCTCGGCGATGATCCGCTTCTTGTCCATGCGAAGCGTCAGCAACGCCTGGCCCATCGTGTTGTTGATCTTGTGCGCGCCGGTGTGGGCCAGATCCTCCCGCTTGAGCCAGATCCGGGCGGCTTGCTTGCGAGGCGAGCGGGAAGCGGCCAGCTCGGTGAGCTGCCGAGCGAGGTACATGGGCGTCGAACGGCCCACGAAGCTGCGCAGCAAGGCGTGCAGGTCGTCCCAGAACCGCTCGTCCTGGCGGGCTTCTTCATAGACGCCCTCGAGCTGTTCCAGCGCGGCGACGAGCGTCTCGGGAACGTACTTCCCGCCGAAGGCCCCGAAGCGGCCTTCGGGCGAGGGCAAGGGCGACAGCAGCACCGAAGGCTTGGCGCTTCGCGCGGGGACGAAGCTCACCCGATCGGGCTCGTCGAGATGGACGTTCGGGTGCAGACTGGCGTCGCCCGATGGTGACGCGGGGACGGGGGCGTTGGCGGGCCTTCGCGCCAGGTTGCGATCGCCCGAGCGGTCGGGGTTGCGGTCGGGGTTGCGGTCGGGGTTGCGTTCGGATGGCCGGCCGTTCTGGCGAGCCTTGCCCGGCTGGCCTGAGCCGTTGCCCTGCGGCCCGCCTCGGTTTGGCGGGCCCTTGGGGCGAGCGCCAGGAGGAGTGCCAGCAGGACTTCCCGGATTGTTCGGAGATGGCCCGGTGCGAGCGTCGCTTGAAGGACGTGCTTCCGCACGAGACGAAGGCGGCTTGTTCGACGTCGGTGGGGGTGTGTCGCTCACGTGGAAAAGGGTAGCGCCACGAGACGGTGATCGCGGGAAACGGGAGCGTGCAGAGTCGCGAGAAAGACGGTCCGGAAAGCGAGGCCCCACCAGCCGTCACGCGCGTTCGGGCTGGCCCGCTTCGAGCATCCCGGCTTTCTCGTTGACCCGCATCAGCAACCCGAGGCCCACGAGGAAAAAGAGCGTGATGACGAAGAGGGCGTAGGCGTCGCCCAAGATCGTGGGGCGTTTGAGGATGCCAAAGGTCATGACGCCAAGCGCTCCGCCCAGGCGATACACCATGCCCCAGAGCCCGAAGAACTCGGCGGCCTTGGCGTCGGGCGTGAAGGCGCCGACCATCGCGCGGCTCGCGGTGCCGATGCCCCCGAGGCCCAGCCCGATGCCCGCCGAGATCGCAAAGAAGATGAGCGTCGAGGCGTTGGTGATCGCGAGGAGCCCCAGGGCCACGGTGCTGGCGATCCACGCAAGCAGGAAGAGCGTGATGGTTCGCCGGTGGCCCAGGCGGTCCTGATACTTCGCAGCGAGCACGGCGCCGACGCCGGCGGTTAGCGTCATGACCAGCGCCATGACGATGAGCATGCCAATGTCAAACCCGCGTTCTTCCCCGATGATCCCCGCGTAGAAGATCACGGTAAGGGTTCCCATGCTGTAGACGCCGAAGGCGACGAGGAAGCGGAAGAGCTGGCGATGCCGACGGTGAGAGCGGATGGTTGCACCAAGACGCTGGAAAGTCTGCCCGACGGCCTGGAGCGGGTTGGCCCGCGCGGTCGGGGTCGTCTCTTCGCGAAGGTGGAAGATCGAGGGCAGCATGCCCAGCAGGAACCAGATCGCCGCAAGGACGAACAGCCAACGCCATTCAGAAGGTTGATCGAGTCCGAACTGGAAGACCGCCAGCGCGGCAATCCCGAGCAGACCAAGGGCTCCGATGTAGCTCATGGTCCAGCCGATCGCGGAGACCCGCCCCACGGTCTGCGGGGTGCTTAGTTGCGGGAGGAATGAACCCAGGAACGTCTCGCCCAGCCCGACGAGGATGGCGGTTGTGATGTAGAGCGGGATGGCCAGCGCCAGGCTGCCCGGCCCCAGAAAGGGCAGCACCAGCATCAGGGCGATCGAGGCAAAGCCCGTGCCCAGTAGGAGTTCACGCTTCCACGCCCGAGCGTCGGCCAGGGCCCCGATCAGCGGTGCCAAGACCATGACGCCCACGAGGCCTCCCGTGGTCATCGTGCTCCAGGCGGAATCGCCCGAGGCGGTGTCGAGCGCGATCACGTTGCGGACGTAGAGCGGGAAGAGCAGCGTGTTGATCAGGAGCTGGAACGACTGATTGGCCAGGTCGTACATGCCCCAAGAAAAGACGGCCCGGGGGCGAGGCAAGCCTTGGAATGGGTTGATCGCCATGAGGGGCTCACCGGAACGGAGCGATTCGGAGCGACGCGACTCGGAACGCGACTCGGAATGGGCTTGCGGGCGCAGCGGACGACGTTCGATGAACGGACTGGCGCACAGGACACGCAACGCGGGGCGAGGTCGTGCACGCCAGTGCCTCACGCCCGTTCGGACGGGGCGACTGTATCGCCCTGATCGCTCCGCAGTGCGACATCGAGGCGTCCGGCGGCTCGGGCCAAGTACGCCTCGGCCCGCGATCGATCGACCCCGAGCTTGGACATCACGATGGCGACCTTCACACTCCCTCCAGCGGCATCGACGAGTTCGAACGCGTTCACGCGGCTTGAACCCGTCAGCGTTGCGACGATCCGCGCCGCCCGATCGCGGAGCTTGGCGTTGCTCGCCCGCAGGTCGACCATCAAGTTCTCATACACCCGCCCGCACTGGATCATCAAGGTGGTCGAGATCGTGTTGAGCGCCAATTTCGTCGCGGTGCCCGCCTTCATGCGAGTCGACCCCGTGACAACCTCGGGCCCGGTGAGGATCGCAATCAGGTGGTCGACCCATGCCGGCTTTTCGGGCAGCGTCGTGCAGCAGAGCAGCCCGGTCGTGACCGGCGCCAGCGACTTGGCGACCCGCAACGCGCCGAGGGCGTATGGCGTCGTGCCGCCCGCGGCGATCGCGAGCACCGCGTCGTCCCCTGTCAGGTTCAGCCGCTCCAGTTCCGGGCGGGCACCCTCGGGGTCGTCTTCCTTTCCTTCACTGGAGATTCGAAGCGCGGAATCGCCCCCCGCGATGATGCCGATGATTCTGCCTGGCTCGATCTGGAAGGTGGGCGGGGCTTCAGAAGCATCGAGCACGCCCAGGCGGCCCGAGGTGCCGGCGCCGAGATAGATGAGTCGACCGCCCGCGAGGAAGCCGGGAAGGATGGCTTCGACGAACGTGGCCAGCGCCGGTCGGGCCGCCCGCATGGCCTCGAGCACCGCCGCGTCTTCATCGCCGATCAGGTCTACACACTCGCGCACGCCCAGGCGATGGAGGTGCATCGAGCGCGGGTTGCGCTGCTCAGTAAGGATGGCGGCGCGATCCGGCGGCAACGCCGCGGGCGACGGAGCGGCCCCCGCGCCCGCTGCTGGATTCGGAACCGAACCTGTCGGCGGCAATGAGGACATGCCAGGTTGTAGGTGACACCCCGAGGTCGGGAGCCGGCCACCTTGATGGAGCGGTGTTCGGCGGGGTGGAACCGAAGATCCCCCCAACGGGCGGGGTGACGATCGGGATACCCCGGCGTTCGGTCCAACCGGACCCAAAGATCGATGATTCACGCGATGCAACACCGGGCTTGGCGAACGAACACGCCGTCCGCGTTTGCGCGAATCGTTTGGTGATTGAGCGTCGAAGTGAAGGCATCTTGGGCTGGGTCGCGCGGCGAGTCGCCGACGCGTGCAGCCAATCTCGGGCGAGAGAATCGCCACATCTGGAGTTTCACGCATGAAAAGCACGACCCGTGTTCTGGCTCTTGCCCTTGCCGCTGGCCTTTCCGTGACCGCCTTCGCCGGCCCGACTTCGGGCGAGATGAAGACCACCGCCGCCACTGCGTCGACGAAGAACATCGTCGAGACCGCTGTTGCCGCGGGGAACTTCAACACGCTCGCCAAGCTGCTGACGCAGGCGGACCTGGTGACCGCGCTGCAGGGCAAGGGGCCGTTCACGGTCTTCGCCCCGACGGATCAGGCCTTTGAGGCGCTCGGCACCGAGACGCTGAACACGCTCCTGAAGCCTGAGAACAAGGGCAAGCTCGCGTCGATCCTGCGGTACCACGTGGTGAGCGGGAACGTCCTTGCCAAGGACGTGAAGACCATGGCTGTCCCCACGCTCAACGGGCAGCGGTTCAACATTGTTGCCGCCGATGGCAAGGTCAAGGTTGACAACGCGAACGTGACGAAGACGGACATCATTACGTCCAACGGCGTGATCCACGTCATCGACGCGGTGATTCTCCCGAACGAGCGCGAGATCATCGCGACCGCCGTGGGCGAGAAGCTGACGACCTTCGCCAAGCTTGTGGGCCTCGCGGGCCTCGACAAGGCGTTGATGGCCGATGGCGACTTCACGGTCTTCGCCCCGAGCGACGAGGCGTTCGCGAAGCTCGACAAGGCGACGCTCGAGACGCTGACCAAGCCTGAGAACAAGGCCCAGCTCGCGCAAATCCTGACCTACCACGTCGTGCCCAAGGCCCGCATCTTCTCCGACGCCGCCGGCGCCAAGGCCAAGGAGATCGGCACGATCGCCGGCCCCGCGCTGACCGTTGCTCTCACCAACGGCGCCGTGACCATCAACAACGCGAAGGTCACCAAGGCCGACATTGACGCCACCAACGGCGTGATCCACGTCATTGACTCGGTCCTCCTGCCTCCCGCTGGCGCGACGAAGTCCAACCAGCCCGTTGGCCAGTAAAGCAGCGACCGACAGAGCGAACTCCTCCCGGCGGACCAGCCTTGCTGGTCCGTTTTTCATGCGCTGCGTTGGCGGGGCGGCGGGTGGACCGGCGGGATGGATGGTCCGGGATATACCCCTTCCGCGGCCTGGTTGGGTGGGGGACAGGCGTGTGTCCCGGTGCTGTGCGTTTCGGGAATCCAGACCGCGTTGGCAACGAACCTACGACGGGAGGGTCCATCAGCCTTGGTGGCTGGGACTCGCCGAGTGCGTACCTCGAGCCGCTTCAGTTGACAGTTCAACTGTCAACCGGACTTGAGTTTGTTCGGCTGGTTGAGAGCCGGCCGACTGGCTGGTGGTTGTTGGTACGTGCCCGAGAGGCCTGTGCCGAGCCCGGTGTGGCTGGCAACTGGCCTGAAGTGAGTTTGGCGGGTTCGGCTGGCTGCGATCAGTCGCGTCCGAACAGCCGCGTC
The DNA here is from genome assembly GCA_033763815.1 of Planctomycetota bacterium. Taxonomy (GTDB): domain Bacteria; phylum Planctomycetota; class Phycisphaerae; order Phycisphaerales; family UBA1924; genus JANRJU01. The sequence goes on from JANRJU010000025.1 coordinate 114,297, forward strand.
CGATCAATCGTTTCCGATCGGCTTTGGAAATCAGCTTAAGGGTTCACATGCGTTGCCCGCTTCCCTCGCGATCCACATCCCGCTTGAGTTCCCGGCGCGTGCGGGCTGGATGTGCTGCCTTCCGAGGGATTAACGCCATCGAGTCTCCTGGCCCGACACGCCAACAGGCGGTCGGTGAGGGCGAAGTTCAGCACGTGGACCCGCCCTTGATCGTGCATCCGATCGTGAACCCGATTCAGCAGTCGCTGATGTTGTGGAGGGCTCGCCGAGGCGGGACCGGGCACTTGCAGGCTGCAACCAGCGGACCGAATAGTCTTCAGTGTTTTGAAACACAGTTGACCAGTAAGTCGCTTGCCACAACGCCTTGGGGATATGATGCGTCAATGGACGCCGAGCGCGGCAACAGCGCGCGATATTCTCCAAACTCGCCTGTGCCGCCGCTGAACCGGTCGGGGACGCCTGTTCCGGCGAGCTCTTCTGACAACCAATCACCCGACTTTCCTTCAACCGTGAAGCCTGCTCCCGGAATGAACGTGCCCGGCTCGGGAGGCATGAACACGGGACAGGAACGCTCGATCCCGGGTTCGGACGCGTGGGGTGCGGTGAGTCGCTCTCCGACGCCGGGGAACTGGTCGGGCGCGTCTTCGCTCGCGGGTTCTGCGGGAGGATCTGCGGGCGATTCGGCAAGTGGCTCCGCGGGTGGCTCGGCGGGTGGTTCTGTCGGAGGCGGAGAGCAGCGCGTGAGCGCCTCGGGCGAGCCGACCCTTTTGCAGCGGATTGCCGCGGGGGACAAGGTCGCGGTTCGAGAGTGCATCGACCGGTATGGCGGCCTGATCTGGTCGCTGGCGCGGCGTCTGGCCGCGAGCGACTCGGACGCCGAGGACACGGTTCAAGAGATCTTCGTTGAACTCTGGCGGCACGCCGGGCGGTTTGATCCCAACGTGGCGTCGGAGACGGCGTTCATCGCGATGATTGCTCGTCGTCGCCTGATCGATCGGCGTCGCAAACGCGATCGCCAGATCGATCGCCAGCCTCTTGGTGAGATGGACGTGGGCGGCGTGAGGCCTCCCGAGGGTCGTGCGGAGGTTGGCGAGGAGGCGGTTCGAGCTGCCGGCGCCTTGAGGCAGCTCAGCGCCGACCAGCAGCGTGTGCTGACGCTCTCGATCTATCAGGGGCTTTCGCACGAGAAGATTGCCCGGACGATCGACATGCCGCTGGGCACGGTGAAGACGCACGCCCGCCGCGGGCTGATCAGGATCCGCGAGTTGTTGGGCGTGACTCGGGCGTCGCCCGGGAACGCGGGCGAGGGGTTGGGTATCGCGGAGGCCGGCAAATGATGCGAGTTGCCGACTTTGACCGCCGCGAAGAACTGCTGATCGGGCGCGCGCTCGACGGGCTGAGCGAGTCTGAAGCTCGCGAACTGGACGCGCTGCTTGGCGGGCGCGAGGATCACTCGTACGACATCACCGCGGCGCGTCTGGAACTGGCGTGCCTCAAAGAAGTGATATCCATGCCCGTCACCGCTCGCCTTCGGGTGGAGCGAGCCGCCCAAGAGTGGCTGGAAAATCTGGAGGCTCCGACCGCTTCCACGGCTCCGGTCGCTGCGACCGCTCCGACTGCCGCGACCCGGGCGACTCCGACGAGGTCGGAAGAGCTTCGCGGGCCTGCGCCGCTCCGGCTCGCGGATGCCCCGGCGGATCGTTCGTTGCCACCAGTGACCAAGGCGCCGGCGAACCGTTCGAGCTTCCGCACGGTGCTCGTCGGGTTGGCGATGGCGGCGGCGCTGAGCTTTGCGGCCTTCGTCGGCTACCAGCAGCTTTCGGAGCGGTCGCCCGCGTCCCAGCGCGAGCGCATGCTCGCCTCCGGCTTGGACGCCATGCAGTGGGCGCCTTGGACCGAGACTGCGGTTTCCTATTCCAAGGATGTCCGAGGCGACGTCGTGTGGGACGAGAGGACGCAGTCCGGGTACATGACGTTCCGCAACCTGCCCCCGAGCGACCCGACCTCGTTCTGCTATCAGCTCTGGATTATCGACGCCTCGCGCGAGGGCGAGCCGCCCGTCGATGGCGGGGTGTTCCATGTGCCGGCGGGCGCGACCGAAGTCATCGTGCCTTTCCACCCGCGGGTGAAGGTCAAGTCGGCCGCGGCGTTCGCAATCACGGTCGAGAAGCCTGAAGGTGTCGTGGTCTCAAAGCAGGACCGGCGCGTGGTTGTCGCTGCTCCGCCTGCGAAGTCCGGCTGAGGCGTGAGCCTGTCGCACCACGGCATGTCAGTGCCCGGCAGGTCAGTGCCCGCTCTGATCGCGGATGCGCTCGGGCTGAGCAGAAGAAGCCGCAAGGCGGACGCGGATGGGGCCGACAGCCCGCGAGCCGTCGACGACTTTGCCCGCCTGTGTAATCTCGGCGAACCCCTGGGCGACAAGGCGGAGCGCGGCAGCGCGGGCCTGGGGCATCAGTTGACGCCAATCTGATCCGTCCCTGTCTGATGCGTGGCGAGCTGATGCGGGGCCAGATGCGTCCGGCTTCGTGCTTGAACGCTTGGCGGAGCACATGCCTGAACTTTGTGCCGCGCCGACAGCGCGGGCAGCCTCCGACGGGCAGATGGAACTTCTGGGTCCGCGGGCCAGAAGAAGGTTGCGCATGGTGCGCTCCAGATCTTCGTCGGTACTGGAGATTGCTCGACGCTTGCAGGCCTCGCTGCACCGGGTGATCTCATCCCAGCAGCGTTCCCACTTTTTTCGCCAAGTGATTTCCCGCCCGCAGACCGCGCAAGCTTTGCTTGGGGCTTGGTGGTTTACCGAGCCCAATCGGGCCGGGCGGCGGTCGGCGCCGTGTGTTTCTCTGGCCAGGGAGCGTCGCACGGGTCGAACTTTCCTGCTTTGCCGGGAATCCGGGGCGGTGTCGGCAACGGAAATTCACGCGATTGGCGTTCGGCAACCAAAAGCGTGAGGATTCGGTGAAGATTTTGGTTTGGGGATTGCAGTTGGGGTGGAAATGGATAGACTGTTGAAGGAGGAGGAGCATTCGACGACGCAGCGAGCAGCGCTTCCCGCCCGACGGAGAGAAGCGGGCAGGGGGCATGCCGAGTACTGTTCGTTTGGGTGATCCTCCCCTGTGCGTTTTGAAGGCAGGTGTTTCACCGCGGGTCGCTCGATCCCGCGCGAAACGCCCGGTTTGGACGCGTCTCTTACTGGAGGAAGACATGAAGACGAAGATGATCCTTGGGGCGCTCGCTCTCGCGGCGCTCGCGGGTACTGCGCAAGCGCAGTTCCGCGTGATCTTTACGGACAACACGTTTGGCGGCGGCGCGAGCAACGCCATCCGTAGCTACGACAGCGTCAGCAACACGGTCACGACGCACGCGACGTTCGGCGCGTCGGCTCGTTTGGCGGACATCAAGCCGGTTCCGGGTGGGTTCGCGTTTGGCGATGGGCCCTTCCCGCTGCAGACGCCCAGCACCGGCGGCATTTACACCGTCAACAACCTGTTCTCAAACAGCCCGACGATCAACACTGTCGTGAGCAGCAACCCCTTCTGGGGCCCGATCGGCATGCAGTACGACTCGCGCAGCGGGCGTCTGCTGACGGTCAACAACGCCGCGGGCGGCGTCAGCGCTGAGATCGACGACGCCGACGGCCTGTACACGGTGAACCTGGGCAACGGCGCCAACACGAAGGTGGTTGACGAGATCAACCGTCCGCCGCTCTTCGCTGGCACGCCCCGATACCAGGGCGGAAACTACATCACCGCCGACCCGCAGGGCTCGGGCGATTTCTTCGTTGTCGCAACCACCGGCGGCCGGTTCATTCAGGGTGGTGGCCCACCCCCGCCCCCGGCCAATCAGGATGTTTCCAGCATCATCTACCGCGTGAGCGTTTCGGCCGACGGTCTGACGGCGACCACGACCGAACTCATCGACACCTTCAACATCAACCTCCGCTTCCCGTTTGAGGGCGATCCCAACAACCTGCTGCCCATCACCGACGTTCGCGGCATCACGAACATCCCGGGCACCGACAGCCTCTTCGTCACCGATCAGCTGACCGACTCTATCTGGCGCATCGACCTCGACGCTGGCGGCGCGTACAGCAACATCACCCAGATCGTCACCGGCCTGACCAACCCCGAGGCCATCGAGTACAACCCCTTCAACAACACCCTCGTCTTCGCTCAGGGTGGCAACGCCGACCTGCTTAGCCAGGTCAACCTCGACGGCACGGGCCTGACCACGCTGGCTTCCGGCGTCGCGGTCCGCGGCATCACGATCATCCCGGCCCCGTCTGCCCTGGCCCTCCTCGGGCTCGGCGGTCTGGCGGTCGCTCGCCGTCGTCGGTAATCGGGATTGAGTCAAAGATTGGAGTCATTCAACCCGCTCGCAAGAGCGGGTTTTTTGTTTTTTTGGATCGCCAACCGCAGCGATCTAAGTTGCTGCTTTGCCTATCTTTTGATCCGTGAGTCATCTGGGGCGTTCGCGTGCCCTCGTGTGTCTCGCTCGGAGCTCTGGTCTGGGCTTTGGGCTTTGATGGATCCGGCGGATCAGCTCAGTCGCGGGAGGGATGGATGGGATGTTCACGGGCTTTCCGGCCAGAACTGGCTTTCCGGCGACCGGACGGTGAACCCGCCTCGGTGCGGCAACGGGGATGTGAAGTTCCGTTGCTCCGGGCCTCATTTTCTTGGCCCAGTTTGCGATCTCGGTTGCTGCAAGCGGTCTTTGCGGCAAGCGTGTTCGTGTTCGCGAGTGCGATGATCGCGGGCCTGGGCGGGTGTGAACGAGAAACCGCCGGCTACACGCCGCCGCCACCGCCGCAGGTCACGGTTGCGAACCCGACGGAGCGGACCGTTCCGGTGACGCTGGATTTCACGGGCACCACGCGGGGCGTCGAGTCGGTCGAGGTTCGCGCGCGGGTGCGGGGCTTTATCGCCAGCAAGGAGATTACCGAGGGGCAGCGCGTCAAGAAGGGCGATCTGCTGTTCGTGATCGATCCGCGTCCGTTCGAGGCAATCGTTCGTCAGAACCAGGCGCAAGTGGAATCCCGCAGGGCGGCCCTCCGGCTTGCGGAGGTGCTCCTGACGCGTACGGCGGAGGCTGTGTCGCGAAGCGCCGCCGCGCAGACGGAACTGGACCGCGTGACCGCGGAGCGCGATTCCGCCCGCGCGCAGCTTGAACTTGCCGAGGCCCAGCTTGTTCAGTCGGAACTCGACTTGGAGTTCACCCAGGTTCGCTCACCGATCGACGGGCGAATTGGCATTACGAAGATCGACGCCGGGCAACTGGTCGGGGCCGCGGAGCCGACGCTCCTGGCGACGGTGATCAACGACAGCGTGGTCCTCGCGACGTACTACATGAGCGAGCGCGAGGTTCTGGATCAGCGTCGCATCAACAACAACAGGCGACCGGGCGAGGATGGGCGGCCCAACATCCCGGTGCTGATGGCGCTGGCCAACGACGCCGACTACGTCCACGAGGGCACGTTCGCCTGGGCCGACAACCGGGTTGATCCGATGCAGGGCACGGTGAAGGTTGAGGCGAGCTTCGACAACTCGAGCGGCGTGATTGTTCCGGGTCTGTTCGTTCGCCTGCGCAGCATCGTCGGCGAGCAGCGGGCGATCATCGTCCCCGATGTCGCGGTGCAGCGCGATGCCAACGGCCCCTACGTGCTGGTGGTCGGCGCCGACAACAAGGTGCAACGCCGCAATGTGATCACGGGCGATGTTGTCGACCGTGGGCGGATGATCATGGCCGGCCCGGGCGGCGACTATGGCATCTCGCTCCAAGATCGGGTCATCATCAACGGGCTGCAGCGGGCGAGGCCCGGCGCCACGGTCGATCCCGTGCCGCCCTCGGGCGTGACGGCGCCGGCGGCGGGCAGCGCGGGCGACAACAAGGCCCCAGCCAATCCTTCTGCTGCACCAACCTCGGGCGAGTCTTCCGATCGCTCGACGGGCGGCTAATCGAGCGGGAACACAGGAAAACACGGTGAGCACGTTCTTTATCAAGCGCCCGGTCTTCGCCTGCGTCATCTCGATCATCATCCTGCTTCTTGGGGCGGTCTCGTACTTCAGGCTTCCCGTTGAGCAATATCCGGATCTGGCGCCGCCGGTTGTCCGGGTCGAAGCGCTGTATCCGGGCGCCGACGCGCGCACGATCGCGGACACGGTCGCCGCCCCGATCGAGCAGCAGGTCAATGGCGTCGACAACATGATCTACATGAGCAGCACGAGCTCGGACGGGCGGTACAGCCTGGACGTGAGCTTCAGGCCCGGGGTCGACGTCGACCTCATGGCGGTGCTCGTGCAGAACCGCGTGAACATTGCGTCGGCGACCCTGCCGGAGGAGGTCCGCCGCCTTGGTGTCACCACGCGCAAGCAGAGCACGAGCCTGGCGGGCGTGATTTCACTCTCGAGCCCCGGGGGCTCGATCAGCGACCTGGACCTCTCCAACTTCCTCTCGACCTACTGGCGCGACGAGTTTTCCCGTGTTCCCGGCGTCGGCGCGATCAGCATCATGCCGGCGAAGGACTACTCGATGCGCATCTGGCTCAGCCCCGACAAGCTGAAGGCCAGGGGAATGACCGTCATCGACGTGCAGAACGCCATCCGTGCGCAGAACTTGCAGGTGCCCGCGGGGGCGATCGGGCGTCAGCCCGCGCCGGCAGGCACCGACCTCGAGCTGATCGTGACCACCCGGGGCCGGCTGCTGCGTCCGGACGAGTTTGCCGACATCATCGTGAGGTCTGGGGCCGGGGGCGACGCGGTGCGAATCAAGGACATCGCCCGCGTCGAGCTTGGGAGCCGCGATTACTCCACGGTCAGCACGTTCAACGGCAAGCCCAACGCGATCGCCGCGATCTACCAGCTTCCCGGGGCAAACCTCGTTGAAGTCGCTGACTCGCTGCGAGCCAAGCTCGAAGACCTCAACCGATCGGACTCGCCCCTGCGTGCTTCCACGCTCCTGGGGCCGGATGTCTCGGCCAAGTTCTTCTACGACAGCTCGATGTTCATCAACGCTTCGCTGAAGGAAGTCATCAAGACGCTGGTCGAGGCGTTCATCCTGGTGTTCGTGGTGGTGCTGATCTTCCTGCAGAGCCTGCGGACCACCCTCATTCCAGCGCTGACGATTCCTGTCTCGCTGATCGGCACCTTCCTGCTGTTGCTGCTCTTTGGCTTCTCGATCAACATGCTCTCGATGTTCGGGCTCGTGCTGGCGATCGGCATCGTGGTCGACGACGCAATCGTCGTTGTCGAGAACGTCGAGCGAAACATGACCCAGTTCGGGCTCGGGGCTCGCGAGGCGACGATCCGAGCGATGGGGGAGATCACTGGCCCGGTCATCGCCATCACGCTCGTTCTGATGAGCGTGTTCCTGCCTTCGGCCGCGCTGCCAGGGATCACGGGCGAGATGTATCGCCAGTTCGCGCTGACTATCGCGGCGAGCACGGCGCTCTCCGCGGTCTGTGCGCTCACGCTCGCCCCGGCGCTGTGCGCGCTGCTGCTCAAGGCGCACGGAACCGGGCACGCCGGCGCGGGCGACTCGAGCGCCGCGGCAAAGCGCCAAGGGGGTGGAGGCTTCGTGCTGCTTCGCCCGTTCCGCTGGGCGGGACGCGCCTTCAACACCGCGTTCGACCGCGTCACGACGGCGTACGCATGGCTCATCCGCCAGACGCTGCGCTTCGCCCTCCTCAGTGCGCTGCTCTTCGCCGGTGTGATCTTCCTCACGCTGCGTTCGCTCCAGAGCGTTCCCACCGGCTTTGTTCCCGAGGAAGACCTTGGCTTCGTCGTTGTCGGCGCGCAGTTGCCCGACGGCGCGAGCCTGGAACGCACCAACGCCGTGATCGAGCGCGTGAGCGAGAAGATCCAGGATATCGATGGCGTCGAGGATGTCGTCGCGCTCAGCGGCTTCTCCGTCATCCAGGGGCAAGGGTCGACCTACGGCAACTGCTGGGTCGTCCTCAAGCCATGGGACGAGAGGTACACCAAGCAGCCTTATCGCAGCATTCAGGCGATCATCGCCGACATCAACCAGCAGATCGCGCCGATCCAGGAGGCGCAGTTCATCGTCTTTAGTTTGCCGGCCATCAGCGGCGTGGGCAACGCCAGCGGATTTGACCTTCGAGTGCAGGATCGCGCCAACCAGGGGCGCGACGCCCTGCAGCAGGTTGTCGACGAGACCATCGCGACGACCTTCCAGCAGCCGGGCATCGCCTACGCGTTCACGGGCTATCGCTCCGGCGTTCCGCAGCTCTTTGTCGACATCGATCGAGAGAAGGCGCTGGCCATGGGCGTGCCTCTGGAATCGATCTATGCGACGCTCTCGGCGTCGCTGGGCAGCGCGTATGTCAACGACTTCAACCGCACCGGACGCACGTATCAGGTGACGCTGCAGGCCGACGCTGCGTTTCGCCTCAAGCCCAGCGACATCCTCAAGTTCGAGGTACGCAACCGCAACGGGGACATGCTTCCGCTCGGCACCCTCGCGACGGTGCGCGACACGATCGGTCCAGATCGCATCGAACGCTACAACCTCTACCAGACCGCGACGATCAACGGCATCCCGGCCCGCGGCACGAGCAGCGGCGACGCGCTTGGCATCATGGAAAGGCTCGCGCAGGACACGATCGTCGGCGCCGGCATGGGATACGAATGGACCGGGATGAGCTATCAGGAGAAGATCAGCACCGGCGGGCTGCTGGTCTTTGCGCTTGGCATCCTGCTTGTCTATCTCATCCTCGCGGCCCAGTACGAGAGCTGGTCGACGCCACTGGCCGTCGTGTTCAGCGTGCCGCTCGTTGTCATCGGCGCGATGGTGGCGCTGCTCTACCGCGGGCTTGACAACAACGTCTTCACGCAGATCGGTCTTGTGCTCCTGATCGGCCTTGGCGCCAAGAACGCCATCCTTATCGTTGAGTTTGCCCGCGAGAACCGAGCGGCAGGCAAGAGCATCCGTGACTCCGCAATCGAGGCCGCACGCACGCGCTTCCGCCCCATCCTCATGACCAGCTTCGCGTTCATCCTGGGCGTGGTGCCGCTGCTCTCGGCGACCGGCGCGGGGGCGAGCAGTCGGCGTGCGCTCGGCACCGCGGTGTTTGGCGGCATGGTCGGCGCGACCATCCTCGGCTTGTTCTTTATTCCCGTGCTGTACTTCCTCGTCCAGAGGGCGAGCGAGTTGATCAGCCCGCCGAAGAAGACGGCCAAAGGCGACCATCCCGCCGAGCACGATTCGCGGCCACCGGCCGAGCCCGCGCGGGCCGAGCCCGTGCTAACCGAGCACCGCCCGGCCACGGCCTGACTTGGCTCGCGAGCGGGTTCCCGCGACGGTTCAGGCCCGAAAGAGCGCTCCGCGCTGCTTCAGACGCAGTGAGTGGGGGGCTCGTTCTGGCTTGGCAGGGCGACTTGTGCCGACTTAACGGGGCGATTGGAAAGGCGAACGACCACAAACGACCACACCGCGCGGGGCCCTTGCCTACGCCGGCGGGGGGCTGGTCATGCTGCTGGCGTCCGAGCGTTGGAGTTCGCGAAACGGGGCGGCGGGCAAGCCCGACGCCCAGCCGGTCAGCCGTTCTTCTTCTCAAAGTCGCGCATGAACTGGGCCATGGCTTCGCAGCCAGCGCGGGGGAACGCGTTGTAGACGCTGGTGCGGATGCCGCCGGTGGAGCGGTGGCCTTTGAGCTGGTCCATGCCCTGCTTGAACGCTTCCTTGACGAAGAGCTCGTCGAGCTGCTCGTTCGGCGTGCGGAAGAGGATGTTCATCAGGCTGCGGCTGTCGGGGCGGGCGTGGCCCTTGTAGAACTTGGAAGCATCGAGCACGTCGTAGATGATCTTGGCCTTGTCGAGGTTCCGCCGGTGCATCGTCTCAAGACCGCCCTGGGCGAGGATCCACTTGAAGACAAGGCCCGACATGTAGATGGCAAAGGCCGGGGGCGTGTTGTGCCGGCTCTGGTCCTTGGCGTGGACCTCGTAGCGGAGCATGGTGGGCAGCTTGCGCACGGGTTTGAGGAGATCCTCGCGGATGATGACGAGGGTTGTGCCGGCGATGCCGATGTTCTTCTGCGCACCGGCGTAGATGAGGCCGAACTTCGTCACGTCGATCGGACGGCTGTAGATGTCGCTGGAGGCGTCGCAGACGAGCGGCACGCCATCGGGAACCTTGGGGTATCGGGTAGAGCCGTCGGCATTGCGGAACTGCGTGCCGTAGATCGTGTTGTTCGAGCACATGTGGACGTAGGCGGGCTTGTCCTTGTAGACGATCTCGGCGTCGCTGGGGCAGAAGGCGTGCTTGTGGCCGCGCCCGTCCCAGGCTTCGTAGATCTTGCTCGAGTAGAACTTGCCTTCCTCGAACGTCTTCTCGGCCCAATAGCCGGTCGTGAGGAACGCGGCGGGAGCATCGTCGGGCAGCAGGTTCGCGGGAACCATGAAGTTCTGCGTCGTCGCTCCGCCCGTCAGGAAGAGGACCTTGTAGTTGGCGGGGATGTTGCCGACCTTTCGGCAGGCGTCCTCAGCCTCGGCGAGGACCTTGTCAAAGGTCTTGCCGCGGTGGCTGTGCTCCATAATGCCGATGCCGCTGGAGTCGATGTTCCAGAGATCGTGCTGCGCCTGCTGGATGACTTCCTCCGGGAGCACGCCAGGGCCGGCGGAGAAGTTGTACGCGCGGGTGCCGCTGGGAGCGGCGCTGCTGGTGGCGGACGCGGGAGCGGCGAAAGTGGTCATGGGGACAGGATATGCGGGGAGGGGACGGAGGTCTCCAGGCCGAGCATCGCGAAGCCACCACCCGCCCCGGGTCGCGATGACCGGCGGCGACGACCGACATCCTCTCCGTGGTCCAGGTGCGATGCGCAGAATCGAGATCGAATGTGCTCACGAAGGCGGCTGACAACGCGCCTGAACTCGACTCGCTCCGCCCGCTCGAGCATCCGCTTTACGACCCGCTCTACCCCTGCGTTTCGCTTGCGAGCGAGAACGATTCCCAAGGGTGGCGTTCATGGCCGTGTGGTTTGCTTAGCCGCGTGCAGCGTGGCCTCGGCGACGCCACCGGTCATGAGGGCTCAGCCCGCGCGGCGACGCCGACCGGTCTTCCGCTCCGCACCGATGGACAGCGAGGCCACGAGCAACAGATCGACGATCTCGATAGTGTCGTGCGGGGTCGAGATGGCGATCGTCCGGCCACTGGACGAGAAGAGGACCGATTCTGGGTGCGAGATGAAGTACTCCCGGCCGTCCGCGGTGCGAATGCTGAACGGTCGAAAGGCCTGTGGGTTGAGCGCGGCGCGGAGCTGGTCGGAAGTCATACGGAAATATATACCCGGTGGTCTTGAAGGCGGAAGACTTGGAGCTCCGTCGTGATGCCGCACGATTTCTGCGGGGCGTGGCGCTGTGCTATCGGCCGCGCTATCTCGGCGAGCCGCGGTGCTTGCTGGCGCGTCGCCAATTAGTCGGCCGGGCATCGTCAGAAGCGTTGTCACGCGGCTGGTGTTGACGGCTGGCCGCACTCTGGACAGCGATTCCCGGGTGCTAATCCCGACAGGACATAGCGACAGTGCGAGCATACGCCCGGGGTGGACCGTCGCACAACTGGGTTGGTCACTGCGCCTATTGCCAAGAGAAGGTAAGCGAGAGCGTAAGGCAAACAGATGCAAAGTAACGCAAAGAGCTCCGGACCGCCCATGTGCAGCAATATGAAGGACACGCCGCACACTAACAGGCAGGCGGGCATCAAGCGGAACAGCAGTCGCCGACGGCATAGCAGCGGGATGAGCACCACATAAGCAACACTCAACACTAAGAAAATAATAGCAATTCCAAACTCGTCCGATCGACTTCCGACGGGCCAAGGGCTCTCTGGAAGTCTGCGCGTGATCGCGATGCACGAGAATGGAGAGGTTAGGCCGAAGATGAAGGTCGCGACGGTCGACAGGACCTTGTCAGATTGTGTGGAGCGATAGACAAGAACAGAAGTAAATACCGCGAGCGGAACCGCGCCGTAGAGAAGCCCTCCCAAGGGGCCGAACAGCATGTAGAGCACGAATGGTGCAAATGCGAGTGGAAGGCAGGCCACGAGTATCCACATTGTCCGCTTGCTTGCCCTGAAGACGATTTCATCGGGGTTATCTGATTTCGTCGAACTCATCCTTGGTGTCCTCGACGCGAACGAATCGGGGTTGCCGCCGCCCTCGCTTGGTTGCTCGGGAAGTAAAGGCGGTGTCGTCACCCCACCACCCTCACCCCAAAGTCCAGCTTCATCGCCTGCTTGGCCGCGTACAGCGTTTCTTCCGCGACGGCGTTCGCCTTCTTGATGCCTCGCTGGATCACGTCGAGCACGATCGCCTCGCCGCCGGCGGAGGTCGTTCCGGCGACGCTCCCCGGCGCGGGCGGGGCTTCGAGCTTCGCGCGGCGTTCACGCATCGGCGCGAGCAGGGCGTTGATCGCGGCGCCGACTTCCGCCTTGATGTGCCCATCCATCACTTCCTTGCCGCTGGAGTAGTCGCTCTTGATCTGTTCCGCGCGCTCGGCGGGCAGAAAGGCCTCGACGTACTGGATCAGCGGGTTGGCAAGGTCGATGGGGCTGGTCGATGATGCGCGCCCGGTGACGATGCCATTGATCTTCTTCTGCACCGCCTTGGGTTCGTCGTAGAGGAAGATGGCGTTGTTGAGGCTCTTGGACATCTTGTTCTTGCCGTCGGTGCCGACAAGGCGGGCGATGCGCCCGATCTTGGCCCGGGGGACGGGGAACACGCCGCCGGACTTGGCGTGGTCTTCGGGCAGCACGCGGTTGCCCACGCCGCAGTAGAGCTGGTTGAACTTGAGGGCGACGTCGCGGCACATCTCGATGTGGGCCTCCTGGTCCTCGCCCACGGGCACAAGCTCCGGACGGAAGGTGAGGATGTCGGCGCACTGGCCCACGGCGTACATGGGGAAGCCAAACGAGTAGTGATCGCCCAGGTTCTTGCTCTCGATCTCGGTCTTGAGCGTCGGATTGCGCATCACCTTGTTGAAGGGCAGCAGCATGGCGAAGAGGAAGGTCAGCTCGGCGATCGCGGGAATCTCGCTCTGAAGCACGAAGGTGGAGCGTTCGGGGTCGAGCCCGACGGCGAGCCAGTCCTTGACGATGCCGAGCGTGTTGGCGCGGATGTCGGCCGTCTTCTCCGAGAGGGTGGTGAAGGCGTGGACGTTGGCGATGAGGAAGTAGCAGTCGTACGCGTCCTGGAGGGCGAGGCGGTTCTCGAGCGAGCCGACGAAGTGCCCGAGGTGCAGGCCCGTGCTGGTGGGCGTGTCGCCGGTGAGGATGCGCGGCTTGCCCCCGGCAGGAATTGCAGCGGTAGTAGAAGTCGTGCTCGTTGAGGTCGTGGACATCGTCGTCGTGCTGGTCATGGCGGCAAGGGTAGGGAATGGAGAAGGGTGTGTGGTCGGGTAGTCGAGTGGCGGGGCGGGGGCAAGGTGGCCATGCGATGCGATGATCCCTCGCTCGAGGAATCACTCATGATCTGGCTTCACACCTGAGAGAAAACCGCTCGCCGCCGAGAGAAGGGCGCAGCGGCGAGCATGCCGTGCGTCTTTGGTACACTGCGCGGGCCAGCCGGGGCATCGCGGCAGAGGGCAGACAAGCAACAGGGCATCTCAGCACAGCAATCTCAGAACAGGAGCACATGATGAGCATCGGCAAGATCGTGGGCGTCGGAGCGGCGGCGGCGTGCGTGGCGGTTCTCGTCGGAGCGGCACAGCCGGGGGCAGGCCAACCCGCTCAAGGCCAGCCCGCGCAGGCCCAGCCCGGCAAGAACGAGCCGGTGGCCCCGAAGACGGAAGTGAAGCCGGACGGTGCACCGCGAGGCATCACGCCGCAGCTGATTGGGGAGATCGCCAAGGCGATGGGCGAGATGCCGGGGTGCCTGGGCGTGGAGGTCGGCCAGTTCCGTTCCGGCAAGCTGACGATCTTCGGGTGGTTCGAGAACAAGCAACGGGCGATGGAGTGGTACAACCACCCGACGCACATGAAGGCACTGGGAGCAGTGGGGTACACGCATGATCCCAGCCGCGTGCCGATGGCCGACGTGCCGGACGATGCGGGGCCGATCATGGCCCTGGCGTGCGCTCGTCCGTTCACGCCCGAGGAAGTGCAAGCGGGCAAGGGCAAGCCCGGTGAGATGCAGCTGGGCATCGAACTCTATTCGCCCCTGCAGGGCGGGTATCGATTCGGCGCATTCTCGCCGAGCGGCGTGCGCGACATGATGAACGCCCGGAAGTGACCGCCGACAGCCGCATTGCGCGTAGACCCCGCGAGCGATCGCGGAGGTCTTCGCTGCGCGGCGTTGCTCGCACGCTGGCTGGAAGTGGACCCAGCCCCCGGAGCGTTCAAGCTGGACTGCCAAACCCGAAGCGCCCGCCGCGCCGAGGTTCGCAGGCCCGTCTAGCACCAAAGCCAAGCGCTTCACGGGAAGTGGGGCAGGCAAGCACCGCAATCAAGAACGTCGTTCAAGCCCAGAGGCGTCCAGCGACTGGCCACATGGGTATCATGGAGATTCTCCGCAAGTCGTGGTATGTTTCGCCCAAGATCACGCGCAAGACGTCGCGACGTGTGCGTCCATAAACTACCTCGAGATCTGGTTTGGTGCGATCAACGCCAGCCGGGTCGCTTGGGAGGTCAACGAATGACGACGGCCTATGTGGAAAGCGGAGCTCCGACGCGGAACGCGAAGTTGCTCGCTTGGGTGCGAGAGATGGCCGCGCTGTGCAAGCCCGAACGGGTCTCGTGGGTCGATGGTTCGCAGGCGGAATACGACGGCCTCTGCAACGCGATGGTCGAGGCGGGGACGTTTGTTCGCCTCAACCCCGCGAAGCGTCCGGGCTGCTTCCTGGCGAGGTCCCATCCGTCCGACGTTGCCCGTGTTGAGGAACGGACCTTCGTCTGCTCTGCCGCCAAGGGCGACGCGGGCCCGACGAACAACTGGGCGCCCCCCGCGGAGATGAGGCAGACCGTTCTCAAGCTCTTCGACGGGTGCATGCGCGGACGCACCATGTATGTGATCCCCTTCAGCATGGGCCCGATCGGTTCGCCTATTGCGAAGGTTGGCGTGCAGATCACGGACAGCCCCTATGTCGTGGTCAACATGCGGATCATGACCCGCGTGGGCACCAAGGTGCTTGAAGCCTTGGGCGACGGCGCGTTCATCCCGTGCATGCATTCGGTTGGCGCCCCGCTGGCGCCCGGGCAGAAGGACGTCGCCTGGCCCTGCGAGCCCGACATCGCCAAGAAGTACATTGTCCACTTCCCCGAAACGTACGAGATCTGGTCCTACGGCTCGGGCTACGGTGGCAACGCGCTTCTGGGCAAGAAGTGCCTGGCCCTGCGCATCGCTTCGGTGCTCGCTCGCGACGAAGGGTGGCTCGCCGAGCACATGCTCATCATGGGCCTGCGCTCTCCTGAAGGCGAGAAGACTTATCTCGCGGCGGCGTTCCCCAGCGCCTGCGGCAAGACCAACCTTGCCATGCTCGTGCCGCCCCCGGCGTTCGAGGGCTGGAAGGTCACCACCGTCGGCGACGACATCGCGTGGATCAAGAAGGGCCCGGACGGGAAGCTGCACGCCATCAACCCCGAGGCCGGTTTCTTTGGCGTCGCGCCGGGCACCAACGCCAAGTCCAACCCCAATGCCATGGCGACGATCGCCAAGAATACGATCTTCACCAACGTCGCCCTCACCGACGATGGCGACGTCTGGTGGGAGGGGCTCACGAGCGAGCCGCCCGCGCACCTGATCGACTGGAAGGGCGAGAGCTGGACGCCCGCCAGCGGCCGGCCCGCCGCCCACGCCAACGCCCGCTTCACCGCCCCCGCGTCGCAATGCCCCTGCATCGATCCCGAATGGGAGAATCCCGCAGGCGTGCTCATCGAGGCGTTCGTCTTCGGGGGGCGCGTCAGCAAGGACATGCCTCTGGTCTTCCAGGCCTTTAACTGGTCGCACGGCGTTTACCTCGCGGCGACCATGGGCTCGGAAGCCACTGCCGCGGCCATCGGACAAGCCGCGATGCGCCGCGACCCCATGGCCATGCTCCCCTTCTGCGGCTACAACATGGCCGACTATTTCAGCCACTGGCTGAACATTGGTCGTCGCGTGACCAATCCGCCACGCATCTTCCGCGTCAACTGGTTCCGCAAGAACGACGAGGGCAAGTTCATCTGGCCCGGCTTCGGCGAGAACATGCGCGTGCTCAAGTGGATCGTTGACCGCATCCACGGGCGCGCGTTCGCGATTGAAAGCCCGCTGGGCTGGATGCCGCGCCACGAGGACATCACCTGGAAGGGCCTCGACTTCCCCGCGCAGTCGTTTTACAACCTCATGGCGGTGGGCAAGGAAGCCGGCGCGAACGAAGCGCGTCAGCACGAGGAACTCTTCGACAAGTTCCTCGACCGCCTGCCCAAGGAGTTCGTGCTGGAGCGTGAAATGCTGCGATCCCGCCTGTGGCGCTCGCCCGACCGCTGGGAGCTGGCGCAGGAGGCGTGAAGCCCGCAGCGCGTTCAATCCCAGACTGTCCGCCAGGCTTCATCCGTTCCGCCAGGCGTCATCCGTCGGATCTTGAACGTGACTCGCAACCCCGGCCTTGCCAGCCGGGTTTTTCGTGTTGACACGCAGCCGAGTTGTCGGGGGTGATTCCGCTGTTGGGCGATTCCGCTCCGGTCACCGCCCGTCGAGCATGCGACCAAGCCCGCCGAGGACGGAACCTTCTTCGCCGCCGGAGCCGCCCGCGCTGGCGGCGATGACGCGATCGGCCAGGCGCGCGAAGGGCAGGGTTTGCAGCCACACGCGACCGGGCCCGGTGAGCTTGACGTAGAAGAGGCCTTCACCGCCGAAGATCTTGTTGCGGATGCCGGGCACCATCTCGATGGAGTAATCAACGCCGGTGGTGAAGGCGACGATGCACCCGGTGTCGACGCGGAGGACTTGGCCCGGCTGGAGGTCCTGCTCGATGATCGTGCCGCCGGCGTGGACGAACGCGAGCCCGCCGCCGCTGGGGGCGTGCAGCTTTTGCAGGATGAACCCTTCGCCGCCGAAGAGCCCGGCGCCGATCTTGCGTTGGAAGGCGATGCCGACCTCGACACCCTTGGCGGCACAGAGGAACGAGTCCTTCTGACAAAGGATGGTGCCGCCAAAGTCGCGGAGTTCCAAGGGCACGACGCGGCCAGGGTACGGGGCTCCGAACGCGACGTCCGCCCGCTGCCTGCCGTTGTTCCCGAAGAAGGTGACGAAGAAGGACTCGCCCGTGAGCGCTCGCTTGCCGGCCTCGAAGAGCTTGCCGAAGATCCCGCCGCCCTGCTTCATCGAGAGCTGCGTCGCCATCTCGATGCCTTCCTGCATGTACAGCATGGCGCCCGCGTCGGCAACAGCCGCCTCGCCCGGATCGAGCGTGATAACGACAGCTTGAAGATCTTCACCCAGAATGCGATAGTCGATCACGTCGGACATGTGTGGCCCCTCCTGAGCGAGTTCCAAGACGGTGCTCGTTTCCCGCGCCTGACGAGATGCGGAGAAAAAATAGCCCGGCGCGAGCCGGGCTTCCAGACCTTGGCTTGGACCGCCACGCATCATCAACGCGCGTTGCGCGAAGTGCGCCCTCTCGACTACAGATCGTCTGGCGCTCCGAAGTCGACCAGAAACGTTGATTCGTCACGATAGCCCGGATTGTTCATGTGCAGCTGCCACGCGGCTTGATACCTCTGGTAGTCTCCAGTATCAACCGCTCCATCTGCGTTGACGTCGCCAGAGCCGAACACCGTCACTGCTCGGGCGGTGTCGGTGTACGCAGCGTAAAAATCGTCCCAGTCCTTCTGGTCGATAATGTCCCGCCCGTTCGCGTCCAGGTCTCCGTTGAAGTTCGGCCAGTAGAATTTGCCCATCGAATACCAGCGCTTGAGCATCTCGCAGGTTGTGTTGTCGCACTCGAAAAGGCTGATGACCAGGCCTTCGTTACGGGCACGCCGCCAGTATGGCCACGTCAACGTGAACGGGTTCTCAACGAGCAGATGGCATTCCGTCTCCTTGCGGTCGAAGTAGCCTTGTCCGATGTACGAGCGCCAGCGGAGCGGCGTCACACCCCGGTCGAAAAACGTCTGCTGCAACGAACACCACGGGGCGAGTCGAAGGGCGCACTGATCAATAACGCCGTCCGTCTGGCCGGCGGTGGGCGAGCGCTCGCCACCGAAGCGAACGCCGAAGTCGCGGTAGAACGGCTGGTAGGAAAGCTCCAGGAAGCCGCCGCGCGGGCCGCTGTTGTTCGCGGCGGCGTCCAGCCACACCGTTCGAATACCGGCGTCGACCCACGGTCCGACCATCTTGTGGAACTGCTCGAGATGCGCAGGAACAAGGGGATTGAGCGGCGTCTCAGGGTCGGCGCCGGCACATGGAGTGAAGTAACGACCGGGTGCGGGAGGGACTACAAGCCTGGGCGCAGCGATTGATCCTTGATCAAGCCAGAACGTCGACTTAAACTCCACAGGTCCGCCGATCGGCCCGTAAACGGTTTGGGTGGTGCATGTCGTGCAATAGTTGTCTTGCAGACGCACGCCGGTATAGAGCTCGAGCGTGCAGTCGGAGTGGGTGCGTCGCCACGTCTGGAAGACACCCGATGAGTCACTGAAACCGGCCCGCTTCCACGCGGGCATTTTCCACCACTGGTTCTGCGAATAGTCGTGCCCGCCAAATGCGTAGACCTGGCGGGAGTTGGCAATCGGGTTGTTGACGTCGGGCGATACCTCGGGTCGCGATGGGTCAAAGCTGGGATTGGGTCGCAGGGTCGTCGCTCCAAAGTCGCTGCCGGCTGGTACAAATAGAACAATGCGGCGCAGCCCCTCTGAGTAGATCTTGTCGAGCTCCCACACGAGCGCATCGAACTGATCCGGCGAGGTGTCGATTTCCGGCGGGATGGATATCAATCCAATCGACGGGTCGCCGCTGTACTTCTTGCCGAAAGATGCGATGTCGTTCGAACCGTTGACGTGCCACCAACTACGAACATTCCGCGGATTATCCCACCACAAACGAGATGGTTCCGTAAATCGCAAGAACGCGGCAGGCCGACGATCCTTGGTCCACGTGCCGCGAACCCACGTGCCGTCCGGGGCGGCACGGAAGAGGTCGGATGGGATCGGATACGACTGATTACATGTGTTGTCCAGCGATGCCGCTGGCGGTCGTGGGCTGGAATCGCATTGCTGCGCCAATCCAACTGATGAAGCCATCGAGATCATGAGCGCGCAGCGACAGATCGTGGTTTTCATAGATCCACTCCTTCTTCGAGTGCTCCTCAATGCGTGTTTACAATAACAACGCTAGAAGCACTATGCGTTCTTTTGCACAGTTACAAACTATAGATGTCAGCAAACGTTATCCCGTTCGACGCCGTGTGACCAGAAACCCTCCCGCGAGCGCAAGTGATGCAAGAGAACCGGGCGAGGGAACACCTCGCGTCCGAATGAGCCAGGTCGGGTTGTACGTATCGTTCTGAAGCTGGATCGTCTCACCAGTCGTGAAGTTACGAATCGCCGACGTACCAGAGCCCAACGTCCGAGGGCCGGCGATCTCGATACCAAAATCTGAGACGGCTATACCCACTGGATCGGAGAACTGATAGCCAGCCCAGATACGATCTCTCAGGCGAATTCCGAAGGAGTCCCAACCGCCGTCAAGAACAAGCGTCTGCGCGAGAGTTCCCGGCTGTATAGTGAAACCATCCAACTCAACTCGAATCGAAACTTCACGAATCATCTCAAGCGACCGCCAGTCATACCAGCGATTGATGTATGTCCACGCTCGCAGCTCGTTCGTCTCACTAAAGTTACCCAGTGAGTACCCCGTTCCTGTCAACACTCCACCTTGATAGTCGAGGAACAAGTCATCGCCGATTTCGTCGCCGCCGACCCGCAGACCGGTGATGCGGTCGGAGCGGCCTCCTTCGGTGGATCTCGTATAGTTATCGTAGTTGGTGTAGAGTTGATCAGGTCCAGCCGGGCTCGGTCCAGTGCCCGACTGCCCAGACAGCCGCTTGAACTCGGCCTCGCTCACCTGGCGAAGCCGGGCGAGTGTGTAGCTGGCGTCCGTCCACTCCTGCACGCAGTACATGCGACCCAGGCCCGTGACCTCCTCGCCCACCCGTCCCGATCCGGGCGTGACTGCCCAGGTCGCCGTTACGGTCATCAAGAGCCAGATCAAAGCAAGCCCACCGCCCGCACGGCCGCGTCCACTCTTCGCCTTCTTCGCCTTCATGTTCGATCCCTCCGGTCTTCCCCGCTCCCCAGCGGCACGAAGTTACCGCGCACGGCCTCGCCCCGCAAGCCGGAAAGGAAAGGAAAGGAAAGGAAAGGAAAGGAAAGGAAAGGAAAGGAAAGGAAAGGAAAGGAAAGGAAAGGAAGAAAACCAGAGCTTCCGACGGGGTTCTTGGACCTGCGCGCAAACGGTGTGTCTAAGTCGCGTCAGAAACGCGTCAAGCTCGACAAGGCGATGTGAAAAGACGTCGGATGCGCTTCGAGTGATGCGTGCGTGGGCTGTTCGCGTCGCTGACCGTGTGACGCCGAAAATCCGCTGGCATTTCTCGGCAGAACGCTACTGCATTGCTGCGCTCAAGGTCGCGAGCGCCAGGAGTTCCTCAAGAAGAACGGCACGAACGCTCACGAAGCCGAAGTTCGTCCCAAGATCGACTCAGCTTTGCCCGAACTCAACCCTGCGGCTGATCGCCCGCGGGAGCATCGCCCCCCGCGTTCTCGCCGGCCGGAGCTGCAGCGCCGGCTTCCTTCTTCTTGCGAAGCTCGGCGGCGAAGGCCGTCCGGCGATCGGCGATGCGGCGACGCTGGCTGGGCTTGCCACCGATCTCGGGGCCTTCCTCAGCGCCGACGAACTGGAGCACGCACAGCTCGGTGCCGTCACCGATCCGGTGCCGTCCCAGCTTGATGATGCGGGTGTAGCCACCCTCGCGATCGCGGAACCGGGGAACGACGTTGTCGAAGATGTGCTTGACGATCTTCGGGGCCTTGCGCAGCTCGCCGTAGCGATTACGCTCGACCTGCTCGCTGGGCGGCACAGGGAAGAACTTCTCAGCCTGGGCCCGCAGGCGCCCGACTGCCGCCTTCTCCGCGTCGTCGGCCTTCTTGGGCAGGTAGAGCCAGTCGAACCCGCGACGATCGCGACCCAGCTTGGCGATGATCCGCCGGCGAGCCGCGAGTTCCGTACCCTCGCCCGCGTCCTTCTCCGCCAGCCCGCGCTTGGCGGCCGTGATGATCTTCTCAACGAAGGGCTGCACGGCCTTGGCCTTCGGAATCGTCGTCACGATCTGCCCGTGCTCGAAGAGCCCGGCGGCGAGGTTGCGCAACATCGCGGTGCGGTGCTCCCGCTTGCGATTCAGTCTGTAGCCGGCGCGACGGTGACGCATTGCAGAAACTCCTGAAACCGACGGGCTCGGGGCCCGCTCAAGGCTGGCGTGGACTCGGTTCGCGGGGACTTGGCCCGACTTTGTGAACACCGCACCCGCCCACCCGGGCCTGAGTGCAAGGGGGGAAGTATAGCCGCCTGATCCGTCCGGGAAGGGGCGCGAACGGGCGCCGGGAGCCCATCAAACGAGTCATGGTAAACAAACGATACCCGAACAACGCAATCAAGCGCATCCAGCACCGATCATTTGGAATCGCTGATTTCGACTCGCGTCGCCAAGGGCGCCTGCTGCTCAATCAGCTCCGCTCCCCGCTGCACAAACGAAAAAAAACCGCCGACCATTCAGTCGGCGGTTTCGTGTTGCTGTTCTTGTCGCAAGAAGCCCAGGACCCGTCGGTCCAAAGCGGTCGGTCCCAAGCGGCACACCGCCAGCCCGGGTCACTCCGTCGGGATTTGCGGCTTGACGACCTGATACCCGTCGGGCATCGGCATGCCAAGGTCCAGCCCGATGTCCTGCAGCTTGCGCTTCACCTCACGCAGCGACGTGCGGCCGAACGAGCGAAGCTTGAGCAGTTCCGCGTCCGTCTGCGAGACGAGCTGCGCCACCGTTTCGATGCGGGCCGACTCCAGGCAGTTGCTCGCGCGGACGGAGAGCTCCAGCTCGCTGATCGGCATGTTGAGCTTGCGGATGAGTTCTTCATCCACGCCCGCCGCCGCCGCGGCTTCGGCGCTGACGCGCTCGTTGCCAAGGTCGAAGTACTGCACGAACGGATTGAGGTGCTTGCGGAGGATCTTGGCCGCCTCGACCAGCGCCATCTCCGGCGTGACCGTGCCGTTGGTCCAGATTTCCAGCGTCAACTTGTCGTAGTTCGTGCGCTGCCCGACGCGCGTGTCCTCGACCTTGTAGCGAACCCGCTGCACGGGCGAGTAGATCGCGTCGACGTGGATCATGCCGACGTCCTGCTCTTCCTCGGCTTCGTACTGCTCGCTGGCCGGGACGTATCCACGACCCTTGCCCACGAAGAGATCCATCTCAAAGTCGATCTTGTCGGTCAGCGTGGCGATGACCAGATCGCGATTGAGGATCGTGATCGCGGTGTCGGCCTGGATCATGTCCGCCGTGACTTCGCCGGGTCCACGGGCAGCAAGCCGCATGGTCTTGGGCTCGTCACCCTCGAGCTTGACGACCAGGTTCTTGACGTTCAGGACGATGTCCGTGACGTCTTCCATCACGCCCGGCAGGCTGGAAAACTCGTGCTGGGCGCCCTTGATCTTGATCCCGGTGACCGAGGCGCCTTCGAGCGAGCTGAGCAGCACGCGCCGGAGGCTGTTGCCAATAGTGGTTCCAAAGCCGCGCTCGAAGGGCTCAACGACGAACCGCCCGTAGACGTCGCTCTTGAAGCGCGCGTCGGGCATGACACGGGTAGGAAGTTCCATACCGCGCCAACGAACACGAGTGGTCATTGCGTTCCATCCAGTGCGGCAGGGTTCTCCGAACCCGAGGAACGAGCATTCGAGCGAGCTTGCGGAACTCTGGGCGCTGCCGCACACCCGAGACCTTCTTTGCCGCCGAACGCGAAAAATCCACGACCGCAAAGGTCCTGAGCCCGGGGCGAACGCGGGGTACGCCACGCTCGATCGCCCGAGGAACATGCCGCCTGCCCGGAGTCGGCTTGCCCAGTTGGCCCAAGGGCCAGAGTGGCCTGCTTGGCCCACGCCCGCTGACGTGAGCCGCGGGCCCCGACTCAGACTCCGTCCAAAATCAGACGCGGCGCCGCTTGGGAGGCCGGCAGCCGTTGTGGGGCACCGGGGTGTGATCCTCGATCGCGGTGACGCGGAGGCCCGAGGCGGTCAAGCCGTTGACCGCGGATTCGCGACCTGCGCCGGCGCCCTTGATGCGAACTTCGATCTCTGACATGCCCATCTTGCGGACCTTGCCGCCAGCGGTCTCGCCCGCACGGGTGGCGGCGAAGGGGGTGCTCTTGCGGGCGCCCTTGAAGCCCATCGTCCCGGCCGAGTCCCAGGCGACGGTCTCGCCGTTCATGTCGGTGATGGTGACGATCGTGTTGTTCTGGGTCGCGCGGATGTGCGCGATGCCGCGAACCAGGTTCTTGCGAACTTTGCCCTTCTTCGCCATGAACATCTCCTCGGATCAACCGACCCTGCGGGTCGTACCCGAACGGTTGGAACAACCGCCCGTCGTCCGCGGCAAGAACAGGTGGAAACGCCACCGCCGCGTCGCGCCGAACGTTGCCTGATGATGCCTTACTTCGCCTTGACGCCCTTCTTGCCCGCGACCGTCTTCTTCTTGCCCTTGCGGGTGCGAGCGTTGGACTGCGTCCGCTGTCCGCGGCAGGGCAGGCCCTTGCGGTGCCGGTCGCCCCGGTAGCAGCGGATGTCCTTCAGACGCTGGACGTTCTGCGACACCTGGCGGCGCAGAGCGCCTTCAACCAAGTAGTTCGCGTCGATGATCGCGTTGATCTGAGCCAGGGCGTTTTCGTCGACCTCGCTGGCGCGAAGGTCCGGATCGACCTTCGCCTCCGTCAGGATGTCCCGAGCGAACTTCGCCCCGATGCCGTGCACGTACTGCAGGGCGTACAGGATCTTCTTCTTATCCGGGATATCGATGCCGGCGACGCGTGGCACAGTTCAACGCTCCTCAAGAGTTGCTCGAATCGATCTCAGCCCTGGACCTGCTTGTGACGCGCTTCGGACTTGCAGATCACCCGCAGCTTGCCTTTGCGACGCACCACTTGGCAGTGCCCGCAGATCCGCTTGACGCTAGCCTTGACTTTCACGGCATGCTCCCGTCTGCAAACAAACTCAGCCCGTCAACTTCGTCAACCAACACCGCCCCCCGCCCGACCAGCCACGCCCCAACTTGCGTCGAGACCGCCGCTCCATGCAGGGAACCCACACGATAGGACGCTGACTCGACAAAGTCATCCGCCCGCTCGCGGCAAAGCCGACTTTGCCTCCGTCCCGTGCCCCGTTGAGTCTACCCAACGTCCCCGAGCCCAAAGAAAGCCCCGTGCGTCCGGATGACCCGTCGCCGCAGTGCTGCCTCGTCCTCCCTGGAAAGCTCGGGGGATTGCCGGATCCACTCTTGAGCATCCTGCTGCGCGAGCCGGA
The DNA here is from genome assembly GCA_033763815.1 of Planctomycetota bacterium. GTDB lineage: Bacteria > Planctomycetota > Phycisphaerae > Phycisphaerales > UBA1924 > JANRJU01. The sequence goes on from JANRJU010000025.1 coordinate 138,829, forward strand.
GGAGATCTGAATCCCGGGATAAATCAGCGACTCGGAACGGAGGCATGCCGGATTGTCTCAGACCAAAGACGTCGCCCATCCCGCGCAGCTCCAGGTCTTTTTCCGCCAGGGCAAAGCCGTCGGTGGTGGCTTCCAGAGCGTGCAAACGCTCGACACCCACCTCGGTGGTGGGGGAGGCGATCAGCACGCAGACGCCCGGCTTCTTGCCGCGACCCACTCGCCCGCGAAGCTGGTGCAGTTGCGACAGCCCGAACCGGTCGGCGTCCTCGACGACCATGATGGTCGCGTTGGGGACGTCGACGCCAACTTCGACGATCGTCGTTGCGACGAGGGCGTCGATCGCTCCTTCGCGAAACTCGTTCATGACTCGGTCGCGTTGCGGCGCCGCGAGCCGGCCGTGGATCGCCGCGAGGCGTTTGCCACTCAAGGCCCCGGCTTGGAGCGATTCCATAATCGAGGCAACGCTCGCGCCGGTGTGGATGGGCGGTGCTTCGCGCGAGGCGTTCTCCGCTTCAGTTCCCGCCTCGGGAGCGCCCTCATCACCCCCGAGTGCCGCGCCCTCCGCCAGGGCATGGTGCATCGCCCCAAGTTCAAGCTCGCTTTCCGGATCCTCGCTCCCCGGCTCGTCCTGACGCTCTCCGATTGCGGGCGCGACGATGAAGGCCTGTTCTCCCAGGTCGAGTCGCTCGCGGACAAACGCGTAGACCGCGTCGCGCGTCGACCCGCCCACAACCCGCGTCCGCACAGGGCGTCGACCGGGGGGGAGTTCGTCGATCGTCGAGACGTCCAGGTCGCCGAACAGCGACAACGCGAGCGTTCGCGGGATCGGCGTCGCGGTCATGACCAGCATGTGGGGCAGCCGCTCTCCCGCGGCGTCGCGAAACTTCGCCCGCTGGCTCACGCCAAATCGGTGCTGCTCGTCGATGATCGCCAGTGCAAGATCGTTGAACCGGACATTCTCGCGGAGCAGCGCGTGCGTGCCGATGACGAGGTCGATCTCGCCTGATTCGAGCTTGGCCAGCGTCCGGGCCCTTTCGGGCTTGCCCAGGCTTGCGCTCAAGAAGCCGAGGCGAACGCTCGACCCGCGAAGGAGAGTCTCGAACGAGCGGAAGTGCTGCTCGGCCAGGAGCTCGGTCGGCGCCGCCAGCGCCGCCTGCTTGCCCGAAGCGACGGCGAGCAAAGCGGCATACGCCGCGACCACCGTCTTGCCTGCCCCGACATCACCCTGCAGCAGGCGGTTGGTTGGGGTCGACGATGCGAGGTCCTGGGCGATCTCGCCCACCACGCGCTCTTGGGCGGGCGTCAGCGCGAACGGCACGCGAGCCCGGATCCGCTGATCGATCGTCTGGTTCCATCGCAGCACCGGCGCCTTGCCCTGCTCGCGGAGCTGCCGCCGCTTCATCGCCACCGCCAGTTGCATGAACAGAAGCTCGTCATAGGCCAAACGCCGGCGAGAGGCCCGAGTCTCCTCGATCGTCGCCGGCGCGTGTTGCATGCGATACGCCTCCGCGAGCGACGGGAGATTGCGCTTGGCACGAAACGCTTCGGGTAGATGATCAACGATGAGGGGCAGCGCGATCGGCAGCGCCGCCGCGATGGCCCGCTGGATCTGCCTGGAGTCGATAGTGGAGTTGGCGGAATAGACGGGTCGAACGCTCGCGAGTCGTTCGGGGGGTTCCTGATCGTCACGCAGGATTTCATAGCTCGGGTTGGCCAGTTGCAACCCGGGCCCAAACCGCTTGGCTTCGCCCTGCACGCGGAGGCGCACGCCGGGCAGAATCCGCTGCGCGAGGTAGGTCTGGTTGAACCAGACGAGATCAAGCCGCGCCGTGCCATCGGTCAGGACCGCCTGGAACCGGGGCTTTCGGCCCGCTCTCACGAGGCGCGTCGCCGCGACCTCGCCCCGGGCGCTCACCAGCCTCCCGGGCGCCAGTTCCGCGATCGTCGCCTCCGCCTCCTGCTGCTCATGACGCATCGGCAGATGGGCGATGAGGCGGGAGATGGTGGTAAGCCCCAGCGTCGCCAGCCCGGCGGCGGTCGCGGGCCCGATCCCCGGGACATGATGGGCCGGGGATGCAAGCGATAAAGCCAGCTTGTCGGCCTCGCGGGGCGGCATCGCCGAACGGTATGGATGGCGTACGATGCTCCGACTTCAAATCGTCCAACGGATCGAGTGCCCGTCCCGTCTGCCCAACGACTGTTCACCGTGATGATCGAGCAAGCCGCGCCATCTCCCGCCCATTCCGACGGATCCCCCGTGGCGGACAACGCCTCGCGTGAGGACGTTCAAGCCCCGGGCGGAGTGCTCATAGCCCGTCGCCGGACCGTGATGGATCGGCTCGACACCTTCGTCAGCCGCCTCTCGTCGCGCAACCACTTCTGGCAAAGGCTGTGCTCGTTCATCTGGATGCCCTATACGTTCAAGAGCGGAATCCGCGTCCGCCGACTGGACGAGACGACGTTCGCGGCGGTCCTGCCCTTCCGCCGCTTCAATCGCAACTGGTACAACGCCATGGCGGGCGCCGCGCTCCTGGCCAACAGCGAGATTGCCGGCGGCATGTATATCTTCGGCATCTGCGGGGGCGACTACACCGTCGTCTGCAAGTCGCTGGAGTACAAGTTCCTCAGGCCGTGCATGGGCCCCGCGGTGTACAAGATCCTCCCGCGTGAGGACATCACGTCCAAGGTCGGCACCGAGCGTGAGTTCAACATCACCGTCGACATGGAGATCGTCCAGGCGCCGCTGCTGCCCGAGAAGGTCCGCCCCGCGGCCAATCGCGTCCTGCCCAAGGGCGTTCGCGAGCCAGTCGCCGGCAAAGAGAAGCGCGTCGGCAAGTGCACCGCGACGTTTCACGTCACGCTGAAAAGCCATCAGCAAAACAAGGGGCGCCGCGTCCGCTGAGCGCTCCAGCCTCGACGCCGCGTCGCTCGCCCTTCAAGACGATCGCCATGCGGTACGATCTCGAACAAGCGAAACACTGACCAGGCGAAGGTCTGCCAGGCTTAGCCAGGCAGAGCTCGACCAGGCGAAGCTGCCATCGCGAACCGCGCGTTCGCAAAGGCCGGTGCGTGTTGGCATTGCTACGCCTTGATGGCGCATCGCCCCGTCTCGCACCCATGACGCCCGGTGAGACGCAGGCGGTGCTTGGCAAACCAGCGATACGCCCGGTCTGCAATTGGGCGGATCAGAGGCCAGGCGGTCCATCCCAGCAACCACGGCACGCCAACCGCCGCATACGCACGCCGAAAGACGTCCATCCCAGTCACCAGCCGCCCGTCGCTCGTCACCCCGTGGATCGAGCCCATGACGGCGTCGAACGTTGTCCCATAGCGGGATGCGTCAAAGTCCGGGGTCGCGATATCGACCAAGGCCAATCGCCCGCGGCCGCGATCCAGTCGTCGCATCATGTTCGCTTCGTGCCGACAGAGCGGGCACGCGCCATCGATCAGGATCGTGAAATCCGCCGAGGAAACGCCGGAATCACGGGTCGCGTTCATACGATTTGTTTCGGCCCGATGCACGCGTGGATGCGGCCGCTTCCAAAGTCCTCTTATTCCCGAGTCTCGTCAGGGAGCAACCGAGGCGGACGCTGGGGGCAATAAGTCGCCCGCGATCGACGCCGTCACCCCGGCGCGAGCTAAGTTACTCGTCGTCGCCGGGCGGGAGCGAGGGCAGGTCGGCCTCGCCGAACAGCCTGAACTCCTTGCGCAACAGGATCTGGCCCGCGAGCGTCATGTCGTCGACCGCCAGAGCAATCGTGGGCGTGCCGTTGGGGCGGATCATCAGCGGGTAAGCGAACTGGATGGAAAGCTCCGCCGCGAGCAGCGAGATGCACAGCGAGCCAAGCGTGTGCCCGCGGCTCAACTCGACGATCAGCACGTCCCGCTCCGCGAAGGGGAAGCCAGATTCTCGCAGCAACTGCCTGGCGACCGCCTGACGGTTGGTGATGATCCGGACGACCGCATGATCGCTCGCCTCGTGCACGGAGATCGCGCAGATCTGGCACGCGGCGGACTCAAACGCTTGGACGACGTCGTACAGCCGCCCAACCTTGTTGGTCAGGAAGACCGAAAACTGCGTCGCGGTGGGGGGCGAATAGCCCGAGGTGGTCGGCAGTGGTAGGGAGGCGTGGCTCATCGGGCGCGTCTCGGACAATCCGACGACGAACATCTCGCGTGGGGCGGGGTGTTCGCGGGTGTGCATAGGCGGCTGTGCTGCATCGCATCCCTGCGAGGGCCGGCCCGGGTCGGGGTCGGCAGAAGTCCGCATAGATTATCAGTCCTGCGCCGCTTCGACAAGAGGGATTCCACTGGGTGATGCCATGCGAGCATGCCGTGGAAAGGTCGGGGTGTTCAGGCACAGACAAGAACGGGCACGCGCGAGCGTGCCCGACAATGACGGATCGAGAATCAGGAGACCGACGGCGTCAAGCGCTGAAGCTGGAGCCGCAGCCGCACGTCGTGGTGGCGTTGGGGTTCTGGAAGACGAACCCGGTGCTCATGACTTCGTCCTTGAAGTCGATGGTGGTGCCGTTCAAATAGAGCAGGCTGCGCGGGTCGCAGATGACCTTGACGCCGTGCTGCTCGAACTCTTCGTCGGTGGGGGACTTGGATTCCGTGAGGTCGAGGATGTAGTTGAACCCCGAGCACCCGCCGCCCTTAACGCCCACGCGGAGGCGAACGTTGGCCTCGTCGAGCTCCTGTTCCTTGACGATCTGCTGGATGCGCTTGGCGGCAAACTCGGTCAGCGTGACCGGGCAACCGTGGACCGCGGTTTCGGTGCTCGTCGCGGTGTGCGTGCTCATGCGAAGGTCTCCTGCAATCGGCCCAAAAGTCGCGGCCGAGTGTCGTGCGTGCTGCTTTCCCACCAATCTTACGAAGCCGAAGCGGTGCCCACCGTGACGCCGGCCGCACTTGGGGCTTTATCCCCGGACTCCGGGATCCCGTTCTTGCGCTTGAAGTCGCTGATCGCGGCGTGGATGGCGTCTTCCGCCAGCACCGAGCAGTGGATCTTCACGGGGGGGAGGCTCAGCTCCTCCACGATCTGCGTGTTCTTGATCTGCTCGGCCTGATCGAGCGTGCGGCCCTTGAGCCACTCGGTCGCCAGCGAACTGGAGGCGATGGCAGAGCCGCAGCCGAAGGTCTTGAACTTGGCATCCTCGATGACGCCTTCATCGTTGACCTTGATCTGGAGCTGCATGACGTCGCCGCACTCGGGCGCCCCGACGAGGCCGACGCCGACGTCCTTGCGCTTCTTGATGTCGGCCTGGGTGCCGAAGCTGCCGACGTTTCGGGGATTCTCGTAGTGATCGATGATTTTCGGGCCGTAAGCCATAGATGCCTCCAAACGACCAAATGGTCAAAGAGCCAAATGGCCAGATAAATCCTACTCGGAGCGAACAGTCACTGCCGTGTTGCGCGATTCGTCGCGTGACCGAACAAGCATTGATCCGACGACGGCACGAAGTTGTTCGCGCTCGTCAGGAAGCAGCGAAAGCTGGTCAGACCTGAGCCACTGACGCCGGAGACAGAGCCTGAGCCAGAACCGAGTTTCAGCAAGTTCCTGAGCGGTGATGGCCAAGCACTTTCGAAAATCCCGCGTGCTCATCGCCTCGGACGCCTCAGCGATGGTTGCTCCGACGGACGAGCCCGATGCCGCCAACTGGTCAACCACTCGGGGAAATCGACCATCTGCAAACAAACGTTCAGCGACGGCAACACAGCGATCACTGAACGCTTCAGTTCGCTCCAGAAACTCCGGCCTCAGTCGTCCCTTACCCATCCTGGTTGCCGCCTCCGATGGCGAGCGTGCCGCCGACTTTCCTAACGTGTCCCGCCTCGTTGCCTTTGTTCATTTCGCCGATTGGCAGTTTGGCCCTTTGGCCATTTCCTTTAGTGGTGCGCCCACTCGACCTTTGACAAGTCGATGCCTTCCTTGTGCATGTCGTACAGCGGCGACAGCTCCCGGAGCTTGTTCACCGCGACCACGATCTTGTCCGCGGCATAATCCACCTGCTCCTGCGTCGTCCATCGACCAAGGCTCAGACGCAAGCTCGAGTGCGCCAGCTCGTCGCCAACGCCCAGGTTCTTCAGAACGTAGCTCGGCTCCAGGCTCGCGCTCGTGCACGCCGAGCCGCTCGAGCAGGCGATCTCCTTCACCGCCATCATCAGACTTTCGCCCTCGACAAACCCGAAGCTGATGTTCGTGATGTGGGGCAGACGCTTCTCGCGGTGCCCGTTGATCGCGCAGTTGTCGAGCTTCGACGTGATCGCTTGCTCAAGCCTCGTCCGAAGGCGATACAAGCGCTCGGCGTCGCGATCCATCTCCGCCTGGGCGATCTCGCACGCCTTTCCGAGGCCGACGATCCCGGAGACATTGAGCGTTCCGGAGCGGAAGCCTCGCTCCTGCCCGCCGCCATCGACCAGCGGCGACACGCGGACGCGGGGCTTGCGACGCCGGATGTAGAGCCCGCCCACGCCCTTGGGCCCGTAGATCTTGTGACCAGAGAACGAGAGCAGGTCGATCTGGGCCTTCTCCACGTCCGTCGGCATCTTCCCAACCCACTGCGTCGCGTCGGTGTGGAAGATCACGCCCTTCTCATGGCAGAGCTTGCCGATCGCCTCGATGTCGCTGATCGTCCCGATCTCGTTGTTCGCCCACATGAGCGAAACGAGGATGGTGTCCGGGCGCAGGGCTTCGCGAACCATGTCCGCAGTGATCACCCCGTCCGCCGGGGGCTGCAGGAACGTCACCTCGAAGCCTTCCTTCTGGAGCCGCTTGCACGGGTCGAGGACCGCCTTGTGCTCGATGGCGCAGGTCACGATGTGCCCACGCGTGCTCGCCGGTGCGCCGGCCGGGGCCTTCTCGTACATCAATGCTGCCCCGCGGATCGCCAGGTTGTTTCCCTCGGTCGCGCCGGACGTGAAGATGATCTCCTTCTCGTCCGCACCCAAAAGTGCTGCGACCTGCTCGCGAGCCTTGTCGACAGCCGCCTCAGCGTCCCACCCGAAGCTGTGATTTCGGCTCCCCGGATTTCCAAACATTTCCGTGAAGTATGGCAGCATCGCCTCGACCACCCGAGGATCGCATGGGGTCGTCGCGGCATGGTCCATGTAAATCGGAAGCTTCATGCGGTTCTCCTGGCTACTCGAGCGCTGCGACAAAGTCTCACCATCGTAGAAGACGTGCGTTGAACCGGGCGGTTCGCTCGTGCGGAATTCGTACGAAATCCAAACACCACTCGCGAGTCCGCTGGTCGGAAGGTGTTCGCTCGGGAGGTGGCAGCAGATGTTTGCAGCGGAGCGAGATCAGCCCGATAGGGAACAGGCTGGGAAGAATACCCCGGGTCGCGTGTTTCCGGGCGTTGCGCCAGATTGTCGTCAGAATCGGTTGACATCTGCGACTCTCGCCCGTCCTTTCAACATCGAGTCCTCACGTCCGTCGGTGTAGCGATGGACGAGTAGGGCCCCTGGAAGGAAACGGGCATGGACCTGCTGAAGTTCGAGGCCGCGACGCTATCCGGCAACTGGAAGCGATCTGTGATCGGAGCGCAAAGACCAAGCTCGGTGGTTGCGATCGGGTCGTCCTGAGAACTCGGTGAACGCGACCGCCGCGTCAACGACGCGCCATCACCGCCTCGACGGTTGCTATTCAGGCAAGCCGAAGCGTTCGGCCAATATGATGCCGAGCAGGTCCGGCGCGATCCGCGGCGTGCTCACCCTGCCTAGCTTTTGCCTCTTCGGAGGTCGTTCCATGCCCCAGCTCACCCTCGTTCAGTCGATCACCCACACGCTCGAGCAGGAAATGGCTCGCGACGACCGCATCGTCCTCCTGGGGGAGGACGTCGGGCTCAACGGCGGCGTCTTCCGCGTCACCGAAGGCCTCCAGAAGAAGTTCGGCGCCGACCGGGTCGTCGATACGCCGCTGGCCGAGTCGGGCATCATGGGAACCGCGATCGGGTTGGCGATGGCAGGGATGAGGCCGATCCCGGAAATCCAGTTCGAGGGCTTCCTGGGCCCGGCGTACGACCAACTGGTCAACCACGCCGCCCGATATCGCACGCGCAGCCGCGGCGCCATCACGATCCCGCTCACGGTCCGCGTCCCCGTGGGTGGCGGGATCCACGCCCCCGAACTCCACTCCGATTCACCGGAAGCGATCTACGCCCACCATCCGGGCGTCAAGGTCGTCATGCCCTGCACGCCGTATGACGCCAAGGGCCTGCTGCTCTCGGCGATCCGCGACCCCGATCCCGTCATCTTCTTCGAGCCCAAGCGCGTCTACCGCAGCTTTCGCGAGGAGGTGCCCGAAGATCAGTACACCATCCCGATTGGCCAGGGCAAAGTTCTGACCGAGGGAACCGACGTGACCCTGGTCTCGTGGGGGGCGATGGTCTTCCAGTGCTTGGAGGCGATCGATGGCCTGCCGGAGGACGTCAGCGTCGAGTTGATCGACCTTCGCAGCATCTATCCGTGGGACGCCGACATCGTGTGCCAGAGCGTCGAGAAGACGGGTCGCTGCGTCATCGTGCACGAAGCCCCGAAGACCGCGGGGTTCGGGGCCGAAGTCGCAACGACGATTCAGGAGCGCTGCTTCCTTCACCTGCATGCGCCCGTGCAGCGGGTTTGCGGCTTCGACACCGTCATGCCTTATTACAAGCTCGAACTTGAGTACTTGCCCGACAGCAAGCGCATCGCTGAGGCGCTTGGCCAGTGCGTTGCATATTAGTTCGAACTGCAGCCCGGCAAGGCTGGAGCCGGGCTGAAGAGTCCGTCGTGAAAGCTCGCGATTGATGCATACTCAAACTGCATCCGCGCTCGACTTGCGCCTTCGAGCCGTCAGTATTTTCGGCCTGCGTTCAAGCGGCCAAACGAACCACTGCGGGCGACAGGAATCGAACCTGCAAAGCCTTTCGGCCACGGGATCCTAAGTCCCGCGCGTCTGCCAGTTCCGCCACGCCCGCGGAGTCGTCCAACTTTAGTTCCTTCGCTGCCCGATCGCCGAGCCAGCCGCGGCAAGTCGCGACGCGTCTGAGTCGCGGGCGGCCTCTACGGCGGTTCGGAAGATACGCAGACCCGGGGTTTCCCCGTTCCGAGCCGAGGGCTCGAGCCTCGTCCAATAGGGGTGCCGCGTCCACTCCAGGTATCGCTCGGGGTGGGGCATCAGTCCAAAGACGCGTCCGCTGCGATCGCAGATCCCCGCGATCGCACCCTCGGAGCCGTTGAAGTTGTCTCGATAGCGGACCGCCACCTGGCCATGGCGAAGGAGTTCGGCGGATTCTTCCGGCGCGTCACAAACGAAGCGGCCCTCGCCATGGGCCACCGGCAGCCGAAGCGCGTCCGACGCAAACTCGCCGGCGAAGGCATCTTCAAGCCCGCGCGTCCAAATGCACCGGCTCTCCCGCGGAAACTCAACGCCAACCCAGCGATCGGCAAACCGCCCCGACGCATTGTCCGTCAGCGCAACCCGCTGCGGCGGCGGACGGTCGCTCGCTCCCTCGCCCTCGCGTGTCCCGGGAAGAAGCCCAACTTGAACGAGGACCTGGAAGCCGTTGCACGCACCGATGACCAGGCACCCACGGTCGACCGCCGAGCGCAGCGCGGGCCAGAGTCGCTCGCGGAGCTTCATCGCGAAGATGCGCCCGGACGCGACGTCATCGCCATAGGAAAACCCTCCCGGAAAGCCGATGAGGTCGTAGTCGTCCAGGCGCTCTGGCTGGGCGATCAGGGCGTCCACGTGTAGCAGGTCGCACGACGCCCCGGCGAGGTGGAACCCTCGGACCATCTCACTGTCGCAGTTGGTTCCTGCCGCCCGGATGACCAGCGCTCGTGCCATGATCGATGGTAGCGCCGGCGGAGCCCATTCTGGGGCTGGCGAGCGAGTCCGGCCCGTCACGAGGCTGTCACGCGAGGCGGTCTTGGGGCAACCGCTGGTCGGAGGTCGCCCGTATCCTCGAGAACCTGCGCGCGACGGAGCCAGCGACCGAAACAAAGCCCATCGCGGAGGCCGACGCGGACGAGCCGATCTGATACCATCCGCCTCCCCCGATCGGGGCTGGAACGTTCGGGGTCGGAGTTGGGAGGCCAGTTCTCCGGTAAGAACTGGGGTTGAGGCGGGGTGAGGCTCGTTCCCGCGTATTCAGAGTCTGGATTGGAGACTTTCCGCATGCCGGCGTCAAACAGCAGTTGGGGCATCGAGATCGGCGCTTATGCCGTCAAGGCCCTCAAACTCGCCCTCGACGGCACCGACGTCCGCGTCGTTGACTTCGTCGTGATCCCCCACGCCAAGGTGCTCTCGACCCCCGGGGCCGACGCCAACGACGTGCTTCGCGTCTCCCTCGGGACGCTCGTCAGCCAGTTCGATCTCACGGGCGCGTCCATCGCGGTCAGCGTGCCGGGCCACTCGGCCTTCGCCCGCTTCGCCAAGCTCCCGCCCGTCGAGCCCAAGAAGGTGCCCGACATCGTCAAGTTCGAGGCGATGCAGCAGATCCCCTTCCCGCTCGAAGAAGTCGAGTGGGACTATCAGACGTTCGTCAGCCCCGACTCCCCCGACGTCGAGGTCGGGATCTTCGCCATGACCAAGGAGAAGATCTCCGAACGCCTGTCCCTGCTCCAAGATGTCAACATCAACCCCGATTACGTCACGCTGAGCCCCATCGCGGCGTTCAACGCTCTCGCCTACGACCTGGAGTTCAGCGAGAGCACGCCCGGCACCGTGATCGTCGACGTCGGCACCACCTCGACGGACCTGGTGGTCGCGGAAGCGGGGCGCGTCTGGGTTCGAACGTTCCCGCTGGGCGGGCACCAGTTCACCGACGCTCTGGTCAACGCGTTCAAGCTCGGGTATCCCAAGGCCGAGAAGCTCAAGCTGGAGGCGGAAGAGAGCAAGCACGCCCGCCACGTCTTCCAGGCCATGAGGCCCGTCTTCACCGACCTGGCGCAGGACATCCAGCGCTCGATCGGGTACTACCAGTCGCTGCACAAGGATGCCAAGCTGACCCGCCTCATCGGGCTGGGCTCAACCTTTCACCTGCCGGGCTTGCGGAAGTATCTCAAGCAGCAGCTTGGGATCGAGGTTTACCGTATCGAGGAGTTCAAGCGGCTCAAGCTCGATCGTCTGCCCGAGGCCCAGGGCGACGCGGCGGCCCTCGGGACGCGTTCCAAGTTCCAGGAGTCGTCGATCAACCTCGTCACTGCCTATGGCCTGGCGCTCCAGGGCCTCGAGATGGAGACGATCGGGGCCAACCTGATGCCCGTCAGCGTCGTCCGCGAGGCGATGTGGCGGCGCAAGGTCAAGTGGTTCGGCCTGGCCGCCGGGCTGGGCGTCGCCGCCGCCGCCGCGATGTTCATCCGACCGGTGATGGATCACTACGCCGTCGCCGCGATGGATCGCCCGCCCGAGATCGATCAGACCATCAGCCGCGCCGAAGAACAGAAGCGCATTGCCTCCGACGCGGGCGTGATCAGCACCGCGGAGTCGGACTTCCGCCCCGCCAACATGGTCCGTCTGCTGGAGCGCCGCGAGGTCTACGCCCACTTGGTCAACGACCTTGGCATGATGATGGCCGACGCCAACGCCAAGGCCGCGACGTGGAAGGGCCCGGAGGGCAGCCAGCCCGTCCCGCCGCCGGCGTTCCAGCTCCAGTCGTTCCGCACGCGGTATGTCGAACCGGGCGCGGGCGCCACCAGCGACGACCCGAACGCTCCCCCCCCCGAGTCTTCGCCCGACGATCTGGGACGCGTGCGTGTGACTCTCGAAGTCCGCACGGCCCTGCCCGACCCGCAGCGCTTCGTGATCTCCAGCCTTCAAGAGTGGATCACCAAGAACGCGCAGCGTTCGGGCATCCCGTACAAGCTCGTGACCAACAAGCAGCCCCCGTGGTCGGTGCAGTTGATTGAAGCGCCAAAGCCCGAGGCGAGCGCCGAGGCCGGGCGTGGCGAGGGCGAGGGAGATGTCCGCCGGTCGCCCCGAGATCGGCGTGTGGCGCCGGCCGATCGGCGTCGCGAGCGTGACGAGCCGCTGCTGATCCCGGTTGAACAGCAGGGCGCGGGCGAGCAAGCGAACTCGATCGCGTCGTTCGAAGCTATGAAGAAGAGCGCCGCAGCGCCGCCCGATACCGCGGTTGTGACGCTGGAGTGGGAGGCCGTGCTCGTCCCGCCCCCGACGCCGACCGAAGGCGAGAATGCCGGCGGCGAGCAGAATCAAGGAGGCGGCCAGTGAAGAACGTTCTGGCGTGGGTCAAGCGGCGTTGGGCCGTCGTCGTCTGCGCGGTCATCGTGCTGGTCGCGCTCCCGGTTGGCTGGGTGTTCAGCTCAGGCTGGAACAAGTCCATCCGCCAGGATCAGGAAAAGCTCGCCAAGGGCTACCTCGATCGCCTCAACTCGGTCAAGGTTTCATATTCACTGCCTTCCATCTCGCCGGATGCGCCGGCAATCGAGCACCGGGCCGAGCCCAACGCCGTGCTCACGCGCGTCTTCAAGGAAGAGCGCGAGCGCGTGGCGGGCGAGGCCAAGCGGATCGTCGAGGAAGCGCAGCGATTCAATCATCAGGATCGTGCGCCTCTCATTCCGAACCTGTTCCCGAAGCCCGCGACGCCCGAGGACGACGTCACGCTCCGCCTGGAGTTCGTCAAGGCCCTCGTGGGCGAGACGGGCCGCCCATCCGCCTACCAGCAGCTCCTGGCTCGGGTTGGCGCGGGTACGCCGCCCGATGCTGCGGTTGTCGCCGCCGACCTTGCGGACGAGAAAGCTCGCGCCGACGAGGCGATCAAGGGCGCGAACCAATCGCGCCAGTTGACGCCCGAGGAAGCGGCCGACATCCAGAAGAAGCTGACCGACCGTCGCCTGGGCACCTACCAGCGCCGCGCTTCGGAGATCAGCTTCTACGCCTCGATGGCGGAACTGCCCAAGCGCATCCCCCAGGCCGCGCCGCCTCAGCTTCCTTCGCTCGAGCAGTGCTTCCAGTGGCAGACGGACTACTGGATGGTCGAGCAAATCCTCTCGACCATCGCCAAGGTCAATCAGTCGCGGACCGGCTCCGGCCAGGGCGTTGAGCGTTCGGTCGTCAAGCGCCTGCTGCAGCTCTCGTTCGAGCCTTTGGTGACCGTTGCGCCGACCCAGGAAGAGCCGCCCCCGGGCTTCCCTTCCGACCCCAGTCTGGGCGGGGGAGATCCTGCCGCCGGGGTCGGCCCCGGGAACGACGGTTCCGCGGCCCTGCTCGAGCCCAACTTCCTCAACTCGATCACCGGGCGCATCGGCATCGCGTCCAACGGCATGTTCGACACGCAGGAGGTCAACATCGTCGCGGTCGTCTCCTCCGAGCGTCTGCCCGAGTTGATCAACACCTTCTCGACGTCCAACTTCGTCACGCTGACCGACGTTCGCCTGTTCGCCGTCGATCCGTGGGCGGAGCTTGAGACGGGCCACTTCTATGGGTCCGAACACGTCGTCCTGGCCCAGCTCACGTTCGAAGTGGTGTGGCTCCGAAGCTGGACGGCGCCCCTGATGCCGCCCCGCATCAAGCAGCAACTCGGAATCCCGCTGCCCGAGGGCGAGGTCGTGCCTGAAGGTGGCGATCCGTCGAGTTCCGACCCCAGCGGCGTGGGTGCGCCCCGCCCGCCTCGGGATCGGTGATCCACGCCCGCGTTCCCCGCCTCGCATCGTGTTGCCTTCTGACTTCTGACCTTCCGTCTTTGTCCTGCTTGTGTCCCGCTTGGCTTGAGCCTTCCTGCCAAACCCGTTCCCCCGAACGCTCCGCCGGCACCGCCTTGTTTCGAACGGCCAGCCAGAACTGCCTGCTAAGGACTCTGTATGAAACTCAAGGGCATCCCCGTCATCGAGCAGCACGTTGAGAAGATCGTCGTCGGCGTCGTCGGCGCCGTCTTCGTCGGCGTGCTGGGCATGCAGTTTGCCTTCCAGCCCAATCAGGTGAAGGTGGGCAACAACGCGCCGCTCCCGCCGGATCGCGTGCTCGAGCCCGTGGTCGAGGAGGCCCGTCGCGTCGAGGCGATGGTCGCGACCGAGTCGCCCCGCATGCCCGAGATGAACCGGGCTCCGATGCTCGATGGCTTCCGCCAGTCGCTGGCCCAGGGCGTCGCGCCCGCGCCGCGGATTGCCGCACTTGGGCGAGGCCTTCCGTTTGGCGAGCGCATCGACGTGGGCTCGGGCGACGCCCGGTTTGCCGACATTTCGATCCCCGCTCCCGGCGCTCCCGTCGCCGCATCGTTCTGGACGACCATCGACCCGCTGGAAGTGGCCCTGGTGCCGGAGATCGCCACCGTCCTCCCCAGCCAGCAGCCGTTCGACAAGGGCGTCGTGAGCGTGCAAACCACGTTCAGCGGCGAGGCGCTGCGTCAAGCGCTCGATACCGACCCCGATGGCGATGGCCCGCTCCAGCCCGTCCGGCGCGCCTGGCGCGAGGAGATGGAGATCCTGGCCGTTCGCCTGCAGCGTCAGGAACAGGCCCTCGACGGCACCTGGTCGGAGCCCGTGGACGTCGCCCCGATGCCCGGTCGCCCCAACATGGTCTCGGACTACATCGAGATCGTCGACTCTCCCGCGACCGTGGGCGACGGTCTGGCCGAGGCTCGCGCCCTGCACGAAGAGATCGTTCGCCCTGCATTCTACCGCACGATGTCGGGCGCACCGGAATGGGTCGAGCCCATGGCCGCGAAGTCCGGTGAGGGCGAAGGCGCTGCCGCGGGCTCGTCGAGCAAGGACATCGATCGCAAGGTTCGACGGATCCGGGACCTTCGCCGCGAGCTCGAGCAGCTTCGCCGCCAGTCGGAGCAGGATCAGCAGCGCCGGGCCGATCCGGGCGACCCCCGCCAGCCCGGGAGCGAAGGCGGTCGCGGACGCTCTGGCGGCGGAAGCAGCGGGGGTGGGCAACGCGATTCTGATCGCAACCGCGAAGCAACGCAAGAGGAGCGCCGGCGCCAGCAGTTCGAGGCCCGCCTGCAAGCCCGCGAGGACGAGCTTGAACGGCTCACCGACGAGCTTGAGAAGGCCGGCTTTGGCCCCGATGGCAAAGCCCTGAGCGGCGCCGCCCGACCCGATGCCGCCGCCAGCAGCGCCGCCGAGTCCGACTTCAAGCCCCTCCTGGAAGACCCCGCCGTCAAGCTGATCGCCCACGACGTCGCCGCGAACCCCGGACGGGTGCTCCGCTACCGCGCCCAGGTTGTGGTCAACAACCCATTCTTCGGTCAGGGCCCCTCGCTGAAGCCCGATCAGCAGTCGCTGGCGGAGAGCCCCGTCATCGCTGGCGCGTGGTCCGAGTGGTCGGCCCCGGTCGAGCTCCCCGCCGCGGAGTACTTCTTCGTCACGAACGCGACTGGCGCCGACCAGATTCGCGGCCCGCGGGCGACGGTCGAACTCTTCAAGTTCTACTACGGCTATCCGCGCCGTGCCGTGCTCTCCTCCGCCGAGCCGGGCGACCTGCTCATGGACGAAGCCAAGCTCCCGCCCGATCTGGTGATCTTCGACCTGGAGAAGCTCAAGAACCTGAACCCCGAAGACGCACAGAACCCTGGCGCGCCCGCTCCGGGCGACGCGCCCCGCGACTCGCGCGACCCGCGTGACTCGCGCAGCCCGCGCGACGGCCGCCGGGGCGAGCCCGGGACCGAGGGCGATGTCCGCCGTGGGCAACCGGGCGATGCTGGCACTCCCGGCGCTGGCGAAGCGGGTGCGACCAACGAGGCGCTCAAGGAACTCGGCACGCCCGCGCCGTCGACGATCTCCGTGGGCCTTGACGCGGTGCTGCTCGACGTGGTGCCCGCGCCCGCCGGCTCTGCCAGCGGTGCCCGCTCGATGCTCGTCTACCTGCGTGACCCCCAGGGCCGCATCGTCGTCCGCGATCCCGCGGGCGATCGGACCAGCGAGCTTTACAAGCGCCTCGCCGCGGCCGCTGAGCTCGGCGCCCGCCAGGGCGCTCCCGCCCCGGCCCCCGTCGAGCCCGAACGCCCACGCCCGACGCTCCCGCCTCGCGAACGCCCCGAGCCCCGAGCCCCGCGTGGCAACCCCGGCGGTGGTGGTGGCGGCGGCGGCTAATCACTGCCGAGTTTCCTGGTCGCCAAAGGTTCCTGGTCTCGAAACCAACCAAGAACGAAAGCGTCCGCCACGTGGCCCCTCCGGGCCATATGGCTTTTTGCAAGCCATTTTGGTGCGTGCGCCCGTCACTCCACGCTGGGCGTCGGCAGCGCGTCATCGTCGCGTCGATACTCCCCGCGGATGAACTGCTGCACGCGAGGATTGGTCGAGCGCTCAAGGTCGGCGAACGTGCCCTGCGCCGCGATCAGCCCGTCCAGGAGCAATACGACCTGTTCCGCAATCTTGCGGGCCGAGTTCAGGTCGTGCGTCACCACGACGCTCGTCACGCCCAGCTGGCGTTCGAGCTTGTTGACGAGCTGGTCGATGCCGTCGGAGCGGATCGGGTCAAGCCCAGTCGTGGGCTCGTCGTAGAGCACGAGCTTGGGTTCCAGCACGATGGCGCGAGCCAGAGCGACGCGCTTGCGCTGCCCGCCCGAGAGCTGGGAGGGGAGGCGTTCGGCGATGCCCTTGAGGTCCACGGTGTCGAGCGCGTCCAGCACGCGTTGACGCCGTTCGCCCTTGCCAAGCTTCGTGTGCTCCACGAGGGGGAACTCAATGTTCTCCGCGATGGTCATGGAGTCGAAGAGGGCGCCCATCTGGAAGAGGAACCCCATCCGCCGACGGACGTCCCGCAGCTTGCGCTCGGGCAGGTCGTCGATGCGCTGGTTGTCGAACCAAATCTCGCCCCGGTCCGGATGCATCAGCCCATTGATGAGCTTGAGCATGACCGACTTGCCGCACCCCGAGGGGCCGAGCACGACCGTGGTTTTTCCGCGGGGAATGTCAAGATCGATGCCGCGGAGCACGTGGAGGGAACCGAACGATTTGTGCAGATCTCGGATGCGAAGGAGGGCGCGGTGGGCTCGTGCCGCACCCTGTATCTGCAGTTCGGGCGGCGGGGCGTCGGAGACATCGCCCGACGCGGGCGCCGCGGGCGCGGCGGCGGGACCCAGCAATGCGTCGGACGCGGACTCGGGCATCGAACAGCTACCCTCTTCCAATGAGCCAGACCCGCCAACCTACACCCGGTGATGCAGGCCAGCGCGACGCGGGCCTGCGCGAAACGAGCGGCGATGCGGCGGGCCGCAGCCAGAAATCCGATCTCCGCGAGCCCCACCTACACGAGCGCGACACGCGCGGACCTGATTCCGGCGGCAACTCTAGAGGGCTCGTCGGGCGAAGGTGGATTCACCAAGGCCGCAAGTACAGCTTTGAGATGATGACCTATGCCGCTCCGGACGGGGGCGTGCTGGAGCGTGAGGTGGTGCGCCACCCCGGGGCGGTGGCGATCCTTCCCCTATTGGGCACGGGGCCGGACCGGCGCGTGGTGATGATCCGCAACGAGCGGATCGCCTTGGAGCAGCGTTTGCTGGAGATTCCCGCGGGCACCCGCGAGGCGGGGGAGGCGGCGGGCCTGACCGCAGGACGAGAGCTGATCGAGGAAACGGGGTACGAAGCCGCAACCATCGAGGAACTGTGCCGGTTCTATACCTCACCGGGCCTCACCGACGAACTGATGCACGCATTCGTCGCCCGCGATCTTCGTCATGTGGGGCAGGATCTGGAAGCCGACGAGCGGATCACCGTGGAGCTGATGACACCGGCGGAAGTCCTGAAACGGCTGGATGGGGGAGAAATCACCGACGCCAAGACGTGTTTGGTCTTGCTTACCGCCTTGCGTCGGGGGATCCTGTAGAGACGCGGCGCCGCGCGTCCACGAGCCGCCGGAGAGCTTGACCATGCACGACGAGCAGCAGGAGCCCGAACGTTCGGCCCCGCGCTCCCGCCCGCCGGGTGCCGCGCTATCGCGGAGCCTCGGGCTGCACGAAGATCCCACGCGCTGGGGAGTGACATTTCTCGCCCTCCCCGGGCTGCGCTTGCGTGCCCACGTCTTGCTGCTGGCCTGGATTGCGATCGAACTGGTGATGATGTTCCGCCTGGATCTGGCTGGTCCGGTCCATGTGGCGTCGATGGTTGTTGGTGCGTTGTTGGTGTTGGTGGGCCGAGAAGTCGCGCGAGCGGCGGCGACGCGACTTGCACGCAAGGCGGTGCGCCGGGCCAGCCGCCTGAGCGTGCGGGGTTACGCGGAACACGAGCCCCAAACCCAGGAAACGGTCATGCTCTGGCCCCTGGGAGCGGTGACCCCGCCGGCTCCGATCGCAAGGGCAACGACCATCCGGCGACTGCAAGATGCCCCGCCTGGTCTCTGGGCACGAACCTTCCCGTCGATCGCGGGGATCGCGGCGTCGGTCGTGCTGGCCGGGGTTGCCGCGGGCATGGTGCTGGCTCTGGGTGGCGACTTTGCCCAGCTTGGCGTGCTTCCCTGGAACGTCGGAGAGATTGCCGCGACTCTCCGGTCGACCGAGCTGGTCATCGCCTGGTGGTTCTATGTGTCAGCCGCGGCCATCCTTGCCGCCAACCTCCTGCCCTTCGCGCCATTCGATCTTGGACGGGCCCTCGGGTCGGCGTTCCCCGCGCGCGCGGAACTGGCGAGGCGGCACGACGAGCGGTTTGCCCGCTGGAGCTTGATCGCCTCGATCGGATTCATGCTGTTCGTGTTGCCCAGTGATACCCCTCGGCTGGTGGCGACTTCGGTGTTTGCGTGCATGGTTTGCCTTGTGGAATGGCGTCGAGCGCAGTTTGTGCGCGAGCAATCGGCGGCGGTCGCCAGCGACGTGTTTGAAGACTCGCCCGTTCGCGACGCGCCTCCCGGGCGCGTGACGGGCGCGAGGCTCCGGCACGCGGATGCCGCGGCGGAGTCCGGGCGGGTGGCGACTCGGGTTGAGCGCCGACCGGACGAACGCCGGCATGCGCCGTCTCGGCCTCCCCGGTTCACCGCGATCTCGTCGGCGATCCCGGACTCGGCCAAGCCAGGGCCACCCGTTCCTCAGCGCGAGCCCAGCGCCGAAACTCGGGCCCCCGAAGCGGGGGCCCCGGGCGTGCCTGGGGCTCCGGGGATTCCCGGTGGCGCGGGGGTGCTTGGGGTGGATGAGGTGCTTGCGAAGATCGCCAAGTCCGGAATGGCGAGCCTCGAGCCCCGCGAACGCGAGATTCTGGCCCAGGAAACCGAGCGGCTGCGGCGGGGCTCGAACGGAGATTCTCGCGGGTCGGGTTCGCGACCGACCGGAGGGAACCCTGCGCGGTGAAAGGCGATCGCGTGGAGGGCCGATGAACTGGTCCGGAGTGTGAGGTTCGGCGCTTCGCCAGACCATCCGGGAAACCGTCGCTGTCCGAGCCCGAATACGCTGCACATATGGGCCTTGCCGATCGAGACTATTCGCGAGACGACGGCTCTGCTCCCCGCGGGGCGACGTCGTTCAACACCATTCTGATCATCGTGAACGTCGCGATCTTCGTGCTTGGCGCGTTCTCCCAACCCCTGCGCGACGCCCTGCGTGACTACGGGCACTTCTCGACGCACCACCTGTTCAAGAACCTGGAGTTCTGGCGCCTCATCAGCTTCCAGTTTCTGCACGCGAACCTCCTGCACTTGTTCTTCAACATGCTCGGGCTGTGGATCTTCGGCAAGTGGGTCGAGGATCAGCTTGGCTCGAAGATGTATGCGGCGTTCTACCTGGTGTGCGGGATCTTCGGGGGCGTCGCCTACTGCGTGCTGAACGGGCTTGGCTGGCTGTCGCAGCACTATGGCTTGCCGCGCATCCCGGGCCTGCTGATCAACGACACGACGGTAAATCTCGTCGGCGCCTCGGCGGGCGTCTTCGGGGTGATCATGGCGTGCGCGTTCTTGTCGCCGAACGCAGTCATTCAACTGCTTTTTCCGCCCATCCCGCTCAAGATGCGGACGTTTGCGTACGCCTATGTCGGGATCGCAGTAGTCAATCTGTTCATTAACGGCCCTTCGGGCGCGAACAACGCGGGGGGCGATGCGGCCCACTTGGGCGGAGCGGCGGCGGGGTACTTCTTCATCCGCAACAAGCACCTGCTGCGGGATTTCTTTGACGTCTTCAGCGACTCGCGCAAGGCGCGGGGCGGCAGGGCCCGGGGGGGGAGTGAACGCTCGGGTGCCTGGGTTCTCGGCGAGCGTGGCCCGCGAGAGAAAACGGGCGGGCTCTTTGGCTGGCTCAAGGGCGGCAAGGGGAAGGGGCGCGGCGCGGGCGGGACGCGCGCGATGGATGGGCCGCGGGCTGATCGAAAAGTCGATGCGCGGGACGCGGAGGTCGATCGCGTGCTGGACAAGGTGGCGCAGCAAGGACTCCACAGCCTGAGCGAGCGAGAGAAGCGAGTGCTCCGGGAAGCGACGCAGCGGCAACAACGGGCGGGCTGAGCCGGTGGACCCT
The DNA here is from genome assembly GCA_033763815.1 of Planctomycetota bacterium. GTDB lineage: Bacteria > Planctomycetota > Phycisphaerae > Phycisphaerales > UBA1924 > JANRJU01. Next base: position 159,210 of record JANRJU010000025.1, read on the forward strand.
TGACGGGCGGGCTTGACGGGCGGGCTTGACGGGCGGGCTGGTTGGCTGGCTGGCTTGACGGGGCGGGGAAATAGCTCGATACTGGCGGGTTCCAGCGGCGGTGGCTGCGATTGGGGGACTGTGGACCTTGGGAGGTGATCTCGGGCCAGCGGTCGCTCCGGCGGGTCGGGCGGGCGCGCTCGTCCCCGCGGCTGACGCCGCGGTCTGCTATCGTGAGGCCCCCAAAGATTCGCCCCCGTGGCGGTCGTGATGCTTCAGGAGATGTCCCGGCATGTTGCAGTATCGCCGATCGACGATGATTTCCGCTCTTGGCGCCCGCGTGCATCCGTCCGGGTCGCGACGTGCCGCATTGATGGCCGGGGGCGTGGCGCTGGCCTTTGGTCTGGTTTCCGGGCTGTCAGGCTGCGAGTTCGGGCCCTCCCGGACGCTCGGGCCGGCGCAGCTTGGCGACAGGCAGGTTGAACTGGACGACCAGGCACTTGCCAGCGTTGGGTACAAGCGCGACTGGACGGGGTTCCCGTTCCTGACGGGCGGCGCGCGGATTCGCTCGCTGGAAATCGCCGGCGATGGGGTGATGGCCCATGAGACGGGGAGCACGCTCTCGTTCCTCGATGCGGCGAACGGCTCGATGCGCTGGTCGAACACGCTGGCGGGCCCGCTGACGAAGTTTGTGGGCAATCGCCTGTGGGCGGGAGCGGGCGATGCGCGGGGGCCGGTGGTCGTTGCGGCGTCGGAGTCGACGGTCTACCACCTGGCGATCGACACGGGAAATCTGATCACGCAGCAGCGGTTGTCGCAGGTTGTGAACACGTCGCCCCTGATCAACGGGAATGTGGCGATCTTCGGAACGCCTCGGGGCGAGGTGATCGCTCACCTGCTGACGGGCGGCCTGACGGTGTGGGCGTTCGACACGCGCGATGCGATCGAGCGGCAGCCGGCGGTGGTGGATGGAGCCGTCGCGTTTGTGAATCAGGCGGGGCGCGTGGTGTTCCTCGATCCGGCGAATGGGAACCTGCTCGGGGCGGCGACGATGTGGGCGGGGTGCGAGGTGGATCCGGTTGCGGCGGGCACGCTGCTGGTGTGCGCGAGCCTCGATCAATCGATCTACGCGTTTAACTCGCGCGGGCAGACGATCTGGCGGCAACGGACGAGCGCGCCGCTGCGCCATCAGCCCACGGCGATTGGCGAGCGGGTGTACTGCGCGACGGCGGACGGCGGGCTCACGGCGTTCGACGCCGCGACTGGACGCATCGCATGGACCAGCAGCGACCTCGAGGGCACGGTGATCGGCACGCGGCGCGGGCGGTTGCTGCTCTGGGATGGCACGCGGCTGACACTGGTGGATGAGAACTCGGGCTCGGCGCTGCACGCGGTGGAACTGCCGGGCTTCCAGCGCGTGGTGGTTGAGCCGTTTGCCGATGGGCCGATCTACGCCACGGTCAGCCCGGGCGTGGTGTTCAAGATGCTCCCCCGGTAATCGACCCCGGTAAGCGACGTCCTCCCAAGTGCGTGATGCTCATCCGGTGAAGACAGTGTCGCGGTGTGACGGCTTGGGCTGGGGGCCTGGGGCGGGCGTGGAATGGCTTGCTTCACTAGCGGGGCTTTGCCGGCGGGTCTTCGCGCGGGCGGATTTCTACTTCTTCAATGACCGTTCGACGCAGCACGACGCGAGCGTCGGGTGTCTCTTGCTCGCGCTCTTCGACGTCGCGCCGGACGGTGTGCGTCCGCGCCGCCTCGGCCGGTTGACCCGCAACCTTGCTCGCGGAAGTCGCGTGCTTTGCTGGGGTCGTCGGCCCGGGCTTGGTCCGGACGCCCTTGACGACGTGCCCGACGAACTCGCCCAAGGAGCGCATGAGCGACTTGGTTGGAGGCGGCGTGGGTTTGGTGGTTCGGGGTGGTCGTGGTGGCGTTGGTGTTGGATCGCGATCGGTCAAAGTCGGCATCCTGCAGGGCGCGCATCGGTAGAATCGCGTGATCGTAGAGGCGGCGCGGAGGCGACGCCCGGAGTGGCTTCGGCGCTGGCGACCAGCACGCGGGGGGCTGGCGAGAAAGGGCACCATGAACGCTGCGATGTGGATGGGGCGCGCGGGGCATGTGGGTCACGCGGACGATCGTCGCGGTTGGCGGTTTGCCCGTGCCGGGGCTCGCACGCTCGGGCTCGCGTTCCTGGTCGTCGCATCCGAAGGGGCCAGCGGGGGGGAGGGCGTTCGGCCATCGAGCGATGCGTGCGCGGAGCTGGCGGCGCAGCCCGGCGAGCAGGCACGCGGTGAGCAGCCCAGCGGGGAGGCGGGTCGGCAGCCCAAGGCCGATCGACGCCCGAGCGTTGCCGAGCAGACGCTCGATCGCCAGCGGTTGGTGTGGCTGCAGCAGCACGTGAGCGAGCTGGCGACCGTCGATTTTTCGAGCGAGGAGCTTGGCGATCTGGAGTCGATCGGGCGGGCGATCGGCAACGCGCGGGTTGTGCTGCTGGGATCGGCGACGCCGGGCGATGGCGGCGCGTTCCAGCTCAAGGCGAGGCTGGTGAAGTATCTGCACCAACGCCGCGGGTTCGACGTGCTGGCGTTCGAGTCGAGCTTCTTTGATATGGACCGGGTCGATCGGGCGATGGAGTCGGACGCGACGTGGAACCTCGCGGCGGAGCGTGGGCTGGCTCCGACGTGGGCGCAGAGCGAGCAATGCCGCCCGCTGCTGGAGTACGTCCGCGCGTCGCGGCAGACGGGCGAACCCTTGAGGCTCGCGGGGATCGACTGCCAGTTCACGACGCCCCTGGGCAAGAGCGAGGTTTGGGATGAGATCGAGCGGTTCTTTCTTGCGGCGGATGGGGTGATGGATGGGCGGATGGCGGAACTGCTGACGCGGCTGAAGGTCTGGCACATGGAACGCGGATTCATGGACGAGGTTCGCGTGCGTGATGAGTCGGAAATGACCGACGAGCAGTTGGCGGCCATGCGCGAGGTTTCGGAGCAGGTGGCGAAGCAACTGAAGGAGTACCTGGAGAATCTCGACGCGCTCGTCGCGGCCATCGACGCCGACCTGGCCAAGCCAAGGCCCTCGCTGACGCGGGTTCATCCGGCGCGGCGGGTGGTGTTCATGAGGCAGACGCTGCGGAACCTGAAGGCCGCGACGATCGACAAGGTGCTTGGCAAGGGGAAGGCGCGCACGGACCCGTCGGACATCAACCTTCGCGATCGTGCGATGGGCGAGAACGTGCACTGGCTCGCGAGCGTGCGGTATCCGGATCGGAAGATCATCGTGTGGGCGTCGAGCGCGCACGTGGTCCGGCGGGTGCGTCGCATCTCGGTCGAGGATCGCCCGGGCTACTTCGACAAGAAGGACACGATGGGCGATGTCGTCGCGGATCGCCTTGGCGCGGAGGCGTACGCGATCGGTGTGACGGCGGCGGAGGGCTCGACCGGGAGGCCCTGGACGGACGCCAAGCCGCTGGATGGGGCGGCACGCGGGAGCCTGGAGTGGCTGATGTCAAGGGCGGGCTTTGGGCTCGGGTTTCTCGATCTTCGAGGCGAGCACGCGCCGACACCGGGCGCGACGCGGGCGCTGATTGAGGAGCCGTTGATCGCCCGGCCGATCGGCTATGGTGCGATGCAGGCGGTGTGGAGCGAGTGCCTTGACGGGGTGCTGTTCATGAAGACGATGACGCCCAGCACACAAGCGAAGCTGCCGCTGCCGCCAACGGAGCCGGGTAAGGCGCCGGAGGCGAAGCAGGAGGAGGCGGGCAACGAGGCATCGCCTCGCCCTCAGGGCGAACGCCGTGGACCCAGGCCGTGAACGATCGAGCGGATGGACATGGTGTTGGGCCTAATGGCGCTGCGGATGGGCAAGCTCAGAACGGGCAAGCTCAGAACGGGCAAGCTGGGAACGGGCGAGCTGGGAATGGGCTGGGTCGGATGCGGATCTGGACGCGGATTGGGCAGATTGTGAACCCATCGTTTCCGGTGACGGTGGAGCAGGCGCAGCGTGAGCGCGAGCGGATGATGGCAGACCCGCGACCGTTGCCGCGGCCTGTCGTGGTGATCGCGGGTTGGCGCTCGCCTCGCGTGTCGGCGATGGTTGCTGCGAGGGAGCTCTGCTCGCTGACCAGTGGACGGAGCGGCGATTTTCTGAGCGTGTCGTACGCGTGGCTGGGCGACATAGGCCTGGCGCGGCGGGAAGTTGAGCTCCGCGTGGAGGCGTTCGCGAGCCCTCACGGGGCGAACGAAGTCGACGCGGTTGGGATTTCCATGGGCGGCCTGGTGGCGCGAACGCTTGGTGCGCGGGTGGTGCGGTTGTTCACGTTGGCGACGCCCCACCGGGGCGCGAGGCTGGCAAGATGGGTTCGGCCAGATTCGGCGGCCCGGGCAATGAAGCCGGGGTCGGCGTTCCTGCGCGAGCTGGATGCGGGGCGCGATGGGCCGCGGGAGATGGTCTGCTACACGCACCTTCGAGACTGGTGGGTGGGGTCGGCGAACACCGCTCCGCCGGGGCGCGAGCCGATCTGGTGCGACACGCGCAACTCGCCCGACACGCTGCTGAGCCACTTCACGGTCTCGAGCGACGTGCGGATTCTGGTGGATATTGCGAGGCGACTGCGGGGAGAAATGCCGCTGGGCGGCGAGGGCGAGCCGCCGCCGATCTGAGCAGGGTCAGATCGGTGGGACGGAGCGGACTCAAAGCTGCGGTCTGGTGTGGTTCACTGGCGTGGTGGGGGCGATGTGAGAGTCGCGTCGATCTCGCTGAGGTTGGAGTTCACGCGGTCGACGCGGAGGCCGGCGCTGCGCTGGGCGAGGGCTTGGATTACGGCGTCAAAGTCGCTCGAGCACGTGAGTTCGATGAAGCCGATGCCGCCATCGGTGCGGACTTCAAACCCGCGGACACGGGCGGCGGAGATGCCGGGGACGTTGCGCGCGAGCCACTGCGCGAGCGAAGAAACATCCTCGAAGGACGCGACCTGCGAGATGCGCAGGGTGGCGACAACCGGCGCCGCCCATTCCTGCGCGAGCGAGGCGAGGATTCTGTCGGTCGCGCTGCTGGCGGCGCTGCGGCGGGCCTCGCCCAGCTTGTCGGCGGCGGTCTCCCACGCGGGGCCTTCGGGCTCGCGCCAGACGGTGGTCGCCGCGAGAATGGCCCCGTCGCGGACGCGGATGGCGCGGTAGGAGTATCGAAGCTGGGAGACACGTGCCCGCTCGCGGGCGACGGCGCCAACTCCAGAGATCACGATGTCGGCGTTTCCGCGACGCCCAAGCTCGAGCGCCAGCTCGTACTCACCGACGCTCTTGGTTGCGAAGACGCGTTCGCGTTCGATCGCGGTCCAGGCTTCTTCGAGCGTCACGCAGCGGAGCCCCTGCCCGCGCAAGCGTGCGAGCATCTGATCTTCGACTTCGCGCGATGCGACGAGGATGTCGTCGGCGCGCTCGCGGGCGCGCCACGCGGCGTCCGGCGAGGCGCTGTCGGTGCTCGAGACGCTGGTGCTGCTTGCCTCCGCCGAGACCGAGTTCACGTTGGTGCGGGGCGCGATGATCACCGTGTAGTTGGATTCGGGCGAGCCCTCGCCCGGCGTGCTCGAATCTCGCACCGCGGCGCGGCTGACAACCACCGCGATGCGGGGTGAGCCCGCCCGCGCGTAGAGCTCCGCCAGCGTCGGATCCGAAGGCTGGATCGTCGCGGGCGGCGGCGGGGTCTGGACCGGTGGGGCCGCGGGCGCGACAGTCGGCGGAGGTGGCGGCGGGCTTTGCTCCACCGGGGGGGGCGACTCTTGCCTCGGGGGCAGGAACGCGGTCGGGGGCGGACTGCTCGGGGCCGGAGTGCGGCGTGCGGGCGCGGGGCCGCCTACTTCGAGCACGAGCGAGCCTTCTCGCGCCAAACGGAAGCTCACGTGACGCTCGAGCGCGTCACCCGCCTTCTCGCTGGAGCGCAGCGCCAGGTCGATCGGCTCGCCAATGAACGTGACATCGAAGCTGGCGAGTGTTCCGCCCTCGCGTTCGTCGAACTGCGAGCGTCCGACGCCCAGCACGCCCGGCACCGTTCGGAGGGCGTCTCGCACGCGGCCAACCTGGAGCGCGTCGACATTGGCGATGCGAAGCTGATAGGCGCGGCCGCCCGCGATGGCGCCGCCCCGGGGATACGCGCGCTGGAAGTCCTCGCTAAATCTGCGCGCGAGCGCCGTGGCGTAGTCTGAGATTCGCCCCTGCGTCAGCCTGCCCGGGCGGCCCGGGTCGTAGCCATCGAAGCCCGGGGTGATCTGGAACGCGTGGCTCCCGATGCGGCGACCCCGGTTCACGTCGACGACGACATAACTCGCGTTGTAGAGCACGCCCTCGGCGTTGCGGGGCTGCTCCGTCAGCACGACCAGTGTCACCACGTCCGCCCTCGCCTCGCGCGCCAGCAGCTTTGCGGCTTCGTACAGGTCGTTGCGAGCTAAGGCGTCGAACTCGCCCCGCTCGCGCACGATCGCGGCGCCGACTTCGACCACCGTCACCCGCGGGTCGGCGACGAAGCGCTGCTCCATCCGCGAGGCCAGGGACGAGAGCACCGCCGACTCTTCGAGCGCTCGACGCGCTCCGCCTTCGACGTACACCACGTGGGTGAAGAAGGCCAGGCGGGGCGACCCCGCGGCGGCGTAGGAATCGACAAAGCCCGGCGGGAGCGCCAGTTGCCACGCTCGATCCGCCTCGTCCGAGCGGTGGGGGGGCGGCGGCTCCGGCGCGCGCTGGGCGGATGCCGGGCCCGCGCTCGCGACCCCGGCGGACACGAGCCCGAGACAAAGCAGCGGATGCCAGGCGTGCGCGAGACGACTCGAGCCACCGGCCTGCGACCCGCCTCGAGCCTTCGACGACGCCTGTTTATGCCGCACGTTCATGGCTTGAACTCCATCACCCCCAAGACGCAACCTTCGACCACAACCAGCTTTGCAAACTTCCGACGTCAAACCCGATCGGGACGCGGACGCGGGATCACGTCCGCGGGTTGGGGCGGATCTCAAGACGCCAGTTGACCGCATCGTTGTCCAGCGCGTTGCCCTCAAAGAACACCTGCGTGCGCGACGGCATGCGCATGTATCGCCAGGTGGGCTCGGCGTCCGCCGGGCGGCCCGAGGCGTCGAACCAGAAGAAGCGGTACTGCACGTTGAGCTGTTGCCCGTCGGTGAGCGCGCGGGCTGGCACCGTGACGCTGAGCACCGGGTCGCGCTGTTCGTTCGGGCGGTCGAACCCGATCCAGCGCTGCAGGCTCCCGGCGACGACCTGGGGATACTGCTGCGCGGGGAGCGGATCCTGCAGCGCGCCTCCGGGCGGCTTGACGGTGTCGCAGGCGGCCAGCGTGAGCGTGCAGGCGGCGCCGGCAGCGGCAAGCCACGCCGATCGCTTCACGCGGTTCCAGCTACGGCTACGGGCGATTCTCATGGGTTCCTCTCCAAGTGTTGTTCGGTGCGTGCCTCTTGATGACTGAGGAGCTTGCCAAAGAGCCCGCGACGCGGGCGGCGGCGATCGCGCTCGGATGATTCTGGCTCGCTCGGATCGGCGCGTGGCCTCAGCTGCCGCGCCAGTTCGCGGACTCGGTCGCTCCGCGCTTCGTATGGGCGGTGGCGCTGGCAGAACAGCCGCTGGTATCCCGCGGAGCCCGGCAGCGGCGGGATGAGTGATCGCCCGCCTTCGAGCACATGGGTGTCGGCCATGTATGCCTCGCGGGCGGCCTCCTCCGACGTTTCGCCCGATCGACCGACGCCCGGTGCTTCGCCATAGTCGAGCTGGATCCCCTCATCGCGATACAGGTTCGCCAGGTCGTTCGAGGTCATGTCGAGCAGGAAGCCGGCTTCGTGATACCGACGCATCGTTTCGGGCGACGGCCGGCGGACGCACGATCCGCCCAGGATGAAGGGCAGCTCGTCGCCCGGCACACGCTCGGCGGTAAAGTCGTTGGCGTAGAAAAGTCGCTCCGAGAGCGCCCAGGCCGGAGCGCTCCGCCCCGAGGCCAGTCGCACGTAGCGGAGCTGGATCGGCTCTCCCGGGCGGGGGCCACTGAGGTCGCGAAGGACGATGGCGGGGAATCGAGCCTGAGACTGGCCTGCGTCGTTCTGGCGGGGTGAGCCCCGTCCTGGGAACAGTCGGACGATCGAGGGCTCGGGCGGGAGCGAGAGCGGGATCAGATACGTGCGCTGCGGCAGGACCTCGCAGTGACGCGTGTCGGCGCCCGCGCCTGCCATCATGAGGCCGCCCAGGCCCGCCAGCGCCAGGCCAACGACCTGCCGCGTTCCGCCGTCGTCGTCGTTTCCGCCGCTGGCGGCCAGTGCGATGCCGGTCGCGAGCAGGGCCGTTCCAACGGTGGCTTTGGCTTGGCGGACGTCCTCCATGTTGTTCCACTTGTGGTCGCGGGCCATTCGGTTGACGTCTTCAACCACGGGCCACGGCGCGGAGGAGTGTTCCAACTCTGGGCGTGCCTGCGAGTCGATCTCGACGGCGAGGGGCTCGTTCCGACTGGGCGAGACGGGCTCGAACCGGGCGAGCGAGCCATGCGGGCCATATTGCCGCTTCGCGGGGCCCTCGCCAGCGTCGACGACGAGCACGGTGTTGAATCCACCGGCGCGGAGCGACGCCACGACGGGCTCGATGCTCGGAGCGACCTCGATCGAGCGGGCGTAGTTGTCGTTGGCCTCGTCGATGCGTCCGAGCGCCTGGTTGGCCAGCCCCGTCATGACGTAGCCGAGGGCGAAGTCGGTGCGGATCGGCTGGTATCCCTTGTCGAGATAGGTCGGGTCGCCGTCTTCCTGCGCCTGCACGGCGCGCTGCGCGATCTCCAAAGTCGAGAGCGATTCCCCTCGCTCGTTCACGCCAAAGTCCTGCAACAGGAAGAGTGAGCTGGACGCGGCGGCGCGGGCGTTGTCCCACTCGCCCATCATGGCCTTCTGCACCGCGACGTAGTGGAATGCCAAGGCTTGCTCGAAGGGTTCACCCTTCCAGAATCGCACGCCCTCGGAGAACACGATGCTCGCGACAGTCTTGTCGGCGTTGATCCCCTGCGTGCGAAGCACGTCGAACGTCTCGTTGAGCACGATCTCGGCCGATCGGGGATAGCCGTCGGCCAGGTGCAATATGCCCAGCGAGAGTCGCGAGAGCATGTAGTTTCGACTCGATCGATCGTCGCTGAGGCTGCGTGCGAGGGCATCGCGGCCGCGGGCGAAATCGCCCTTGGAAAGGTCGACGCGAGGGACGGACTCGCAGCCTCCGAGCAGGGTTGCACACCCGAGGAGCGCCGAGCACGCGAGGAGGCCAGGGACCGAGCGCGCGTCGCGAGAGCGCCCGCGTTTGGCGGCGTGCGAGGCGAGCGTCGACGTTGGCGAGCCCCGTTCAGTCATAGGAACGTCCCACCGCCGCACGCTTGAACTCGAAGCGGTCGGTCCAAATCGTCTCGCCGGAGGCGAGTTCGACGAGCCGGTATTGGCAGGCGTAGACCTCGGTGCGATCGAGCCCCGCCGCGCGGGTGATGGATTGCAGCGTCGCGTGCATGGCGTGCGTGGGGGCCCGCCCGGCGGGCTGTGGAGCATCGGCCTGGAGCGAGCTGGTCGGGCCCGCGTCCGCCCGCTCTCCGATGCGGAGCGACTGAGCTCGCTCGGCGTTGAGCACGAAGCGGATGTTCCTTTCTCTTCGCAGCGCGGCAAGCGCGTCGGAATCGACGAGGCGCTCCATGAGATACCAGCGCTCACCCTGGGTGATGATGTCGGAACTGAGGTTCTCGACGCTGGAGATGGTGACGATGATGGGGGGCGAGTCGGGCCCGCGCTCGCGGAGCCAATCGCTGGCGCTGAGCTTGGCCGCGACCTCGACCGCCGTCGCCTGGAAGTCGTCGGCCTGGAGACGAGTGGACCGTGTGCCGCCGGAGGCGCAGCCACCCAGGCCCAGGAGAACGCCGCCCGCGAAGGCGATGGCGAGCAAGACCATCAGGCGATGCCAAGCGAGGGGCGAGCGTCGCCGCAGGGTCGCGGCCTCGAGATGGAGCTTTGGTGGGGTATTGGTGTGCGACATCGGTTGGTGCCTCGAAGGAACCAGACCCCGAGCCTGCGAAGCCGCAGAACTCACCGCCGCACGCCGTACTTCACCTCGTAGTCCGAGTCGAACACGATCTCGGCGTCGGAGGCTCGCACGAGCTGATACTTGATGTAGTAGAGATCGGTCGCGTCGCGATTCTCGCCACCGCGGTTGACGCGGTACATGTTGCCATTGAGGTAGAAGAAGAAGTTGGGATCGCGGGCGGCGACAGTGGAGTTGCTCCCGCCCTCCTGCAGGATGTCCTCGCGAACGCCCAGCTCACGCTGGTTCAGTTCCTCAAGCCTTGCTCTGCCCTGAACGAACTTGATGTTGTTCCGCACGAGGCGGCTGGTCATCAAGCGGCTCTGGACGCGATCGCGGACGTACTCAAAGTCGGTCGTCGAGACGTTGCCGGTCTTGTTCTCGAAGTCGCCGAAGGCGACGGTGACGCGATAGCCGCCAAAGTCCTCGTCGGCGAGGCGCTGGATGTCACGAGCGAGTTCTTGCGCAACCTGCTCGCTGGCGTCGATGAGGTCGGCCGGCTGCACGCGCCGGTCGTTGGCCTCGGCCCTGGTCGATTCACTGACGGGGATTCGCCCTGCGGAATATCCCGTTGGCGGGCTCTGGCACGCGCCCAAGACCATCGCAAGCCCGACACACGCTCCCCCAACGACGCCCGATCGGAACAGGCCCGAACGGGAAACGCCAGCAAACGCCACGCGGACGCGACTGACCATGAGCTTCTCCGAGGTCGAGCGACACTGAAGGCCGACGCGGCCAAGCATCGCGGACCTGCCTCACCACCGACGCCACCGCAACGAGCAGCGCTCAAGGAACAGAACGCTGCATGATGCGTGCGACCACTGCGGGCCGCGGGATGATATGACGCGTCGAACCGCCGAACGTTCCGCGGGGTTGAGCGGGCCGGGCGGGCAAGGGGCACCCCGTTCGGATGTCTTATTTTTCCCGTACCGCCTGCTTGAGCGAGGTTTGGTTGCTGGAGGCGCTCTGCACGAGCAGCAGCAGCACGCAGGCGGCGGACCAGGCGGCCAATGTCCACACGCCAGCGATGGCGTAGACCGCGACCCGGATTGTCCCCAGGACGCCGACCTCGGAGCCGCTCAGCAGATAGATGGTGTGGAAGATGCCCGCGCCGAAGGCGGCGATTGCGACGAACGCGCCGCCCAAGCCGAGCCCGTTCAGGGTTCCGGCGAGCCAGCCGCTGGGTACGCGTCGAGCGATGCTCGCGAGCGAGATGGCGAGGATCCCGGCGCCAATACAGCCCAAGGTGATGCCGGAAGCCAGCGCGATTCCGCTCGCTGCCAGGGCAAGCCCGCTGGTGCCGCCCTTGGCGCCCATGCCCAGGGCGATCCACACGGTGAGCAGGACGCAGCCAAGCATTGCCGAGCCCGGCGCCGATCGGGTGACCGTCCGCGTGAAGGAACGAGGCGCATCTGGGTGCTCGGTCGACAGCCCTTGAATCGCCCGGCTCGTCATCCAGATCGCGCCGCCCACGCTCAGGATCGCAGCGGCGAAGATGACGCGGACGATGATGAGCGCCGTGCCGACGCCCGAGTCGGAGACCAGCGCTCTGGCTCCCCAGAGCAAGGCGCCCCAGAGCGCCGCTGAGATGGCGCTCGCCGTGACAAGCAGCCCGAGGGCAAGGACGAGACGCGAAAGGGCTTGCCCCTCGGCGAAGACGAGCCTCTCGGGGTCGAGGCTGAGCTCGATGGGCCAGAGGCATTCGGGGCACGCGGTGCGGACGTTGCAGCCTTGCAGGTTGCATCCGCATGCCGAGCACGGGAGGCGAATGTTGACGATCGCCTCGCGCTGGTCGCGTTCCCATAGCGGATCGGGAGCGATCCCTTCCCCATCCGCGTTGAATGCGTCCGCGCTTGCGGCGTCGTGCGGGTTCCCGTCTCGCGGCGCGGAGACGCCGCTAGGCGGGCGACGAAACGCACCCGGGGTCAATGGCTCGCCCCCCGCACTGGCGGCTTGCGATCGCTCGGCGTGAGAGCGGTCGGCCCGTGCTTGGTCTGGCTCAAGCTCGCTGGTTGCCGCCTGCCCGGTTGGTTCGCGCGCGAGAGGTTCGTCTCGTTCGTCGGCAGGGCCGCGGTGAGACGCGCGGTCATCGGCAGCGCCGAGATGGACGCCCTCGAGGGGTGTGCGGGTGGATCGGCGCTTGGCCTCGGCGCGGGTTGCGATGAGGTCGAACATCGAAGCCGCCGGGCTTGCGGCCCGAGCGCCGCCGATGGCGGCATCCCCGGACGTGCGTGATCGTGCCACCGCCGCGAGCAGCGCGGTTCGCCCGTTGATCCAGCAGCGCGCGTCGGGCACCGCGGCCTTGATCGCCGCCAGCAGGTGGCGGCACGAGCGATACCGCAACAGGTGCTGCTTGTGCGTCGCCCGTTCCAGAACTTCGATCAACGCTTCTGGGACGCCTCGCTTGATCAGGGGCTCGCGCGGGAGCTCGGCGTGCCGGTGCTGACGCTCAATCTCGTCGAAATCGCCCAGGAATGGCGGCGTGCCCGACAAGAGTTCGTACAGCGTGATCCCCAGTGCGTAGATATCGCCCCGGTCTCGGACCTCGCCCTGGAACATCTCGGGTGCCATGTAGAGCGGGGTGCCGGAGATCGAGGGGAGGGCCGGGGGTTGGCCGCCCGCGATGGCGGGGTCGCAGGTGGAGCCCGTAGCAAGGCCGGCGCTAGGCGTGCCCCGGGGGCGCTCGCAGGCCAGCCCGAAGTCGGTCACCAGCACGCGTCCGTCGGGCGAGACGAGCAAGTTGCCGGGCTTGATATCGCGATGGATGAGATTCTCATCGTGGAGCGCCGCGATCGCCTCGCAGGTCGACTGCGCGACGGCGGCGACCGCCGAGAGCTCGAGCGGACCGCCCTTGTCGATCACCGACTCGAGCGAGGGACCGTCGACATATTCCATCACGAGATAGGGCACGCCCTCGAGCACGTCCGCGTTGAAGATCTCGATCAGCCCCTCGTGACGGACCTTCGCCGCAGCCTGCGCACCGGCAATGAAGGCATCGAGCGCCTTGCGCTCCGAGCCTTTCGCGATCAGCACGAACTTCACGGCGACGTCTCGGCTCAGCAACTCGTGGGCGCCGAGCCAAACCACGCCCATCCCGCCCTTGCCGATCTCGCGCAGAAGCCGTACCGGCCCCAACTGCCGCGGAATGACAGCCTCCGCCGGGGCGGATTCGTCGGCAAGCCTGGAAAGGCGGACGGTCGCCTGCTCCGTCATGAGGCACGATATGGCTTCCGGTCCGCTCGTTCCCGACCTGTTCCCGACTGGCTCGCGGTTCTGGCTCGCCGGGTCGATCCGGGCACGCTCGGGTGAACCCAGATCAAGGCGGTCGTGACAGACGCCCTCGGTCTCGCGACGAAGCCTGAGCTCAATCTGGTTGCAGGCGCCGTTCGACGAGGCGCCCGTGTGGCGCGTCGGCGACGAAGCGATGATTCGACACGAGAACGCGTCCGCGGGCAAGGGTCGTGTGCGCGAAGCCCCCGAGCCGCATGCCCTGATAGGGCGACCAGTCGCAGCGGCTTTGCAGATTTCGCCAGTCGACTTCCTCGGTGCGGGCCGGATCGATGATCGCCAAGTCGGCGTCGAAGCCGGGAGCAATGTTGCCCTTGCGGTTCAGGCCCATCACCCGCGCCGGCGTGGTCGCGCAGAGGTCAACCAGGCGGTTGATGCTGATGCGTCCCTGGCGCACGCCCAGTGAATACACCAGCGGTACGAGCGTGTCGAGCCCGGGCAGACCCATCGGGATCTTGGTCCAGTCTCCGAATGAGTTGGGCCCGTCTCCCTGACGCCACATGCCCTTCTGCTCGCGCGTAAACGAGCATGTATCGGTGGAGACGATGCAGACCTCGCCCCGCTGGACGCCCTGCCAGAGGCGATCGATATCGCTCTGCTTCTTGACCTGCGGGCAGCAGGCAAAGAGATGACCTTCGGGGCCGTCAAAGACGCGGTCGTCGAGGCATAGATACTGAGCGCACGTCTCGGCGAGCACGGGAACGCCCCGGGCGTGGGCCGCGGCAATCAGGTCCGCGCCCTCGCCGGTCGACATGTGCACGACGTATAGCCGGCCGCCGGTGACCGCGCTCCAGTGGATGCAGCGCTCGATCGCTTCGGCCTCGATGAAGTTGGGACGCGTGATCGGATGCAGCTTGGCGCCGAAGGTTCGCATCAACTCGGGCGTGTGGAAGCGGCGGATGAGAAGATCGAGCACGCGGGGCGACTCGGCATGGACGAGCATCATCCCGCGGTGGGCGCGGCAGAGTTCGAGAGCCTCGAACATCATCGCGTCGTCCGCGTTCCAGCCCTCGGATTCATAGATCATGAACTGCTTGAATGTCGGAAGACCCCGCTCGATGCACGCGGGAATCTCGTGCAGGTGCTCGCGCTTCGTTGTCGCCATGTGCCAGGAAAAGTCGACGAAGCTCCTGCCGGCGGCCTTGCTCATCCAGTCGTTGTGAGCGTCGGCGAGGCTCTGGCCGGGCCCGGGGATGGCGAAGTCGATGAGCGACGTGACGCACCCGCACGCCGCCGCTCGCGAGCCGGAGTCAAAGTCGTCGCACGAAACGGTGCCGCAGAATGGCAGGGCCAGGTGAACGTGGACATCGATGCACCCGGGGATGACGTCCATGCCCCGCGCATCGATGGTTCGGGTGCCGGGCGTCGCGGAGCGTGCGAAGGAGCCGGGCGCGCCGACGCTCACAATCGTCTCGCCTTGGATGGCGATGTCGCCCACGAACGAAGCGCCGGCGGTGTGTACGGTGCCGCCTGAAATGATGGTGTCGAGCATGCGCGCGGATGATACGAGCCCGACAGCATCCAAGGAAACGCTGGGGACGGCGGCGGGCCAGCCAATCCGACTTGATCTGGCGCTGCGAGTCCGAGCGAGATGAAAGCAAGCTTCATTTTGCTTTCACGTATTGCGAATAGACCCATCCTGAGATTTGCGGTTTCGGGAAATTAACCCATCCGTTGTGGCTTGTGACGCTCGGCGTTGCAAGTAAAATCCAGACATGTCCTCAACTATCCAGGCGCATCCAGATGTGACTGCGTGTGCAACCGGATGCGCGTGTCCGCCAGCCTTGAAGGGCTCCTTCTGGGATAATCTGTTCGAGACGGACTTCATGGCTCGCGAGCAGTGCATCGGCGAGCGCCCCAGCGTCATCTGGCTCCATGTAGTCAGCGATTCGCTTATCGCCCTGGCTTATTACAGCATCCCCCTCGCGCTCATCGCGCTCGTGAGGCTGCGGCGCGATCTGGCGTTTGGCTGGATGTTCTTCATGTTCGCGACGTTCATCATGGCGTGCGGCACCACGCACGTCTTTGATGTCCTGGCGTTCTGGTATCCGGCATATCGCCTCGATGGCGTCGTGAAGGCGGGAACCGCCATCGTCTCGGTGGCAACCGCAATTAGCCTCTGGCCGCTCATTCCAAGGGCAGTCCGCCTGCCGAGCCCCGGGCAGCTGCGCGACCTGAACGATCGCCTCTTGGCGGAAGTGGACGTTCGGCGCGAGGCCGAGCAGTCGCTTGCCTTGGCGAACACCGAACTGGAAGAGCGAGTGATGCATCGCACGGCGGAGTTGGCCTCTGCAAACGAGGCGCTGCGCTCGCGGCTGGTGGAAATCGATGCGCTCTATCGCGGCGCGGCGGCGGGCCTTTGTCGCCTTGACAACGACTTCGTCATAACCCGCTGCAACGAGTCGTTTGCGCACGTCGTTGGCCGTTCGCCCAGGCTTATCCGAGGGATGCGCCTGGGAGAGATTCTTCCCGAGCTGGAAGCCAGCATCGCTTCCGCCAAGTCGCGGGGCCCGGCGACCCAACAAGACAACTGGAACCTCTCGTTCCAGATTCCGGCGACAAGCCCGGAGGTTGGCGAGCGAGCCTTCGTCGCGCGCGTGCAACGTGAGAACGACTCCGAGCGAAGCGGCGCCGGCTTCGCGCTCGGGCTGGTCGAGGTCACGGACCGCGTGCGCCTGGAATCGCAGCTCCAGCAAAGCCAGAAGCTCGAAGCGGTTGGCCAGTTGGCCAGCGGCGTGGCCCACGACATCAGCAACACCCTCACCGCGGTCTACGGCTATCTCAGCATGGCCCGCTCGCTGGTCACGCCCGACAACCCCGTCAGCGAGTTGCTCGACAAGGTCGGGCTGGCGGCGGAGCAGGCAAGCCGCATGACCCGGTCGCTGCTCCTCTTTGCCCGGCCCGACCCCGCCAAGCGCGAGCCCTTCGACGCGGCTCAGGTGGTGAGCGAGTCGGTCACGATCGTTCGCGGCATGATGGCGTCGACTATCGAGCTTTCGGTCGACACAACCTCCGCCCAGGACGCGTGGCTGATGGGCAACCCGACCCAGTTGCAGCAGGTCATCATGAACTTGGCGATCAACGCCAGGGACGCGATGCCCTCCGGCGGGCGTCTCACGATCAGCGTCAGGCGGGAGGGAGAGGTCGCTCGCATCGTGGTGGCGGATACGGGCGCCGGCATCAGCCCCGAGCACATCCCCCGCATCTTCGACCCCTTCTTCACGACCAAGCCACGGGGTCAGGGCACCGGGCTTGGTCTTTCTGTGGTGCAGAGCATCGTTCGCGCGATGGACGGACGGATCGACGTGCGATCAACGCTGGGTCTTGGAACGAGCTTCACGATGGAGTTTCCGGCGTTGCCGCCGCCCGTGGGAAGGTCCGCGGCGGGCGCCGAACTGCTGGAGAAGCCCGCGCCGATCGGGGCCGCGATTGCGCTGGCGGACGACAACGTCCACGTGCGTGAGACAGTGGCATTCCAGCTCCGCCGCGCGGGGTATGCGGTTGCCACCTTTGACGACGGAAAGGCGGTGCTCGAGGCGGCGCTGTCCGAGCGGCGCTTTGCCGCGATGATCATCGATGTCGACATGCCGCGGATGTCGGGTACGGACGCGCTCCGCGAGATGCGGCGTGCCGGGTTGATGACGCCCGTGCTGCTGATCACAGGCGGATCCGCCGATGGCTACATCGTCGATCAATACACCTCGGTGCTCGCGAAGCCCTTCAGCAGTGCGGAGTTCCTCCGCGCCGTCAGCGCCGCGGTCGCGTCCGCGGCCTCGCTTGGTCCGGACAACCCGCCCGACAAGCAGGATTAGTCGAGCGCTCGCACAAAGAACTCGCCGACCGCCTCCTGCATCGCCGGGAACATGGCGATGTCGTTATGCTCCGCGTGCTCGATCAGCGCGAGCCTGGCGTCAATCCCCGCGGCCCGAGCGGCCTCGGCGATCCGCGTTGCATGCGACTCGGGAACAATCGTGTCGTCCATGCCGTGAACAACGAGCATGGGCCGATCCCCGATTCGCGTTGCGAGCTTTTCCGCGTCGAGCCCCGACGGAATCAGCGTCCGCCCAAGCAGGCCCGCGTGATCGCCCGCGATGCCCCGCCACGAGGCGAATGCGCTGACGGTGCAGATTGCTGCGGCTTCCGGCCGCTCAACCGCGACCGAGAGCGCCATCGTTCCCCCGAGGCTCACGCCATACAACCCGATGCGCTTGGCGTCGACATCGGCGCGGCTTGCCAAGGCGTCGAACGCGGCGAGCGAGTCGCGCGCCAGTTGATGGCGGTTGAGAAGTCGCGCGGGCTCAGAGCGCCCAAAGCCGCGATAGTCAAACAGCAAGACGTGGAACCCGCGAGCACGGAGGAAGTTCGAGAACTCCAGGTGGTGCTCGATGTTCCCCGCGTTGCCGTGGCAATGCAGGATCGCCGGGCGTCGGCTTGGCGACGCGACGTCGTCACCCGGCTTGTCCGAATCCGCTCCCCCGGGTGTCGCCAGAGCCGGCATGAACCACGCGTGGAGCTTGACGCCCTCAGGCGTGGTGATCCAGACATCTTCAAAGTCGCCGGGCGTCGCAACCTCGCCCCGCAGCGGAAAGTAGAACGCGAGCGATTCGGCGAGGCTGGTCAGACGCATAACGACTCCGCCGAAGAAAACCACGAGCGCGAGCACGCCAGCGCGAACGGTGCGGCTCTTCCACCACTGGCCGCGGGCCTCCGTTCTTCCCGCCGCTGATCCGGCACGTGCGGGGTCGTGTGGCGCGGGGTCGCGCCCGTGCCCGATCCGTCTCGCATTGTTCATGGAACCTCGGCTCATGCTTGGATGGCCAGCGAGTCGCGGATGGTCGCGGTCGACTGCACGATGCCGCCAAAGGGGAGTGATGGCGTATAGAGCCCGGGCGTCTCCTGCGTCGCGTGGTACATCCCCATGCCGAGATAGTTGCCAAGCGCTTCCCACAGCACATCGCCCACGGAGCCCTGCGTGATCGCGACGTGGTGCGGGAAGTGTCGCAAGAGCACATCGCGATAGAGGCGCTGGAGGTGCTTGATTCGGCACCACCCATAGCTCCCGAACGTCACCGCTGGGTTCGTTTCAAAGTCGCCCTGCGCGACGAGTGCCTTGAGCTCGCCGCGCGGATCCTGGGTCACGCGGCAGAGCGTGATCGGCCCTTCCTTGGAGACAAACTCGATGGTGCCCTCGCTGTTCTCGTATGTCGCGGCCCCGCTCGAGGCGATGATCTCCTGCACACCGAGCCTTGGCTTGCCCTTGGCAAACGCCGCGGGAAACACGCCGCAGTGCCAGATGTTGGCCAGCTCGTCGTCGTCGTTGTGGAGGTTGTTCCAGTCGGCAAGGCCCGCGGGCGAGTCGCTGGCGAGCATGCTCGCGTGCATCGAAAGCGTGCCCATGATGTCGGCCTCGCACGCGGCTGGCATCCCCTCGTCGCCAAAGCGGCTCATCGTGGTGCACGAGCACACGCCGTAGTTTGCCTGGATGCTCGTCCAACATTGGATCGCGAAGGCGTCGATCGCGTTGGCTCGTCCCCAGCGACGCAGGAACAGCTCCAGCTTGGCGCTGCGCACCACGTTGGTCTGACGGATCTTCGACGTGTCGGCGTAGCCCTGGATCGACTCGATCACTCGCGAGAGATCCGGATCATTCTCCGCGATGCGATTGGCCCCCGCGAACGCCTCCGAGAGATCGAGCGTCACGGTGGTGGGGCCCAGGAGCTGGAGCTGCTTCTCGCTGAAGCGGCAGGTCCAGAACGCGTCGGGCCGGGCCCCGATCTGGCCATACCTTGCGTTGCGGACGCCATGCACCACGTTGCAGACGCGGACGAACCAATCCAGGTCGGCATGGAACGCGGCCTCGCGCGGGAAGCAGATGGGCCGGCGCCCGACGCTGTAGCGAACGCCCACCTGCCGAAGCGACTCGCCTATGGAGAGCAGCCCGCAGAACGCATCACGCCGCTTGGTCGACATCGTGAGGCGTTCTTCTTCCTGACAGCCGAAGATCAGGACGGGCACGTCGAGCGCAGCCTTGCGGACGCACCACGCCGCTCCCTGTTCCTCGCCAAAGTTCACGGCGCCGATGACAATGGCCCGCACATCCTCCTGTCGGAACATTCGTGCGGCAAGCTCGGCCTCCTCCCGCGTCTCAACGCAGCCGACCTGCGTCTGATTGGTGTCGGGCACGACGACTTGGAGCCCGCGAGCGAGCATCGCGTCGATGGTCTCGGCTCGCATCTTGGCCGCAAGCTCTTTGGAGAAAAAGCCTCGGCTCGACGGGATGAACCCCACCTTGAGAGCGTGCTTCGTCGCGGGCGGGAGTGGGCTGCTGGTCAACGTGCTCATCGCTCAAGCTCCTCGAATGCCGGGGAAACGGTTTGCGGGTCGACGTGGGGCATCTTGCCGGTCCCAGCATACCCGGTTCCGCGCCACGCTCGTGTATCCTGTAGCATGAGCACCGACGCCTCCGCGTTCCAGCAATGCACCAGCTCCGCCTGCGGGCAGCGCTTCGACGTTCGCAGCACGCTCATCGCCTGCCCCGCCTGCGGCAGCATGCTCGACGTCGCCTATGCCTGGCGGGCCAACCTCTTCACCGGGGCTTCGCGAGGCTGGTCCAGGTTCGAGGCACGGAGCCTGACCGCCGGCCCTCGGGAGAGCGCCGGTGCCGCCGCCACCACCGCCGCGCTCGATTTCTCCGGCGTGTGGCGCTTCCGCGACCTCATGCCCTTCTTCGACCACGATCGCACGATCGTCACTATCGGCGAAGGCCGCACCAACCTCCAGCGGGCCGACCAGCTCGCCCGCTCCATCGGCTTTGATCCCGAGCACAACGGCCGACTCTATCTGCAATACGAGGGCTTCAACCCGTCCGGATCGTTCAAGGACAACGGCATGTGCGCCGCATTCACGCACGCCCGCATGGTCGGCGCGCGCAGCGTCGCCTGCGCCTCCACAGGCAACACCTCCGCCTCGCTCGGGCTTTATTCGGCGCTCACCGGCCTGCGCAGCGTCGTCTTCATCGGCGAGGGCAAGATCGCCTATGGCAAGCTCTCGCAAGCGCTCGAGTATGGCTCGCTCACCCTGCAGGTCGCGGGGGATTTCGACGCCTGCCTCGCGCGCGTGCGACACATTGCCGAGCACATGCCCAAGGTCGGCGTCTATCTCATGAACTCCGTCAACCCCTTCCGGCTCGAAGGGCAAAAGTCGATCATGTACCGCGTCCTGCAGGGCCTCGACTGGCGCGTGCCGGATTGGATCGTCGTCCCCGGGGGCAACCTCGGGAACTGCTCCGCCTTCGGCAAGGCCTTCATCGAGCTCAAGGCCCTCGGCCTCATCGACCGCGTGCCGCGCCTTGCCGTCATCAACGCGCGCGGGGCCAGCACGCTCGACCGGATCTACAACGGGCTGGGCGTGCGATGGACGCCCATGGACGGCGCCAAGAACACTCCCGCCGACTCCGCGGGCGGCACGATCTCCCCCGAGCTGCGCGGATCCTTCGATACCGCCAAGGTCAAGGGCGAGTACGAGCGCATGGACCGCGAGAACGAGCGTGCCCACACCATCGCCAGCGCCATCGAGATCAACCGCCCCGTCAACCTCGCCAAGGCCCTGCGCGCTCTTTGGTTCATGAACGGCGTTGTCCGCAGCGTCGACGACCACTGCATCCTCGAGCACAAGGCCCTCGTCGGGCGCTTTGGCTTTGGCTGCGAGCCCGCCTCAGCCGCCAGCGTCGCCGGCGCCCGCGTGCTGCTGCGCGAGGGCGTCATCAAGCCCCATGAGACTGTCGCGTGCGTGCTCACCGGGCACGTGCTCAAAGACCCCGACGCGACCGTCGGCTATCACATGGGCGAGGGCGACGGGCACGCGAGCGCCGCGGGCGGGGCCCGAACCTACAGGATCCCACTTGGTCGCTCCAGCAACGGGCCAAAGAAGGTTCGCGACGATCTCGACGAGATCGTCAACGCCATGGGCTGAGGAGCTTCTCCCCGGCGACTGGTGGCCCGGCGTTTGTCGAGTTACGCACTCGCCCGCGCCAGCCACCCGGCGACCAGCGACTGGCCCCAGGGCCCCGACAACTCGGGGTGGAACTGGCACGCGAGCACGCGGCCTTTGGCACGTTCCATCGCCGCAACGAACGGGCCTGGGTAGTTCGTCCACGCGGGGGTCCAGCCCGCCGGCACTCCCGCCGCCCGATACGAGTTGGCGAAATAGGCCTCGCCCCGCGCGAACGCGGCAAAGCCCGGCACCGGCTCGACGTCATTCCACCCCAGTTGCGGCACGCGCACGCCAGTCGCGCGAGAAAACCGCTCGATCACGCCCGGCGCAACGCCAAGCCCGCGCACGCCCGGGCTCTCCTCGCTCGCCTCGAACAAGAGCTGGAGCCCCAGGCAGATGGCCATCGTCGCCTTCTCGCTGGTGATGCGCTCTCGCAGCGACTCGATGAGTCCTTGCTGGTGCAGCGACTCCATCGCCGCACCGAACGTGCCGACCCCGGGCATCAGCACGCGGGTTGCCGATCGAACGTCCTCGGCGTTCTCGGCCATGCGATGCGTCGCGCCGCATCGCCTCAGACACGCGAAGACCGACGCGAGATTGGCCGTGCCGGTGCGGACAATGACGACGTCGCTCGGGAGCCGATGTGCTTGCATGTCAGATCACGCCCTTCGTGCTGGCGAGCACCCCGCCCGCCCGCGGGCTGACCGCCTGGCGCAGCGCCAGCGCCAGCGACTTGAACGCCGCCTCCGCCCGGTGATGGTCGTTCTCGCCCTTGAGCACGTCCACATGCAGCGTGAGGCGGGCGTTCATCGCCAGCGAGACGAACACGTGCGGCACGTTCTCGCACGAGAGCCCGCCCAGCGACTCGCGCCGGAGCCCGAGATCGACCGAGCAGTGGGGGCGGGTGACCAGGTCCACCACGCTGCGCGCCAGGGCCTCATCCAGAGGTGCATAGCACGAGCCAAACCGCACAATCCCTTCCCTCGTCCCAAGAGCACGATCCAGCGCCTGACCGAGCGCGATCGCACAATCCTCGGCGGTGTGATGGTCGTCCACGTGCAGGTCGCCCTCGCACGCCAGATCGAGATCGAACCCGGAATGCAGCGCCAGGCTGGAAAGCATGTGATCAAGGAACCCAATGCCCGTTTTCACGCGGATTGCCCGCCCGCCCCCATCGAGGTCGAGCGCAAGCGAGATGGTCGTTTCTCGCGTGACGCGAGAGATCTGGGCGACGCGACGATTGCCGCTGTGTTCCAAGCTGTGCTCCATGCCTGACTGCTCCCCGCGATCCCTGTGCCGCGATCCCTGTGCCTTGGTGCCGCGTGCCTTGCTGCCTTCTACGGTGTCATACCCGCTCGCTGGCTCTCGGTTCTTGCGCTGCGATGCTCTGCAGGGCATCCGCCAGCACCTTCCAATCGTTGCCATCCCCCGGGCACGTCACCCGCAGGCACGACGCGAGCACTCCGCCTTCGAACCGCCTGACCGCGATGCCCCGCGACACGAGCACCTGCCATACGCGAAGCGCGGCCCCTCGCTCGCCAAAGTCGGCTAGCACGAAGTTGCCCTCCGAAGGCAGGGGTGTGCCGCCGAGCGACGCCAGCAGCGCCGCGAGTTCTGCTCGCTCCGCCGCGACGCGCCGAACCACGTGCCCCATCGCTTCGCGTCCCTCGTCAAGCCACGCCCCCGCGAGCGCCAGCGAGGGCGACGCCACCGCGTATGGGTTCCCCGCGGCTCGCAACAAACCAATCCACCGCGCATCGCCCACGACATATCCAACGCGGAGGCCCGCAAGGCCCCAGGCCTTTGAGAACGTGCGCACCGCAACGACATTGGCCAGCGAACCGGCGAGCGGCGAAAGGTCGACTTCCGCAAACTCGCCATACGCCGCATCGACAACGATCAACGTCCGCGGCAGTTCTCGCGCCAGCGTTCGCACGTCCTCAAGCGAGGCGACACCACCCGTCGGGTTGTTGGGGCTCACGACGAACACGAGCGAGGCGCCGGGGCCTTGCTCGTCCGACTCGTTGCCCCCTCGGTGGTGCTTGCGTTCGCGAGCTTGGTCGCGAGCTTGCGTGTCAGCTTCAGTGCCAACTTCCGTGCCGGCTTTCTTGCGGGCTTCTTGAATAATCCGGGCCGTCGGGAATGGGCCTCCAAACCAAGCCACGCTCCGTTCGATGCCGCCACACTTGGCGATGTACCGCGGGATCATCTCAAAGCTGGGGTGTGTGGTCACGCCCACGCGCCCCTCCTCAAGACACACGCGGCAAAGCCGATCGAGCGCATCATCGCCACCCGCCGTCACGATCACTTGCGCGGGAAGCACGTCGCGACGCCACTCGCTCGAGAGCCACCCCGCGATATTGGCTTCCAAGGCCGCTGGCTTGGAGTAGTGACGCAGCGTCCGCTCGTCGAGCGTCGCGAGCAGTTCCATCACGCGGGCGGGTGGGCGCGGCCCTTCGTTCGAATCGAGCTTGAGCGCAGCGCCATGCTGCGCCGGTGCGCTGGCGAGCGAGACGGAACTCGAGGGCGGCGCGTAGGGCGTCACGCTGCGCGTCCATGCCGCGGGTTCTGGGCCCCAAGCGTCCCGGGCGCCATGCACGGTGCCCGAGTCCCCGGCTTCCGCGCCCGGCTGCAGGCCTGAGCTGTCGCGTTGCTCGTTCACGGCACCACCTGGCTGATCGGGCTCACCACGATGTCCGTCCCGCCCGCGAGCTTGATCTGCGGAATCAGCCGCGGCAGAAGCTCGCGCAGCGCCGCAACCTTGATCACATATCCCGCGTCGTGGTGCAGCATCGCGATCGTCGGCTCGCGCATGCAGGGCATGATCTTGGCAACCGCGTCCAGCTTCTCCTTCGACACGTTGACCTCGATCATCACTCGTCGCCTCGCTTCGATCACCGAACCAAGCAGCAGCGCCAGATCCTCAATCGCTCCGCGCTTGCCCGGGTCGTCCATCGCGGCGCGGCTCGCATAAAAGCCCGTCGTGCTGCGCATTAACTCGTCAACAACCACCAGCCCGTTGGCCTCCAGCGTCGCGCCCGATGCCGCGATGTCGACGATGCAGTCCGCGTCTTCAGGGGGCAGCACCTCCGTAGCCCCATACGACCGGACGAAGACGTCGTCCCGCCCGCGCGACGAGATCCAAGACCGCGTCAACCGCTCCATCTCCGACGCGACGCGCAGCCGCCGCGAAGGGAGCTTCCCGCCCTCCAGCAGCCCCGCGGGCGCCGCCGCGACGAGCCGAACCGCGTCCAGCCCCAGGTCAAGCAGGCGCACCACGTCGGCCCTGAACTCCGCGACCCAGTCCGCGCCGGCAAAGCCCGCGTCGCGCGTCCCCTGCGCCAGCATCTCGATGATCGTCTGCGGCTTGAGGATCTTCGCTTCCACGCCCCGAAGGCTGATCGTCGGGCGATACCCGCGAGCTGACGCCGAGAGCTTGATCCCCGCGTCGCCCAGCAGCGCCACAACCTGGTCATGCATCCGCCCCTTGGGCACGCCCAGACGAAGCTTGACCTCGGAACTCTGCCTCGGATCGGCCCGATTCTGCGGGCCCTGGTTCGGAGTGGGTTGGGCTGCGGACATGCTTCACCTCGAATGGAATCGCGCTGCGGAGGCGGGCTCGGCAACGCTCAACTGGGATTCGGTACTGGCTCTGGGCGATTCAACAACAACGTTGGTCCAAAACGCACAACGCCGGCGGGGGGCCGGCGTCGCCTGGGATCTTGACCTTGGGAACGGGCTCGCTGCCCGTCGTCCACGTCACGCCCACGCGCACCGGCCCGAGGGCCGATGATGGTGGTGGTGCGCGTGATGGTTGGACGATAGTGTCACGAACTTGATTATACCCGGCTTGGGCCAGATC
Source organism: Planctomycetota bacterium (assembly GCA_033763815.1). GTDB lineage: Bacteria > Planctomycetota > Phycisphaerae > Phycisphaerales > UBA1924 > JANRJU01. Next base: position 184,407 of record JANRJU010000025.1, read on the forward strand.
AACGCCCAAAGCCGCGCCCCAGCCGCCCCGATCGAGGCTCCGACGCACTCGCGTCTCGTTCACCCCATCACTCCGCGGCCTCACCACGCTATCATCGTGGTCCCTCGGGGCGCGGGCTCCGGGATCACTGGGACACCGCTCGGCCGATTGGCTTCTCACGTCCGATCCGTGCCGGCCTTCGCGAAGGATCTCCATGAAAGCCACGCAGCTCCGCCCCGGCCTGGGCGTCAAGATCGACGGCAAGATCGCTGTGCTCACCAACGTCGAGCACCGCACCCCCGGCAACCTCCGCGCCTTCATCCAGATCACCTTCAAGGAAGTCCTCTCGGGCAAGACCATCGAGCGCCGCCTCGGCTCCGGAGACGACGTCGAAGTCGTCGACCTCGACCGTCGCCCCATGGAGTACCTCTTCTCCGACTCCAGCGGCGCCACCTTCATGGATTCCGAAAACTACGAGCAGATCGTCATGCCCAAGGACGTGCTCGGAAGCTCGCTCGACTACATGCGACCCAACAGCGTCGCCATCATCCTGATGTACGACGGCTCGCCCGTCAGCATCGAACTCCCGCCCGCCGTCGAGCTCACCGTCAAGGATTGCCCCCCCGAAGTCAAGGGCGCCACCGTCACCAACCAGACGAAGGACGCCGAGATGGAGACCGGGCTGAAGGTGAAGGTGCCCGCGTTCATCAAGGTCGGCGAGACCCTCAAGATCTCCACCGCCGACGGCTCGTACCTCAGCCGGGCCTGATCCGCTGCACACATTCCCCCCGCAGTGGCCTCTCCGCACCCGCCCCTCCGCACCTGTCCGATGACGCGAGCGTGCATTTGCCGCTCGCCTGCATGTGTCGTGCGAGCTGGATTGCTGTCCCGCGCGTCCGGAGAACCCCTCGCTCGGCGAAGCCTTGCTAGCCCAGAAAAAAGCCCCACTCGCAAGGAGTGGGGCTCGTAGCGCCAAGCACAAACGGCGCATGATCCTGCCTGCTTGGCCCACCTCCCTGGCGGCCATCAGCACCCGACATCGAAGGCGACCGCAAAGTCGAGGTAGTCGAAGAAGTCGACTTGTCCGTCGCCGTTGATATCCGCCGACGGGTCCTCGTTCGAGAACGCCAGCGCAAAGTCGAGATAGTCGAAGAAATCGGCCTGTCCATCGAGGTTGAAGTCCGCAACGCAGCAGGGAACGTCCAGCGTCGCGGGCGTGCTTGTCGCGCTCCCGCACGCGTTAGTGACGACGACGTCCAGCGTTCCGGACTCCACGCACCGCGCGTCCGTGATCGTCAGCGCCGACGTGGTCGCCCCGCGGACGATCGCCCCGTTCGCCTGCACCCCGTCGGCGAGCGCCACGCCGCCAAGCCTCCACTGATACGCCAGCTCGCCCGCGCCCGTCGCCTCGACAAAGAAGGTGACGTTGTCGCCCCCCAGGACGCTCGAGAACCCGCGGGGCTGAGCAACGATGGTGGGGCAGCGCGGGACGGTCTGCAGTCGCAGCGCGGGTGCGAAGCTGGGCGAGGTCCACTCCTTCGTGAACCACGACTGCCCTTCGTTGCTGGGATCGACCCGCTTCATGAAGATGGTCGCGAGGCCATCCGAGTCTTGGTTGATGAAGTCCACCAGCCGCTGTCCGCCGAAGGATGCCTTGTCGGGCTGGTTGTTGTTCTGGAAGCCGGTGTTGTCGAGCACGAAGGTCGCGAGGAACTGCGAGGTCGCCGAGTCGCCCAGCCCGCCCGAGTTATTGTTCCCGACCGCGGTGTCCCAGGTCACATGCCCGGGCCCGGTCTCGATCCAGTTGTCGGCGTTGGCCGACTGCTTCACACCAAAGAAGTTGATCTGGCGAATGCCCGATCCGATGCCGAAGAATGTTTGCGAAAGCGTCGCGACGCCATCAACGACGATGTTGTTCGCCAGGTCGAACGGCGCTAGGTCGATCTTGTAGTACCCAGCGTCGTGGAAGCCCCCGGAGGCCGGCGAGTGGAACGCGCCGATCGCCTGCCCGGCCCCGCCGTCGGCGGTGCTGAAGCGTTCGAGCTGGGCGTCGCCCCCGCGTCCGAAGCTCGTCCGCACCGTCGTCAGCAAGGGCGTGGGCGACAGGAACTGCGACGGTATGATCTCCTTGGGCTGGCTGGCGCTCTGCCAGCGGAGTTGCATGAGCGCACCGCCCACCGCTTCGTAATACTCAACGACGATGTCGTGCGTGCGTGACGAATCGAGCGCGATCTGGGCGCTGCGTTCCGTCGGCGCCTGGTCGCCCCAGTTGTTGACGAGCAGCTTGCCGTCAACGAACAGCCGCGAGCCATCGTCGGAGCGAACGAACAGCGTGTACGTCTCGTTGAACAGGGGCTTAAGCTGTCCCGTCCAGCGTACCGCAAACCCATCCGCCGGCACGCCCGGCGCGGGCGAACCAAAGCCATAGTCAAAGTCGATCGACGGTTCCACGCGCGTGAGCAGTGGCGAGCCCGTGAACTCGCGATTCCCGAAGTACGTCGCGGTCAGCCCGGTGCCTGAGCCCTGATCGCTGTACGCAAACCCAGCGCGCGAGCCGGGCGCAATCGCGTTGGCGGCGCTGGCGCGGTCCGTGACATTCGACACCGAAAGCTCATACGCGCCGGGCGTCATGGGCGTTGTCGTCAGCGTGACGCTCCGACCGTCGCTTGCAAGCACCGCCCCGACCACGCCCACCGGCCCCGCCCCGGAGATCGCATAGTTCGAAATGTCCGCCGCCGTCGCGGGAGTCACCGGTTCGGAGAACCGGAGTGTCACCCGGCGCGGATCCAGCCCCGTTCCGACGCGGATGATGCGAGGCCCGTCTCCGTCCGCCAGCGCGCTGGCGCTCCGCGCGCCGCTGAGGCCGGATGCCAGGCCCGCCCCGTTCACCGCGGCCACGCGATAGCTCCGCGTCGAGCCATCCGCCAGCCCGGTGTCGACAAGCTCGGGGGTCAGCGTGGATGTCAGGAACACCCCGTCGCGGAACACGTCGTACCGAGCGATGCCCGTCTGGCCATCGCTCGCCCCCGCCCACGACAGGCGAATCTCGTTCAGCGTTGCCGACACCACGCTGGGCGTCCCCGGTGCACTAGGCGGCGTCGCATCCGCGATCCAGCCGTTGTACAGCGCCAGGTTCCCGCCGCAGACCGAGTGCCCGCGTCCGCTGGGCAGCATCGCGCGCGTGAAGTCGGTGGTGACCCCGCCCCGCGTCTCCCGCACCCACACCGGGAACCACCCGTTGGTGATGTAGCAGCTCTCGGGCAGCGAGATCGACAGCGCCGACTCGTCATTGATGATCATCGGGCGTGTGCGATCGTCGATGGTGGTCGACGGATAGATCAGCCCGCCCATCAGCGCCGTGCGCGAGCGGTTGCGATTGACCAGCACCGTGCCGTCGCCCTCGGTCTTGATGCCAAGCACATAGAGATCGCTCGAGTCGACGACGACCTGCGGGTTGCCGCCCTCGGGGTTGAGCTGCCGGGCCCAGACGCGCTGGCCCGTGAAACTCATGTTGTTCCCGACGACATTCTCGAGAAACACCTTTCCGCCCGGAACGCTGTTGCGATAGCTGAACGACCCGTCACGCACCACCAGCGTGTTCGCCGTCGCCTGCTCGTACCACACGCCCTCAAACAGCCCGGGCCCGGAGAAGCTCGTGTTGAGCCCCGAGAAGAACACCTCGGGCTGCGAGCCTTGCGGCACGCGAAACACCGCTGCGCCGCGATCCATCGCCAGAGGCGCGTTGATTCGGATCGACGACATCAGCCCCTCGATCCGCCGCACCGAAGGCCCAACGTCGATCGTCTCGGCGATGTAGTAGGCACCCGAGGGAAAGTACACGACAGCCGCCCCGGAGTTCATCGCCGCTTGGATCGCCTTCGTGTCGTCGAGGATGTCGTTCTCCACCGCCCCGAACGCCTTCACCGAAACCCACTGCGACAGCGGGATCTGCGGCAAGGCCGGCGTTTCTTCGATCGGCACCGGCACGATGGCGCTTGGCGACGGGTTCAGCGTCGCCGCCGCCTCGGTCGAGAACTGCGCCACCACCCCGTCGGGGAGCGTGATGGGCGTCGTCGTGCTGAAACTCTGGTCGTTCACGGCGAAGCGATACCCCGAGGTCGTCACGTTCCGAAGCAGGATCACACCCGCGCCGTTCTCGTTGAAGATGGCATCCTGCGTGGGCGTACCGCCGCTCAGCGTGCCCCCGTCGATGACGATGTGCCCCCACGCCCCGGGGTTGTTGCTGTTCCTCAGCACCGGGACGCTGTTCTCGCTGACGAGGTTGCGGATCTGCACGGGCAGCCGCCAGAACTCCATCCCGCTGACGTTCTGGTTGCGCAGCGTCAGCCCGTCGAACACCACCGAGTATTCCTGCGGCGCGCCCCGCACGCCCCGATCAAACCCCTCGATCGTCAGGTTCTTCGCCAGAAAAGGCCCGGGAAACGCGAACGCCAGATCCAGTCCGACGGCGCCCGCACCCGCCGGGTCAAGGGAGCGAACCGTCACGTTCCGGATCGCGCCCGTGTTGTTCGACTGGAACTGAAGCCCGATCGCACCAGGATTGCCGGCGCCGACTTCGATCGTCAGGTCCTGCAGATAGTTCTCAAACGCGTTGGCGGTGTTCCCCTCGTATGCGTCAACAAAGACCTTGCTGGTTCCGCCCGCGCCGTCAAACCCGGGCGAAGCGGCACCAAGCCGCAGGATCGTCCCGGCCTGGCTCTGCCCTTGGACCGTGATCCCTTTGCCGTCGCGCACGCCGCCCCAGTTTAGTCGGTCCGTAAAGTCGTACACGCCGTCGGGGATATAGAGGACCCGATCGGTGTTGACGGTCGCGTTGAGCGCTGCCTGAAACGCGGCGGTATCGTCCAGCCCATCGTTCGCGATCGCGCCGAAGCTGGTGACCAGCACCACGTTCGCGTCCGAGGGATAAACAACGCCTTGAGCCCGCACCGCCGAGATGGGCGCCGCCAAGCCCGCCACCAGTGCCACCACGCCCGCGACTACCGCCGCGTTTACCAACGAGCCTCGTGTGTCCATGTCATCGCCTCCGCCGAGCAGCGCCAGCATGCAAGCAATCGGATCGCCCTTCGGCCCCGATGCCGATTTCTCAGAGTTTGCGCCGAAAGATGACGGATGGAACAGCACCCGTCGTGGTGAAACACCGCGCCGCGGCACACTCGGTCCGAATCGGAGCTCAGCTCGCGCGAAGGCGCTGAATGCCGCGGAACTTCCAGTTGTTCACCGTGGAGACCTGGACCGCCAGGGCGTTGGCCGCTGCTTCATAGCTCAGGCCTTCGCACACGATCAGGCGCACCGCCTCGTGCTCCGCCGCGGTTAGCGCGCCAAGCGCCGCGAGCTTCTGGTCCGCCTCGTCGTTCGACTCCCGTCCCGGAATCGAATGAAAGCCAGATCGACCCCGTCGGTTCTCAACGTCGGCAAAGAACCGGTCGTCATCCTGCGTCGCCGGCCCTAGCGGCTCAAACCGCCGGCTTGAGCGGTACCGCCGCTTCGCCAGGTTGTCTGCGATCTTGAGCAGATAGCTCACGGAGATATCCCGGTCGGTCAAACCCGGGTTGTTCATCAGGCGGACGAACACTTCTTGCGCGATGTCCTCGGCGACGGCCGGTTGGGCAAGCTTGCGGGCGAACGCCAACACCCGATCATGAAACTGTACGTACAACGCCCGAACCCGCGCGGCATGATTGCTGTCCCGGCTTGTCGAGCCAAGTCCACCGACTGAGATGTCCGGCATATCGCTGCCTCCACCATCGCCCGAACAAAGGCCACCCAGCCGCGGGCATCACATCGAGGAGTCGTCATAAAGACTGACGACACCAACCACCATGGTGTTTTGGATCGGCAATGACCCATAACCGGAGTCAAATTCGGAGGTTTAGGAAGTTCCCATCTGACAACTCTTAGCGCGTTCCAAACACTGCGCCAGGCTTGCACACCGTTCGGTTGGATCGCGTTCGGGTCCTCTCGGTAGTCCTGGCAAGCTCTGACGAAAATTCTGTCCAAGCGGGTTGCACGGTCCAAAACACGTGGCACATTAGTGGTGTCTTGTCTCTCTCCCCTCTTTACTCGGCAGCGGGCGGAAACACGCGGCCGGGTTTCAAGTACCGAGACCTGTGGAAACACTGGCATCGGACGACGGAGTCTTGTCTCTCTCTCCTCCTAGACTCGGCCGCGGGCGGAAACACGCGACCGAGTATTCCGAATCCGATGCTCTGCGCGTGACTTGGGCAACCCGGCTCCGCCTCTCTTCGGGTTCAACGGTGTCTTGTCTCTCTCTCCTCCTAGACTCGGCCGCGGGCGGAAACACGCGACCGAGTATTCAGAACCCGCGTAGCTTGCTTCGCCACGACGCTCGACCTGAGCCCCGTGGCGACTGTCGTTTTTGTGGCAGTTGACGCTTTGGCATCCCTCCCATCAACCTGCTCGGCCGCCCCCCATCGGCTCGTCTACTCGAGCCAGCCCGGCAGTCGATCGAGCCCAACGATCGGTCGATGACCAGCCCTTCCCCGCCGATCTCCCCCAGCCCAGCGACGTCCGACGCCGACGACCTCAACGCGCTTGCGCTCCCCGAGCTGTACGCATGCCTTCGCGGCACCGGGCTGATTCGTCGCGTGCTCGAGCTCGCTCGCGACGAGGACCTGGGAACCGCCGGAGACCTCACCGCCCGCGTCTGCGTTGAGCCCTCGCGACACGCGATGGCGACGCTGGACGCGCGCGAGGCTGGCGTCGTCGCCGGGTTGGCGTGCATCCCCGACCTGCTGTCGGTCTTCGCAGCGTCGTGCCGCGTGAGCGAGGTCGCCGCCGACGGCGAGACCATCGAGCCAGGCCGCTCGCTCGCGACTTTCCAAGGCCCCGCCCGCGAACTGCTCGCGATGGAGCGCACGATGTTGAATCTCATCGGGCGATTGAGCGGCATCGCAACCCGAACACGCCAGTTCGTCCAAGCCATGCGAGCAGGCGGACCCGTTCGTGCCGAGCTTTTGGACACCCGCAAGACCGCGCCCGGCTTGCGCGTGCTGGAGAAGTACGCGGTTCGTTGCGGCGGGGCGCGCTGCCACAGGCTCGGGCTCCACGACGCCGTGCTCATCAAGGACAACCACCTCGCTGGCATCTCCCTCGACACGCTCGGACCGCTCATCACGCGGGCGAGCCGCGCCGCCCGCCAAGAGCGGCTGACAGACGCCACCACCGCGCTCCCACCGAACGCATCGCCCCGATTTGTCGAAGTCGAAGTCACCTCGCTGGAGCAGCTCGACGTGCTGCTCGCGCTGCCAGCAGGAACCGTCGACATCGTGCTGCTAGACAACATGGACCAGGACGCGATGCGTGAGGCGGTCTGCCGGCGCGACGCGCGCAAGAGCCTGATTCAGCTCGAAGCCTCGGGCGGCGTCCGCCTCGAATCCGTACGCGCTATTGCGCTCACCGGCGTTGAACGAATCAGCGCCGGAACGCTCACCCACGGCGCTCGGGCGCTCGATGTCGCGCTCGAGTTTCGCTAGCAGCGAGAGAGGTTCGTTCCCCGGGGCTCGGCGAACCAAGCTGCACGCGCTTCTGCGGCTCATACGATCCAGGCGTGTCCAACGATTCGAGATCCGATCCGAGTCCCGATCCACGCGACGATCCGACCAAGCTGGTCATTCTGCCCCAGGTTGATGAAGACGGGTTCTTGCCTTCCGACGCGCCGCCCGCTTGGGGCATCGAGAGCGCCGAGCAGCGTCTGGACCGTCTCCTGAAAAAGGCCCGCAAGCTCCCCGACCTCCCGGGGGTCTACCTCATGAAGGATGCCGCCGGCGTGGTCATCTACGTCGGCAAGGCCGCTCGTCTGCCCGATCGAGTGTCGTCCTACTTCGTTCCGTCGGCCGATCTCGGCTTCAAGAAGCAGCCGCTGCTCGACCTTGTGCACGACTTTGATGTGCTGGTCTGTAAGGGAGAGTGGGAGGCGCTGCTCGCCGAGAACCGCCTGATCAAGGATGCCAAGCCCCGCTTCAACGTGCGTCTCGTCGACGACAAGACGTTTCCTTATCTCGTCGTCACCCAGCGTGAGGATTTCCCACGGGTCTTCGTGACGCGAAATCCCTCGGGCGTGCAGGAGGATGGAACGGTCGCGAGCGAGATGAAGGGGGCCAAGGTGTTCGGGCCGTTTACCAATGCGGGCGCACTCCGCGAGGCGATCCAGATCTTGCAGCGGATCTTCAAGTTCCGCACGTGCAAGCTCGACATCGTCGAGGCCGACCCCAAGAACCGCTTCTTCCGCCCGTGCCTGCTCTACGCGATCAACCAATGCACCGCGCCCTGTGCGGCGAAGATCTCCAAAGAGGCTTATGCCGAAGATGTCGACCGATTCGTCCGCTTCCTGGGCAGCAAGCGCAGCGCAGTCGTGCGCGAGATGACCAGCGAGATGAACCAGGCGGCGACCGATCTTCGCTTCGAGCGAGCCGCGGTCCTTCGCGATCAGATCAAGGCCATCCAACGCCTGGACGAACGCGCCGAGCGAGGCGAGGGGTGGCAGCCCGAGGCCGAGTCGCTGATCCTGGAGCCCGACAAGGCCATGAAGAGCCTCCAACGCACGCTCGAACTCGACGAGCCCATTCGGTGCCTCGAGGCCATCGACATCGCCCACCTGCAAGGGGGCGAGACAGTGGGGGCCAAGGTCTGCTTTGTGGACGGCCGCCCGCTCAAGAACGAGTATCGACGTTATCGGATCAAGACCGTTCGCAACGAGCCCGGCGCCGGCGGCGCAGGTCGCAACGACGACTACGCCAGCATCCGCGAGGTCGTCAGTCGTCGATACCGCGAGGCAGGTGCGGGACAAGAGCTTTATCCCGACGTGATCTTGATCGACGGCGGGTTGGGTCAGCTCCATGCCGCTCTGGAGGCGTTCGAGCAGCTCAACCTCAAGCCTCCCATGGTCATCTCGCTGGCCAAGAAGGAAGAGCTGATCTTTGTGCAGGCCCGCTCGGAGCCAATCCGCCTGGGTCGAGAGAACCCCGGCCTGCGCCTGTGCCAGGCCATCCGGGATGAGGCGCATCGCTTCGCTCAGGCGTACCACCACGTGCTCCGCCGTAAGAAGACGCTGGACGAGGACTAGGTCGCCTCCGGCGAGCCCAGCTCGGCAGCAATGCCCAGCATTTCCCGGGATATGCGAGCATAGAAAGTCACAAAGCGAACGCGCGGCTGCGCCTCGGCGTACAACTCCGACTCGCTGTCGGCAACCGCCCGTCCGATCACCGAACATCCCAAGGTGTTCTTGGAGAATGAACGGAGTTTGGAAGGTGCGGAAGGCGACAACGGGGAGGAAGAGTCCTGGAAGGGGCCTCCGAGCGTGAGAAAGTCTTGACAAGGTCTTGACTCGCTCGGGCAGGCGTCTAGACTCCCCTCACCACTTGACCGACCACCTGCACGTCAAACGATTCGGCCTTGCGAAAGCGAACGCTGGACCGGTTGACTTGTCGGGTGAGAAAGTCGGGCGAGTTGGGTTCGTTTCTTTGACATCCGGATATCGACGAGGCTCGTTCTCGACGACCCCTGGGACTCTCGCTGAGCTCAATGCCGCGAGGGTTGGAAGTGCTCCGAGGCAAACCGCAAGCCGGTTTGTCGCGGGCCGTTCGGGGTGGTTGAAGGATGAGACGATTTTGGATCTGACGTAATAACCGAGTCAATCCAATCTCTTGTAGCGCAATATGGCGAACTTGGATCGAAGCATGAGAGATGCAGGCTGTCTGTGGCCTCGCTCGGCATGACTTCGAATCGTTCCCGTGCAGCATGATCGGTGTTCCCAGCTCGTGAGAGTTGGTGGCGTCGAGAAGTTGGCACGGGGCTTGGAAGCACGCCGGGCGTTGTCGTCGGATTTTGCAAAGTGGGAGCAATCCCACGGAGCGGATGAAGGCACGATGTCTGGTTGGTGTGACGAGCACAAGGGCGCACGGTGGATGTCTTGGCGTCCAGAGGCGAAGAAGGACGTGGGAACCTGCGAAAAGCTCAGGCGAGTCGGTAACCAGACAGTGACCCTGAGATCTCCGAATGGGGCAACCCGCCCGCAAGGGCATCTTGTCCTGAATGCATAGGGGCAAGAAGCGAACCCAGGGAAGTGAAACATCTCAGTACCTGGAGGAAAGGAAAGCAACAGCGACTCCGCGAGTAGCGGCGAGCGAAAGCGGATAAACCAGCAAGCGAGTGAAGTGCTTGGAATAGGCACCGAAGAAGGTGAAAGTCCTGTAACCGCGAACTGGGGAGCCTTAAAGTAAGCTCGGGCTCGTGAAACCCGGGTTGAATATGGGGGGTCCACCCTCCAAGGCTAAGTACTCCTGGACGACCGATAGTGAACCAGTAAGGCGACTGAATGATGACAAGCACCGCGACGAGCGGGGTGAAAGAGTACCTGAAACCGTGCGCTTACAAGCGGTGGGAGCCCTTCGGGGTGACCGCGTGCTTTTTGCATAATGAGCCGGCGAGTTGGTCTGTACGGCGAGCCTAAGGCCCTTCGGGCCGGAGGCGGAGCGAAAGCGAGTCTGAAATGGGCGACAAGTCGTACGGGCCAGACGCGAAACCTTGTGATCTACCGTTGGCCAGACTGAAGGGCGGGTAAAACCGCCTGGAGGGTCGAACGCGTGATCGTTGAAAAGATCTGCGATGAGCTGACGGGGGGAGGTCAAAGTCCAATCAAACTGGGAGATAGCTCGTTCTCTCCGAAATAACTTTAGGGTTAGCCTCAGGTATCAGTCCGCGGGGGTAGAGCTACTGGATGAGCGGTGGGGTCTACCCGACTACCCTGCTCAACCAAACTCCGAATACCGCGGATGGAGACCCGGGAGATAGACGGCGAGTGACAATATCCGTCGTCAAAAGGAGAAAAATCCAGACCGCCAGCTAAGGTCCCTAATCTTTGCTCAGTTCGAAAGGTAGTCAGGTTGCTGTGACATCCAGGATGTTGGCTTAGAAGCAGCCACCATTTAAAGAGTGCGTAACAGCTCACTGGACGAGGAATCTGGCGCCGATAATGATCGGGAATAAGCAAAGAACCGAAGCTGCGGACGCGAAAGCGTGGTAGGAGAGCGTTGCTGCAGCGGTGAAGCGGCTCCGAAAGGGCCCGTGGAGCGGCAGCAAGTGAATATGCCGGCTTGAGTAACGATTAAACGGGTGAGAATCCCGTTCGCCGTATGCCCAAGGTTTCCTGGGGAAGGTAAATCCGCCCAGGGTTAGCCGGGACCTAAGACGAGGCTGAAAGGCGTAGTCGATGGACAACAGGTTAATATTCCTGTGCCGTGCCGTGAACGGATTCCAAAGCTCTGCGGGACTGTCGGATGTCCAGGCCCTTGAGGCCGAAGCAGGGGGGCGGAGTTCCTAGAAAAAGCGGCAGTTGCCCGTACCAAAACTGACACAGGTGGGCGAGGCGAATAGCCTCAGGCGCTCGAGAGAACGGTCGTGAAGGAACTAGGCAAGTTAACCCCGTAAGTTAGCGAGAAGGGGGGCCTACCCGTAAGGGAGGCCGCAGAGAAAAGGGTCTGGGAACTGTTTATCAAAAACACAGCTCTGTGCCAAGACGCAAGTCGATGTATACAGAGTGACGCTTGCCCGATGCTGGAATGTCAAGGGAGCGGGTCAGGAAACGAAGCTCGCGACCGAAGCACCAGCGAATGGCGGCCGTAACTATGACGGTCCTAAGGTAGCGAAGTTCCTTGTCGGGTAAGTTCCGACGCGCATGAATAGCGTAATCACTGGACTCCTGTCTCCACGACCGACTCGGTGAAATAGTAGTGGCGGTGAAGATACCGC
>JANRJU010000026.1:0-2126 GCA_033763815.1 Planctomycetota bacterium
CGACCTGGTCGAGCACGAGGGCAACGAGGACCTGGCGTCGGACGCCGGGCTGGTGACCGCTGTGGAGGCCGAGCCGGCCGTCTTGTTCCAGATCGACGAGTTCGGCCGCTTCCTGCGCACCATCGGCGACCCGAAGAAGGCTCCGCACCTGTTCAACGTGCTGACGGCGCTGATGAAGCTCTACAGCAGCGCCGACACGGTCTTCCGGGGCAAGGCCTACGCCGACAAGAAGCGGAACAAGGTCGTCGATCAGCCCTGCGTCAGCGTCTACGGCACGACCGTCCCCGAGCACTTCTTCGAGTCCCTCACCGCCGACAGCCTCAGTGACGGGTTCATCGCTCGCTTGCTCGTGTTCGAGTCGGCCGAGACGCCGGCGCGGCAGCGGGCCAAGGCGTTAAGTGTTCCCGAAACGCTGAAGCAGGCAGCGGAATGGTGGGGAGCGCAGCAGCCCGGCGGGAACCTCTTCAAGGAGCACCCAAAGCCGATCGTGGTCGAGACCACGCCGCAGGCGGGCGAGGTGTTCGACGCGCTCGCCTCGACCGTAGACGCAGAGCTCTCCAAGCCGGACGAGACTGGGCGGTCGCTGTGGGCCCGCGCCGAGGAGAAGGCGTGCCGCCTCGCGCTGATCTACGCGTGCTCCGCGAACGCCGAGAAGCCCGTGATCGACGCCGACGCCGCCCGCTGGGCGTGCGACCTGTCGTCATATCTGACCCGCCGCATGCTGTACATCGCTCACGAGTGGGTCGCCGATGGCGTCTTCGACGCTCGGCAGAAGCGCGTCGTGCGGGTGGTGCGCAAGGCGGGTGGAAAGATCTCCCGCAGTGAACTCTGCCGCAAGACCCAGTGGCTAACCCAGCGTGAGCGGCAGGAAGTCATCGACAACCTGCTGGAGACACAGCAGTTGCGGCAGGAAGAGGAATCCTCCTCGACGCGGCCGAAGGTGGTGTATGCCCTTGCCTGAACCGGATCTTTCAATCTTTCAACTACTCACCGCGCGCGTAGGCGATGCGCGCACGCGTGGGCACGGGCACGGGCGGAAGGGAGGTATTGAAAGATTGAAAGATCTCTCTCTTCCATCATGTACTTCTCCCCTCTCGCCCCACCGCGCCCATGCAGGTCGTGTGCCAGGTCGCGCCTACCAAGAGCCCAACAGCCCGAAGCCGAACGGCGGGGAGGTGGATGGCGTTAGGTACTTCCCGGGCCAGGTCGCGAGGCTTGGCCCGCGGGAACAGCCGCGCTTGGCGACAGAGTTTGTTTGGGCCGTCCGAGCGCGGGGCGGCCCCGTGGCGGGGTCGGTACGCCGCCCCGCCAAGGACGCGACGTGGGCCAACGTGGGCGGAACGGTGGCCAACGGGTTGGGAGCGCCCATCTCGACTTCACTTTCGATGCGTGGCACGATCCGGCAAAGGAGCCGCTGATGAAGCCCACCCAACGTGAAGCCGCCGCGATGTCCCGTCTTGCCGATGCTGCCCTGGAGTTCCTCATGGCCTTCGAAGAGGGACGCACGCTTCGGCGGGGCCAGCGCCCGCGCGAAGAGGTTGCGGTCCGCGTCGAGCATGTCCACCCGCAGCCTCAGCAACCGGAGAAGCCCGGTCGAGGGGGCGAGCGGAGTCGCACGCTTCTAACCGCTAAGCAAGCAGCCGCCGAACTGTCGATCGGCGACAGGACGCTCTGGACAATGACGGCACCTCGCGGTCCTCTGCCGAGCGTTCGAATCGGTCGCGCCGTTCGGTACGATCTTGACGATCTGCACGCGGCCATCGCGCAGATGCGTGTCAAGCCGCGCCGGAGCAGCTGAACCCGTCCTGCGTGCGACAACGGACGGGCCCGTCAGCCCGAGCGAACCAGCCAACCAGCGATCCAGCCATCCCCGTCCCCCCGGACCTGCCGCATGTGCGGCGGGCCACGACGACGCCCCACGCGCTGGCGCTTGCCGCCGCGCGTCCCAACGGAGATCGCTGTGAACATCGAGACGCTTCCCATCAACGCGGTCAAGGAGTACGACCGCAACCCCCGCACCATCAGCGACGCCGCCGTCGATGCGGTCGCCAAGAGCATCGAGGCCTTTGGCTTCAAGATCCCGATCCTGATCGATGCCGACGGTGTCATCATCGCCGGGCACACGC
>JANRJU010000027.1:0-60368 GCA_033763815.1 Planctomycetota bacterium
CGCCAACCGCTTGTCGTTGTGCAGCCAGTTGCAGTACCGGGCCGACATTTCCCATGGCACCTGCGCCGCGTAGTTGTCCGATCCCGGCCACACGTTGAACTCGTGGCCGCCGCCGGGGATCGGGTTGCGCGTGATCTCGAACCCCGTCAGCGGCATCCAATCCCCGTTCCGCGGCGTGTAGAACGGCGCATAGGCCCGCACGAACTCGATCCACTGCCCAACCGCCAGGTTGGTCCGCATGATCTGGAACGAGTAGCCCACGGCTCCGATGTTCTGATAGTTGTCATAGAGGTAGTCCACCTCGGCTCGGTTGGCGCCCCGGTTGCCTGGGTCGCCGACAGTGACAAAGTCCAGGCCTTGAACGGGGGGCGGCGGTGAAGCCGGGGGCGTGGGGTTCGCGCGAACGACCACCGTGGGGATGGCACATGCGAAGGCGACGAGCGAGAGTTGGTGTTTCATAACCTCTTCTGTCGGCTTGACGCTCCCGCTTTCTCCGGTCTTGACCCGCCCAATGCTCGAAGTCAGACCGTCGTACGCTTCATCCAATGTCATCAGTGCCCATGTCCGATCCCGATCTCCGCGCCCAGGTGCTCATCGTCGAGGACGAGGAGGAGCACGCGGAGGTGATGTCCGAGGCTCTTCGCAAGCCCGGGCACGTCTGCACGATCGTCAACTCCGTCGCCCGCGCGCTCGACGAGCTTCGCCACGGCTCGTTCGACGTGGTCGTGACCGACCTGCGCATGCCCGCCTCGGGCGGGGCCGATGGCGTGGCGCCCGACGGGGGCGACGCGGGCCTCGTGGTGCTCCGCTCGGTCCGCAAGTTGCAGCCCGCCGCCGAGACGATCATGGTCACGGCCCATGGCGACGTTCCGACCGCCCGCGCCGCGTTCAAGGACGGCGCGTACGACTTCATCGAAAAGCCCCTCGATCTTGAGGTCTTCCGTTCGCTGGTGAATCGCGCCGCCAGCACGGTGCTCCTGCGTCACGAAGCGGGCTCGCAGGGGGATCTCGTCCAGCACGAAGGGTTCGAGGGCATCATCGCCGGCTCCGAGCCCATGCGGCAGATCCTCCGCACGGTGCGCAGCGTCGCCGCGAGCAACCTTCCCGTGCTCATCACGGGCGAGAGCGGGACGGGCAAGGAACTGATCGCACAGGCGGTGCATCGCAACAGCCCGCGGACCAAGGGCCGGTTCGTCGCGCTCAACTGCGCCGCCGAAGCGGAGAACCTGCTGGAAGACCAGCTCTTCGGGCACGTGCGCGGCGCCTTCACTGGCGCCGATCGCGATCGCGAGGGCGTGTTCGAATATGCCAGTGGCGGGGGGCCTGGCGGGGGCACGCTCTTTCTCGATGAGATCGGCGATATGCCCCTGAAAATGCAGGCCAAGCTGCTGCGCGTGCTGGAAACCGGGCAAGTCGTCCGCCTGGGCAGCAACGACCCGCGCAGCGTCGACGTCCGCCTGGTCAGCGCCACCAACAAAGACCTGCGCGCCATGATCTCGCGCAACGAGTTCCGTGGCGACCTCTACTTCCGCATCAAGGGGGCTCACGTCCACCTTCCGCCGCTCCGCGATCGGCGTGAGGACATCCCGCGGATCGTCCGCCACGCGATCGCGCGTGCCGCAACGCAGATGGCGGGCACGCCGGGCAAGCCCGCCAACCCCGCGAGCATCTCGATTCCCGATATCACCGACGCCGCGATGATGCGACTCACCAGCTACCACTGGCCCGGCAACGTCCGCCAGCTTTTGAACGTCGTCCAAAGCATGGTGGTGATGGCGCTGGGCGAAGCGCACCAACTGCCGACCAGCGGCATGGCGGGCAGCGTCGGCACCCATGCCGCCGGAGCAACGGTCCAACTCGATCTTCGCCACATCCCCGACGAGGTCCGCACCGAGGACGAGTTCGAGGGCGCGGAGGGTGCGGGCGCCTCCGCTGCTCCAGGCGGGGCTGGCTCGCTCGCCGGCACGTCGCTGGAACAGATCGAGAAGCGAGCCATCCGCGAGACGCTCCGATTGACCGGCGGCAATCGCGAGCACGCCGCCAAGCTGCTTGGCATCGGCGAACGCACGCTCTATCGCAAGCTCAAGGAATACGGGCTCAAGTAGCGTGCTGCCTGCGCGGCGCGGGCGTCTCGCTCGCGCTCCCGAAGCGTCGTCGCGCTCGCGACACCTACGCTGCGGCACATGAGTGCAGGCCCCAATGTCTCGTCCCCCTTGCGCCGCTACGACGCGGTCATCTGCGACATTGATGGTTGCCTCGGGCCCGAGAGCACCGCCCCGCTCGATCTTTCCGCGCTCGGGCGCGTCGCCAGGCACAACGCCCGGGCCGAGGGCGAGCGCGATCGCCCGGTGGTCACCGTCTGCTCGGGGCGTCCTCTGCCTTATGCCGAAGCGATCTTGCGCGCCATCGCGTGCACCAGCCTCGCCTGCGTGTGCGAAAACGGGGTGTGGCTCTTCGATCCGCGCGAGAATGCCTTCCTGATGGATCCGGCGATCACCCACGAGCATCGCGACTGGGTCCATGCCGCGCAGGAGTGGATCCTGGAAGACCTTGGGCCCAGCGGCGTCGTCATCCAGCCCGGCAAGGCGGCGTCGATCTCGCTGTGGCACGCAGACACCGCCTACTTGTTCTCGCTCATGCCCCGCCTGCGCGAGCGCTTCGCCCGCGAGGGATGGAAGTTCCGTGTTTCCAACACGGTCGCCTGGATCAACCTCGACCTCGAGCACGTCAGCAAAGCCACTGGCATCGCGAGGCTCCTCGCCCGCGCGGGCCTCCGCCGCGAACGTCTCGTCGGCGTCGGCGATTCCATGAGCGACCTGGCCATCCGCGAATCGGTGGCGTTCTTCGCCTGCCCGGCCAACGCCGCGCCGGAACTCAAACCCCACGCGGATTACGTCTCCGCCGCGTCAGAAGTCGCGGGCGTGCTCGACATCCTCGATCGGGTGAGTTGATCTCGCTCGGGCTCGGGCACGGATGCATCGGGCGTCAGCCCGCCAGTTCGGCGCTCTGCCTCGTCAGCGACTCGGGCGTCCAGTGCTGGTCTCCGGGGACGAGGTGCTTTTCCTCCCGCTGAGTCGACGAGCGCTCTCGAACGCCAGCGTTCCCGTCGCGAGATCCCGTCGCGCGTGAACGCTCGCGCTCGTGGCGCGCCCGCTGCCGCTGCACCAGGTCGGCGTGGCTTGTGAAGAAGGGAAGAGCGCGTCCGACGAACGACTCCACGTCACGAAAATCGTGCTTGCGCATGAACGCCTCAAGCCCGTGGGTGAGCCGGCGGATCAGCCCATACCCGTGGATCATCACGCCGGTGCAGACTTGGACGCAGTCGCAGCCGACCAGGAGGAACTGCGCCGCGTCGTCACCGCTTTCGATGCCTCCGATGCCGGACAACACAGGCGCTCCGCCAAAGGGTCCGATACCCACATCGGCCTGACGGACCACCCTCGCGCACTCCATTGCCATCCGCAGCGCGATGGGCCGGAGGGCCTTGCCCGAGTAGCCGCCCGGCGTTGACCACCCTTCGACACTGGGCTCGGGGCGAAGCGTGTCAAGGTTGACGCCCATGACGCACAGCATGGTGTTGATGGCGCTGACGCCCGAGCATCCGCCCCGCAGAGCGGCCGCCGCCGGGAGCGTGACATCGGTGATGTTGGGCGTGAGCTTGGCCCAGACGGGCTTGTCCGTCGCCTCACGCACCCATCGGCTGATTTCTTCAACGATCTCCGGATCCTGCCCCATCGCCGACCCCATCTTGCGTTCGGGCAGCCCGTGCGGACAACTCAGGTTCAGTTCAAACCCATCCACTCCCGCGGCGTCGCAGCGATCGACGATCTCATGCCACGCCTCGCGTCGGTGCTCCTCCATGATCGACGCGATGAGCACGCGACGCGGATAGTCGCGCTTGAGCTGGCGAAACTCATCCAGCCACGTCTCGAACGGACGATCGGTGATGAGCTCGATGTTCTCCCAGCCCACGATCTCCTGTGCGCCGCTCGGGCCCGCGTGCATGCGGGCGTACCGCGGCGCCACGTTCGCGATCTTCGACGCGTCGAGCAGCACCGTCTTGCACACGACGCCTCCCCATCCTTCGTCGAACGCCTTCGCGATGACGCGGGCGTTGGTGCCGGGCGGCCCGGAGGCGACGAGAAACGGGTTGGTCAGCTCCAGGCCGTTGACGCGAACGGAAAGGTCGAGCATGGGCGAGAATGATAGATCCCGCCGCGCGACCGCGCCCGTGCAGCTCGCCATGACCAGGCCGCCTCAGCCCGTGTCCCGACCTGCTTCGGTATGTCTTGGCTAGTTCGTTCGCGGCGAGGGCAACGCCGCGTCGCTGGCAACCGGGCTGGAGTCATATCCATAGCTGCCCGCGGCACCGCTGCCCTCGAGCGACCCTTGGTACGGGTCCCCATATCCGCCGCCGCCCCAGGCCCCGTTGGAGGCGCTCTGCCAGTCGTTTCCATCGCCTTCGCTCGCCCCATAAGGCGTCGCGCCCAAACCCGGCGGCGTGTACGTCAGCGGCACGAACGCGCCGAGGAACTTGCCCAGCGCGATCTTGCCGATCCAGAGAACGACGATGCACCCGACGCCACCCGTCACGATGAGCACCATGAAGAGCGACGTCTCCCCGCGAGAGAGCCCGAAGAAGTTGCCCAGGAATCCGCCATACACCGCGAGGAAGTAGGGGTTCCACGATCGCTCGCGCAGCAGCCGATCCATGATCCCCGTCAGTATTCCGAAGACGATCGCGTACCCGGCGACGCCCAGCCACATTCCTTCCGACCAGCCGTGCCCGATGATTCCAGGCCCGAGGTTCGCCGGGATGTTGAACTGCTGCTGCAACGCATAGCCAAGGCCCACCGGCTTATCAGGCCAGAGGAACCGGGGAATAGGGTTGCCCAGGAAGAACTTGAGCCCGTTGAAAGGGTCCAGGTCGTTGTCCTTGGGATACGTCTCGATGATGTAGACCGTGTTGATCGGCGCGTCCTGATAGAGCACCTGATCCAGCGAGCCCTTCTTCACGGTCGGGTCGGTTGCCGCCGTCGCCAGCTGCTTCGCTCGGTTGGCAAAGTTCAGGCGATCCTCACCAACGTGCCGGATGCCCGAATAGACGATGATGAACGCCGTCGCGATCGCGACAATGACGCCCAGCTTCAGCAGCGTGGTGCCCAGCGGGCGGAAGCGCAGGTCGCACCAGTACCACACCCAAAGCACAACGATGAAGCACCCGAGCACGAACCGGCGATCCGTGCCCCCCGACACCGACAACAGCACGCCGAAGACGAACGTTGGGATGAAGATGGCCCACGCAAGCGGGTTGAATCGCTTGGCAAGGAGCAAATAGGTCGCGAGTCCGATCGCAGCCGCCGCAAGCCCCGGCCTCATCTGCGTCATGATGCCGCCGGCGTACGAGGTCACCGCGATCAAGCCCAGAGAGGACACCGCCAGCAGGATCACGATATAGGTGACCAGCGCCGGCGTGGTCACGGGCAACTCCAGCGCTGGGATCAGCTTCCCGGGCCATCCCCACTTGCGTGCCCAGGCGTGCCCGGTGAAGAACACCACCAGGAAGCCGGGGATCATGACCGCTAGCGGCAAGTAGCCGGTTCCTACGGGCGTGTACAGCTCGCCCGAGAACTCAAAGCGCACCGCAAAGAGCGTCGCCAGACCGTAGAAGAACAAATAGCCGACCAGAAACATGTTCCGGTACGTCAACAGCGGATTGCGCTTGACGATGATGTCGTACGCCAGATAACCCAGTGTGACGGCGAGGGTCGCCAAGGCGGAGATGGCCAAGATCATCATCATCGCAGCTTCGCCCGTCGCCCTGTGCCCGCCCGCCTGCCAGTCCAACTGCCGGACCGGCCCCCCCATTCAGTTGCCAAGCCAGTACCGGGATCGGCCCGCCCAAGCCTGTCAGACGGTACGCCCGCGGGGACCGAAAAGATCGCCTCGGTGTATCGGCACTTCCGTCGGCACGCTCCAAGCCCATACCGGACGGGTCCGCCTGACAGACTTCCCGAACCCGGGGACTCCGATTCCCGAGTTTGACCGGATATCAAACTCGGCGCGGTCATTCGGCCGACCCACGCTTGCGGCGTTTCTGATATACTCTCCGTTCTCTTGGGAGGATCCGTGCTGGCGCTCGGTCCGGCATCTTGGTGCGTGGTGCGCTTCGCCATCGTCGCGATCGCCGTGGCGCTGTGCGCCCATGGTGCGATCAAGGTCCAAGCTTCGCCCGCAGCCAGCCTGCGCATTTCCGGCATCGCCCCGCCCTCCGATGCACGAGCGGTGTTCGCTCCGACGGGGACGATGATCGCGCTCGGCACCCCAAAGCGCACCGAGTGGCGTGTCAACTACCACGACTTCAAATCGTCGGCTTTCCTGTCCGTCTCCGAGTACTCGCCCGCCAAAGTTCGTGAGCGGGGCTTTGCTCCCTTCGTCGATCGCCTCGTCCGCCCGCTGACGGTGCCGCCGATGCCGCGCGTCATCTCGACACGGTCTCCGCGCACCGATCGTGCCCGTGGCCCGCCCTCCCGCGGCGTGACCCCGGATTTCGCCTCCCGACCGGTCCACGACCCGCCCTCATCGCGGTTCGCGCCGGTGTCGACACTCTGATTCTCGTTGCGCAAGCGAGAAGCGCGTGCGCCCTTTCGACTTTCGGTGCAGCCGGCTCGGGAAGGGTTCGACTCTTCCCCCGTCCGTTGCCTGTCCTGACCCGCCTCCGCGCTGGTCTCTCGGGATACGTTGCATGTGCGGCATCTGTGGGGTTGTGACGCGCGCCGCGCTCACGCCCGAACACTCTGAACGCATCCGCCGCATCTCCGCGGCGATGATCCACCGTGGACCCGACGGCGAGGGCGAGCACGCCGACGCGCAGGTTCACCTTGCCATGCGCCGCCTCGCGATCATCGACCTCGAAGGAGGTTGGCAGCCCCTCTACAACGAGGATCGCTCCATCGCGCTGGTCGCCAATGGTGAGGTTTACAACTACGTCGAACTCCAGCAGGACCTGGAATCGCGCGGGCACCGCTACCGCACCCACAGCGACTGCGAGTCCATCATCCATGCCTATGAGCAGCATGGCCTCGACTTCGTCCACAAGCTCCGCGGTATGTACGCCTTTGCGCTCTACGACTCCGACAAGCGTCGCGTCATCCTGGGCCGCGACCGCATGGGCGAGAAGCCCCTCTACCTCATCGAGAAGGGCGACGATCTCTGGTTCGCCAGCGAACTGCGCAGCATCATGTCTGCGGGGATCATCCCCTTCAAGCTCGACCCCGGCGCCATCCATCAGTACTTCCACTATCAGTTCGTTCCCGAACCCGCCACGCCCATCCAGGGGCTTCGCAAGCTCCCGGCCGGCCATCTCATGGTCATCGACCTTGATTCCGGCACGCGCGAGCAGAAGTGCTATTGGCGTCTGGACGACGCCCCGCCGGTTGAGGGCGAGCCCGCCCGGCTCATTCGTGAAGAGCTGGAGCGGATCGCCACGCTCATTACCCGCGCCGACGTGCCCGTGGGGGTCGCGCTCTCTGCGGGCGTTGACAGCTCCGCGATCGCCGCTCTGGTTGCCCGAGCCCGTCCGGGGCTCATCAGCGCGTTGACGATCGGCTATCCCGGTCGCCCGCGCCAGGACGAACGCTCGTTTGCCGAGCGCTGGGCCAACGAGCTCAAGATGCCGTTCCTCCAGGCGGAGGTCTCCGTCCGCGAGTTCGTCGAGCTGTTCGCGGAACGGTCCTTCTGGCGTGACGACCCGATCGCCGACACAGCCGGGCACAGCTACTTCGCCGTCGCCCGCCTGGCGCGCGACAGGCGCATCCCCGTTCTGCTCCAGGGCCAAGGGGGCGATGAACTGTTCTGGGGCTATGGCTGGCTCCAGCGGGCCGCGCGGATGTCCCGCCTCAAGGCCAGCAACCAGCTCTATTCACCACGCGAACGGCTGCGCCGCCTTCGTCGCCGCTTGCCGTCGCTTGGTGGCCCCGGCGCGCTTAAGGCCTGGGCGCTCGAGATGTACCGCACCATGCAGGGGCACTATGTGCTCAACCCCGACGACGGTGCGCCGCTCGATCAGATGGTCGCGTACAACCTCGCCAACGAGTACCAAGCGGGAGCCTTCGGCGTCGCCTCCATCCTGCAACCCGAGTTCCTCGCCCTCGCCCAGCGCACCTCGCCCGCCTCGCTCTTCACGCTCCCACGCCCCTGGCCCGACCCCGGCGTCTTTCTCACTAAGCTCATCTGCGACACCTATCTCATGGAGAACGGGATGGTCCAGGGCGATCGGCTTTCGATGGTCAACTCCGTCGAGCTCCGCCTCCCGCTCAGCGACTACAAGCTGGCCGAGCTTGCCGTGGGCCTTCGCAAAGCGCGACCGGACGACCACCTCTCGCCCAAGCACCACTTCCGAGCCGCCATCCGCGACCTGCTCCCGGATTGGCTCCTCAACCGTCCCAAGACCGGGTTCTCGCCCCCCGGAGGCATCTGGATGTCCGCCCTCGTCGCCGCGTACAAGCACTCGCTCGCCGACGGCTACTTGGTCTCCGCCGGCCTGCTCAACCCAGAGGTCGTTCACACCTTCCAACGCCACACGTCCAAGCACTCGCCTTGGACCGACCTTTTCTATCGGACCCTCGTGCTCGAGTTCTGGGCCCGCGGCGTCCAGGCGCTCACCGACGCTCCGCTCCACTACTCGCTCCGTGTACCCGCGCTGGCATGACTCCGCGCGGCCAGTCGCATGCGGCACCCGACGACCCCGAACCGGTGCCCAGCCGGAACGCATTCTGGAACGGGCTTGACGAGGTGGGCCGGTGTCCTACAGTCTTTGCTCGGCGGCGGGCGACCCTCGGCGCTGAGCATCAAATGCAGGGGGCGTAGCTCAGTTTTGGTAGAGCGCTTCCATGGCATGGAAGAGGTCACGAGTTCGAGTCTCGTCGCCTCCACTTGCAACGAAAACGGCCCCTCGCGGGGCCGTTCTTCGTTTTTGTTGCCGGTTGTTGGTCTTTGGTTGTGCCAGTTGGTTTGCCCGCCGCCACTGGGCTTGCCAGCCGCACCCTGCGGAGCGCCCGTTACTCGCGCGGCGCGACCGCCACCTTCGCCGGACGCAGGACGTGGTCCCCCAGCTGATACCCCGCCTGGAAAGTCGCGACGATCCGCCCGGCCTCGACGCCATCGGCGGTCATTTGCGTCACGGCCTCGTGCTTGCCGGGCTCAAACTCGTCGTTGGCCCCGGGCGCCAGAAGGCGAACGCCGTGCGACTGCAACGCCTTGAGCAGCTCATCGCGAATGAGCCTCACGCCAGCGACGATCTGCTGGGCGTCGACCTTCGCTAGATCCTGCGCCAAAGCAACGTCGAAGTGGTCGATGACACCTACGACGCTCTTGACGACGCCGCCGGCGCCCTGCTGCTTGGCGACGATCTCGTTCTGCAGCGCCCGCCGGTGATAGTTGTGATAATCCGCCAGCGCTCGCTGGTAGCGGCCATTGGCCTCCGCCAGTTCGCGGCGGAGCAGTTCGATCTCGCCCAGCAGCGACTCCTGGATGTCGCCCTCCTCGGGCGAGTGATCGTGAGCCTCCGGCGAGCCACCACCAGAAGGGCCGCTGCCAGAGCCGCCCCCCGAACCTCCGGTGCCAGCGTCGTTCCATCCCGATCGCGAGCCTGCCCCCTGGCCGCCCGTGTCGGCGTCGCTCGTGTTGCCCTCGGGCTTGCTCGGGTCCATCCGATTCCTCCGTTTGCTCCACCAAGACATGTGCCGCGCTCCGTCTTGGTTACCCCGCCCTCGCTCCCAAACCCCCGCGCATCCACCTGCCGACTTCTACGCCCCTCCGAAAGCTCACCCACCAAGCCAAGCCTTCATCCGCTCGACAAACCCATGCCGCTCGGGCAGGACCTTTTCATCCTCGGTCTCGGCAAACTCGCGGAGCAGTTTCTCCTGCTTGGCGGTCAGCCGCCGCGGAATCTCGATCTTCAGCAGGACGATGACATCGCCTCGCTTGCCACTGCGGAGATTGGGCAGCCCGTCGCCCGCGAGGCGGAACTGCTGCCCGTGCTGCGATGCCCGTGGAATCGTCAGCTTCTTGGCGCCGTTCATCGTCGGGACATCAACTTCCGCGCCCAGTGAAGCCTGGGTGAACCCGATCGGCATTTCGAGGATCAAGTGATCGCCCTGCCGTTCGTACACCTCGTGCTGTTTGACTCGCACCACGACGTGCAGATCGCCCCGCACGCCTTCGCCTTTGGGCGAGATCTCCGGGGGCGGGGGCTCGCCCTCGCCCGGCACGCGCACCGCTTGTCCATCTTGGATGCCGGGCGGGATCTTGACGCTGAGCTTCCGCTGGCGAGGCACGCGGCCCTTGCCCCGGCACACGTCGCAATGTTCCTTGACGATCTGCCCCGCGCCGTGGCACGTCGGGCACGCCGTCACCATGCGGAACATCCCGCCAAACCCGGTCTGCTGAACCTTTCCCTGACCGCCGCACGTCTCGCAGCGCACGGGCTTGGACCCCGGCTTGGCACCCGTGCCGGTGCACTTCTCGCAGACATCCAGGCGTGTGAACTCAACGTCGCGCTCGGCGCCGGCGTTCACGTCCTCGAGGGTGAGCACGACCTGCGTTTCCAGATCGAACCCGCGAGCCGCGCCGCGGCGTCCGCCCCCGCGCCCGCCGCGCGAGCCCAGCCCGAACTCCTCGAACAAGTCGCCGAACACCGAGAAGATGTCGTCGACGTTCATCCGCTGGAAGTCGTGGGCCGCCGCGCCGCCGCCCTTCACCCCAGCATGGCCAAACTGGTCGTACCGCTGCCTTTTCTCTGCGTCGGAGAGGACCTCGTACGCCTCCGCCGCCTCCTTGAACTTCGTCTCCGCTTCCGCGTCGCCCGGGTTTCGGTCCGGGTGATACTTCATCGCCAGACGCCGGTACGCGCGCTTGATCTCCTCAGCGTCCGTCGCCTTTTCAACTCCGAGGATCTCGTAGTAGTCGCGTGGCATGACGATCTTTTGTGCGCACTTCGCACCGCAAGGACGCAAGCACCGGACGGACTAGTCTCAGGAACTCGCCGGTGGACTCCGGACTTCCGGACCGTCTCTTGGAAGCTAAACCGGGTTATGGAAGTTCGACCACAGAGACACCGAGCCACCGAGTATGCCGGTTTCGTTCTAGGCGATTCTCGGCCACTTCCCGGCTCTTTGCGTGTCTCTGTGCCTCCGTGGTGAACTCATCTTTACCGGTGACTGGCGGGGGTCTCCTGCTCACGCCACCGCGCCGGTCTCGGGCTTGCTCTCCTCCTTCAAGTCCGTAATCAGCACGTCGGTGGTGAGCATCAGCCCGGCAACGCTCGCGGCGTTGACCAGGGCCGTCTTGGCCACCAGCGCCGGATCGATAATCCCGGCCTTGACCAAGTCCACGTACTCGCCCGACGCCGCGTTGAACCCGGTGTTGGCGCCCTTGCTCTTGACAGTCTCCACGACGATGTCCCCGTCGAAGCCCGCGTTCTCCGCGATCTGCTTCACGCACGCCTCGACGGCGTTGGCGACGATGTCGAAGCCGATCTTCTCATCGCCCTTGGCCTTCTTGGCCCCGGCGCGGACGGCCTCCTGCGTGCGGAGCAGCGCGACGCCGCCGCCGGGCACGTAGCCCTCCTTCGCCGCGGCGCGGGTCGCGTGGACCGCGTCGTCGACAAGGTCCTTCGTGGCCTTCATCGCGGTCTCGGTCGCGCCGCCGACGGAGATGATGGCAACGCCGCTGGTGAGCTTCGCGAGGCGCTCCATCAGCTTCTCGCGGTCGTAGTCGCTCGTGCTCTTGTCGTGCTGCGACTTGATCTGGGCCGCACGACCCTGGATGTCCGCCTTCTTCCCGGCGCCCTCGATGATTGTCGTGTCGTCCTTGGTGATGACGACCTTCTTGGCGCGACCCAGTTCCGAAAGCTCGATCGAATCGAGCTGACGTCCGAGATCCTCGCTGAAGAACGTGCCGCCCGTCAGCACCGCGATGTCGCCCAGCATCGCCTTGCGGCGGTCGCCGAAGCCCGGGGCCTTGACGGCGCAGATCTTGAGCGTGCCGCGCAGTCGGTTGACCACCAGGGTCGCCAGCGCCTCGTTCTCGACCTCTTCCGCGATGAGCAGCACGGGCTTGCTCGTCACGACGATCTTGTTCAGCAGCGGGAGCAGGTCCGTCAGGTTCGCGATCTTCTTCTCATAGATGAGGATGTACGGGTCTTCGAGCACGCACTCGGCGGTCTTCGGATCCGTCATGAAATAGGGCGAGATGTAGCCCTTGTCGAACTGCATCCCCTCGACGTAGTCGAGCGTCGTGGTCGCGCCCTTGCCCTCTTCGATCTCGACGACGCCCTCGGCCCCAACCTTGGCGATTGCCTCGGCAATCAGCTCGCCCACCTGCGCATCGTGGTTGGCCGAGACCGTCGCAATCTTGCGATAGTCGTCCTTGCCCTTGCACTTGACGGCCATCGCGTCAATCGCCTCGGCAGCGACCTGCGCCGCTGCGTTGATCCCGCGGTGCAGGTGGACGGGATTGGCGCCCGCCGCCACATGCCGCAGCCCCTCGCTGAAGATGGCCTGAGCGAGAACGGTCGCGGCGGTGGTCCCGTCCCCGGCCTTGTCGGCCGTGCGCTTGGCGACCTCGTTGACCATCTTGGCGCCCATGGACTGGAAGGGCTCGGGGAGCGTGACTTCCTTGGAAACGCTGACCCCGTCCTTGGTCACCGACGGTCCGCCGTAAGACTTCTCGATGACCACGTGACGCCCGCTGGGGCCCATGGTGACCTTGACCGCATCCGCAAGCCGATCAACGCCCTTCTTCAGTTCCAGAAGAGCCGCGTCGTTGAACATCAGTTGTTTGGTGGCCATGTTGAACTCCAGAAGGCACGAGGCGAGAGGCACGAGTTCGTGCCAAGCCTCAACCCGTGCTCATGCTCGCCTCCAGGCTTCGGATCAGCCCGGCAATGATTCGACTGCACTCGTCGAGCTGCTGCTCAATATCGTCGTACTGCTCCCTTGGCAACATTCCGAGCCTGAGCGAGATCGCCATCTGCGTATCGATCTCGTTCAGCGACCCTCGTGAGAGGCGAAGAAACCTCACATATCCGTCGTCGTCGCTCGCCGTAGCCCTCGGCTATGTTGCTCGCGACCGAGACCGCAGCACGCCTGCTTTGAGACACGAGACCGAACTTCTCGACTTCCGGGAATCCGCGGGTGACCTCGTTAACCTTCACGGTCAGATCAACTGCCTTCTGCCAAGCGATCAAGTCCCGATAGGAACCAACGGCCTCTCGACTATCCCGCACCCCCTGGGGGCACGCCGCTCCGTTCTTGTCTTGCGCCAGCCTCTGCCTCGCGCCTCAGGCCTCTCGCCTCACCTATCCCTCAATCACCCCCAGCAACTCGCTCTCACGCATGATCAGGTGCTTCACGCCCTTGATCTCCACTTCCGTCCCGGCGTACTTGCCGAAGACCACCGTGTCGCCCCGGCGCACGGACATCTCCGCACGCTTACCGTTCTCCATCCGCTTGCCCGGGCCGGTCGACACCACCTCGCCACGGATCGGCCTCTCCTTGCTCGACTCGGGCAGATAGAGACCCGAGGCGGTCTTGGTCTCGGGGTCGATGGGCTTCACCAGCACGCGATCTTCAAGGGGTTTGACTGCCATCGTAAAGCTCCGCTCCTGACTGCTGCGCCCGCGAGCCGCGGGCTTGAAAACGCTCATTTACGTTCGTCACGCCGAGCCCCACGCTCGGGAGACGCCTTTGCCGAGGACCAGCCCGCCCCGGCGCACACGCCGCGACGCACCAGCCTCTTCCAAACTCCGAAGCCCGCGGCTGTCCCGCGTCGCTCCAGACCTCGCCGCCGCACACTGTGCGGCCCATCACGCGCCGGGCTTGCCCGCCGCGTCTGCCTGAACCCCCGCCCCCGAAAGCCCCGCACCAGCACCCACCGCCGCCGGTACAGCGCCTGCCGGGACGACTCCCGCTGGCGCGTCCGCTGTCGCCAAAGCCGGGAGCTCGGGCGAGGGCTTGATCGCCTCCGCCTGGCCCTGGGCAATCTTCTTCTTTCGCCTCCGCTCGATCACGAACTCAATCCCGATGGGCGCGACCGAGATGAAGACCACCATCAACATCACCGACTCGAAGTTCCGCTGCACCCAGTCCAGGTTTCCGAAGAAGTAGCCGGCGCCGACGCAGAGCCCGATCCAAATGACCGCGCCAGTGACGTTGTAGAAGAAGAACTTGGAGTACTTCATCGCCCCCGCGCCAGCGACGAACGGAACGAACGTCCGCACCACCGGCACGAAGCGGGCCATGATCACCGCCTTGCCGCCGTACTTATCAAAGAACGCGTGCGCCCGATCCAGGTGCTGCCGGTTTAGCAGCCGCTCGAACAGCGTCGCCTTCTGCCCCGCGACGACCTGCTTGTTGAACACCCTGGGCCCGATGTAGCGTCCGATGTGGTAGTTGACCGCATCGCCGACCACCGCCGCGATGAACAACGAGATCATGATGATCCAGACATCCAGCGACCCGCGGGCGCACATCGCGCCCACGGCAAAGAGCAGCGAGTCGCCCGGCAAGAAGGGCATGATGACCAGCCCCGTCTCGACGAAGATGATCGCGAACAGGATGACATAAACCCAGTTGCCAAAGTCCGCGATTACACCATCGAGGAATCCTGGAATGTCCTGGAAGAGCCGCAGAAACTGTTGAAAGAGCTCTTCCAATCCCTGCTCCGAAAAGAATGCTGGCCTGACCCAGCACACGACCCGCTTCACGACCCCGCCGGGGGCGACAGCGCTGCTTCGACTCGTCGGGCGAATCGATCGGGCGTGCATTGCGCACCCCCGACTGTCTTACTTCGCCAGGGAAAAACAGGGTTGGTCGCCATGCCGCGGACGAGTCCGAAGGAACGGCACCGAACGCACGTCAACACTCCCGCATGGCATCCTGAACCTTACGTCAGAAGTCCATGCCGCCCATGCCGCCCATGCCACCCATGCCACCCATGCCACCCATGCCGCCGCCCGGGGGGCCACCCGCGGCCTTTTCCTCGGGCTTGCTGGTGATGACACAGTCGGCCGTGAGCAGCACCGTCGCCACGCTTGCCGCGTTCTGCAGGGCGGAGCGATCGACCTTCGCGGGCGTGATCACGCCTTGCTCGAGCAGATTGCCGTACTCCTGCGTCAACGCGTTGAACCCGAAGTTCCGGTTGTCCTCGTCCGTTACCTTGGCAACGACAACGGTGCCCTTCACGCCAGCGTTGTCGGCGATGGTCTGCGTCGGAACGGCGAGCGCCTTGTAGACCACATCGATCCCCGCCGCGACGTCGTACTTGTACCGTCCGACATCGCCCGAGGTCAGGTCGTCGCCGTGCGAGCCGGCCTTGCCGAAGACTGCCTTGTGTTCCTTGAGGCTCGCAATCGCTTTGCGGGCCCGCAGGTAGCTGACGCCGCCGCCGGGCACGATCCCTTCCGCGACCGCCGCTCGGGTCGCGTGCAACGCGTCCTCGATGCGGGCCTTCTTCTCCTTGAGTTCGGCTTCCGAAGCGGCGCCGACCTTCACCTGCGCCACGCCGCCAGAGAGCTTCGCGAGGCGCTCCTGGAGCTTCTCGCGGTCGTAGTCGCTGGTGGTGTTCTCGATCTCCGAACGGATCTGCGCGATGCGAGCCTGGATGCTCTTGGTGTCGCCCGCACCCTCGATGATCGTGGTGTTGTCCGCGTCGATCTCAAGCTTCTTCGCCATGCCGAGCTGCTTGATCTCGAGCTTGTCCAGCTCCAGGCCAAGGTCCTTCATGATCGCGGTGCCGCCCGTCAGGATGGCGATGTCCTCGAGCATGGCCTTGCGCCGGTCGCCGTAGCCCGGGGCCTTGACCGCCGCGACTTGCAGCGTCCCGCGCAGCTTGTTGATGACCAGCGTCGAGAGCGCCTCACCCGTGACATCCTCAGCGATGATGAGCAGAGGCCGCTTGGCCTGCATCACCTTCTCAAGCAGAGGAACCAGCTTCGAGACGCTCTCGATCTTGTCCTCGTGAACGAGCACGAGGCACTTCTCGAGCTCGACTTTCATGGCGTCGGGGTTGGTCACGAAGTTGGGCGAGAGATAGCCGCGATCGAACTGCATGCCCTCAACGACCGTCACCTCGGTCTCGAGGCCCTTGCCCTCTTCGACCGTGATCACGCCGTCCTTGCCGACCTTGTCAAAGGCGTCGGCCATGATCTTGCCCACGCCGCCATCGTTGTTCGCCGAGATGGCAGCGACATTCTGGATGTCGGCCTTGCCCTTGACGGGCGTCGCCAGCTTGTTGATCTCGGCGACCGCCGCGTCAACACCAATCCGCATCCCGCGAACCAGTGCATTGGCGTCGACGCCGCTGGCGATGTACTTGAGCCCCTCGCGGAAGAGCGCCTCCGCCAGCACCGTCGCCGTCGTGGTGCCGTCGCCCGCGTCGTCGCTCGTCTTGCTCGCCGCTTCCTTGACGAGCTTGGCCCCCATGTTCTCGACCTTGTCGGTCAGCTCGATCTCCTCGGCGACCGACACCCCGTCCTTGGTCACCGTCGGGCCGCCCCAGCTCTTGTCCAGTACCGCGTTCCTTCCCCGCGGCCCGAGCGTCGCCTTCACCGCTCGCGACAACTTCTCAACCCCCGCCAGCAGGGCGTGACGAGCATCCACATCGAACACGAGTTCTTTTGCTGCCATCGCTGTGAAACTCCGCAAATCGTCGCGAGAGAAGTTTGGAAACGTACAACCGCCGACACTGATTCGGCAGGGAATCCCTATGGCAATCAGCGTGCCAAAGCCAAGCGCTTCGCCCCGGCCCTCCAGCCGCGATCTGGCAGCCCGCCCGCAGCGCACTCCCCCTGTCACCACCCCGCGGCAATCCCCGCACGCTGCCGGAATGGCAGAGCCGCCACACCGGGGTTACGAGCGGGCACATCAGTCCCGGTACTTGGACGCAAAAACACAAGCGGGGTTGGACGCCCAAACGCCAACCCCACACGCTCTCGATCCTCCAGCCACTCACGGGCAGCCGGCGGCGAACGCTTGCACGTAGTCCAAATAGTCAAACAGATCGAGCTGCCCGTTCCCGTCAAAGTCTGCCGGGCATGAGACGCTCAGCAGCGCCCCAAAGCTTGCCCTGGCGGCACAGTCGTTGGTCACAACGCACGAGTAAGTCCCGGCGTCCAACGGCTCGACCCCGTCGATCACCAGCTCGGCGGTCGTCGCGCCGCTCACCCTAACGCCGTTGGTCAGCGGCACCCCGTTCCGCCGCCACTGGTACCGCAGGGGCGGGTTCCCGCCAGCATCCACTCGGAAGCGGGCGATCTGTCCTGGGTCCAAGTTCAGCGGCTCGGGCTGCGTGAAGAACACCGGATCGGAGTTTGAGAAGACCCATGAGTCGTCCAGGATCGCCACGTTGTCCGACTCACCTCCGAACAGGGTGATGCGGTTCCGCAGCGCGTCGTACGAGAGCGCCTGCTTGAAGCGACGCCTCATGGGTCCGTCGGCCCGCTGCGTCCAGGCTGTTCCATCCCATTCCCAGACGTCGCTCCGGAGGTTCACCGAGTCCTTTCCGCCGAACAGCACGAGCACGTTGCGAGCCGTGTCGGTGATCATGCTGTGGAAGAAGCGTGCGCTCGGACCGGTGCTGTTTGAAATCAGGTTCCAGCTCGAGCCGTTCCACTCCCAAGTATCGCGACCGACGGGCACGTTGTTCGACCCGCCGCTGAACATCAGCACGCTCTGGCGGACCGGATCCCACGCCATGGCGGTGCCGCTGCGCCGCGAAGGTCCCGTCGTGGCGCGCAGTGTCCAAGTCACTCCGTTCCACTCCCACGTGTCATTGAGGTCGGTCGTCGAGTTCGAACCGCCAAAGAGCACGCTGACATTGCGGACCGGATCGAACGCCAGCCCCGCCCAAGCGCGCTCCGATGGCCCGACCAGCGAGCGAAGGGACCAGGCCGAACCGTCCCACTCCCAAGTCTCCGCGCTCTGGCCCGTCGCCGTTCCGCCCCCAAAGAGCACGATCCGGTTCCGAGCCGCGTCGAACGTCAGGTTCGCACCTTCACGCGGCGAGGGTCCCGTCGTTGCGACCTGTGTCCAGCTGAAGCCATCGAAGCTCCAGGTGTCGTTGAACAGCGCCCCGCCGTTGCCCGTGCCGCCAAACAGGATCGTCCGACCAGTGCTCGCTTCGAAGGCCACGCCCGGGTTGCGGCGTGGCGTGGGCACTCCGGGCTGAGTAATCCGCGTCCACGAGCTCCCGTTCCAAGTCCAGGTCCGGTCGCTCGCATCGCCCGGAGAGAAGGAAAGCTGCCCGCCGAAGAGCACCACGTTGGCGCGTGCGGAATCGAAGACCATTTTCGCGTATCGGCACGGGTCGGGGCCGGTGGCGGAGCGCTGCGTCCACGTCGTGCCGTTCCAAGCCCATGTGTCCTGGCGGAACGCGCCGTCATCGCCACCAAACAACAGCGTCTCACCCCGCACCGGGTCGTAAGCCATGGTGTGGCTGTCGCGCGCAGAGGGGCCAGCGTTGTTGGCGCGCAGTGTCCACGTGGTGCCGTTCCATTCCCATGTGTCGCGGAAGCGGCCTCCGCCAACGCCGCCAAACAGAACGATCACGCCCCGAACGTCGTCGAAGACCATCGCGTGAGCGACACGGGGGGATGGGCCGGTGGTGGATCGGAGCGTCCACGTCGTGCCGTTCCAAGCCCAGGTCTCGCCGTCGTTGCTCCCGTCGAAACCCCCGAAAAGGATGGTCTCGCGGCGGACGGGGTCGTAGGCCATCGCGTGCTGATCACGGGCCGTTGGGCCGCCCGCGAGCTGACGCAGCTCCCAGCGAGCGCCGTCCCACTCCCACGTATCCCCGGCGGTGGTGCCGAGGTTCCGACCGCCAAAGAGAACGGTCCGCCCGCGCGCCAAGTCGAACGCGATCGCGTGCCCGAATCGGGCGCCGGGGTCAACAAGGTTTGAGGTTCGACGCTGCGCCCAAGCACGCCCGTTCCACTCCCACGTGTCGCGAATGCCTTCAAACGTGTCGAAACGCCCGCTCACCATGAGCACCACGTTTCGCACCGAGTCGTAGGCCATAGCGTGCGAGAAACGCTCCGAAGGAGGTCTCGCTTCGTTCCAGCCAAAGCACGTCTGAGCCTGGGCATCGACGGCGTGCATCATCGTGCAGACCGTCGCCACCCACGCGCACAGAGCCCGTAGCGCGCGGAAGCCGCGCACACGCCACCGTGTGGTCTGTTGCATCAGTTGTCTCCTGTGATCCCGAAAGTGCCCGAAAAGTCCCGACCGAAAGCCCCCTACAAGCCCAGCGCGGCTGAGATCATAAAACTAACTTCGCGAGCACATTTTGTCAACTATCAACATCCGCAATATTTGTGATCATGCCATCTCGTGCTATGCCAATCATGCCACAAGCCGCGACCTCGCGATCTCCATGCAGCGACCGCCTCACGTCCGCGCGTCTCTTGCGAGCAAATGCTCTGTGAGAGCTTTACAGCGCGCCGTCGCAAGCACGATGGAGCTAGCGAAAACCCTTGCGCTTCGCGGCCCGGGCTTGATCCTTCGCGATGGATTCTGTCTCGCGGGCGCCAGCCTCATCTTGCAAAGCGTCGGGCAACGTTTCGTACGTCGCCTCAACTCGCTCGATCGCGCCGTCCGGACGCTGGATCTCGGGGTACACGACGCGGATCGATCGACCCACTCCCGAGGTGCCGGCGTGCGGCGCCCCAGACGCGAGCGGGCCGGCATCTGCGAGCGGGCCAGTCGTCGCGAGCGGGCTGGATGGTGCCCAGGGGTCGACCGTCTCACCGGGCGTAGCCGCCGCCCGGAGCGTCGGAGTCGTGTGCGGCGAGGCTGACCTGGACGTTGGCTCTGCCTGCGCGCCGCCTTCTGATCGTTGATGAACATAGAGCTCGACGATCCGGCGCTCGATCGTCGCGACGACCTGTTCGCGTTCTTCGCGATCGACGAGCAGCAGGGCCGCGAGCCATCGACGGGCGAGTTCGATGCCCACCGGCTGCAGCAACTCAACGAGCATCTTGACGTGGTCGCTCGGCAAGAGCGTCCCCGACGCCGCGGACGCGCTGGGCTGGATCAAGAAGGGACGTGGCTCTGGGCCTGACGCGCGCCAGGTTTCGATCGCCGGTGTCGGTTGGTCGCGGTGTTGCTCTGGAATCGAGCTGGGAACCGCTTGTGAACCCTCCCCCCTGTTGGCCAGTTTGCGAGTGGATGCTTTGGGAGTTGCCGGTTTGCGAGTTGCCGGTGTGGATGCTGGCAGGCCGTGGCTCGGCAGGCCGGTTTGCGGCGAGTTGCGGGAGGCCGGCGATGGTCGATCGGAACTCATCGGTGACCGTTGTCTGACCCGTCTTCGTGTCGCCGATCGGCGTGGCCTGACGCCGGGCACGCGCTTCGTCGCTTCGGGCCGTGGAGTCTAACCCGATTGGACCGGCCGCCACCGGGACCGCACGCCCCGAGAGACCGCCCGAGACACTCAGGTTGCCGGGCCCGAGGCCAAGCGTATGGGCTTCACCCGCGGCGGGGTCCCGCCGAGCGACCGCCGAAAGCGGCTCGACCACCGAGTTGTTCAGCGACGGGGCGGGCTCGACGCTGCCGCCCCCATCTCGCGTCGCAAGCCCGGCTCGCCCATCGGATTGATGCGCCGGCCCAATCTCCAATCCAATTCCCGATCCGATTCTGGACCTGGCGCCCAATAGGGGGCCAAGTCCCAATTCCGGCTCCGAGGGCACGCCGCGCCCGACCTGCTGATGGCTCGCAAGACCCTGATTGCTTGCAAGCGCAAACATACCAGTGGCACCCAACTGTGCCGGGTGATCGGGCTTGAGTTCTTCGGAGTGGTGGCTGGCCGAGACGGGGTGTGGTCTGTTCGGGGCGGGGCCGAAGCTGCCGCGAACGAGCGTTTCGAGGGTCTGGGTGTAGCGTTCCAGGCGATCGACTCGCTCCACGAGCGATTCGATGGACGACGCCATCGCGGTCAAAAGCTCCCCCCCGGACGCGCCCTTGAGCGCGTGAGCTTTCACCTCGTGGGCGTACATCGGGCCTCGCCCGGTGAGCAGCCACTCGCCGTTGATCGAGAATGCGGTGCAGAGCGCCCCCAGGAACTCGGCGCTCGGCGACTGCCCTTGCATGTATCGACGCACGGTTTCGGGATGTGTCTCGGTCAACTCTCCTATGGCGCGATATGTCCGCTGGCCTACGGCGGCCGCCATCCGATCGTGTAGCGTGTTGGCGATCATGCTCACGTCCGGCAAGTGTACCGCAAGCCGAACAAATGCACACAAACCTGTGGGTCCCGCGCTCCCGCCAATCCACCTTCGCCTCGCACAGCTTTGTGGGCGGGGTTGACACGGGGCGGGGTCGGGCCGCAAGCTTGGGTGTCGCAACCACCGCTCGCGTGCGGTTCCGGGTTCTATCCACAATTTGCAGGTTGTGCGGAGATTTTGCAGCTCAACGAGCGCTGACCTGCGATTCAGCGGAGTTGCATCCGTGCAAAAACGAAAACCGCGTGCCGTTCGTCGTCGCGACTGAACATGGTCAGCCCGATGACTCAGCACGCGGGTGTTGAGCGGATGAAGTCAACCCTCCTGTGAGGGTCCAGACCTGGAACGGCGGGTGCGAGGCTTAGTTGCCCAGCACGACGATCTCAACCCGGCGGCTCGAGGCTGCGCTGCCCTTGGGACGCGACGAGCCATACCCGATCGCCGACACGCGACCTGAAGAGATGCCCTTGGTCACCAGATACTCACGGACGGAATCGGCGCGAGCCTGGCTGAGCGCCTCGTTGGACGACCACTTGCTCTTGCGGATCGGAGTTGAATCGGTGTGACCCTCGACGCGGATATCGCGCCCGGCGTAGCGGCTGCGGATCTGCGAAGCGATCTGATCGAGCTGGCGCTTGGCCGCCGACTTCAGGGTCGCCGAGCCGGAGTCGAACGCGACGCTGCCCGCGAGGGTGAAGGTCACGTCGCCCCCGCTCCCGACGGTCCCGCCGCCCCGGTCGCCCGTGGGGAAGGTCAGCGTGGGCGGAGCGGCGGCAACGGCGTTCCGCTGCGCTTCGAGCTGCTGCTGCATCTGCGCGATCTGCGCGTCCTTCAGGCGCTCGGATTCGCGAGCCGCGGCCAGTTCTTGGCGAACCTGGCTGGCCTCCTGCACCGCAAGGTCGTACTGCTCCTTCGAGACGTTCTTGCACCCGCCCAGAGCGAGCGCGGCGAACAACCCCGTGAGCCCCAACATCATCCGAAGCGAACGAGACGCGATGCGCATGGCAACCTTCCTTGGCTTTCCAAACCCCGCCGACGGACGCGTCGCTCGGCTGACGACGCTTCAAGCCGCTCGCGTCCGGCATTTGTCAGGTCATTCCACACCGCGGCAATCACGTTCCGCCTATGGAATCTGCGGCAACAATATCGTCCATATCTCGTGAAAAAGGTCAATCCGCACGATTCCCCGCTGCGACTGCAGCCCAACACCGCCCGCTGGTGCAGCCCGCCAGAGCGCTGGCCGGCCCTCAGGGCAAGTCGACCGGGCGTTCGCCCGCGATGATTGCAGAGAGACCGATCTCAACCAGCGGCTTGAACACCAGCACCAGCAGCGTCGCGATCGCCAGCGCCGGGCCAAACTGCATTGCCCGGCGGAACTCGCTCGCGCTGGCTCGGCGAATCACCTCGATGGTCAGCCCCACGAACGCCGCGGCGAAAAACGCCAGTACCGCGTCGATCCAGCCAACGCAGGCCCCGACCGCCGCGAGCAGGTGGACGTCGCCCAGCCCGATTGCTTCTTTGCCAAAGCCAAGCGAGCCCAGGATGCGCATGCCCCAGACGATGCCGCCCCCGATCAGATAGCCCAGCAGGGCACCAGCCAGAGCGTCGAGCCAGAGGGGAACGGAGACGGCGGGCCCGAGCGTGAAGAGGTCAACCGGCGTCCACGGCCCAGCGAGATTGAACGCGAGCGTGCCGCCCAAGTAGGCGAGGAGGACCGGCGGCCCGAGGAACGCGAGTTCCTTCAGCATTTCGCGCCGGGCGTGCGGGTAGGCGATCCAAAGCTCCGCCGGCTCCTGCGATGGGGATTCGCTCGTTGACTCGGCCTGCGGGCCAGTCGAGTCTGGGTTTGGATTGCTCGCTGTTGGCGCGGGAGCCTGGGGTGACGAAGCCGGATCCAAGGAACTCGTGGGCGATGCCGCCGCACCCGGGTCAACGCCAAAGGGTGTGGCGGGGGGCAAGCCCGCGGCGGCACGGGCCTTGGCTTCCCAATCGTCATAGTCGGCGAAGCTCCGGCGGAGGAGCCCGGTTGCCAGCAGGATGTTGGAAACCACCAAGCCAGCCATGCCGCCCAGCGCAGCGCCAACCCACCACCAGCCGCCCGGTCCTGGGGAAGCGATGGTCCACGATGCACCTTCCGCGGCGTGATGGAGCCCGCCGGGCGACTGTTGGCGTCCGGTAAAAAGCTGGACCCATGCCGCGTGGGCGGTGTGACCAATGACGCCGACCACGCTTGGTACCCAGGCGAGGACCAGCGGGATCATGTACGTCTTCAAATCGGTGAGGGCCATCGCGATCAGCGAGCCCAGCAGCGCACATACAACGACAAAGGTGGGCCAGACAAGCGAAACCGGGTTCTCCGCCCAGTCGGGCCGAACCTGGCCCCAGGCGATGCCAAGCCATGTCGCCCGCTCGGGGATCATGAACCAGAGGACGTAGAGCGCGGCAAAGAGGCCCCCGGTGAATGCCTCGACGATCGGGTACTCGGGCGAGATGCGGCTCTTGCAGAACCGGCACTTGCCCCGGAGGAGCAACCAGCCAAAGACGGGGATGTTCTCGCGCCACGTGAGCTTGGTCTGGCACGCGGGACAGCGCGACGGGGGAGTAACGACGCTGATGCCGCGAGGAATGCGATAGACCAGGACGTTGATGAGCGAGCCGGCGCAGGCACCAAATGCGAACACAAAGGCGACCTGGAGCACCTGGAACGCGAACTGAATGGTCTGGAGTTGATCGGGCATCCGGAGTCCAAAAACCTCTCAGCGGTCGATCGGCCGGTCCGAGCCTTGAGCTTCAGTGTCGGCGGCGGCGGCGAGTTCCTTGTTTAGGGTCTCGACCTTGAGTTCGGCTTTCTGCAGGGCATCGCGACAGCGCTTCACCAGCGCCACGCCCCGCTCGTACGCCACGATCGACTCTTCCAGCCCGATCTCACCAGACTCGATCCGGGTGATCAGGTCCTCAATCGCGTCCAAAGCGGCCTCGAACGACAACTCGGCATCGGTCCCCGACGGAAGGCCCTGGTCTTCACTGGCGCCGGGGCGAGCGCGGGCCTGAGAGTTGGGCGGCATGACGTCACAATAGCCGACGACGCGTGAGTGCTCGCTTTGTTTGACGCCTCTTCCAAGTCCCGCTCCCTGGTGGGTTCGGGGTCGTTTCGGCTATGCTGGATTTGGCGTGACGAGAGCCCGGGACTCGGGCTTCACGATCCCGCTCTTCGAAAGCCATCCATGGGTTCGCCCCCGCCCAACACCAATCGCCCGTTCGACGACCCGAACGCCTTGGGCGATACCCCGTCCGCGGGATCGCGCGAGCCCGGGCGCGGGGCCGGCAGTTCCATTGCGACCGCCTCCAGCACATATGGCTCGCTCCCAGCATCGGGCGCGCTCGAGTCGGGCGAGCTCGGATCGGGGTCCGACGCGGGCCAGGCGACGACAGGAAGAATCGAGGCCCAGGCATCGGGCCAACCAGCGGGCCCAACAGCGGGCCAACCAGCGGGGGCAGTGACTTCGGGCCAGGCCGTTGAAGGAGTGGGGGTTCAGGCGGGCAATCGGGCACCGGTTGTCCCTGCGAGCGGGTCGGGCGCCCCGCGATCGGATAAGGACCTTATCGACTTTGCGAGGCGTCAGGCGAAGGCCGCGGGCTCCGGGAGCGCGATCAAGTCGGTGTCGGTCGATCTGCCGCCTGACTACTTCCCAGGTTACGAGATCGTGCGCGAGGTGCACCGCGGCGGCCAGGGCGTCGTGTATCAGGCGATCCAGAAGACGACGAAGCGCAAGGTGGCGATCAAGCTGTTATTCGAGGGCGTCGCGGGGGGCTCGCGTGGGCGGGCTCGCTTCGAGCGAGAAATCGACATCTTGGGACAGCTTTCCCATCCGAACATTGTGGGGATCATCGACAGCGGGAAGGTCGCCGCGAGTTTTTACTATGTGATGGACTACATCTCCGGGCAGCCGCTGGATGCGTACATCGCGTCGGGGCCTCGTCCGGTCGAAGAGACGCTGCGCCTCTTCGCGAAGATCTGCGACGCGGTCTACGCGGCACACCTCAAGGGTGTGATCCATCGCGACATCAAGCCGGGGAACATCCGCGTCGACTCCAAGGGCGAGCCCCATGTGCTGGACTTTGGCCTGGCAAAGGTCGCGGCGGGGGAGGTCAACGACACCACGCGCCTGCAGATGATGACGATGACGGGGCAGTTCATCGGATCGCTCCCGTGGGCGAGCCCGGAGCAGGCCGAGGGCGTGCCCGACAAGATCGATCTTCGCACGGACGTGTATTCGCTGGGGGTGGTGCTGTTCCAGATGCTCACGGGCGGGAAGTTTCCGTATGGCGTGACGGGGAACATGCGCGACGTGCTGGACAACATCCTGCACGTGGCGCCCGCGCGCCCGAGTACGATCCGAAGGCAGATCAACGATGAGGTCGAGACGATCGTGCTCAAAGCACTCTCCAAGGAGCGCGATCGCCGGTATCAATCCGCGGGCGAGCTGGCGGCGGACATCGGGCGATATCTGCGGGGCGAGCCCATCGCCGCGAAGCGCGACAGCGGGTGGTATCTGATCAAGAAGGCGGCGAAGCGTCATCGGGGGCCGGCGCTCGTGGGCGCTGGATTCCTCGGGCTCGTCGCCGGCTCGTCGGTCCTGGCGTGGGTTCTGTATGGTCAGGCTTCCATGGCGGAGGCCCGCACCAGCGAGGCGCTGCAGCGCGAGACGGCGGCGCTGGTTGCCGCAACGCAGGCCAAGGACCGCGAGGCGACGCAGCGTCAGGCGGTCGAGGCGACGCGGGACAAGGTCCTCAACCTGGCGCTCAAGCTCGCTGGCGCGGCGGACCAGATCGCGGACTTGCGCGGCGCAACGGGCGCGCGCCGGTACATCCTGAGCGAGTCGCTGGCGGTGCTCGAGACACTCGACCTTCGCGAGGATGAGTCGCCCGAGTTCTTGCGGGGCGTCGCGGCAGTTCGGCACGGCGTCGGTCGACTCACGGCGTCGCTGTTCGCGCCGAGCACCCGCGAGTTTGCCCGCGGCAAGGCCGAGTTCCAGAAAGCACTCGCGCTGCGCGAACGCGTCGCCAGCCTTCGCCCCAGCGAGTGGCGTTCGCACGCGGATTTGGCGGAGAGCCTCATCGCGGCGTCGGAGTTGCTCCAGCGGGAGCGGGCGTTGCCCGCGAGCGTGGATCGT
Organism: Planctomycetota bacterium; assembly: GCA_033763815.1. Taxonomy (GTDB): domain Bacteria; phylum Planctomycetota; class Phycisphaerae; order Phycisphaerales; family UBA1924; genus JANRJU01. The sequence continues at coordinate 26,449 of JANRJU010000027.1, forward strand.
GCCCGCGAGGCGGAGGCAGCGGGCGAGCGTGCCATGAAGCTCGCCACCGATGCGCTCGTGAGGCGAGAGCCCGGGCTCGAAGCCGACCAGGCGATGGCGGGCATCTCGGCGAGCGAGCGCGTGCTGCTGCTTGCTCGGGCGCGGCGTGCGGATGCCCAGATGCGAGCAGCGCTTGAGAATCCGGACTTGCTCGGCGCTGGCGAGGCGGTGCGGGCGTGCGTCGAGCAATATGCCTCAATCGAGCAGGCGTGGGCCGAGGCGATCGAACGGGGCCAGCTTGGCTCGGGCCTGCGGGACGCGCATCGACAGCTGGGGATCGTCGCGGATCAGCGATCGCTGGCGCTTGTGGAGTATGGACGCATGCTCGCCCAGCGGGCGCGTGGCTCGGGCGGACGAACGCCCGAGAAGGAAGAGTCGCAGCGCCTTGCTGACGCCGCGGCGGGTAGCTTCGAGCGGGCGCTCCGCGTTGCTTCCGAATCGGCGCTGCGATTCGAACGCATGTCGCAGCTCGACCCGACGAATGGGCGTCTGGCGCGTGATCGAATCATCGCGATGCACAACGCCGGGTTTGCGCTGCAGGAGTGGGCCCGCCTCGCCGGGCGGCACACGCTGATCGCGGACAAGACGCCGGATGAACACGCACGGGAGCTGGCAGCGCAAGCACTCGATCGGTGGTTGAATCCCGCCCTTGCCCAGGCTCGCCAGCTTCGCACAAGCGACCAGGCCAACACCGAGCTTTGGCGCGACGTGGCACTGCTCCTCAACAAGTCCGGCAACCTTTACGAGTTGCTGGACCGGCGCGACGAGGCGCGCCAGGCATTTTCCGAGTCGCTGGGTATTCGCCAGGAACTTCTCAGGAGCGACTCGACACAGCTCGCGCAGCGGGATGTCGCTGTGGCGCTGGTGAAGATGGGCGAAGTGGCGAGGAGTGCGGGCGAAGACGATCTCAAGGCCGGCAACCGCGCCCGGGCGCTCGAGCAGCTCACGCTGGCGGAAAACCTCTGGCGCGAGGCCCTCGCGGCGTTCGGTGCTCTGCGCGATCAGGGTGCAATGGCGGCGGACGCACGCGAGTTTTCCTCGCTGGGCGATCCGCTGGATCGACTCGTCGCGAGAAAAGAGGAAGTACGCCGCCTGATTTCCGGGGAGTGAACGAGATGAGTCGGGGTGGACCGGGTTGGATGAAGATGCGGATGGGGTGAAAAGGGCGGGACGTGCCGCCTGGACGAACGCACGCGAAGTCAAACTCGCGGATCGGTAGATTCCGAGGCTGTGGTTGGGATGCCCGAGGTTATACTCTGCTCTACGAGGAGAGACGTCCGGCGCCGTTGATCGCCGGCGTAGGTGAAACTATGGAACGAGTACACATGTTGTGCTGCGCGCGCGTCCAGCGCCTTGTATCGAAGCGCCGTCAGGGGCGGGAAGCTGCCTCTCGCGCTGGCGTGATTGCCTCGCGCGGGCGATGGCTGGGCGTGGGTGTTCTCGCGTGCGCGGCCCCGCTCGCCAGCGCGCAGACCGCCACCTGGGTGGGCAGCGCTCCCAACGGGAGCGGCAACTGGGGGGTCGCCGCGAACTGGAGCCCGGCGGTCGTGCCCAGCGGACCGACGTTCGACGTCTTCTCGCAGGTCGCGCCCTTGGGCGTGCCTTACACCATCACGCTGAACGCGCCGTTCTCCATCCGCGATTTCACGCTGACCAGCTCGCAGGGAACCCTGGCCCTGACGGGCAACAGGCTGACGACGAGCCGCGCGTTCCTGCTGGATGAGGCAACGATCACCGCGGCGGGTGGCGGCGTGACCAACAACGGCGGCACGGAACTGCGGGGCGGGTCGGTGCTGATGGGCGTGGACCTTCGCGCCAACTCCGGCGTGACGATCCTCACCGACGACGACCCGGTCGACATCTGCGACACCGACATCGGGCACCGGGGCACGGGCTCCTGGTCGGGCCTGCAGGATCTGCAGTTCAACATGGGCTCCACGCTCACCGTCGAGAGCGGCTCAACCCTCTCGATCGGTTCCACCGGCAACGCGACCTGGGACGGGTTGGCGGGTCAGCCCCTGATCACGAACAACGGAACGATCACCAAGGTCGCCAACGCCGGGACGACGACCTTCTCCGGACCCAGCATCAACAACCTGGGATCGCTGATCGTCGAGACCAACTCCACCGCCCGCCTGGTGACGCCCGCCACGCTCAGCAACTTCGTCGCGGGTACGCTCATCAACGGCTCTTTCGAGCTGCGGGGGGTGCTGCAGTTCGACGGAGCGAGCATCACGACGCTCAAGAGCGACGTGACGCTCGACGGGGCGGGGGCGGTCATCCGCAACCAACTGAACCAGGACGCGATCCGCCCGCTGGCCCTGGTGGATACCGGCTCGACGCTCACGATCCGCAACAAGACGGTGACCGTGAACCCCCCGCTCGTGCTGCGCGGCACGCTGGATCTGGAAGCCGGCACGCTCGTTGAAAACACCTCGCCCTTCACCATCGAGTCGACCGGGCAGCTCGTCGGAACGGGAACCGTCCAGGCGGCGACGATCCTGGTTTCCGGCGGGATCAGCCCCGGCGAGTCGCCCGGAGTTCTGCAGTTCACCAACAACGTGCAGTTCCGCGCCGGCTCGCGCCTGCGGATCGAGATCGCCGGTCCGGTCGCCGGTCAGCAGTACGACGTCCTGTTCGTGCAGAACACGCTGGGCTTCCAGCAGGGCTCGACCGCCGGGCGGGTCGACGTGCTGATCCTCCCGCCTTTCGAGCCGCAGATCGGACAGGTCTTCGACATTGTGCGGTTCGCGGATCGGGTCGGGCAGTTCGCGCAGTTTACCGGGCTGAACTTCTCACCCGATCGCGAGTTCGTCGTCGAGTACTTGCCCGACCGCGTTCGATTGATCGTCGTGGGGAGCTCGTGCCAGCGCGTTGACCTGAACAACGACGGCCAGATCGACTTCTTCGACTTCCTGGAGTTCTCCCAGGCTTTCGCGGGCAACCTGCCACCGGCAGACTTCAACAACGATGGCCAAGTCGATTTCTTCGACTACCTCGATTTCATCTCCGAGTTCAACAGGTGTAGCTGACGAACCGCTGCCTCAGCGCCGCGCTCCAAACCGGGTGCTGGAGGCCAGACGCCAAAGGCCAGAAGAACAGCGAGCGCGACGAGCGTTCCTCGGCCCTACCTTCGGCCCCACATGCAGAGCGCCACAGCCGCGAAGATCAGCCCGAACGCTCCGATATCCGTCCAACGCAGCTTTTCCTTTGCCACCAGGACCGTGAACACCACGAACACGACGAGCGTGATCGCTTCCTGCAGCACCTTGAGCTGAGGCAGGGAGAATGGCCCGCCATGGTCCACGTGCCCCATGCGGTTGGCGGGCACCTGCAAGCAATACTCCGGGAGGGCGATCAGCCAGCTGATGGCGATCGCAGCAAAGAGTCCCCACGAGTGCTTCTTCACGTGGTAGTACCACGCGAACGTCATGAAGGTGTTCGACGCGAGCAGCAAAAGAACGGTCCACAGCACGCGGTTCACGGGGTGAACGTAGCGCGTCGAACCTCGTGCGAAAAGCGCCCACTGGCTTTGCACTCAGACCTGTCTTCTTGTTCAGACCAGGCTTCGCATTCAGACCAAGCTTCGCGTTCAGACCCGGCTCAGGGCTGAGCGGCCTTGTTGGCGAGGGCCGTCTCGGGCTGGGGTTCCCATCCGCCGCCCAGGGCCGCGTAAAGATCGATGATGCGTTCCAGGCGCCCCTGCCTGGTCAGCACGAGGCGCTCGTCGATGAGCAGCAACTGAGACTGCGCATCGATGACGTTGATAAAGTCGGTCCGCCCCGAGGCGTAGAGCGATGTTGCGAGGCGTTCGGCGTCCCGCGCCTGGGTCGCGGCGTCCTGCAGTTCAACCACCCTCCGCCGTGCCTGGCGATGCAGGGCCAGCGCTGTTTCGACCTCTCGAACTGCTCCCAGCACGCTGGACTCCACGCGCGTCAGGGCCTGTCGCGCTTCGGAGTTTGCCGCCTCGATGTTCGCGTCGATCGCGCCGCCACGAAACAGCGGTAGGGTGATCGTCGGCCCCGCCGAGAGCACGCCCGCGTCGGAATCCAGCACGCCCCCCGGTGTGTCGCTGCTGAGGGAGAACGTTCCCGAGAGCGAGACCCTCGGATATCGCTCCGCTTCCGCAGCGCCGATGCGCGCGGTCGCGGCCGCAAGCTGTCGCTCCGCCCGGCGGATATCCGGGCGCCGGGTGACCAGTTCCGCCGGAAGTCCGAGCGCCGGCAGCGACGGTGGCTCCGGCAGCGACGCGCGAGCGATGGCAAGCTCACCGGGGCGGAGCCCGAGCAACACCGCCGCCCGATGTTCAGCGGCGCGACGCTGCCCGGCCAACTCCGGCAGCAGCGCCCGATCGGTCGCGAGCGTCCGTCGCGCGCGGACCAGGTCCAGCTCGCTTGCCAGTCCGCCTCGCACGCGCGATTCGGCGATCTCTACCGACTGCTGGTTCAGCGCGATCGTCCGCTCGACAACCCGTGTCCGCTCGTCCAGCGAGCGCACGAGGATCACCTCGCGGGCCAGCTCCGCCGCGAGGGCAACTCGCGCGGCGCGGAAGTCCTCGATCGCGAAGGCGATCTCAGCGTCGCGGGCCTCGACCAGCCTCCCGACACGACCCCAGAGATCAACTTCCCACCCCGCGACTACGCCTAAGGCGTAGACGTCGGTTTCCTCTCCCGCTGGCCCCCCGCCAAGGCTCGTCGCCTCGCGGCCGCTCTGCGTTCTGCGATACGAGGTCTCCGCGTCGAGCGAGGGCAGGCGGGCGGCGTTCTCGATGCCGCGTCGTGCCCGCGCCGCGATCACCCGCTCCCGCGCTTCGACGAGATCGAGATTGCCCTCGAAGGCTCGCTCCACCAGAGACGTCAGCTCGGAATCTTCGAACGAACGCCACCAGGTCGCGAGCGTCGCGGCGTCGGCGGGACCGATCACGCCCGTCTCGCCTTCAGCCTTGCCCGGTCCGCCAGCGTCTGGCGACTTCTCGCTCGTGGCGTCCGTCCACGCGGCCCCCGACCGGTGCGTCAGATCGGGCGGTGCGTAGTTGGGTCCGACGCGGCAACCCACCGCCCCGACGCAAAGCCCAGCAGCCAGCGGCGCAAGCACCGCGAACGAACGCAAGTGGGGGACCGACGCTGAAAAGTTCACGACTCGCCTCCGCTGGTGCGTGCGTTGCCCTGGGCCGCGCCGTTGCCGCCGCTCGATGATGAACCATGACTCCGCGCCGGGGGCGCGCTGACGTACACATCCATCTGCTGTCCCACCGCCGGGCGGGCATCGGCGCTGGCGACCTCGTACACCACTTCCATCACGCGGGTATCGACGAGCTCGCTCGTCCGCCCCGACAGCCGGCGCTTGGGCACGACCAGCGGCTCGACATATGCCACCCTCAGCGGGATACGAAGCTGCGCATCGCCCCGGGGCGAGGCCCACGCCTCAGCGCTCGGGGAGAAGCGAGGGATGTCAACCTCGTCGATCTGCACGCGCACGTGCGTCGGCCCCAAGCGCCCCAGCACGATCAAGCCGTCGGTCAGTTCCTTCGCGGGCGCAAACTCGCCCGACCGGAGGTTCACTTGCAGCACCTGCCCATCGACCGGCGCACGCACCGTCAGGAGCTCAAGCTCGGTCCGCATGCGATCCAGATCCGCCCGGGCCTGCGCGACCCGCTGTACCGCAACCTCGATGTCAGGCCCGTCGCTCGCCTCGCCGTCCGCATTTCCGCGCGCTTCCTGCCCCATGCCAGCACCATTGGCGCCCGCGGCGTTGGGGCTGGAGTTGGGACTGGAAGCGCCACCCTGATCCATGCCGGGCGCCACGAGAAGGTCGAGCTGAGCTCGCGCCTCCGCCAAGCGAGATTCGGCCTGCGCCGCTCCCGCCTGCGCCTCCGCGAGCTGCGCCTCGCCTTGAGCGACCGCGAACCGGCGGGTGTCAACTTCCTCGGCGGCGATGGCACGCGGATCGTTCACCGCCTGCGCCACGCGGAGCTGGTTGCGCCGATCGTCGAGCTGGATCTGAGCCGCGGCCACCGCAGCTCGCGCCGACTCCACGCTCGCTTCCGCGGCGCGAACCCGCGCCCGCGCCGTTGGCACCTGCCAACGCAAAGCTTGGAGGTCGGCCTCCGCAACGCGCAAGCGGCTCTCGGCGAGCGCGACCTCCCGGCTGGCGCGGCGCGTGTCGACGCGGAACAGTTCCTGCCCCGCTCGGACTTCGTCGCCAACCTCCACCATCACCGATTCGACGATCCCGCCGACATGCGCCGAGATTGCCATTGCCTCGCCCGGTGGCTCGGTCAGTCCGATCGCGCCGATAAACGCGCCCGATGCGCTCGGCGCCGTGGTCGGCTGGCGGGGCGGATCTTCCGCGGGCCTCACGGGCCGCTCGGTGATCACGCTGTACGCTCCCGCCACCAGGGCAGTCAACCCGATGGCCGGGAGCCCGAAGGTCAGGATTTTCGATCTTCCCTTCATGAGGCAATCCTCTCCAATGGCTCAGTCTTGATGGAATCCCCCGGCGGGTCGCTCTTCGATGCGAGAGATCACCCCGTCGGACATGTGCATGATGCGGTCGGCAAAGTCGAAGATGCGTGAGTCGTGGGTCACGACGATCACGGCGCGGCTGTGGTCGATCGCCACGTCGCGCAGCAGCCCCATCACCGTTCGTCCGCTGGTCGCGTCGAGCGACGCCGTCGGCTCGTCGCAGATCAACAGTCGGGGCTTGTGCACCAGGGCGCGGGCGATCGCCACGCGCTGCTGCTGTCCGCCCGAGAGCTGCGCCGGGAACTTGTGCGTGTGACCGTCCAGGCCAAGGCGCTCCAGCAGCGTCCGTGCCTCTCGCTCGGCCTTCGTTGTCGACATGCCCCGCGCCACCAGCGGGACTGCCGCGTTCTCCGCGGCGCTCAGCGCCGGGAGCAGGTTGAACTGCTGGAAGATGAACCCGAAGTTCGCCAGGCGAAAGTCGGCGAGCTTTCCGTTTCTCAGCTTGCGCAGGTCCTGTCCCAGCACGCGAACAACACCCGCTTCCGCGCTCAGGATGCCCCCGATCACGGAGATCAGCGTCGTCTTGCCACAGCCCGAGGGGCCCACGAGGAAGGACATCTCGCCCGCTCGGCAGTCAAAGTCGGTCCCGCGAAGAACCTGAAGCCTTGATTGCCCGTCGCCAAAGCCCTTCTGCACGCCCTGGCATTGCACAGCCAGCGTCGATGCTTCGGCAGGCGCGGACCCTCCAGCGGATGTTTCAAGCCCCAGACTCATTGTTCAGAAACTCCAGTTGCCAGTTGAGCGCCGACCTATCGCCCGCCGACCTATCGCCCCTGCCTGTCTAGCCGCGGAACACCGTCGCCGGGTCGACGACCAGCACGCGTCGCAGACTGATCAGTGTCGAGACGAAGACGATCAGCACCGCCAGCACCGCGACGCCCACGGCAACCTCGGGCAACAGGTAGAACCCGCGAAGGGCGTCGACTTTCCGACTTGTCTGCGAGAAAAACACCGACGCGGCACCGAGCCCGAGCCCGTAGCCGATGATCCCGACGAAACCGGCCTGCCCGAGCGTCATGAGGAACAGACGCGTGTTGCGGATGCCGATGGCCTTGAGCGCCGCGTACTGCTTGAGGTTCTCCATCACGAACTGGTTGAACGTGAGGCCCACGATCGCGATGCCGATGATGACGCCCAGGATGACAACGGTGCCGAAGCTTACCGGGATGCCCGTGTTCTTGAGGATGTAGTCGATGGACTCCATCCGGAACTCGGCGGACGTGCTGGCCTTGAGCCCGGTCTTGTCCGCAATGCCGCGGGCGACTTCCGCGGGGTCGCGTCCTGGCTCGGTCTTGGCGACGATGAAACTCAGCGCGTTGCGACCGTTGTTGGTGTACTGCGTCGCGAGGCTGTAGCGGCAGAAGATGGTCAGGTTTGCCGCGAACGCCGGAGCCGCGTCCACGATCGCGACGATACGCGCTCGTCGATCGTTCAGTTCGATCTCCCGACCCTGGTCCAGCTCCTCGCCCGGAAAGAGCAGGCGGAACCCGGCGGGATTCACCGCGATGGCGTCGGGTTGCGCGAGGTCTTCGATCGATCCGAGCTGGAATGTGTCGGGAACGCCCACGAGCGAGGCATCGTCGATGCCGAGGATCACCGCATTCTCGAGCTTGCCCTCCCGCGTGCGCACCTGCACGACCGCCTTGAAGAAGGGGACCGCCCACGACACGCCCTGCACGCCCCGCACGCGCGGGAGCTCGGTCTCGCGCAGCGGGAATGGCACGTCAATGGTGGTTACCGCGGGGTCCATTACCCAGATGTCGGCCTCGCGCACGTCGTTCACAACGCTGGATGCGCGCCCCAGCAGCCCGAAGAAGATCGACACCTGTTGGCAGATCAGGAGCGTACTGAACGCGACGCCGAACACCAGGCCCAGGAGCTTGGTCTTGTCGCCAATCAGCATGCGGAGGCCGACGATCATCATGGTTTCGCTCCGGAAGTCGGCTTGGAACTCGCCAACGCCTCCGAACTGGATTCGCCCGTGCTTGAATCGCCTGATGCAACTTCGCTCGGGCCCGAATGCCCCGGGCCCGAACTGCGCGGCCCCGAATGCTGCGGCCCCGGTTCCTGCGAGCCTGATTCACGCGGGCTCGCTTGGCATGCGTGCGTCTGGTCCTGCCGAACGCTCACAGGCTGCACAACGTCCGCTTCGGCAAAGCCCAGCAAACCCGAGATCGCAAAGCGGCTGAGCAGTGCCCCGAGGCGGTCGATCTCTTCCAGCGTGTTCGGAGGCTCAAAGCCAAAGCGAGCCAGGATCTCGCGGCTGTGCTTCTGCGTCACACAAAGAGCCATCACCGCGTTCGCCAGATCGCCCGCCAGTCGATCCGACACTCCGGGACCGACGATCGCGCGGATGATCCGCAACGCCTCGGCCCGGATGGGCCCGGCAGTCGACGCCACGAAGGCATCCAGCGCTGGCGTCGGATTGATCGTCTCGTGGGCCAGCAGCCGCCCCGCCCACGGGTGCGCCTTTTCCTGCGACAGCAGCAGACGAAGGAACCACGACAGCCAGCGGGTCAGGGCCTCACGCGGCTCGGCCTCGCTGAAGAACGAAGGCATCTGGCCCCCGCCGCACATCTGCTCGTGCGCCACCCGCATCACTTCCCGGTACAAGCCGTCCTTGTTTCCGAAGTGGTACTTGACTGCGGAGACGTTTGCTCCCGCTGCATGACAAATAAGTCGAACGCTTGCGCCGTGGAACCCTCGGAGTGCGAACTCCATCCCGGCGGCCTGGATCAGCCGCTCGCGCGTCGCGTCCGGCTGCGGAACGTCCGACCCGCCCGCAGCCGTTCCGCCCTGAGCGGGTTGAACCGGGACCAGTGGGATTATCGGAAGCTCATGGGACGACATTCAAACGCCTGTTCTCAAATGACTGTTCTAGAACAAGTGTTTTAGGCGCTGGCGGCTTGATCGATTCAAAACCTGGATGATTCGCGGTCAAAACCAGGTATAAACCCTTGGTGTTTTTAGGGTTTTGCTTTCGCGTTGCAACCGAACGGCTCGTGCTAACCGACGTCTGTGTTTGGTTGCGGTCCAGAGCGTCGATAACTTGGCGAGCCGCAGGCCTCGCGCAGCGATGGCTCGGCGGATCGCAATCGCCCTGGAGACCGACCATGAGCCAGTTTCCGCCGCCGGGCTTGCCGCCTCAATATCCGGGCATGCTCGCGAACCTCGACCCACATCGCGGCGTGCTTCTCTTGGTGCTGGGCATCCTCTCGCTCGTGCTCGGGTGCTTCCCGCTCGGCATCGTGTCGTGGGTGCTGGGCAACAACGATCTCAAGTCGATGGCGGAGGGCAGGATGGATCCCTCGGGCCGCGGCTTGACCCAAGCCGGCAAGATCCTCGGAATCGTCTCCGTTGTCCTGTTTTCCCTCGGGTTCCTCGTCTGGTTGCTCATGCTGGTGCTGGGCATTGGAATGGTGGCGGCGGGGGCCGCCGCCGGGCCCGGGGTTCCAGGCAGCCAACCCTGAGACTTTGCCCCCGAACCGCTGCTCGCGATCAGCTCGTCCAGTGGTGAGGCCACTTGCCGCTTGTGGTCTTTGAGTCCCCTTGGCCAGGATGCCGCCGCGCTCGGTGCTGACTCAGCGGGCGCGAAAAAAACCCGCTTCGTGTGAAGCGGGTTTGAGAGACGATTCGTGTTGTCTGCGGTTGGCCGGTGCCTTCCGCAGGGTTGTCGGCGCTTCGAGCGCTTACTCGTCGCTGCTGCCGAAGCGGATCTTGTCGGTACCCATGGCGCCGTGACCGGAGTCCATGCCGCCTCGGGTGGGTGCCGCGCCGCCGCGCCGTCCGCCACCGCCAGCCGCACCGCGAGCGGGCTCGCCTCGAGCGGCGTCGTCGCCGGAGCCGCCGCTGGTGTCGCCCCACTGGGCGCGCTTCAGCGAGAGGCCGATCTTGCGGTCCTGGCGGTCGACGCGGAGGATCTTGACATCCTTCTCGTCGCCGGGCTTGACCACGTCCATCGGGTTCTCGACCTTGTGGTCGGCCAGTTCGGAGATGTGCAACAGGCCTTCCAGATCGGGTTCGAGCTCGACGAAGACGCCGAAGTTGGTGATCTTCGTGACGGTTCCGCGAACGACCATGCCGGGCTTGTAGTTGTCCGGGATGGCCTGGAGCCACGGATCCTCGGTGAGCTGCTTGACGCCCAGGCTGATGCGCTGCTTGGCCCGGTCGACATCGAGCACCACGCACTGAACGGTGTCGCCCTTCTTGAGGACCTCGTTGGGGTGCGTGATCTTCTTCGTCCAAGACATGTCGGAGATGTGGAGCAGCCCGTCGATGCCCGGCTCGACCTCGATGAAGGCGCCGTAGTTGGCGAGGTTGCGAACCTTGCCCTCGATGATCGTGCCCGGGGGATACTTCTCGCTGACGAGTTCCCAGGGGTTGACCTCGGTCTGCTTCATGCCGAGGCTGATTTCCTGCTTGTCCTTGTTGATGTCCAGGACGACGACGTCAACTTCCTGCCCGGGCTGCACGACCTCGCTGGGGTGGTTGATGCGCCGCGTCCAGGACATCTCGGAGATGTGGACGAGGCCTTCGATGCCATCCTCGAGCTTGACGAAGGCGCCGTAGGACATGAGATTGACCACGGCCCCGCGGACGCGCGACCCGACCGGGTACTTGCGCTCGATCTCCTGCCAAGGGCTGGCCTCGCGCTGCTTGATGCCAAGGGCGATCTTTTCCTTTTCGTGGTCGATCTTCAGAACCTTCACCTCGATGTTGTCATCGATGCGAAGCATCTCGCTCGGATGATTGATCCGGCCCCACGACATGTCGGTGATGTGGAGCAGCCCGTCGATGCCGCCCAGGTCGACGAACGCGCCGAAGTCGGCGATGTTCTTGACGACGCCCGTGACCACGTCGCCTTCCTTGATCGACTCCATGAGGCGCTTCTTGGCGGCGTCGCGTTCGTCCTCGATCAGCTTGCGCCGGCTGATGACGATGTTGCGGCGCTCCAGGTCGATCTTGAGGATCATGGCGCGGATCTTGCGACCCATGAAGTCGCCGATCTCGCCCGGGCGCCGAACGTCGACCTGCGAGGCGGGCAAGAAGACGGGGACGCCGATGTCGACGAGCAGGCCGCCCTTGATCTTGCGGGTCACCAAGCCCTCGACGACGTCGCCCTCCTTGGTGGTGTCCATGATGCGCTGCCAGGAGAGCTGGCGGTCGGCCTTGCGCTTGGAGAGCTGGATCAGACCGCCCTCACCCTCGAAGCCCTCGAACAGGACGTCGATGATGTCGCCCACCTTGGGCTCGGGCTGGCCTTCGAACTCTTCCTTGGGGATCAGGCCTTCGGACTTGAGGCCGACCTCGACGACAACGTCGTCGCCGGCCATCCCGATCACCTTCCCCTTGATCAGCTTCCCGGAGCTGAGATCTTCGATCTGGGTCCCGACGATCGAGTTCATGTCAAAGGTCTGCCCGCCCGCGCCCATGGCCTCGCGGAGCATGGCGTCCATCTCGTCGTCTTTGATTCCCAGGGAAGCGATCAGCGTTTCGTCAATCATGAATGCCTCGGTTGTGCGCGGTGCTCGACGCTCCGGGTCGGACCGTGACGGAAAACCCGTCGCAGCGCCGGCGAACGCCGCCGGCTTGAGCGAGAGACGCAGCGCTGCTCGCCGCGGGCTGGCTTGCCCTACCGGCGAACATGCCCTTCACGGGCGGCTGAATCAGTGTTGTGTGCCGCTCTCGCCCACCTGTGCGAGAGAACCGAACGGACCGGCCGACCCACCGATGGGAATATGTTAGGCAGGGCGGTGTATGGGGGCAGGCCGCCGACTCGCGACAGCGGGCAGCTCACCCGTTGCGGGGGCCTGATGCGGGGGCCTGAAACGTCTTCGACCGCGCGACGCACCCGCACTCGATGCCCAGTCCCCCATGCGTCTCGGACTTCGAATCGATCCCCGCTTATGCCCCGCTCAGCACCCTGCACCGAAGCGATCGGCGAACTCCAAGTAATCGAAGAAATCCACCTGCCCGTTCGCGTCCAAGTCCGCGGCGCGGTCGCCCGCGTTGAACGCCGCCCCAAAGTCGAGATAGTCAAAGAGATCGTCGAGCTCGTCGAGATTGAAGTCGGCGGCGCAGGGCGTCCCGATGAACATGTTTCGCTGGCTGGCGTCGCTGGTCTGCCGCCCCGCGCCGTCGCGCGCCGTGACCATCACCCTCACGCCCCCGCCGGTCGCCTGGGGCACCGTCCAAGTAAATGTCCCCGTGTCCGGCACGCGATTGGCCAGCAGTTGCGTGAACGTGGCTCCGCCATCGCGAGAAAGGCGGACATCGATGCTCGACACGCTCTCGTCGTCGTCGCTGATCCAGCGGATGGCCACCTGCGCCCCGGGCTGAAGAACCTCTCCGCCCCGAAGCTCCTTGAGAAGCACCGTGGGCGCCAGCCCGGCGCTCTCGGCGCGCCCGCGATGCCGCGGGACGTGCATCACGATGCAGTGCAGCACCCCGGCGGAAGTCACGATGTCCTGCGCTGGGATCTGCACGATCGTCTTGCCCGGGAGCGCTGCCTGCCACGCGCTGCGCGCGACGGCATTGAGCGGGACCATCGTCGAGTTGGTGTACGACGGAATCATGACCAGGTCGTTACACATCACGACGTTGGTGTAGGTGTAGTGCGTGCCCCCGATCGATCGCGCGGGAACGCGCGTTACGGCGTACCCCGCCGAGGCGAGGTTGGTCGCCGCCGTCTCGCACACGCGGTCCTGCGTTGAGCCCCGGTTCTGCTCCCACGAACTGATCATCACGCCTCGGTCGGCGTAGACCTGCATCCACATATCAATGTGCTGCGTGCTGTCGACTGCCACGGGAAACGGATCGGTCAGCGTGACGTCGAGCCCCTGATAGTCGAGCCACGCTTGGCGAACGAAGGCCTCGGTGCGCCCCGGGTTCTCGTTCACAATGAGGCGGGTCGCATACCCAAGGCCCGCGACCCCGATGCCGCCCGACGACAAGTGGAAGTTCCCTCCGCCGTGAATCAGCGGGAGTTCGTAATACGTGTGGCGACGAAAGGGGGACCATCCGTTGTTGAACGTGTCGTCGTTGGGGCGGGGGCGGTTGTAGGTGTGATCGACGATGGCCCGGACCTGATTGCCAGCAGGCCCTTCATAGATGTAACGAGGGCCATAGTCGCGGATCCAGATCGTATCGATCGTGCGAGAGACGAATCGAAGGCGAGAGGTGTCGCCGCCCCGGCTCTGCACCGCGGAGGTCGCCGCGGAGTTCTCGTTGACTGCGTCAACGACGATGTAGGCCAGAGCGTTGCCGGCGGTGGTGACGCGAGCCGCCATCTCCGCGACGATGTTCAGCCATGCCGTGGGCCCTTCCCACGCGAAGATGATCCCCTCCATGGGTTCGTACTCGCCCGGGCACACGATGCCGAGCGAGGGGGGCGGAGTGATGCCCGCCGGCGGCAGCAGCGGGTTCTCTTGCAACCAAGCCGCCTCGGCGGGAGTCAGGGCCTTGGGCGTGTGGCCGCGTTCAGGAAAGCTGGGCGGCGGAGCAGGCGCCGCAGAAGCGAAACCCGCTGCAAGCGCGGGAGCCGCCAGAAGCACTGCCCGCACCGGCAATCGAGACACCGGCCATGGAGTCATCATCGCCCACCTCGGATGCAACCCGACCGTCATGCATACCGACCTTCATGCCGCTCGAGAATTATCTTCGTCGCCCCATCTTTTCTGAAAGCACTCGCTCCCGCTCGGGCTGCCTGCGCGCTTGGCTGGCTGCACACGCGCTCGGCTACTTCCAGATGAACGTGCTTGGCATCACCAGCAGGACCTGTTCATCGCGCAGGAGCATGAAGCTCTCGATGCCCTGGCGAACCTGCGGCCAGACGCGCGGGCCCACCAACTCCGCCGGGATCGACCACACCAGCCCACCCAGCGGGCCTCCCTTGGAGCTGCCAGAGGAAAGGCCAGACACGGAACCCGGCGCCGTGATGAACTGATCCAGAGCCTGACCGATGGCATCACCCAGCGTCTCCGGCGCGGGGAAGTGGACGACCTCGTATTCGTCGAGCTTCTCGCTGGCCGCGAGCCCGGCGATTGCGTCCTCGAGCCCGCCCAGGGCGTCGGCCATCTTCAGGTCGATGGCGCTGCTCCCGGCGAACAGGCGTCCCTCGCCGACCTTGTTGAGGTCGATCCCCTTGCGCCCGTCGCTGACGCGCTTGGCGAACAGGTCGTACGTCTGCTTCATCTTCGCGCGGACGAGTTCTCGCTCGGCGTCGCTCCACGTCTGGTTCGAGGCGAACATCGCCGCCCGAGGCCCGCGGGCGCGACCGACGACGTTGACCTTGAGCGTGTCGTAGAGCCCGCCCATCGAGATCTTTCCGCCCACCACGCCGATCGAACCGACAATGCTCGATGGGTTGACGTAAACCCTCTCCGCGCCGCTGGCGATGTAGTACCCGCCCGAGGCGGCCATCGAGCCGACGCTGGCCCACACGGGCTTGGTCTCCGCGAGCATGCGCAGTCCCTGCCAGATGATCTCGCTGGCGACCGCCGAGCCGCCGGGAGAGTCGATCCGAACAACCACGCCCTTGATCTGATCTTCATCAAGGATGTCGTCGATCGCCTCGCGGATGGTCCGGCTGCCAACGCTCTGGCCGCCCATCAGCCCGCCGCTGGACGATTCTCCATCCACGATCGAACCGTCGATGTGCAGCACGGCGATCGATGGCTCCTGGATCTCGGGCGAGGGGTCGGTCGCCATGATCCGAGTCAGCATTGACAGCGGGTTGTCCATCGTCATGCCCTGGGTCGCGCGCGCTTCGAGCAGATCGTCGGTCCACTCGACGTCGCCGCCATACGCCTTGCCCAGGTGCTCGCTCAGGAACGAAACGTCGAGTTCCGAATCGACAAGCCCGACGCTCTTGGCGTCGCCCGCGTCGGCCATCCAGGCCTTTTCCATCGCGGCATCGAGCTCCTGGTCGCTCAGCTTGCGACCGCTCGTCAGCCGCGAGCGGAGATTGCCGTACATCGCGTCCAGCAGTCCGTCGATGTTCTCGTTCCACTGCGGGCTAGGCTTGCTGTTGGTCATCTGCTCCGCGGCGCCCTTGTAGTCGCCCACCTGAACCATGTCGGCCTTGAGGCCCGCCCACGCCAGCGTGTCCGCCAGGAACATCTCTTCCATGTACAGCCCGGGCAGCGTCACCACGCCGCCCGCCTGCACGATGATCTCATCGGCGTAGGACCCCAGCACCAGCTCCGCCGGCCCATACTGCTCAGCAAACACGTGGACCTTCTTGCCCTCGGCGCGGATCGCCTTGATCCGCCCGCCAAGCTCTTCAACCTGAGTCATGCTCAGCGCCGGGGCCTTGAGTTGAATCACCAGCCCGCGCAGCGAGTTGTCGCTGGCCGCTTCATCGAGCGTCGCGACAATGTCGCGGAGCGTCGGCGCGCTTCCGGTGATCCAGGCCAGCGGGCTCGGACGTTCCTGGGGTGGCTTGTCGATGGCGAACCACCCGATCTTGGCGGCTTGTCCAGAAGCTGCCCCGCCCGCCGACTCCGCCCCCATGGCCGCACCCGCCGAGAGCGCCACCGCCAGAGCGGCACGGCACGCGGCGAACCCGAACCCGGTGCATCCCGTCCGCCGACCCTGCTGCGTCATGAACAACTCCTGGTTGAAGGAAACCCTTGCGCCCGCCGCGGCGGGACGACAGAAAACTGTATCCGACCGCGACCTCGCGGCCCGGTGTGTTGTTCGGGCTCGGACCGGGTTGGTTGCAGCTTCGTGGAAACGTCTCGGATCCGCCTTCGCAGGGTCATCGCGGGGCGTTCATCCGGCCACCCCATCTCACCCTGGCAATCCGGCCCGCGGCGTCAGGTCTAATCGATCCACCCATCTGAGCGACCAGCCGATCCCGAATTCCGCGTTCGCCAGTTCGGGCCGCGGGACGCCTTCAGAGGTTTTCACCTCGCGAGGCCGCCAGATCGGAGTAGCTCGTCGTCACCACCTCGCCCAGCGCCGGCGAGAGCTTCTGCCGAAGGTCGGCGATGGCCTCGTGGCAGCGGGGCACGGTGCACGATGGCGAGACCAGCGCTTCAAACTCGAGAAAGTTCCCCAGGCCCTCGATCTGGTCGATATGGATGCGGACGTAGCCCAGGATGTGGATCTCGCGCTTCTTGCGAACCGTGACCCACACCGGCAGCGGCTCGGTGCCAAATCGCGTCAGCGCCTCCGCCTCGCTGTAGATCTGGAAGTGGCTGAGGCGAGGCCGGGCCATGTCCTTGCGCTCGTAGAAGATGTACTCCACCGGCTCGCCCGGGGCTTCGCGCTTCTTGAGGCGCCCGCTGGGCACCCGGAAGTAGGTGTCGGTCTGCTCGACGGTCGCGATGAGCGTCGCGCCCACGGCTTTGGCGATCGCTCGGGCCAACGCCGCGTCGCGGAGCTCGATTTTCAGTTCAACGTTCTGCATGCGCACCAACGCTATCGGCAGAACGATGGTCGCCTCTGGCATTCCGATTCAAGACGCGCACGCCCTGATCTTGGCGACACCCGGTCCCGGTTGCCGCGGCCCCGACGCTCGCCTCGCGTCCTGGATCCGCAACCGGCGCCAGCGCCTGGCTCCAACCAAAGACGAAGCCAAGTTTCGCGCAATCTGAACACAAGCGCTCTCCGGCGATCAACGCGCCTTCGGTACGCTTTTTTCATGAGGCGCGCCGCGAATCCACATCACTCCGCCTTCACCCTGATCGAGCTTCTGGTCGTCATCGCGATCATCGCTCTTCTCGTGGGCTTGTTGCTTCCTTCGCTGGCCAAGAGCCGCGAGGCGGCCCGCGTCGTCGTGTGCCAATCCAACCTCCGCCAGCTCACAACCGCGGCGATCATGTACGCCCAGGACTTCAAGGATCAGATCTGGAACGTCAACCAGTGGCTCCGCTCGCCCGACCATCGGGGCACGGAGCCCGGCTTGGCCTACGAGTACCTCAACCGGGGCGAGCAGGTCTTGGCCTGCCCGACCAACAAGCGTCGATCCGTCTCTGGCGGCGAGCGACAGAGCACGTTTGGCTCAAACACCCTCGGCCTCGACACGGATTACACGATGCACGGTAACGTTGGCGGGGCTCGCCTCTTCGCCTCGGTCCAATCCGCGTATCTCAAGCGCCCCGAAGCGGGGCCCGGGCCCTTCATGTCGATCGAGTATGCCCGCGACAACGACCTGCTCGAAATGCTCCCGGCACTCCCGTTGTCCGTGGAAGAGAGCACGTTCATCCGCAACGACCCCGCGCCCGATGCTCGCTGGCTGAACAACGACCAGATCACCGAGCGGCACGAACGCCGCGGCCAGATCTCGTTCCTCGATGCCCAGGTCCGCCTGCTCGACCTTCCGCAAGGTCCCGACGAGCGGGCCGAGGAGTCGGGCGACTTCCGAACCGGGAGCATCTACTTCGCGGGCATCCGTGTGCGCTTCCGAGGTTGGCTCCAAGACCCCGTCGTTGGCGAGCCAATGCCCTATGGCTGGATCAATAATCCGCGGAACTGATGGCTATTGGTGAGCCTTGGCAAGGTGCTCGACCGATCGCGTTTCGGAGATCGGCTCTCGAAAGTTCTCGAGCCAGAATGTGCCGGTGTCGACGTCGATCATGATGCAAGACGCGTCGCTGGGAGCCGATCCCAGACGCAGTTCGCGACGCGTGTCCGTGGGAATCCAAACAATCAGTCGGGCGCCTTGGAATCGAACACCACGGCGCCATCCCCCGCGCGTACGACCCGAAGCCGATAACCCGAACGACTCTTACCGAGTGACCAGTCGTCGCGGCGGCCGGTGTCGAAGAGTTCGAATCTCCATACGCCGTCGAGCGAGGACATGGTGTGGTCGGTGCAGCTTTGTTGGGTGCTCCGGGATGGATCGTGGGCGTTCATGGTGACCTTGGCGGCGCGACACAACGGCACGAGATCGATGGAAGCACGCCTCCGCCGCCAGTCTCATGCCTCGTGCCTCGTGCCTCTTTTCAGCACCCCGCGTCGAATGCGGAGGCGAAGTCGAGGTAATCGAAGAAGTCAATCTGGCCATCGGGGAAGTAGTCGGCCGAGAGGTCGTCGGAGCTGAACGCCGCCGCGAAGTCGAGGTAGTCGAAGAAGTCGCCTTGCCCGTCGCAGTTGAAATCAGCCTGGCACTCGCAGATTGGCGTCGCGTTGATCCGCATGTGGTACGGGTCGTCGATGCCCGGAGAGCCCCAGGTCGTGCCGCGATCTTCAGAGTAGAGATACCCGCCGATCACGCCCGTCCCGGTCCAGTTGTTCCCCACCGCATAGGCAAGGCCAAACTTGCCCGATTGCGAAACACCGGCGATGAGCCAGTACGACACGCCGCGGCGGAGTTCCACCGGGGTGCTCGGAATGAGCGAGACGATTTCGACCGAATCCGGCGAGAGCGCGGGCGGGAAGAACACGGTCAGAGGCGGTCCGGAGGGATCGTCTCCGGCGCGAAGCTCGAAGATCACGTCGACAGGGTCCAGCGCCGCCCCGCTGCGGACTTCGATGCTGTCGAGCGAATACACCCCTCGCACACGGAAGTTCTGCGCCGCCCAGATGTCATCGGGCGCTTCAGTGCCGAGCACAGTGACTGCGGCCGTCGGCTCGTCGATGTTGTCGATGATCACATCGCCCAAGCACGGCCATGCCAAGATCGCCAACAGCCCACAACCGACTGCATCAGTACGCATGTTGTTGCCCCATGTTAACGCTCGTTTGCGGATATCACTTGCAACGAGCATAATGCCACGTGCCCGCGCTGTCGAGCTTATTCGCTTCGCTCGTATCCAATTTTCCTCCGGGACGAGTTGGGACGTCGGTCTGTTCGGCCAAGCTGAGCCGACCAATCCCATCCCGACCCATCCCCAAGCAAGCAACTGCTCGTTGTCTCGTTCAGCAACCGACGTCAAAGGCCGAGGCAAAGTCGAGATAGTCGAAGAAGTCGACCTGCCCGTCGGCGTTGAAGTCGGCCGCCGGGTCTTCGGCCGCGAACGCCTGGACGAAGTCGAGGTAGTCGAAGAAGTCGGCCTGATCGTCCTGGTTGAAGTCGGCCCGGCAGGGGGCTTCCTCGCCCGAGACCAGCAGGTTGTCGATGCCCCACCACCAGTTGTTGCGCGCGTCAAGCATGCGGAAGACCAGGCGCATCGAGGTCGCGCCCGCCGGGTTGTTGATCGCGAGGCTGAGCCGCTCGTTGGTCGCGTCGGGCTTGAATGTCGGGCCCGCGACCGACGACCAGTTGAGGAGCAGCACGGATGAGCCGTCGCTGAAGGTCGCGGCAAGATCGGCCCGCTGCGGGGCCTCGGGGCGCCAACTGGAATCGAACGAGAGCTGCAAGCTGCCCGGAGCGATCCCCGTGAGGTCAATGTCCCGCGTCACCATCTTGGCGTTGTATGGCCCGATGGTGCTGGGCGTGCCGCGGTCGTCCCACTCGTCCGGGTCGGCGACGGCAATCGCGCCGACGCCCCGCGTGAACTGCGAGCGGTTCTGGTCGCCCGCGACCTGCGCCCACCACGGACGATTCGTGATCGCCCACCCTTCCCATTCCGTCACGCCTCGCGACGGGTCGTTGACCGCCGGGACGCCCGAGTCGTCGAACACCCAGCCCGCGGGGGGCGAGCCGCTCCAGACGTTGGGGATCAGCGGGAGCTCGTCCACGCTCGAACCGAGCGGCACCGACTCAAAGTCCTCGGCCAGGAGCGTCACGCGGCGCGCCAGCGGCTCGGCGACAACCTGGAGGTTGTCCAGCGCCCACCACCAGTTGTTCCCAGCGTCGAACAGGCGGAAGCTCAGGGTCATCGACTGCGCGCCGATGGGATTATTCAGCGGAATCGACAGCGTCTCGTTCACGGCGTCGGGCTTGAAGTTCGGGCCCGCGGCGGAGGTCCAAAGCGCCAGTGTCACCGGCGCGCCCCCGTCATAACGCACCGTGATCGAGGCCGACTGGTTTGCTTCTTGACGCCAACTGGAATCCAGGAACAGGCGCGCGGTGCCCGCGCGGGCGTTCGCGAGCGAGATCGCGGGCGTCGTCAACGTCGTGTCATACAGACCGGCATTGCGGGGCAGGTCGTCCCACTCGTCGGGGTCGGCGATCGCCGAAGCGTTCACGCCCTTGGTGAACCCGGCGCGGCCTTGGTCGCCGGCCGTCGTCGTCCACCATGACTGCGAAGCGACGCTCCACCCGCGCCACTCGGTGACGCCTCCGGGCGGAACGCTCGAGCGATCGACGACCCAGCCGGGCGGGAACGCCTCGCTCCAGACATTGGTGCCCGCGGTCGACTCGTCGACGTTGGGGCCCAGGGGCACGCCGTCGAAGTTCTCCGAAGCGAGCGTCACCGTGGGCTCGCAGCCGCCGCCCGGGCAGGGCTCGCCCAGCCCGGCCCACACGCCGCGAAGCTCGGTGCAGTCGCCCTGCGTGAGCTGGATGCACGAACCATCCTGCAGGCAACAGGCGCCGACGGGCGGCGGGGGCGGGGGCTCACAATCAAACGGAACCGAGGGCGAGCCCGCCATGTTCAGCCCCACGGGTTGCCCGTCCCAGCCCCAGGCGGGGTTGATGGGCACGCCCAGGAAGGTCATGACGGTCGCGGGCACGTCGGCGAGTGTGCTGCCCGGCGGGATGGTTGTGCCGCGGGCGGAGGAAAGCCCGGAAACGATGAGGGGCGTGTTGCGATGCTCGGGGATGTTCTGCCCGTGCGAGCCATCGGGCGTCCCGCCGTGATCGCTGGTGACGATCACGAGCCAATCTTCGCTGGCGTACGAGGGCCTGGCTCGCACCGCGGCGAGCACCTGGCCTGCGTAGGTGTCGGTTCGTTCGATTGCCGCGAGATAGTTGGGGACGGTCGGGGAGAAGCCGTTGGCGTGTCCGGCGCCGTCGACCTCGTCGAAATGCAGGAAGATCACGTCGGGGTTCGACGAGGCCAGCACGCTGGCGCAGTTGGCAGCGACGTTGGCGTCGCTGACGCCGGAGATGATGACATCCGCGTTCTGCTGCGTGATCTGGGTGTTGATCGGCGACCAGTTGACGATGGAGACGGTGCGGGCGTCGCAGACTTCTTGCAGGCGCTTGAAGAAGTGCGGATAGAGGTCGTACCGCGCGCCGGCGAAGGAGTTGCCGGTCACGCCATGCTTGTTCCGGTGCACGCCTGTGACGATCGTGGACCAGCAAGGTCCGCTGATGGTGATGTCCTCGGCCTGGCAGACGCTGCTGAACGCGCCCTGCGCGATGAGCGCATCGAAGTTCGGCGCGTTGGCGGCGAGCATGGCGTCGGGACGCATGCCGTCAACGCCGATGATGAGAACTTTTCGGACGATCTGGGCGTGTGCGATGGGTGCGCCGGCGAGGCTCGCCAGAACAACAACATGGGCAAGGCGCGCAAGGCGGGCGGGGGAGACTTGGACCACGGCAGACCTCCGAACGAAGGACGTAACGGCAACGAGGGACCGAGCGTACGCGAACGCGGCGTCGCCTGACAAGCGAACATCGCGCGTGTTCGCAAAGCTGCGCACGATGACAAATGTGCTGAGCAAACCGCAGCCCAAGGACCGGGACAAGTCGGCGCGTCGCGCCATGGTTGAAGACCGAGAACGTCTGCGCAAAGCCCCTACTAGAGGAGGCCGTCGGTTTCGGGGAGCGTGAGCGCCGCGTTCATGGCCTGCACGGCCTGCCCAGCCGCGCCCTTGACGAGGTTGTCGATGGCGCTGCAGATGACCAAGTGGGCGTGCGGTTCGTCAACGGCAAGCGCGATGTCGCAGAAGTTGGTGCGATCCACGCCCGCGACCGATGGCCACGAACCCTTTGGAAGCACGCGGACGAAGGGCTCGTTCGCGTAGGCAGCGGCGAGCGTCGCGCGGACGCGCTCGCCCGTCCAATCCGGAGCGAGTTCAACGTGGATCGTGGAGAGGATTCCACGGTCGTACGGCCCGAGATGAGGCGTGAAGACCACCGGCAGGCCGGCATAGGCGCTGATCTCCGGCGTGTGGCGGTGCGTCAGCACGGCGTATGGCGACTGGCTCACTTCGCAGAAGAGCGATCGCAGCGAAAGCGATCGTCCGGCGCCGCTCACCCCGCTCGTTGAGTCGATGATCGGTCGCGTGCCTGCACGGATCGCCCCCGCCTTCACAAGGGGATGAAGCGGAAGGATGGCGCTCGTCGGATAGCACCCGGGAACCGCGACGAGGCGAGCCCCCCGCAACTCATGGCGATGCAACTCGGGCAAGCCGTACACCGCCTGTGCCAGCAGATCCGGGCGGTGGTGCTCAAACCCGTAGTAGGGCGGGTATTGCGACGCGTCCTTGAGACGCAGGGCGGCGGAAAGGTCGAGGACGACAACACCCCTCTCCAGAAGCTCCGGGGCGATCTCCAAGCTCGCTTCGTGGGGCGTGGCCAGGAACGCAACGTTTGCTCCCGAGGCGACCAGGTCGTCCGCGGAGTACGGCTTCAGGGCCAAGTCAAGCTGACCGCGGAACCGGGGGAAGACGTCGCCAAACGGCTCGGGTTCGCCCTGCTTGTCGCGGCGGGCGGAAGCGAACACGCCGACGATGGATGCGTGCGGATGACGAAGCAGGATGGAGACAAGCTCGGCGCCGCTGTAGCCGCCGGCACCGACGATCGCGACCTTGTGCATGGTGGAGTTTAGGTGGTTAAAGCAAACGCCCGCGCGAGTGCGCGGGCGGGGAAGAGCAACGTGAGAGGCTGAGCGAGAACTGGCTGGCCAACGGTTAGTTGGCGAGGCGGGGGCCACCGCCGCCGCTGCCGCCGCGAGCGCCGATCTGGATCTCGCCGTTGCGTTCTTCGTACTGGCGAACGACCTGAGCGAGGCTGATGGCGAGGCGCTTGGCACCGGCCCAGTTCATGACGACGCGGTTGCCGACCGAGAACATGAGGACGGGCTGGTTGCCCTCGCCCTGCATGGGGAGGTTGATGCCGAAGTCCATGACGACTTCGTCCTGGGTGGTCGACGTGCGAATGGTGTTCGCATACGTCGTGTGCATCTTGCTCTCATCGATGCGGAGTTGGATCTGCTGGCCCTGGGGTTGCGGGTTGTTCTCAGACATGGACGCCCTTTCTGTCGTGGATTGTTCGTGGCGCGGAAGCCATCGCGCTCCGCCCAGCCCGATCCGCCCGCCCCGAACCATCTCGAGGTCGCGTGTCCCGGTTACACCCGGGGGACGCCGGTAGCAGATCCACCCTTCCACGCGCGTGGACCCAGAGTGTAACCGCCTCCAAGGCCGGGTCCAACCCCGGGAGGGGACTCGCCGCAAGGTCGTCGGCAAGCCCCGGAAAGGTCGATCATGCGCAATCCGGCGGGTGGAACCGCCGCGAACCGAGGGGGGCTCGATGAACGCTTTGTCCTAGCCTTTCGCGGGCAAGCGAGTCTGAGCCGATGGCGGCGGGGCGACACAAGCGACGGGGCGTGAGCGAGTGACAAGTAGACGAATATCGGCGACGGGGAACTCCGCGGGTGTCGCTGGGAAGGCCGGCAGGGCGGCACCCACGGTTTCTCGGCGGGCGGCACGGTCCGGCGTGCCAGTGCTGGCGGTCATCGACGTCGGTTCCAACAGTGTGCGCCTTCGCGTGGCCCGCGTGAAGGGCGGTCGCGTCGGCGAGTCGCTCGTGGAACGCCGCGAACCGACGAGGCTTGCCCGAGGACTTTCTCGTACCGGGCGACTCTCGTGGGACGCCATGGCGGATTCGGCGGCGGCGATCGCCCGATTTGTGGAAGAAGCGAAGCAGCTGGGGGCGGTCTCGACCCGCGTCGTTGCGACAGCGGCCGTCCGTGATAGTGTCAATGGCTCGGACTTCATCGAGCTTGTTCGCCGCGAGGCGGGTGTCGAGCTTGCCATCGTCCCCGCGCTTGACGAAGCCAGACTGAGTTACAGGGGCGTCGCTTCTGCGCTCGCGCTGGACCGAGGCCCGAGCGTGGTTGCGGACATCGGTGGCGGCAGCCTGGAGGTTGTGCAGGCGGTCAACGGCGTGATCTTCCACGCCGTGTCCGTCCCGCTCGGCGCGGTGCGCCTGACCGAGCAGTTCACGCGAACCACCCGGGCCAACTTGCGAGACAACGCGCGGCCAAGCTCGCGGACGAGTTCCGGGCCAGAACCGCAGACGAGCGGGGCCGGCGACGTCGACCTGGTGGCCCTGGAAGCCCACGTCCGCTCGGTCCTTGCGAGTGTGATCCAGCCGCCCGTGCGATTCCCGACGCTGGTGGGCACCGGGGGCACGTTCTCGGCGGTGTCGTGGATGTCGCGAGCCCGGGTCGCCCGCAGCGCGGGTGCTTCGACGCGTGCGCAATCGCGGACGCTCCACGTTCCGGCGAGCGTGGAGACGGTCAGCCGGGCGAAGGTCGCGAGCATCCTGCGCGTGCTGCGGGCAACTCCGCTGGCGGAGCGGGCGAAGATCCCCGGGCTGCTTCCCGATCGGGTGGACATCATCCTTGCTGGCGTCGTTGTGATCCACGAGTTGATGCGTTTACTCCGCGTGCCGCGGCTGGTGTCGCACGACGGTGGACTTCGCGATGGCGTGCTGCTGGACATGGCGATGGCCGCCCCGCGGCGCAAGGCCAGGAAGCGGACGAACAGCGATCGGGCGAGTGAGGCGAATCTACGCGCGGCGGTGCGGGCGTTTGCGGAGCGGGCCCGATACGAGCGGCCCCACAGCGAGCACGTCGCCAAACTCGCGGCGAACCTGTTCGATCAGCTTGACGAGCATGGGTTGCTCGACGCCAAGCGGTCTCGGACGGGGCCCGGTTCGGGGGCAGGGGCGAAGGCGGCGCGGGCCCGCGAGCGGGCGCTGCTGCACGCCGCGGCGGTGCTACACGACATCGGGACGGCGGTGGAGTATCGCCGGCACCACAAGCACAGTCGCGACATGATCCGCATGAGCGGGCTGGATTCCGTGCTGACGCGCCGCGAGCTGGAGATCGTCGCGCAGGTGGCTCGCCATCATCGAAAGACGGCCCCGTGTCCGGAGCACGAGGACTTCGCGGCCATGAGCGAAGAGGACCAGCGGGTTGTTCGACGCCTCGCGGCGGTGCTGCGGATCGCCGACGGGCTGGATCGAACGCACGAGCAGCGCGTCGCGGGCGTTCGGGTGGTCGTGGATGGTAAGGTGTGCCGGGTAGTCGCCAGAGCGGCGCGGACGCGGGCGAGATCGGGGAAGGCCCGAGGTGTCAAGCCTCCTAGCCCGCCGCTGGCACAAGAAGTTGCCGCCGCGCAGAAGAAGGCGGACGGGCTGCGAGCTCTCATCGGCCTGCGGGTGGGGGTCGAGGCTCAATGAGATTCCGTGGACGGCGATTTCAGGTCACCAGGAAGGCATGCGAGGCATGCGGCACCAACGGAGAGCAAAAAAAGCCCCGCATGAGGCGGGGCTGGCTGGAGTTCTGAACATCAAGTTGGCTTAGCAGCCGCTGCTGAACGCGGCGGCGAAGTCGAGGTAGTCGAAGAAGTCGATCTGGCTGTCGCCATTGAAGTCGGCCGATGCGTCCTCGCTGGCGAACGCGGAAGCGAAGTCGAGATAATCGAAGAAGTCGACCTGTCCGTCGCGGTTGAAATCTGCGGGGCAGGGGCGGGAGATGTATCCCTTGTAGCGATTCTGGCTGAGGTTGTAGGCCCAGCCGGCGATGGTCTTGCCATCGCCCGAGCAGTAGGTCTCACGGAGGAAGAGGTTGTTCGGGATGCTGACGCCCTGAGCGGCGAGGATGGTGTTGAGCGTGCGCCAGCCTGTGGAGGGAGTCCAGACGACGGCGCGCCAGGAGCTGACGCCGCCATCGATGAGGTATCCGACAACTGTGTTTCCGTCGGAGGAGCAGTCGAAGGCATAGAGCGACCCCTCGGGGTTGGAGGGGAGCGACCCGAGGCTGACCAGGCCATCGGAGGCGGTGTAGCGGAAGCCGCGGTTGGCGAAGTTGTTGGTGGGGCTGAGGGCGGGCCCGAAGCCGACGATGACGGAGCCATCGCTGGAGGCGGCCATGGCCTGGGCGCCGCCGGTGAACAGAGGGCTGGGCAGGTTGCCCATGTCGGTGGGGGTGGTGCCGCTGCTGGCCCAGAACACCGCGGAGGAGATGTCGTCGGTGTCGGGGTCCTGGTCGCCGACGGTGCCGAAGCCGACCACGGTCGAGCCGTCGGCGGAGATGTCCTCGGCTGAACCGTAGATCAAGGTGTCCTCAGCGAGGTCCAGGAGGGGCACGAATCCGCCGGACTCCGTCCAGCGCCAGCCCTGCTGGTATTGATCGCCGAAGTTGGCGCCGGTGGTGCCGACAACAACGCTTCCATTGGCGGAGACGCCGGTGGCGTAGCTGATGTTGCCGGCGGAGAGCCCGCCGATGTTGGTGACGCCGGTGTCATTCGTCCAGACGAAGGCGAAGGTGCTGGCGAGGGGTCCGCCGCCCAGCGAGCCGACGACGACGCTTGCGTCCTCGCTGATGGCGAGCGGGTTGAGATCGGCACCTCCTGGATCAGAGATGTTGGTGCGCTGCCCGTTCTTGAGATCGAGGATGTAGCCCTTGAGGGGGAACCCCGGGCGCGTCTGCGACTGCTGGAGCGAGACCAGCACGTACCGCCCGTTCTTGGTCACGTCTTGGACGACCGCGTAGTCGTACCCGGTGTCGGGCTCGATGACCTGGAAGATGGACTGGGCGGAAGCGAGACCGGCTCCGGCGGTCACGCCGACGCACGCGGCGGCGAGAGCCAACAACTTCTTCGTCGCGTTCGACATATCACGTCCTCCTGAAGGTTCAACTCGGATCGAAGCCATCGCGTTCGACTGTGCCCGAGTTGCTGGAGGACTTTATGGGGCGGGCGTGAGTTGGCCGAAGAAGCCGGTTGGATTTCGAGTGTGAAGTTGTGCCGAGCGGCGTGACGGCACGAAGCGAGACCGATAAACCCTCGATGTTCGGGTGGACGGGGATGTCGAGTTGATTCGTGCCAGGCGGGGCTCGGGGGACTGGCACCCTTACCCCGCGCAACGACGTTCCTTGTCGGCGCGCCGAGTTCCGGCGTCAGCCCGGCTCGGAACGCCGGGCTGACAACGACAGATTGAGATGCCCGATTGGGCGACCGGGCGACCGGGCGAGCGATTACACCTTTGCCGCGAGCTTCGCCGCCGACTCATTGAGGATGGCCGCGGCGACACCGTCGTCGAAGGTCGCCAGCGATGCGGCAGCACCCTTGGCCTTGCCGCGGGACTGGACGAGATCGGCAAAGGCGACGAGCTGGCGCGTGAAGCGCACGTCGTGGCTCTCGACGGCGTGGACTTCTGCCTTGCCCAGAAGATCCTTGAAGACGAGCTCGCTCGGTTTTTCGTAGTCGTAGAAGAGCATGCCCTTGTCACCCACGAGAGCGACGGTGAAGCGGCTCGTCTCCGCCCAGCCACTGATGATCACGCCCGCGGCGCCCTCCTTCACGAACGGATTGGCCTTCCCAGCGACCTTGGCAGCCTTGGTGCACGAGAGGAGAACGCTCGCGGCGGTCTCGGTGCGACGCTTCCACTTGTGGTCGAAGACGGCTCCGACGGTCTTGCCCTCGCCCACCATGTAGCGGAAGAGGTCGACGGAGTGGCTGCCCATGTCGAGGTAGGCGCCGCCGCCGGCCAGCTTGGGATCGCTGAACCACTTGGTTTCGTGGCCGGGGAGGTCGCAGGCGAAGAAGTTCTCGAAGCGGAGGAGGCGTCCGATAGCGCCCTGGGCGCACAGCGCCATCATCTGATTGACCGCGGGCGTGAAGCGGTGGCAGAACCCAATCGCAGAGCGGGTCTTCTTCGCGAGCGCGGCACCGGCGGCGAGCTTGCGGGCGTCCGCAAGCGTGCTGGCGATTGGCTTCTCCGAGATCGTGGGAATCCCCGACTTCAGCAGCTTGGGAACGATCGGCGTCCGAACGCTCGGGGGCGTGCAGACGAAAACGCCGTCCACTTCAAAGCCGGCGTCGACCGCCTTCAGGAACGGGTCGATCGCGGAAAACTCCTCCACGCCGCCTACTGCCTGCGAGAGCTTGGCTCGATTCTCGGCGTTGGGATCGACAGCGGCGACAATGCTCACCCGGCCTCCGCTCG
The DNA here is from genome assembly GCA_033763815.1 of Planctomycetota bacterium. GTDB lineage: Bacteria > Planctomycetota > Phycisphaerae > Phycisphaerales > UBA1924 > JANRJU01. The sequence continues at coordinate 55,030 of JANRJU010000027.1, forward strand.
ACTTGGCGGCGCCGACGTGCGCGTTGGAGATTCCTCCGGCCCCGATGATGGCGATGCGAAATGCGGCGTTGCTGGGCATGCGTTACTCTCTCGTTGCATCGGCCTGCGGGCGGCGGGCAACACTGCTCGTGACCATCGACAGGCCGGGCGCGTTCATCGCGCGTTTTTCGTGGCGTGGAGGATAGACCTTTGGCAACCCAACTTCCTCATGCGTTGGCTCACGCGCTGACCAACTGGCGACGTGTCTTTGGGCTTCAAGGGCTGGTTCGTGCGTTTGCCCTACTCGCCCTCGCGAGCGCCACAGCGAACGCTCTCGGCCAGCCAGCTCCAATCCAGCCTGTCCCAACCCAGCCAGCTCCAACCCAGCCAGCCCGGCCCCTCCCGCTGCGTGATGAAGCCAACGAGCTCCGCGGCACGTGGATCACTACTACCGCCAACGACCACATTGCCTCGCCCGCCAAGACCGCCTCGACGATGAGGCGCCTCCGAGACGTTGGCCTCAACACCGTTTACGTCGAAGTGTGGAAGAATGGATACACCCAGTTCCCCTCCAAGGTGCTCCAGCGCACGATCGGCGTCGATCGCCGACCGGCGCTGACGAAGCAGGATCCCTCCGACGATACCTCGAAGCTCAAGTCGCCGGGGCGCGATTTGCTTCAGGAGACGCTTACCGAGGCCCATCGCAACGGGCTGAACTATGTTGCGTGGTTTGAGTATGGCTTCATGGCCGCGCATAAGGACACGGACAACCACCTTCGGCGCATGAAGAAGGACTGGCTCTCCAAGGACATCAAGGGCAACGAGGTCGCCCCCAACGGCTTTGTCTGGATGAACCCGCTCCACCCCGAGCCGCGCCGTTTCCTGCTGGAACTGGTGCTCGAAGCGATCGATCTCTACGACCTCGATGGCGTGCAGCTCGACGATCGAATCGTCTGGCCTTATGTCACGATGGGGTACGACGACTACACCCGGGCGATCTACGCCAAGGAGCACAGTGGTCGCCAGCCGCCCGAGGATCACAAGGATCCAGCGTGGATTCGCTGGCGTGCGGACAAGGTCAACGAGTACGCCCGCCAGTTCGTGCGCGAGATCCGCGAGCGTCGCCCGGGCGTCCTGATCTCCCTCAGCCCGGCGGTGTATCCGTGGGTGTACGAGAACTACTGCCTGGAGTGGCCCAAGTGGGCGGCGCCGGGCTTCGCGATGGATCCTCGCGGGCTTCGTGGCGCTCCGGGAGCCCTCCCGGAGCTCTTTGATCGAGCGAGGCAGGCGCTCCACGTCGGACCGGCGCTGGGCTCAACCCTCGATCGAGGGCCCGCCGGGTGGGATGAGTTCATTCCCCAGTGCTATCGCTTCTCGTACGACGCGTTCGAGAAGACGTGGCTCGAGCAAGTGAAGTGGATGAACGAGCTGGGAGACTCGCGCGTGCACGACATGGCCGCGGGCATCCGCGTCGTGGGCGAGGGCGCGGACTCGACGTGGGACGATCTGCGCCGCTCGATCGAGCTCGTCCGCTCGACCGGCGGGCTCGGGCACGTTCACTGGTTCAGCCGTGGCGTACTCGATGTCTATGAGAAGGAGCTGACGGCCTTTTATGGCGTTCCCGCGCGAAACCCGCACTACCCGCCCCAGTGGCGCACACCAGCCATCGTGCTTTCGCCCAAGCCTGCTCACGAGCAGCCCGCCAATGCCCTCACGACGATCTGGTCGGTGGGCGAGCTGCTTCCCGGCGCGACGTACCGCGTCATCGTTCGTCGTGGGCAGGCGGACGACTGGGAAGTCTGGCCGGTCAAGATTCGCATCGATCCCAATGTCGACCCCGTCGCACAGGCATTTGTCACGCCTCGTGATGTGACGACAGTTGAGGTGATGCTCGACCGGCGTGTGGCGATCGAAGTGGGCGAGTAAAGCCGAAGGCTAACGGTCGTCGCGGTCGGCTGAGCTGGGCTCTGGCTTGGCTGGTTCGGGCTTGTTTGGTTGAACTTGATTCGGTTCAGGCCCGTTCCCGTCGGGCCTGGTCGTCTCCGGGTCGTCTTGGCGTTCGCGTTGCCCGGCGCGGCCGGCCGCATCGATGGCCCGTTCCAGATCGTCAACGAGCGTGTCGTCGAGCAGGCGTCCGCCCAGTTCGATCACCTCGCGCAGCACACCATCCTGCGAGATTACCAGCGCCGCCGCCTCCGCTCGTCGCACGTCCGGGTGGCTCCCAAGCCCGCTGGTGTCGCTCGAGGTCAGCACACGGGGCCAGTCGTCGCGAGAGGTGAGGCCCGTGGGCGCCTGCCACGTCCGAAAGAGCGCGTCCTGCGCGGGTTGATCGACGGCGCGATCACCCACGAGCGCGACGGCATAGGCGACGCACACGGGCGTCAGCTCGCCTTCCACCATCTCGCGACGGCGCAGCCGCTGATGAACCTCGTCCAACGATTCGGCCGCGAAAGCCGCCGCGGCCCCCGCCAGCCCCCGCTCCGGGCGATACGCCAGCAGCACCATCGCCAGCGGAGCCCTTGGGTGCCGCAGCCCCTCACGCTCGCGACTTTCGAGCAGCGCTCGCTCGATCGACCAGATTTCGCCTTCCAGCGTGCGCAGGGCGATCGTGCCCAGCCGCTCGCCCACACCGCCCGCCGACCAAGTCGCGTGCAACTGTCCGATGCTGGCGACGCCCGGGCGCTGGGTTACGTCGAGCATCCAGCTCCGCCGGTCGAGTTCTTCAGCGGGCTCGACTTGGAGGACCAGCGTTCGCGGCGCGCCCGAGTCGCTCGGCGAGAGCGAGAACGACGCCGAGCGCAAACGACCGGTGCGAGAGTCCACGCGGAGCGTCGCAGTGCCATGGGCACTCTCTCCGACAATCGACACATCGCCCATGCGCCTCGGCCCGACGGTCGTGAACGTCACCGGTCCGAGCGCGGGCGACAGGTCCAGCGTCGCTTCGCTGGCGGGCGCGTCGGCAAAGCACAACGACAACTGAGGAAGCGCCAGCGGGCTCATGAACTGCGCCAGCGTTCGCGGCGTTGGCGGCGCGTCCAGCTCTGCTCGGAATGCGTGCGTTGACCCCTGGCGATGCACCGCAACCAGCGATGGACCTTCGACCATCACCAGAAGGTTGTTCATCTCAAGACGCAGTGCACCCGCAGCGGCGTCGGCCCGCAGCACCAACGCAGCGGCGGCCTCCGGCGAACTTGCCGATCGACGTTCGCCATCCGCCTCGTTGCCGCGCACGATCGAGAACTTCACCCGTTCGTGGACCGCGGCTGCGCGATATCGCGTCCGCAGCGAGGCCAAAGCCTCCGCCGCAGTCTGACCCGCGCGGAGCACGAGCGGCGATGCCGTCGGATGCCTCGGACGCTCGGGCGGCGCCGAGGCCGGATCCGCAGCGGGCTCGGTGGGCGCAGGATCGGCCGGCGATGTCGAAGGCGAAGTCGTGGGAGATGTCGAGTCGGGTTGGACGCTCGCCAGTGCCAAGCCAGCGGCGCCCAGCAACGCGCTCAGGCACCACGTCCCCCGTCGACGATCGGTACGCCGCGTCATGTTTGCTTCCCTCCGTGGTTGGGCTCGCCGAGGGCATGCTGGCTCCAGTCGGTTTGGAGCGGAGCGCCGTGGTCCGTGGACGCGGCAAGCCGCGCCGCGTGCACCGCCACGCTCTGCCCCGTTCCGGGCACAATCCACTCCGGCGCGATCATCGCCAGCGGAACCAGCACGAACGCCCGCTCCAGCATCCGCGGGTGAGGAACGACCAACCCAGGCTCCGTCAGCAGCCGGTCGGCGTAGAGCAGCAGATCAAGATCGATCGTGCGGGGCGTCCAGCGCGTTCGTTCGTCCCGCACTCGCCCAAGCTCCCGCTCGATGTTGAGCAGCGCATCGAGCAGTTGGCGAGGCGAGAGCGCCGTGCGCAGCGTCGCAGCAGCGTTGAGGTAGTCGGGCTGCTCGCCGGGGCCGATGGCCCGCGTCACGACCAGTTCCGACACGCGCTCAACTTGGATGCCCTCCGGGGCGAGCAGGTCGAGCGCCGCCCGGATCGTGCCAGCGCGATCACCAAGGTTCGCACCAAGCGCGATGGCCGCTCGTTCGTTCACGTGCCCCGCCTTCGATGCCCGAGGAACCACGCCCCGAGCCCTTCGTCTCTGTAGGCCCGATCCCACGAGTTGTGATCGACGCCCGGATAGATGGTCATGCGAGGTTCGGGGTCGCCCGGTTGCAACGCGCGCCGCAGAGCTTCGATCGATCGCTCGGTTTCTTCGGAACGGATCACGCTATCGGCCTCGCCATGGAAGGCCCACGTCGGGATCGCCCGGATCTTCTCGGCATGCTCCGCGCCCGACCAGCCACAGACCGGCGCGATCGCTGCCCAGGTGCGCGGGCTCGCCGCGGCAAGGTCCCACGTCCCCAGCCCACCCTGCGAGATCCCTGTCAGATACGTCCGCTCGTCGTCGATCGGCGCTTCCGCCCGAGTCGCCTCCAGCATCGCCATCACCATCGGCCCGTGCTGCGACCACCGGTCGTTGGCTGCCGGCTTTTGCGGGAAGAGCACGATGAAGGGCCACGCCGCGACGTTTCGCATGATCGCCGGCCCGAGCCCAACGCCCAACTGCTCCATGCCGTCGGTCCCGCACTCGCCCCGCCCGTGCAGGAACACGATCAGCGGCACGCGCTCGGGCAACTCTCCATTGGCAAACACGTGCGCCGGCGGCACATACACCACGTAGTTCCGCGTCGCCCCCTCCCACGCCAACTGGCGGATCAAGAAGCCCGGAGTGCTGGTTAGCGGCATTCGATTCGGCGTCGCGCGACTCAGCGAAGATGGCGTTGCAGAACGGGGCTGAGTCGTCATGGTCGATGCGTCCGGAGTGATCGGCTGAGCCGTGTGCCGCGCGTGTCCAAACTCGCCCCCGCCCCCGGAGCCGTCCCTGTCCGTTGTCAAGCCTGCCATGCCAACGCCGGCGAGAACCATGGCCCCCGCGACGAGGACGAGCAAGGTTCGCCCGCCGACGCCACACGAGCGAGTGCGATGACCCTGCCGGACGGCCGGCGCCTGATGCTCAAGAGCGGTTGCCATGACGTTGATTCTTCGCACTCGACCGAGCCTGCGCGAGCCGCAACATTCTCCCTCGGTCTTCGGGCGTCTGGTAGCGGTTCGCAACCGCTCGAACAGCGCCCTGGTGGCCGAGTACCGGTACAATGGTCTTGGGTCCCGCACGGGTTGGCACTACGACGCCGACGCCGACGGCACGGTCGAATCAGGGTCGCCCGGCGACGATCCCTGGTACTGGTTCTGCAACGACGAGGGGTGGCGCATCGTCGCGACGTTCCGCCATACTGACGCTTACCCCAAGGAACGCTTCGTGTTCCAC
>JANRJU010000028.1:0-384581 GCA_033763815.1 Planctomycetota bacterium
AAGAAGTCGACCTGGCCGTCGAGGTTGAAGTCGGCGCTGAGGTCGACGGAGCTGGTGAAGTAGCTGTGGGAGACGGGGGTGGACTGCGTGATGAGAGCGCCGTTGACCGCCTCGACGCCCCAGTAGTACTGCGTGCAGGGCGACAGGGTGTTCTCGGGCGGGACGGTGAACGTGTTGACGTTCACAATGTTGGAAGCCGTGAGGGTGGGGTTGGAGAGGTCCGCGCTGAGCGAAATCTTGACGGTGTAGCTCTGGGGCAGCGGGGTCGTCGCTTCCCACTCGAAGGTCGGGTTGAGGTTGCTGCTCTGCGTGCCGTTCGCGGGGCTGATGAGGGCGAAGGGCAGCGGGGGCGTGAAGTCCTGGCGGAACCAGGCGATCATGCTGCTCAGAGGACGGATACAGAGCGTGCCCGACGCCGTCAGCATGTTGAAGCAGTCCGTCGGGACGATGAACGTGTTGTCAGCCGAGGTGCGCTCCTGCCACTCGACGTCGTTGCCGGGGCCACCCGGACGGCTCGGGAAGGGCCCGTTGCCGCGGACGCCGCCCGGCCAGAAGTCGCGCTGCGTGCCCCAGAGCATGGGCTGCGAGCGGGTGGCGAAGGTGACAGCGGGGGTGCGGGCGGTGAGCAGACGGATCTCATACGCGCCGTCGCGGTCGGGGAACGTCGCCAGGGTGAGCGTGCTGAGGTCAACGCGGCTGATGAAGTAGCCCGCGGTTCCGGGGGGCTGGGGAGCGCCGCCGCCGAAGGTCAGTGCGACGCCGCTGAGGAAGTTGCGAGCGCCGATGACGCTGTCGGTGCCGGGGGTGAAGCCCGAGCAGTCGGCGTTGTGCTCGTTCCACCAGCGAACGTCGATCAGCATGGGCTCCGCGGCAACGGGATTGTGGTTCCACGCGATCGTGACGGAGTTGGGACGCTGGCCAACCGAGCCCGCTTCCATGTTGGCAAAGTCGTTGACGGTGTGGGGCATGTTGAAGCCCGTGCCGAAGAAGTAGCGATTGCCGGGACCCGCGAGGCTGCACGGCGCGAGCTCGCCGCCGATGGGGTTGACATCGTTGTTGGTGTCGATGTCGCCCTGGTACTGGTCGAACGAGATCCGCTCGCCCGCGAGGCTGTTGCCGGTCGCGACGTAGGGGACGAAATCGCCATAGACCGTCTCGCCGTCGATCACATAGATCGGGGCGATGTGGGTCGGAACGACTTCCTGATACCGGCCTTCGGTCTGAAGCTGGGGCGCCGCCATCGCCGACGCCGAAGCCACCAAGCCAGCCGCAAACAACACGTGCTTCGCCTTCATGGGAACCTCTCCTTGTTGAACTGCAAGTGCGACATCGCTGCAAAGACTCAGTTTTCTTGTGGCTTCGACGGATGTCTCGTCGCCCACCACGAGTGCATCAGAAAGTTGTTGTCCTTCGATTCGCGGTGCGATCCAATCAACTCGCGGACCCAGAAACCCGCGAAACCGCTATGGTGTAACCGAACGAGCCGTTCACGTCAAGTGTTTGTCACGGGCAACCCCGCACAAACCGTGTTATCCGTCTGAGGTCATTCAGCAGTTGGCTCCGAACGCGGACGCGAAGTCGAGGTAGTCGAAGAAGTCGACCTGTCCGTCCGAGTTGAAATCCGCCGAAACGTTTTCATCCCCAAAAGCCTGGGCGAAATCGAGGAAATCGAAGAAGTCAACCTGGGCATCCTGATTGAAATCGGCCCGCGGATCAGACGACAGCGTGAAGTACGACATCGATCGCGGGACGGATGTTCGCCCCCGACCGCCGATGCCAAACGCCTCGACCCCCCAAAACACGCCCACGCACGTCGGAAGCTCGTCCCCAGACGCCAGAGTCAGTGTGGTGCTCGTCAGCCCGGCCCGAACCAGCAAGGGCTGCGAGAGGTCGGGCGAGGTAGAAACACGCAGTTCGTAGCTGGAAGCACCCATTGAGGGGGTCCATGAGAAGGTGGGTCGGCGCTGCGCGTCCTGCGTCTGGTCGGCGGGCGACAGCAGCGCGAACGGACCGGGATCGGTGCCAAGCGAGCGAAACCACGCGATCATCGCGCCGGTCCGCTGGATGCACGAGCGCGTCGTTGACACTGTGAAAAAGCACTCTCCGGGCGCGCTGGTCGTGAACCGGCCATCGACCTGCGCGTTGACGAAATCGCTCCCGCCCGCGTCGAAGAACTCATTCGGGCTTCCGGGCCCGCCCGGTCGGTCGGGCTCGGGGCCGACGCCGTCCGGCGACTGAAAGTCCCGCTGTGTTCCCCATCGCATGAACTGGGAGCGGGTTGCGTAGACGGGCGCGGGCTCCGCCTGCGTCAGCAGCGAGAGGCGGTACGCCCCGTCGGTGTCGGGAAAGGACGGGAGCTGGTTCTGAAGGTCGGCCAGGTCGATGCCAATCGCGAAATAACCCTGACCGGGCGGGACCGGCGCGCCGTTATTGAATCGAACGCTGAACCCGCCCAGGGGTGTGCGGGCCGCGACGATGCTCCCGCCGCCGGTGGCAAAGCCCGTGCAATCGCCGCTGAACTCGTCGTACCACACAAGGTCGATGACGATCGGTTCGGGAACGGGCGGATCGTGTTGCCAGGCGAGCGTGACAAAGCTCGGCTTCACGCCGACGCCCGTCGCGGGCATACCGGAAAAGTCGTTGACGACGTGGGGCAGGCGCGCACCGCCAAACTGGAACCTCGCATCGGGCGGCAACGCGGGGTTGCACAGGTTCGCTCCGATCGGGTCCTCGTCGTCGGTCCCGGTCGCGATGTTCCCCTGATATTGGTCAAACAGCAGTTCTTCGCCGACACGGCGGGCACCAAACGTCCGCACAGGAATCGGCGCTCCGCGGACCAGGACACCATCGACGACGTGGAGGGGGGTGAGGTCGGTCGCGACGAGCGGGGTCTGGCGATCGCGCGACAACCAGGCCAGCTCTTGCGCGCTGGCGGCAGTGGCGACCAAGGCCACGCACGCGGCGAGGTTGTGCTGCAACGAGATCACTGGAACCATGATCATCGATTCTCGCCAGCGTGTACAGTCGACGCGGTGTTTCCGTCGCATCAACGCCGCACGTGGAACACTCAAACCTGTGTCGGGAACCGCCTTATAGGACGATGGGTGGGGGGTGACGAGGTATGGCGGGAGCGGGCTGAAGGGGAAGGGAGCGTTGTCTCGTGATGCAAGCCACCCAAGACCGGATGCTCGGGCACGTTGGCGAACTCTCCAGTGAACCGCGCCCGGCGGTCGTGCCGGGATGGGGGGCGCTTGGGGCGCTTCTGGGGCGGGAGATCACACGGTTTTTTCGTCAGCCGACGCGACCGATCGCGGCGGTCGCGACGCCATTGATGATCCTTGTGTTTCTTGCCGCGGGCTTTGCGAGAACATTTGCCCCCGCCGGGGATGCGAGCGGGCTCGCCCAAGGCGTCGGCGAGCCGGGGTCGTACGGCTCATTCGCCCTGGCGGGCATGATCTCGCTCGCGGTGATGTTCTCGGCGATTTTCTCGGCAATCTCGCTGATTGAGGATCGAAACTCCGGGTTCCTCCAAGGTGTGCTGGTCAGCGCCACGCCGCGCTGGGCTCTGGTGGGCGCGAAGGTTGGCGCGGGTTCTCTGCTGGCGGCTGCGCAGGGTGCGCTCCTTCTGCCCGCCCTGCCCATCCTTGGGATCTGGCCCGACCCGCTTTCACTCTTGATCGCGATGGCGGCGCTCACGTGCCTGGCGATCGGGGTCTGCGGGCTGGCGCTCGCGCTCGCGTGGCGGGTTGACTCCATCCAAGGCTTCCACGGCATCATGAACGGCGTCCTGATGCCTATGTGGCTGCTGAGCGGGTCGGTCTTCCAGGTGGCGGGCAGCGCCGGGTGGCTTCGGGCGCTGATGCTGGCCAACCCGCTGACCTGGCCGACCGAGGCCGCTCGGCACGCGCTCACCGGCGCCGCCGGGTTGCCCGAAGCGGTGGGTGGGCTCGTGTGGCCCCTGACCATCGCGTTTGCGGCTGTCGGTGTCGGTCTGGCGCTGGCGATGATGAGGCGCTCGGGATGAATACAGCGCGAGCTCAAGCACGATCAACAACCCTGGTCGTAGGCCTCGGCGAAGGCGAGGTAATCGAAGAAGTCGATCATCGCGTCGCGGTTGAAGTCGGCGGCGGGGGCTTGGCGCGCGAAGGCGTCGGCAAAGTCGAGGTAGTCGAAGAAGTCGGCTGATCCGTCGCTGTTGAAGTCCGCGCGGCAACACTCGTCGGGCACGCTGTCGGCGTTGGCGTCCTGGGATGTGCCGAGCGAGAGATCGCAGGCATCTTGGACGCCATTGCGGTTGCAGTCGTCCGGAGAATCGAAACCCGCCGCCCAAAGAATGCCCCCGAGCACGTGTCGCTCAAAGAGCGGCTCGGAGTATGTGGCGTTTGTGTGTCCGCCAGCGGTGTACCACGAGCGGCCTCCCTCGTACTCGCGGAACCAGGCGATCGGGTGATCGGCGCCCATGCCGCCCCCGGAGTAGCTGCTTTCATCGAGGCGAAGGAGGACGTTGACGAGCGGAGAGGGATTGGTGCGGAAGTCGTACCACTCGTCGGTGCGCACCCAGCTCGCGGGCAGGTGGCGGGTCGACAGGTGCTGGTTGTCCACGATGTCGATGCGCGCCTGCTGGACGGCGGGATGGCGGCGGAAGTACGCGCCGAGCAGCTCGCCGTAGAAGGGCCAGTTGTACTCCGTATCGGTCGCGGAGTGGACTCCGACGAACCCTCCTCCGGCGCGGATGAAGCCTTCGAACGCCGATTCCTGCGTGGAGTTGAGCACGTCGCCCGTGGTGTTGAGGAATACCACGACCTGGTAGCGGGCAAGGTTCAAGGGCGTGAAGACGGCCGCGTCCTCGGTCTGGTCAACGACGAAACACGATCTTGCGGCGAGCCGCTGCATCATGGCGACGCCGCTGGGGATGGAGGCGTGGCGGAACCCGCTTGTCTTGGTGAAGACCAGAACGCGCCAGCCGATGGGCGGCGCGGGCGGACTTGCCAGGAGGTTGGATGTGAAATGACCGAGTGTGAGAGCGACTGAGATCGCGAGCGTCGTTGCGCGGCTCATGGAAAACCCTCCGCGCCAGCACTGGCAGGTTAGGTGTCGCGGGACCCCGGAGGGGTGGGCTAGGGGGATAGCGAGTGGGGATGGCGAGAGGGGATGGCGAGAGGGGCGGGCGCGTCGCTCGCGGGGTGCACGGGTGTTACCATCGTCCCAGAATGTTCCGCGCTTTTGCCCTTGGCGGGTTTGGGGCCGCGATCGTCCTGACGGCGATGGCGGGCTGTTACTCGCCCGCGGCGCGCACGCTGGATTCGCCCGATCCGAACGCGCGGATTGAAGCTGCGGCACGGGCGGGGATCGAGCAAGACCGCAGCGCGATCGCGGGATTGATCATGATGCTTCGCAGCGACGACGCCGCGGCGCGGCTGGCGGGGATCACGGCGCTCCACCAGATTACGGGGGAGCGTCTTGGTTATGAGCATGCCGCTCCGGAGCGAGAGCGGCTGGCTGCGGCGGACGCCTGGGAGGCGTGGCTGGAGCGCGAGGGCCGCAGATTGGGGTCGGCGTCAGCCGATGCACGGTTGGTGAGCGGCTCTGGGACTGACGAAGAAGTTGCGCACGCGTCCGAGCGGGCGTTGGGGGGGCGGAGGTGAGTTCCGTGAGCACCGACAGCGTCGAGCCGCACTTGCGCATCGAGCTGGTCAGCAACCCGCTGCTGCTGGGCGGGGTTCGCGAGCTGCTGGGGAACGTATCGCGGCGATTTGGCTTTCCAGACGCCGATAGTTCGAAGATTGCCCTGGCGGTGGACGAAGCCTTGTGCAACGTGATGAGGCACGGGTACGACCGGCGACAGGACGGACGGATCTGGATCAGCGTGTGGATCCTCGGTTCGGGGGGGCGAGCGTCGCCCGACGTTGGGGCGTGCGACCACGGGAGGGCGATTGGAGCGGCGGGGATCCGGATCACGATCGACGACGAGGCGAAGCAGGTGGATCCGGACCAGATCAAGAGCCGAGATCTCTCGGACATCCGCCCTGGCGGGCTCGGGGTTCACATCATCCGTGAGGTGATGGACGAAGCGACGTATGCCAGGCGGGAGACGAACGGGATGCGATTGACGATGGTGAAGATGCTCAAGGCAGGCGATGCGCCCTGCTGCGCCGGTGCGGTTGGTGCGCCCACGGCCCCGCCGAATGTCCAGGTTTCGCCGGTTGCGCCGATACGAAGCGAGGCCGACGCGGGCTCGCGCACGGCAACACAGGAGGGAGCCCGTGGGCACGTCGCGTGAACCGTTCCATGTTTCTTCATCCGAGTTTCCCGGGGGCGTGAGGCTCGACGTCCGGGGCGAGATCGCGCTGGCGGAAGCGACGCAGTTTCGAGCGGCGATCAAGGAGGCCCAGGATCGCCAGCCCAAGAAGCTGGTGATCAACCTGGCGGGCGTGGGCTATATGAACACGCCTGGGCTGGCGGCGCTCGTGGAAGCGCTGCAGGTTTCGAGGAAGACCAATCGGGCCCTGGCGCTCACCGGGTTGTCGGAGAAGGTCCGCGCCGTGTTTGAGATGGCCCGGCTGACGAAAGTGTTTTCGATCTACCCGAGCGCGGCTGAGGCGGAACAGGCGAGCTAGCTGGTGATGGGCACGGGCACTGGGCGCGGGCATCGAAGATCGGGCAGCCGCGGCGCGATCGTCGGATGGATGCCGATTGCGGCCCGCAGCCGCCCTTAGGCGATGAGGCTTTCGACGGCTGGCGATACGCCTGGCAAGCTTGGCGACGGGCCGACTTGGTCGTTTATTCGTGCTCGCTGCCGCCCGGAGGCAAGGCGCTGCCACTGAACGTCGCGCTGGTGCGGTCGGTCTCCCACACCGTGAGTTCCCGAAGCGTGCCTCGGCGGGGCCCGCGATCCAGCGCGGCCTTCAGATGCTCGTAGCACACCCGCGCGATCTCCTCGACGGATGGGTTGACACCCCCGGGCTGGCGGAACTCCGGCACGTCCACGTTCAGGTACATGTGGTCGAAGCGCTCGATGATACTGTCGTGCACGGCCCGTTCCAGGTCGTGCAGGTTGACCCGCGACTGAGGCGGATCGCTCAGTGCGACTTCGACCACCGCTTCGACGCGGTAGTTGTGCCCGTGCCCGCCCGGATTGTTGCACTTGCCAAAGAGCGCTCGGTTCTGCTCGTCCGAGAGCGTCGGCACGTGGAGACGGTGGGATGCGGCAAAGTCGAACTGCTGACGGAGCATCGCACGCATGTTGGAGCTTCCTGTGTCGAGCATGGGCCGGGTCGCGGCAAGCGTCCAGGCGTATGTGGGCGTGAGCTGCAGGCGTAGGGAAGCGAGTCGAGCGGTGGAACGGCGCTCGGCGGCGCGGCGCTGCACGATTTCCGCCGAGGCGGCGAACATCGGCGCGAGGATGGTGGCAACGTCGGCGCCGGGATGTTCGCGGCACGCTCGCTCGAGGATCGGCAGAGCACCCTGGCGGGCCGCGGCGTCGAGATCCTTGATATCCATGAGGTAGGCGGAGACGGGGTTGATCTCGCCCAGCACGGTGAGGACGAGTTCGTAGTGCCGCCCGAGCCCGTGCATGGCGGGAACGCCCGCGAACCCGTTGGAGATCGCCCGGCCATCCGCGATTTGTCCACTTGGAGTTGGCCCACCGGGAGTTGGTCCAAATGGAACTGGGCCACCTGAGGTGGGGTCATCCAGAGAAGGACCTTGCTCGTTGATCGTGATGCGCACGCGGCGCTGCAGCCGGATCATGTACAGGAGCGTAGAGGCACAAGCGATCGGGAAGTTTTTTGCGCTGGCGGCGGGGATTGACTCCCGACGACGGTTGAGAAGCGTTCGGAGCCGCTGCTTCTACACTTGCATCGGTGGGCAACAGCGCGAGCGGGGCGGCGAACCCGGGTGTTGATCCGGGTTGTGACGGGGCAAGGAGGCGTTCTTGGAGATCACGGTCAAGGTGCCGGCGGAGGTTGAACGCGTTGACATGTTCGGCGCGGGCGAGCGGAACCTCAAGATGATTCGCGAAGCCTTGGGTGTCGCGGTTGCGGCGCGAGGGGGCGTGGTCCATGTCAAGGGCGATCGCGAGGCCGTTGTCATCGCGAGGCTGGTGCTGGGACGCCTCGCGGCGGCGGCGCAGGAGGACCGCGGGCTCTCGCGTCAGCAAGTGCTCGACTTGATCGCGGAGGAAGCGTCGCGCGGCGCGACGGCCGGGAACGCCAGGAACGCCAGCGCCGCCCGGGCGCTGGCGGAGGCGGACACCAGCCTGGAGCCGATCGTCCCCATCGCGGAAGCGTGGGATGGACGCCTGGATGTGTACGCCTCGGGACGTCCCGTGCGGCCTCGCACTCCCAATCAGGATCGCTACCTGCAGGCGATCCGCGATCATGACCTGGTCTTTGGCATCGGGCCCGCGGGCACGGGCAAGACGTATCTCGCGGTCGCGGCTGCCGTGCACCTGCTCAAGCGGGCGCTGGCCAACAAGGTGATTCTGGTGCGCCCTGCGGTAGAGGCGGGCGAGAAGCTGGGCTTCTTGCCGGGCGACATGCAGGCGAAGGTGAATCCGTACCTTCGCCCGTTGCTGGACGCGCTGCACGACATGATGGACTTTCCAACCATCCGCAGATTTATGGACAATGACGTGATCGAGGTCGTGCCGCTGGCATTCATGCGGGGTCGAACGCTCAACAACGCGATCGTTATCCTGGATGAAGCGCAGAACACGACGCGTGGGCAGATGCAGATGTTCCTGACGCGACTTGGGCACGGTTCGAAGATGATCGTGACCGGCGATGCAACGCAGATCGACCTTCCCGACGCGCGGGAAAGCGGGCTCATCGATGCGGCGCGGCGGTTGTCGCGCACGCGTGGCGTCGCGTTCGTGCACCTGGACAAGGCCGACGTGGTTCGCCACCCGCTCGTGCAGCGGGTCATCGACGCTTATGACGACACGCCCGAGCGGAGGCTGAAGCTGGACGCGGCAACCGGCGCGGACGCGGCGGAACCGCCCGAGGCGTAAATGCACAAGATCGCTTGGGCATTCTGGGCGAATGTCAGAGTCGCGGCGCTGTGCCTGAGGGCGCCGGGTTGAAGGCGCTGCATTGGCCCGCTGGGTTGGCGGAGCTCACTGGTGGGGCGTTCAGGCCGGCGGCGCGTGTCCGGTCGATGAACCGGCAATCTCCGTCGTCGGCGGCTATGCTTGGGGCTGATGTCCGCCACTGTCTGACGTAAGTTCTTGCCCTCCCAGCCGCCTGCTCAGAAGCGGGCGAGGTGCCGTGCGCGTGCACTGGGCGGGGCCGTCTTCAGAGCCGCGCACCGCAACAAAGCCTTCAAATGTCACGTTCGCGGCTTGCCGCGACGCTTTGCCGTGCTCGATCTCTGGCCTGCGGGTGCATCCCGTCGCGCCCGGAGGTGGGCTGTGGGCACAGCGTCTGCGACAACGCCGCGTGAATCGGGATCCAACCACCGATGTCCAGCAGTCAATCGCGTCGGAATGAATCGAGCGGATTCACCTGTATCAACTGCAAACTGCATGTGCCCGGCGAGTCGTGGGGCACGAAGCACCGCAACCACTGCCCGGCCTGTTTGCACAGCCGGCATCTTGACATCACGCCGGGAGATCGCGCCAGCCCGTGCCGAGGGACGATGGTGCCGATCGCCATCGAGGTTCGAGGTGATGATCGAGACGCCGGCGAGTGGGCGCTCGTGCACCGCTGCCAGTCGTGCGGCGAGATTACGACCAATCGGATCGCGGGCGACGACTCCGAGCGTGCTCTGCTGGCGCTGGCGCTGCGACCCATCGCCCGCCCTGCGTTTCCGCTGGATGATCTTCGCGGGTAATGTGAATAGAGGCAAACTGTGCATCTGGTTTCCAGAAAGATACCTTGCGTGCAAAGCAAGGAATTTGCTCATGATCGTTCGCATCTCATATCATTGACTTGCAAGGCACGCCGGCATTCACTATGATGCTCGCGAGAGATTGAGCCCGGTTCGACTGAGGCAAACCAACGTTTTGCCACGTTCGAAGCCGGGCAAGATCGAACTCGGGCTGGATCCAAGCCAGCGGCCGAGTTCCGAGCAAGGGGGGAGCAACACACACGGGGGATCATCGCAGCGTTTTCGGGTGCAGGTAGGCGTGCGGCGCTGTCGGTCTTGCATGAAACATGGCGTGAATCACTGGGGCCTCGACGTGGTCCGGGGTCGTCGCTTCGTCTCAATGGTTCAGTCGCCTTGCGGACGCGAGGGTTGCGACATGGTGCGCAGTTGTCACATTGCAGTCGTGACGCGGAGATCGTGTGTTGCGAAGCGTGCGTCGCCTCCCGTCGGTTGTGACTCGTGACTGGCGAGCGGGACTTTGCAGTCGTACGTCGTGAGTTGTGAAAGGGGGGCGTCTTTGGTTGAGGGTTCTTCCGTAATGACGGCTGTCGTTAATCAGATGTAGTGGTCCGGTGCAGTGGTCCGGTGCGAGGGGAAATGTCGCGGAGTTTCCGAGGGAAGGTTATGAACGAGTGTGAGATGGGCTGTGCCGCGAACGCACGCGTGGTGTGGGTGCGTTGCGCGGTGTGCCGTTGGTCGAGCATGGGCTGGCTCGTCTTGGTCGTGTTGGCGGTGCTGAATGCCGGGCTTGCCCGGGCCGAGGGCATTCGTTACGACGACATTCCCGGCGTTGGGTCGACGGCGACGTGGGAGGTCCCCGGCACGCGAGCGTTTCTCAAGCGCATTGATCGCCTCGCGGCATTCCGCGCGAACGAACTTCCGATCCTTCGATCGAATCTGCGGTTTATTGCCCAGAGCGACGACGGGAACGAGTTTGGGGGCGGGGGCGACGGGCTGTCGCCCGCGACGCCCTGGCGCTGCCGCGACATGACCGATGTGTCGCTGCTCCTTGCGTCTCGGGTTGCGACAGGAACGTCGTACCTCTTCCGCAAGGGCGACACCTTTTACGCTCGGCGTGGTGGCGACATCCAAGGTGTTGCGGTGCGAGTGCCTTCGGTCACGATCGGAGCGTACGAGGATCCGGCGCGTCCGAGCAATCTTCGCCCCAGGCTGTTGGGCTTTGCCAAACCGGTCGGGCTGGGTGCATGGAGGCAGATCGGTCCGGGTGTGTTTGAGCGGGATGAGCCCGCGGCGGTCCACTGGGTGCGGGCTCGGCGGGCCGATGCGGACGCGGTCACCGGCTTTCGCGAAACGCCCTACTACCGAGCCCGTTCGCTCGATGACGTCGCGTTCGTGACCCACTCGTTCTTCTATGGGCCCGGCGTGCTGCGTGTGAATGTGGGCGTGAACGCGAGCGAGGGCGATGTGGCGCATGATCTCGCCTCGCTCGAAGAGTGCGTGGCGTCGGGGTATGGCGTGTTCATCGACGAGGCACACGACGTGCGGGTCGATTCGCTGGTGATCGAGGGCTTTGGTGTTGATCTGCCGCAGGGCGGGTTCACCTGCGTGCGCATCAGCGCAAGCGGCAACAAGACCGTGCTCATCTCCAACTGCGACTGGGGGTGGAGCGCGTACCACGGCATGCTTCACCTGGCATCGCTTGGCTCCGGTGGCATCGTCACCCTGGCCGACTGCACGTTCGGGTACCACGCCAACCGAACGACGGAGTTTGGGGGTGGGGGTGATGGCGCGGTTTCGTTTGCGCTTCGGGGCGACAACGAGTTCATCGCGGTTCGCTGCGCGAGCTTTGGCGGCGGGCTGCGGCGCATGGGCGAGCCGGGCGCGGATGCCAGCGCGCTGGGCATGCCGCTCTACATGCACACGGGGGGCAATCACCCAATCCGCCTGCACGTTCGCGTCGGATGCACCTTTGTTCCGGCGCACCCGACGCGGGCCAGATATGTCGCGTATGCGGCGGGGAACGAGACGGTGGTTGATGCCGCGGGAAATCTCGCGTCCGAGCCGGCGCTGCTGCGCGACCCGCGTTTCTATCGCGCGTTCATCGTGGATGAACGGGCGGACACGGATGGCGGGCCGGTTGGGAGCGTGTGGCGCTGCATCGACGTCAACACCCGCATCGTGACGCGCATCGGCCCCGGGGGCGGCAACCGGTACGTCTTTGGCGTTGGCACGAGCACCCACGTCGGGCTCAGCATCAACCGCGACCACGAGGTTCGCATCGACCCGAACTTCACGGGGTATCTGTTCATGGCCGAAACGAGCCAGCCCCACCGGCACGAGTGGCACTTTGCGAGGTTGTGGCTCACGGGCGGGCAGCGTGTACGCCAGCAGTTCTTCGCGACGGAGGTTCGGGCCGCGCGATTGCTCTCCTGCGCCCTGTTCAACTGTGTGCTGGCCAACCAGACGCCCGACCTCAGGCCCACGTGGAACTACCCCGCGCTGGACCCGCGGGAGCCAGCGAACTCCGGGGGCGTGTACAGCTCAGCCTTCTTCGCGTTTCCCACGGGGTGGCTCGGGGCGCCCGAGTGCTTCGAGCTTCGTGCCATTCCGGTCTATGAGTCGTCGGAGGAAGGCCGAAACCAACTGCCGGACGAGCTGCGCGATCGGGCGGGCGACACCAGCCCGCTGGAGGTCGAGCACGATGTGACCCGCGCCGTCCGCCCGCGCGAGCGATCGACGATTGGACCTTTGGAGGGCAACGCGATCACCTGCCCCGCCGACTTCGATCGAAGCCGAACGGTGGACTTTTTCGACTATCTCGAGTTTGTTCGGGCGTTCAGCGTGGAGAGCTGGGACGCCGACGTCAACGAAGACGGGCAGGTTGACGCGTTCGACTACCTTGACTTTGTGAGCGCCTTGGATCTGAGATGCTGACTGTCTGAACGTCCGATTGTCAGCCCCGGCTCCGGGAGTTGGCGGAGTGCGTGGCGGGTTCTAGGACTTGTGCCAGGGCGAACCTGGTGGACGGCGCGTGGATTCATCGCTTGCCAGCCCACGGTATCGATCGCGGGTGGGCGTATGGTTGTTCATGGCGACCCTCTGCGCGACCAGCACCGAGCAGACTCCTGCGACGGAGGAGCGCCGGTCCGTTCGCACGCGGCCAGACCCGGCGGATGCGCAGGTCAAGCAGCCCAAGCAGTGGCATGTGGTGCTGCTCGACGACGACGACCACTCGTACGAGTACGTGATTCGGATGATGCAGGAGCTTTTCGCTCATCCGGTGGAGAAGGGGTTCCAGATCGCTCAAGCCGTGGATACGCAGGGGCGAGCGATCTGCCTGACGACGCACAAGGAGCGGGCGGAGTTCAAGCGCGATCAGATCCATGCGTATGGGCGCGATCCGCTGATGGCGCGATCGAAGGGGTCGATGAGCGCCGTGATCGAGCCGGCGGACCTTGGCGATGATGACCACGGTGGTGAGGGTGGAGAAGGCAAGCCCGATGGCGCGGGACGCCCTGAGGATCGCCGGGACGGGCCCGATCCCCAATCAGGATCTGGTTCGGGTTCCCAATCCGGTTCTGGGGGCGGGGCATGAGCCAGAAGCCCCTTGTCGTGCAGACCGAACATCTTGACGCGGAGCCCGCGGCATGGCTTGGGGAGCGGTGCGAGCTCGTGGCGTGCCCGGTGGAGAGCGACAAGTTTCGCTCGCTGGCCCCGAGAATCGAAGGGCTGGTGGTGCGGACGTACACCCGCGTCGATCAGTCGCTGCTCGAAGCGTTGCCAAGGCTGCGGGTGGTGGGGCGGGGCGGGGTCGGCCTTGAGAACATCGATGTCCCGGCATGCCTGCGTCGCGGCGTCAAGGTTGTTCACACGCCGGAAGCCAACCGCCAAGCGGTCGTGGAGTACGTCTTTGCGTTGCTGATGGACGCGATGAGGCCGCGTGTGTTTCTTGATCGCTCGCTGAGCGAGGGGGATTGGAAGCGGGCGCGTCGAGAGCTGACCGGTCGGCGGCAGTTCAACGAACTGACCTTTGGAATTTTGGGCTTCGGACGGATCGGGCGGCACGTGGCCCGGATCGCCGCGGCGCTCGGGTGCCGCGTCATTTATCACGATCTGCTCTCGATGCCACCCGACTGGCGCTCTGGCGCGATCCCGGTGACGCGGGAGCGGCTGCTTCGCGATGCCGACGTTCTCTCGCTCCATGTTGACGCGCGGGATGAGAACCGGCGCATGGTCGACCTGGCATTCCTCGAGCAGCTCAAGCACGACGTCATCATCGTCAACACCGCTCGCGGGATGCTGGTCGATAACGACGCGATGGCGGCGTTCATGATCAAGCATCCCCAGGCGCTCGCCCTGCTGGATGTTCACCATCCGGAGCCAATCCCCGACGACTACCCGCTGCTTCACGTCGAGAACGTGCACCTATCCCCTCACCTGGCGGCGTCGACGGAGTCGGCCCAACGCCTCATGAGCTGGGTTGTCAGTGATGTCTGGCGGGTTCTGACCGGCGAGAGGCCCGAGTTCGCGGCTCCTGAGCCCTAATTTCCGGTTGCGCGTGCGGTGCTGGCCCCGTGTTGGCCGATGCCTCTTCCGAGCGCTTCGCCGGGTTTCGTCTTCCCCGGGTTTCGTCACGCCACCGGTGCGTCAGGCGTCGAATGCCGGGACAGTGCTCGAAAAGCGGCAGTTGGCATCAGAAGGCGGCATGGAAGACACGCAGTTCCAACGGATATGCAAGGCGCTCGCCGACCCGCAGCGATTCGCCATCCTGCAGCGGATCGCCCGCGAGTCGGAAGTCGCCTGCATGCACTTGGTGGCGGAGTTCCCCATTCGCCCGGCAACCATCTCGCACCACATGCGCGAGCTCTCCAAGGCCGGGCTCGTCGAGATCCGCAAAGAGGGCAAATGCGCCCACCTGCGGGTCGTCCGAGGCGTGCTGGCACAATACCAGCGAGAACTGCGCAAGCGGCTGTCCAAGCAGGAGTTGTGACCGCCGGACTAGCCAGTCCCCGCCAGGACCGTTCGCTTTTTTGTCGCCCTTCCGCGGCGCGCTGTCACACCGTCGATTCGATGGGCATCTAATCGTCCGTCGAACACGGATGTGCTCGACCCAAGGAGGTAGCTGATGTCGAATGGCAGCATTGGTTCGGGCGGTCAGTTGAGCTTGCGCGGCAAGGTCGCGCTGGTCACGGGCGGGACAACCGGGATCGGCCGCGCCGGCGCCGTGGCACTCGCCCGAGCGGGCGCGCGCGTGGTCGTTTCGGGGCGGCGGGAGAAGGAAGGTTCCGAGGCGTCGGGGCTTGCCAAGGCGGCGGGTGCCGAGAGTGGCGGCGACGCGATCTTCGTCCGCGCCGACGTGACCAAGGAGGACGACGTCAGGCAACTGGTGCAGCGGACGCTCGCGGCGTACGGGCGTCTGGATATTGCGTTCAACAACGCCGGGGTAGAGTCGACCGGCCCCATCACGGAAGTCACCGAGGCGGAGTACCGGCGCGTCTTTGACGCGAACGTCCTGGGCGTTCTGCTCTCGATGAAGCACGAGCTGCCCGCGCTGGTGAAGTCCGGGGGAGGCGTGATCATCAACACGTCGTCGATCGCCGGAACCATCGGCATGGGCAACGTCTCGGTGTACGTCGCTTCGAAGCACGCCGTGCTGGGCCTGACCAAGAGCGTCGCGCTGGAGTACGCCAAGCAAGGCGTGCGGGTGGTCTCGGTCAGCCCCGCGGCGATCGAGACGGACATGTACGACCGCTTCGCCGGCAATGATCAGGGCCGAAGGTACATGGAGTCGCTCCATCCCATCGGGCGTGTCGGCACGCCCGACGAAGTCGCCAGCGCCGTCGTCTTCCTCGCTTCTTCCGGGGCCTCGTTCATCACGGGCTCCGACATCATCATCGATGGTGGGTTCACCGCGGCGTAAGCGGTTCAACCGTCTGATCTCCGCCCGAGTTGGGGGATTGTCGCAGTCCCCCGACTCGCGTTGGAACGCTCGCCACCAACCCGCGAGGACTTTGGGCAAGCTGGGACGCTTGCGGGCGGGGTGTGAATCCGGACGAGGGCGTGGCGAGAACCAAGACCGTTCCACAACGGTTGGGCGCGGGGTCCCGGGCGGGGTGCAAGCGGGCTTGAAATGGGGGCGGCGTCGGCTGGCCTCCCGAGCCTGCGTTTTCGTTGGGGTACGCTCGTCCGGGTTCGTGGCCTGGAGTTGGTGTTCTCAAGGAGGGCTTGTCCGTGCAACCAGTTTCGACCGAATCGCTTCTCGCGCAGCTCCGGTGGCGGTACGCCGTGAAGAAGTTCGACCCATCCAAAAAGATCCCGGAAGCAACCTGGGCGGCGCTGGAGCAATCGCTTGTGCTGTCGCCCTCCAGCTACGGGCTGCAACCGTGGCGGTTCGTCGTGATTACGGATCCCGCGGTCAAGTCGAAGCTGCCGGCGATCTCGTGGAACCAGGGCCAGCCGCGCGACTGCTCGCACATGGTTGTGCTCGCGGCCCGCGTCGGGTTCAGCGCGAAGGACGTCGACGAGTATGTGCAGCGGATTGTCGAGGTTCGCGGCACGCCCGCCGAGATGTTGAAGGACTTCCGGGGCATGATGCTCGGCAGCGTCAACTCGATGTCGCGCGAGCAACTGGACGTCTGGACGGCGCACCAGGTGTACATCGCCCTTGGCTTCGTGATGTCCGCGGCAGCGATGCTCGGCGTCGACGCCTGCCCCATGGAAGGCATCGAACGCGCCAAGTACGACGAACTCCTGGGATTGCCCGCCAAGGGCTACACCAGCGTTGTTGGATGCGCGCTTGGCTACCGGGCGAGCGACGACTGGCTTGCGGGGATGGCGAAGGTGCGAGCCAAGCCCGAGGACGTGGTCTTGCGCATCTCGTGAACCGCCGCGGAGCCGTTGTGTTCCCGGGCTGCGATGCTTGGTGTGGCGGTGTTGACGTTCTTTCCTTCGTGTCCATCACGTCTGCATAGGTGAGGATGTTTGTTCCATGGAAAAGCTCGCGCTCATCACCGGCGGCAACAAGGGAATCGGGCTGGAAACGGCTCGCCAGCTCGGGAAACTCGGGATCCATGTGCTGATCGGTTCGCGCGATGGCGACCGGGGGCGGGTCGCGGTCGACAAACTCCGTTCGCAGGGTGTCCGTGCCGATGCGGTCCAGCTTGAAGTGACGAGCCAGGCGTCGATTGACGAGGCTGCCCGCCATGTTTCATCGAGCTTTGGGAGGCTCGACATCCTCGTTAACAACGCGGGGGTTCTGCTGTATGGCCGCGACGGCCTGGTGAGCACAACGACGTTGCAGACGCTGCGCGAAACGTTCGAGGCCAACTTCTTTGGCATGGTCGCTGTGACGCAGGCGTTCCTGCCTTTGCTACGGAACAGCGGCGCGGGGCGAATCGTCAACCTCACCAGCGTGCTCGGGTCGATCGCTGAGCACGCGGACCCCAACTCGTCAATCTATCAGGCCAAGTTCCTGGCCTACGACTCCTCCAAGGCGGCGGTAAATATGTTCACCAATCACCTTGCCCACGAGCTCCGCGGCACCGCGATCAAGGTCAATGCGGCCCACCCCGGCTGGGTCAAGACCGATATGGGCACGAACGAGGCGCCGCTCGAGGTGGAGGAGGGCGCGCGGACCAGCGTGTGGCTCGCCACTCTCCCGCCGGAGGGCCCCACCGGCGGGTTCTATCACACACAAGTGCATATGAGGTGGTAGGCCGAGTGATTGACCCCTATGCGACGGCGTAACAGTTGAAGGGGCTCGCGGTCACGTTGTCCACACGTCGACCGGCATCACGGGTCTTCACCTCCGCCGGCGGGCCGCGGCGAGCATTCCGAATGTCATGAAAGCAGCCGCTCCGGGCGCGGGGATGACGCGGATGGTGAGGGGGACCGTGGTGGTATGCGGCACATTCGTGCGACTTGAGCGCGAGACATAGATGTAGACGTCATTTGGATCGAGCCAGAGGAACTCGCTTATGACAGAGCGATCACCGAGTTCTCCGCTCAAGCGCAGCGAGAAATCCAGAAGCGAAATCGGCCTCTCGCTGGTGTGTGGAAAGCCTGAGTCTGCCCAACCCTGACCAATCGTGACTCCCCGCGTTCCAACGCCCGGAGGATCGGTGTCGCGTGAATCATCGATCTTGATGGTGTTGGCGAAGCGCGTCGAGACCAACGTCTGCGGGGGGAACGAGTTGAACGGCTCTCTGCGCGAGGGGTTCTGCACGAAGTCAGCCGCTGAGGTCGTGTGCACACTGCAATCAAAGACAGTTGCGGCAACGGCGACGCCTGCATCTGTGGACCAGTCGAGCCAACCCCGAACACGAAAATCGCGCACCGACTGATCGACCTCGATCAGGTTGGACTGCCACGTCTGACCGCCGTCGGCGGACGCTTGCCACGTGAAGGTTGCGGTGCCGACTTGGGCGAGAGCAGAGCTTCCGGCGAGTATTGCCGCCCCGGTGAAGCAGGAACAACCGACATGACGCGCTCGCATGGACGACCCTTTCAACTCAGCGCAACGTCGCACCGTTCACCTCCGCCGGCGGGCCGCCGCGAGCATCCCGAACGTCATGAAAGCAGCCGCTCCGGGCGCGGGGATGACGGGGATGGTGAGGGGGACGGTGGTTGTCGTTGGCCTATTCGGACCACCGTTGTTCCTCAGCCACAAAAACGGCGGCGTGTCAGACGTATTGCCATTACGGAACGTGCTTGAAACAATCCTCGAAATTACAGATGCGTCGATGGTGAAGTTGAATGTCAGAAACACGAGGGGTTTATCCAAGGTGAATGGAGATCCCGTGTCCGGCCACGCTTGGGAGATCCTCACGCCTCGCGTGCCGTTGCCAGGCGGGCGCGTATCCCTGGAATCATCAATTTTGATCGTGGTGCCGAATCGTGAGGCGACGATGGTTTGTGGCTCGTTCGATGCGAAGGGCTCGCGCCTGGCAAAGGCGTCGGGAGCATCGTCCTCACCAGCACCATCGATGGTGGCATCGAAGCCCGCGCCGCCCATCAAAAGCCCAGCGTCAGGCGACCAGTCGAACAAGCCTCGGATCTGCATTGTCTGGCGTGGGAGCACATCGATCAGGTTGGACTGCCACGTCTGACCGCCGTCGGCGGACGCTTGCCACGTGAAGGTTGCGGTGCCGACTTGGGCGAGGGCAGAGCTTGTGGCGAGCGACGCCGCCCCGGTGAAGCAGGAACAACCGACATGACGTGCTCGCATGGACGACCCTTTCAACTCAGCGCAACGTCGCACCGTTCACCTCCGCCGGCGTGCCGCCGCGAGCATTCCGAGTGTCATGAAAGCAGCAGCTCCGGGCGCGGGGATGACGCGGATGGTGAGGGGGACGGTGGTGGTAAGGGGAGCATTGGCGCCTTCTCGACCCGTCCGGGAAATCCACAGCCTGACGTCAAATGAGTTGAGCCAAAGAAACTCGCTGCTCACGGTGCGATCTCCGAGCTCGCCGCTCAAGCGCAGTGAGTATTCCAGAAGCGAGAGTGGTCGCTCATCGGTATGTGGAAACCCGGAATCGGCCCAAGGCTGTGCGATGAGTATCCCTCTGATTCCGACTCCTGGAGGCAGCGTGTCACGCACGTCGTCGATCTTGATCACGTTGCCAAATCGCGTGGAGGCGAGCGACTGTGGAGGAAAAGAACTGAAGGGTTCAGGACGATATGGCTCCGAGATTTGATCGCTCAATGATTCAGTCTGCACAATGCAGTCGAAGCTCGTCGTCTCCACCGCGACGCCCGCATTTGCGGACCAGTCGAGCCAGCCACGAACACGAAGGTCGCGCACGGACTGATCGACCTCGATCAGGTTGGACTGCCACGCCTGACCGCCGTCGGCGGACGCTTGCCACGTGAAGGTTGCCGTGCCGACTTGGGCGAGGGCAGAGCTTGTGGCGAGCGACGCCGCCCCAACAACACAGAGCCAACCGACATGACGTGTTCGCATGGACGATCCTTTCAACTCAACGCAACGTCGCACCGCTCACCTCCGCCGGCGTGATGCCGCAAGCATTCCGAGTGTCATGAAAGCAGCAGCTCCGGGCGCGGGCACGACGCGGATTGTGAGGGGGACAGTGGTAGTAAGGGGCTGATTCGACGCGCTGCTGGAGCGGGACGTGAACAACCGTGGGCGGTAGTCCGTCGTCGGCGCTAGGCCAAAGGAGCTATCAATGGTGCGATCACCAAGATCGCCGCTCAACCGGAAGGTGAAGGACAGAAGCGACAGGGGGCGATCCTCTGTGTACGGCAAGCCCGCGTCGCGCCAGAGTTGGTTGTTTGTCACGCCACGGGTGCCCACGCCCGGCGGCGCGGTGTCGCGCTCATCGTCGACTTTGATGACGTTGCCGAATCGAGTCGCGACCAACGACTGTTGGTGGAAGCTGGTGAACGGCGCCCGTCGTGAGGGGTCAGTTGCGATGTCTCCATTGGACATCGAACTGATAGTGCAGTCAAACGTCGTATTGAACAGTGCGACCCCAGCATCGGGCGACCAGTCGAACCAGCCGCGAACGCGAAGGTCGCGCACCACCTGATCGACTTCGATCAGGTTGGACTGCCACGTCTGGCCGCCATCGGTGGACGCCTGCCACGTGAAGGTTGCCGTGCCGACTTGGGCGAGGGCAACTGAAGGGCTCAACGCGATCGCAACGAGGAGGTTTCGGCTAAGAAACGAATTGCTAATATTCATATCTTACTCTCCAGCGAAGACTAGTCGAGCAATAATGTCATGTCGAGCATGGACCCAGTTCGAACTTGACCGCTCAGCTGTGGAAGGTAGCGAGCCCGCGAGTAGACGCGATCAAGCACCTGCGAGTATGTCCATGTCGGATAGTGTGACCATAGAAGTGCGATTGCTCCGCTGACGTGTGGCGCAGCAGCGGACGTGCCTCCAAAACAGTTTTCGGTGGGACAATACTCGATAGGCGGAAAGAGACCTAAGCCCAGTGTGGCCGCAGAATATTGGCCCGGCGCAACGATGTCTACCGACTGTCGACCAAAGTTTGAAGTGGAATGCAACTGGCCGTCAGGACCCAGATTTCCTACGCAGATAATATTGTCAAGATTGTAAACACAAGGAAAACGTTTTGCGATTCCTGTCGACAAATCTATGTCGATAGAGTCGTTATGTGCGATTGCTACAAAGATCACGCCGGCAAGTCGTGCCATCTCAATCACCTCCAGCAGTCCGACCGGATCATACTGAAATCCCCAACTAGCGTTGATTATATGTGCTCCCTCCGCCACCGCGTAGTCAATGGCCCGGATGTGGTGCAATGCGTGCAGATCGGGATTGTTTTCACAGAAGACGTCAGAACATGAGCTGAACATATATGTGTAGGAGGAGGCTCTAATGGCCATTATTTGGGCTGTCCAGCATATGCCCGTCATGCCTGCGCGATTGTTTCCGGCTGCCCCTATTATAGCGGCAACCGGTGTTCCATGATACACCCCCAGCTTAGGATACTCAATTGGATCGCCCTTGTTTGGAAGTGGGTAGCCGGGAACATAACATAGCGGATCATCATCACGAAAGTTTGCTCCGTATACATCGTCGACAACTCCGTTGTTGTCATCATCGAGGCCGTTCCCGGAAACTTCGTCCGGATTTATCCACATGTTGGCGAACAGTTCGTCGTGCGGATACCACACTCCACTATCAACAACCGCGACAACCTTTCTCGAGCAATCCGTGCGGATGTTCCACGCGTGTTCCACGCCGATGTCGTAACCCGCAACGGCGGTAATCGTGGTGTTCTGGCCGTTATCAGTGCACACGAACGTCTGCCCAGTGTTCTTGAGGCCCCACTGCCGTCCATAGTCCGCGTCGTTGGGCACCGCCCCATATGCAAACCCCGCGTCGTGAGCCGCCTCGGCCCGCGGCGCGACCCGGCTTGTCCTCAAGTAGCTCGCCGCCACGTCGCTCCACCCTCGCGGCACACGGATCGCGACGAGCCCGGGCACGGTTCTGGCTCGCCACACCACCTCACCGGCTACCGCGGCGATGGCTGCGCGCTGGTGCACACTGTCGTCCGGAGCGAGCTCTTGATCGAAGACGGCGATCACCGTGTCATCGGAGACAAATCGACCGCGGGGTTCATCGGAGTTGGCCTGAGCCAGCGGCGTGCCGACGTTCATCGTCACGGTGACGCCGACTGCCGCGAGCCCAAACGCTGCCCGACCACTAGGCCGCCCGACCGCCCAAATCGCATTGCTCATGTGACCTCCTCGGAACGAGTCCCGAGACTATCACGACTTTGGACGGAGCACAACCGTTTTCTTTGCGCACGACGTGCAACGGCGCGGCTCTCACGCCGTAAGCCTCGGCGGGAGGGCGACTTGCGCCGCTTCGTCTGCGGGAAACAAACCCGGTGTTCGCTCGCGGCGAAACGCTGGCTCGCCGGGTCGCTTGCCCGGCGGATGGACATAAGACCTATTTCAAAACGGGATTCTTCACGCCGTGCGTGTACTCGCGGTGTGGGCTCAGGTTCGCCTGCGGGTTCAAGTAGACGTCGGTGTAGAGTTCGCTGGCGGGCTCGGGCGCGGGGGATTGTTCGGCGAACTCCAGCGAGCGCGCCACCGCGGCCTTCACTTCGCTTTGGATTTCCATGAACTCGGGCTCGCTAAGCACCGCCTTGCCGCTCGCCTGCGCGCGGGGCGTCTTGGCGTCCATCAAGTATGCCGCGAGGCGGTCGATCGAGTCCTTCTGCTTGAACTGCTCGACTTCTTCCTTGGTGCGATACTTCTGCGGGTCGGACATGGAGTGGCCGAGGTAGCGGTAGGTCTTGAGATCGACGAAGGCGGGGCGCTGATCCTCGCGGCAGCGATCAACGAGCGGCTTGAACTCGTCGTAGAGGGACATGACGTCGAAGCCATCGATGATGGCGCCCTCGATGCCATAGGCCGCGGCCTTGGTGCGCAGGTCGTGGGCCATGGTGGTGCCGCGCTCGATGGCGGTGCCCATCGAGTAGCCGTTGTTCTCGACGACGTAGATGACGGGCAGCGAATAGAGCCCGGCGAGGTTCATCGCTTCGTGCAGCGCGCCCTGGTTGAGCGCGCCGTCGCCCAGGAAGCAGAGCGTGACCTTCTTCTTCGGGGCGAGGTCGGTGAGCGGGGGCGACGTGACGCCCGAGAAAGGCCCGGATTGTTCGAGCTGGGCGCCGAGGACTTCGAGTTCGTACTTGTGAGCGAAGGCGAAGCCCGCGCCAAGGGGCGTTTGTGCGCCGACGATGCCGTGGCCGCCGAAGAGCCAGTTGGGGCGATCGAACATGTGCATGGAACCGCCCTTGCCTTTAGCGCAGCCACCGATCTTGCCGTACATCTCGGCCATGCACGCTTCGGGCGTCATGCCGCGAGCCAAGGCGTGTCCGTGGTCGCGGTAAGCGGTGATGACCGGGTCGTCGTGGTTTACGGCGTTGATGGTGCCGACCGCGGTCGCTTCCTGCCCGATGTACAGGTGACAGAAGCCGCCGATCTTGGCCTGCTGGTAGGACTGGGCACAGCGGTTCTCAAACTCGCGGATGAGGATCATGTCCCGCAGCCAGCGGATGAGGACGTCGTTGGGCACGAGGTCGGAAGCGCGAGGGCCGAGTCTCGTCGAGCCTGCGGCCGCGGAGGGAGCGTGGGCGGACCCGTTGGGGGAGTCGATCCTGGAACCCATGGAGTGGGCGGGAGCAGCCTGCGACATACGACCTCGATCCTTTCTCGGAGACCCCGAAAGTCCCGAACACCGCGACGGACACGGGTTGGCAGTTGAGGAAACAGTTTCGCGCCTTGGCGGGCGAAGTGGATTCTAGGGGCGCAGCCGCGCGAGATCCGAACGTTGGGTGTCGCTCACTCCATGTCGGGCCGGGGGTGTTCGGGGTGCGTCAGCCTTACCAGCATGGTCCCGGGGAAACAACAACGGGCGCCCCGATGGGCGCCCGTGTGAGGGAGGGTACATGCTTCAAGACGGTCCGCGGCGCGATGGATCCGAGCCGCGCGATGGCGGTTCGAGGATCAGCAGGTGCTGGTGCCGAACGCCTGGCTGAAGTCGAGGTAGTCGAAGAAGTCGACCTGGCCATCGCTGTTGAAGTCGGCGGTGATGTCCTCGTTGGCAAAGGCGGCGCCGAAGTCGAGGAAGTCGAAGAAATCGACCTGGCCGTCGCCATTGAAGTCGGCGGAGCAGTCGACGCCACCGGCGCCGGCGGCGACGGGGGTGTTGGGGGTGGTTTCATAGCCCCAAGCGAGCGCCTCGAGCTGGGCTGCGCGGGGGTTGGTGAGCCGAGCCTTGACCCAGCCGTAGTGGATTGCGCCGTTAATCTTCAGGCGGACGCCAACATATGCCTCGCGGCCCACGGTGTTCCAGTCGTCGCTCTCGCAACAGGCGCTTCGGTACACGCTCATCGTGGTGCCAAAGTCGCTCCAGGCGCTGGACGGCCCGATGATGGTGCCTTCGTCGAGAGGGTCGATTGCGTTGTAGTCGCCGCCGCCGTTGACCCAGGCGTTGTCGAAGAGATTGATCCCGCTGCCGGCGTAGAAGTAGTTGCCGTCCTTGGTCTCGTCGTTGCAAAGCCCGTAGTAATAGGTCTGGCTGAGCGCGATATCGGAATAGGTGTTGGTCTGCGCATCGGCGGCGACGGTGATGTCCAGATAGTTGGTCCCGCCGCACGCGGAGGGACGCCAGTCGAACGCCCCGTCGGTGTTATCGAAGCGAACCGGCGCGGCGAACGCGGCGGTGCCGCTGGCGATCGCAAGCGCGGCGGCAAGCGCTTCGGGGCCATGGAATGAGACGCTGGAGTTGCTGCTGTTCTGGCTCATCGGAGGCTCTCCTTCAAGGGCACACGGAATGCGGACCGGCACACTTCTGAGAAATGTTTGAACACCCTACTCGATCGGTAGATCCCCTGTCAAGGCGTTTCCGCTAGCCCCGCCTCTCTCTGTACAACCCGGGGTCGATCGTGCCCACCATTTCCGCGGCTCCGAGCGGGGCATGGCCTGCCATGAAGGTCTGTATTCGTCCGATAATCGCGATGGCGACGGCCGGAGACGCCATCAACTGGTTGTACGGGACTTCCAGCAGCGACCGGCTCGGTGCTTGTGCCCAGCGGCGTGTGAGATCGAGTTG
Source organism: Planctomycetota bacterium (assembly GCA_033763815.1). Classification (GTDB taxonomy): domain Bacteria; phylum Planctomycetota; class Phycisphaerae; order Phycisphaerales; family UBA1924; genus JANRJU01. The sequence goes on from JANRJU010000028.1 coordinate 24,947, forward strand.
CTGCGTGAACAGCTTTTTGAGCGCGTCAGGAGCCAAGCTGGCGGGAACTTTGCCTAGTCGCTTGAGCATCGAGGTTTGGGATGCGACGACTTCGTCCAGGTCGCGGACCATGAGGACGACGCGATACTCGAGCGTGCCGCCACCGAGCGAGGCGGGGAGCGCAGCAGGGAGATCGGGGAGGAGGGGGCAGATGACCTTGACGGCTTTTCCTCGAGCGCTGGCGACCCAGGTGGGGTCGGCTTTGGTGCGCTTGACGGCTTCGAGCTCGAAGTAGCCGTGGGGGTTGTTGTCGTCGGGCTGGCGCAAGCCGTCGGAGAGTGGCGGCACGCCACCGGCTTCGAGCATGCGCATCATGAGCGATGTTCCGGAGCGCGGAACGCCGGAGACGACGGTGATGTAGTGGGGGGCGGCTGGGTTGCTCACGATGATGATTCCTGTGAGGGGGAGCCGGGGGCGCGGAAGCGGACCTCGCGCGCGGCGCGGAGTTCTGCAGCCTTGGTTCGGTGCTGGGCGGCGGCGTCGGGCTCGTTGAAGGCTCGCTCGCAAAGTTCCGCCAGGAGGGTGTGCGGCCGCGGGTCGGAAGGGTCGAGCTCCGCCGCGGTGCGCAGTGCCTGGGCCGCCCAGCGGGTCCGCCCGACGTCGCCCAGGGCCAGGGCGAGATTGATGTGCGAGTTTGGCCGGGCGTGCAGCAGGGCGATGCAGCGCATGTGCGCAAAGACGGCGTCGCTGGGCTGCTTGAGGGATCGGTAGGCGACGCCCAGCCCGTCCCAGGCATCGGCGTCATCCGGGTCGGCGCGAATCGATGTTTCAAAGGCGTGGGCCGCCTCGGACCAGCGAGAAAGGCGAAGCAGAGCGGTGCCGATGTTGGTGTGGATGGCGTGGAGCTTGGTGTCCGCGCTGGCGGCCCGCTGGAAGTGCCCGAGCGCTTCTTCCGGGGCGTTGCGGCGCATGGCCATGGTGCCAAGGTGCAGGTGTGCGCGGGCGGAGTCGGCGCCGGTCGAGTTCTCGCCATCGCCCAGCACGTCGCGAACGAGCGCCTCACCCTTGCTCACGTCGCCCAGCATCATGTGGCAGCGGGCGATGCCCAGGCGCGCGAACTCATCCCCCGGCTTGATAGAAAGGACCTTGTCGAGTTCCGCCTGGGCTTCCTTGGGGCGGCCCGTTGCCAGGTAGATCGAAGCGAGATTCTTGTGCCGATCGGCGACCACCTCGGTCGTGTTGTTCTGCGCGAGATATCCAAGCTGCACGAGCTGTTCGATCATCTGCTGCACCACGAGCGGGTCTTCGGGCTTGGACTCCGGCTGGCTGTCCAGTTGCGACGGCGTTGTCCCCTCGGGCGAAGCGGGACCTTCGTGGGTCGGGATGCGCTCCACGGGGAGTTCGTCGGTGAACATCTGCGTCAACACGTGCCCATCCATGTCGGCGCCAACGGGGAGCCCCATTGCGGCGAGGATGGTGGGAGTGATGTCCAGGAGCGACGCGGAGTAGATCTTCTCGCCTCGCTTCACGCCCGGGCCCATCGCGGCGACGATGCCGTAGGGACGGTGCCATGCAACGGGCTTTCCGCCCTTGATGGCGCTGGTGCCCTCGGGGCGGAGGTCGTCGCTGTAGAAGCCGTGATCGGAGACGACGAGGACGAGCGCCTCGGGTCCGGCGAGCTGGACAAGCCTACCCAGCATCATGTCATGGAACTGATAGCACGTTGTCATGACGTTCTGGAAGAAGTCGAAGGCGCGCTCGTCGACGCCCTCGCGCCGGGGCGGGTGGAACTCCATGAAGGCGTGGGCGAAGCGGTCGATGGCGTCGTAGTAGACGCCTAGGAAATCGCTCGGATGCTCCTGGAGGATCCAGGTCGCGGCGTTGTGGACGGTGGCGCACTGGGCCAGCAGCGCTCGTAGCTCATTGACTTTTCTCGTCAGTTCGGGCTCGTCCTGAGGGCGGATCTCCGCGATGCGGGGGATGAATCGGCGGATCTGGTCGGGTGTCGTGCGCGAAGGGTGGATCCGCAGCGTCGCGGCTTTGGCGGAAACCTCGTCCGGCGCGACGGTGCCCGGGTGCAAGGGCCACTCGGCGTTCAGCGGCCCGGCGGGAATCGGGAAGCGGTCGGTGACGACGACGCCCCCGGTGCGCTCGGCGGGGTGGCTGGCAAACCAGTTAATGGCGCTGGCCTTGAGGCCCCGTTCCGCGAGGATGTTCCAGATGGCTTTACAGGTTCGGCTGGAGCTGGTGACGGGGCGGCAGGAGCCGGTGGTGCCGTCGGGCTCGGCAAACCCGAGGATTCCGTGCTTGTCGCCCCACTTGCCCGTGGCTATGGACGTCCAGAGGATGGGGGAGATCATGGGCGTGAGGCTGGCGATGTTGCCGCTGACGCCGGATTCGACCAGTTTGCGAAAGTGAGGCATGAGGCCTTGGGCCATCATGGGCTCGATCATGCGCCAGTCGGCGGCATCCCAGCCGACGAGCACCACGCGGCGGACCTTGGGGGGCATCACTCGCTCCACACACGGCGCGCCACCACGCGCCGTCAAGCGAGTTTACCCGGGGTTCCGGTTTGGCACCGGGGAAAGGCGCGATGAAGCATCCCATGCCCGGTGACGATAGCAGCTGATTGCAGCTCATCATCTGGAACGGCGCGGGACTCGACGCCGGGGCTGTAGGATCTGCCATGAGTGTCTTGCTCGCGGCATTGTCCCCGACGATGGTGAATCTCATCGGATCGCTCGGGGCGGGCGTGCTCCTGCTCGCGTATTCGCGCAAGGAGCGGTGGGGGCGCCGGCTCTACCCGATCATGAACATCATCGGCGCGGCGGGCCTTGGCGCGAGTCAGGTCTTCACCGAATCCTGGCCCGGGGTCGCGCTCGAGGTCGTCTGGATCGGAATTGCCGTGCACGATCTGGTGAGAGGCGGGCGGCGGCTGCGCGCCTGCTCCGGCTGCGCCGCGAGCACGCCGGATCGGGCCGCCTCGTTCTGCTCCCGGTGCGGCGCGCGGCTAAACGACGCGGGCGACCCCCAGAGTCCGACCCTATCGCCCCCATCCCCTCCGGTTTAGAGGGCTGAATCACTCGGCGCGCCGCATGTTGTGCTTGCATTAGAGGCGTTCTGGCGATATCACTTGAGAGCCCGCTTGAGATCTTGCGGCGGCGGAGTGTTTCATTTCGGGAGCCTTTGTATGCAACATCGCTTTGCGTCACGCCGATCGCCCGCGTTTACGCTCATCGAGTTGCTGGTGGTGATTGCGATCATCGCGCTGTTGATCGGGATCCTGCTGCCCGCGCTCGGGAAGAGCCGGGAAGCAGCGCGGCAAGTGCAATGCACGGCGCACATGAAGCAGTTGCTGACGGCGGCACACGGCTCGGCCAACGACGCCAAGGACCGCCTGCCGCACAGCAACTGGGGTACTCCTCTGGGCACTCCGCGCGGCTGGCTCCACACGGTGCTGATCTCGAGGCTTTGGCGTGCGCCGGACGAGCTTGGGCCCAGCACGGGCGAGCTCTGGTTGTATCTCGGGGGAGATAAGCCGATCATCACCGGCTCGACCGTCGAGCCCACGGGGCTGCTCCAATCATCGCTGTCGAAGGTGTACCGCTGTCCGAGCCACAAGAGTCCGTTCACGGCGGTAGACAACGTCACGAGCTACATCTTCAACGGCTCGATCAACGGGTTTGGGCGCGTGGCGCAGCCGGCGCGGCTGTTCGATTTCTACAGGCCGGACTGCGTGATGTTCTGGGAATCGGACGAGCGGGGCGGGCGCACGACGAGCAACGCCTGGAACGACGCCGCGAGCAGGCCGGATGAGGGTCTGACGCGGCGCCATGGCGATGGCGCGACGATGGCGCTGATCGACGGTTCGGCGCAGTGGTGGACGCAGCAGAAATACAACGCGGAGCTGAACAGCGATCCGCGTCGGCCCTCGCTGCTCTGGTGCGCACCCGACAGCCGAACCGGACGATGAGAGAGGGTCCGGTTTCGGACACTGGGGGCTTGTGCGGTGTTGATGAGGTCGGGGCTCGAGCGAGCGGGTTATTCGATGCGGGGGTCGATCCAGCGGTAGGCGACGTCGACCGCGAGGTTGAGCAGGATGAGCAAGCTGGAATAGACCAGCACGACGCCGATGATGAGGAAGAGGTCCTTGTTCTGGACCGCGGCGACGAAGTGCTGCCCCATGCCGGGGATGCTGAAGACGCGCTCGACCACGAACGAGCCCGTGACGGCGAACGCCGTAGCGGGGCCGAGGTAACTGACAACCGGGAGGATGGCGTTCTTGAGGGCGTGGCGTGTGAGGACGCCCATGTTGGAAACGCCCTTGGCGCGTGCTGTGCGGATGTAGTCGGCGCCGAGCTGTTCGAGCATACCCAAGCGGGTGAGGCGGGTGATGTACGCCGCGAAGGGGAGGCAGAGCGTGAAGCTGGGGAGGATTAGCCCGGCGAGCCCGCCCCAGGAAGCGACGGGGAGCCAGCCAAGCTCAACAGCGAAGATGAGCAGCAGGGCCATGGCGATCACGAAGCTTGGAATGCTGATTCCAGCAAGGGCGAGAAGCCGGGTGGCGGCGTCGACCCATGAGTTTGGTCGGGCGGCGGAGGCGACGCCTGCGGGAACGCCGATGAGCAGGGCGAGCAGGATGGCCAACCCGCCCACCAGCATCGAGGCGGGAAGTGACGAAGCGATAATCTCGTGGACCCGCTGGTCACGATAGTGCAGCGAGGGACCAAGATCGAAAATCGGTCGGTTCGGCGTGGCGCGATTCGCTGCGGGGGGAGCGATCGATGGGCCGCCTTCGGCGTCGCTGCGCTTCTGGTCCGTGGCAAGCACGTGCTCGCGGAAGTAGCGAAGGCCGGTCGCGCTGTCGAGATACGAGACGTAGAAGGCCCAGAAGTTGTCGAGCTTGTACTGCGCCCGCATCGCGGCGGCGACTTCGGCGGGCGGTCGGCGGCCTTCCGGGCGCTCCAGCGGGTTGCCGGGCACCGCCCAGGCGAGGGCGAGCGTGAGCGTGTAGACCGCCAGCAGGATCAGCGGCAACTGCAGCAGGCGTCGGACGATCAGCCCCAGCATCGCGCGTTCCGTTGTGAGTCGCCCTTCTGGTGCATGGCTAGCTCAGCTCCGCCCAGCGTTCATACAAACGCGAGACCGTGGCCTGCGCTTCGGCCATGTCGCGACAGATCTTCTCGAACTTGCGGTGATCGTTCGCGTTCGTGGGATCGTTCATCGCGGCTTCGAGCTTCTGGACGGTCGCCTCGGCCTGATGGATCGCGGCTTCCATTCCGTCGAGCTCGCGCTGCTCCTTGTACGACAGCTTTCGCCTGGGTGGAGTTGGAGTCGAAGCGGCGGAAGCCGGTAACGGGCTTGGTGCCGACGCTTGAGCGGCGCCACCGACTTGGACGGAGGGAGAGTCGGATGCTTCCGCGGGGCGAGCGCGATCCGGGCCTCCGGACTTGCGGAGTTCCTTCTCCCGGCGCTGGCGCGCGGCAAACCACTGGTCGTAGTCGACGTAATGCTCGGCGTTCCCCTGACCATCGAGGGCCACGATGTGCGTTGCGACGCGGGCGAGCATCGCCCGGTCGTGGGTGATCAGGACGCAGGCTCCGGGGAACTCCTCGATGCTCTCTTCCAGGACTTCGAGCGTGGGAACGTCCAGGTCGTTGGTGGGCTCGTCGAGCACGAGCACGTCGGCCGGGGCGAGCATCAGGCGGGCGATGTGGATGCGGGCCTGCTCGCCGCCCGAGAGTGAGCGAACGGGCTGCTGGAGCTGTTCGGTTGAGAAGAGGAACTTTCGGGCCCAGGTGTGGACATGGAGCGTGCGTCCCTGGTAGATCACGGCGTCGGAATCGGGGCTGAGCGTCTGTGCCAGGGTTGCTCCGGGGTCGATCTCGGAGCGATGCTGCGAGAAGACGACGATGCGGAGATTGTCGGCGCGGCGGATGGATCCGAGGGAGGGCGTGCCGGCGGGAACCCGCTCGCTGGCCGCGGCGCGGAGCGCGGCCTCTGAGGGGGGATCGGGCTCGAGTTCGCCCGAGAGCACGCGCACGAGCGTCGACTTGCCCGAGCCGTTGGGCCCGAGGAGGCCGAGCGTGTTTCCCGGGGAGAGGATGAGATCAAGGTCGCGAAAGAGGGGCTTGCCGCCAAGCGATTTGCAGATGCCGCGGGCGACGAGGAGCTTTTGCGTCAGGCGACCGGTTGCTTCCCAGTCGATGGCGACGGGCTTGATCGCGGCATTACGCGACTTGAGCTGCGCCAGCTCGTCCATGCGAACATAGCTGGCGTCGATGCGGCTCTTGCTCTTGGTGCGCCGGGCCTTCGCCCCGCGTCCGAGCCAGCGCAGGTCCTCGCGGACTTTGCTTGCCAGGGCCTGTTCCTGCCGGGCCTGCCCCTCGAGGAACTCGTCCTTCCTGCGGAGGAACTCGTCGTAGTTGCCCTGGACGCTGAACAGTCCCTGCGGGAATTGGCGGGAAAGCTCGGCGATTCGGGTGGCGACGCCTTCGAGGAACGCGCGGTCGTGCGTGACGACGACGCTGGCGAATGGTCCGGCCCGAAGGACCTCTTCGAGCCACCAGATGCCGTCGACATCGAGGTGGTTCGTCGGCTCGTCGAGGAGGAGGATGGCGGGTTCCTTCGCCAGTTCTCGCGCGATGGCCAGTCGCTTGCGCTGCCCGCCGGAGAGCGACGAGGTCGCCTGATCGTGGTTCTCCAGCCCGGCGCGATCCAGGGCCATGATCGCGGCAATCTCGCACTCGTGCTCGTCGTGGTGGGGTGAGCGTCCCTGCTCGCGTGCGCGGGCAAGATCGTCCATGATGGCAGAGAGCAGGGTCGAACCATCGGGGAAGCGATCGGCCTGGGAGACATACGCAACGCGGACGCCGCGGCGGACCTCGACGACGCCCTCGTCGGCGTTCTCTTGCTCGGCGAGAATCTTGAGCAGCGTGGACTTACCCGAGCCGTTGGGGCCGATGATGGCGAGGCGCTCGCGCTCGTCAACAGAGAGCGACACGCCCTCAAAGAGCGTGCGCGAGCCAAAGTGCTTGGAAATCTCGCGGACGGTGAGCAACGCGGGCATCGGACCGGAGGGTAGTCGCGGAGTGGGCGGCGATTGGCGCGCGGGCGTCGGCCGATGCCCCAGCAACGGAGCCCGCCCGCTCGCGTCACTTCACGACGAAGGGGGGCGTGGCGCCCGCGATGAGCGCTTTGGCGCTCTGGCTGACCATCTCGGCCATGAGCGTCCGGGACTTGATCGAGGCGCTACCGACGTGGGGAGTAAGGACCACGTTGTCCAGGGCGAGGAGGTCCGGATGGACGATCGGCTCGCGCTCGAAGACGTCGAGGCCGGCGCCGAAGATCGACGCTCGCTTGAGCGTCGCGGCGAGCGCGCTCTCGTCAACGACCGGCCCTCGCGAGGTGTTGATGAGGATGGCCGAGGGCTTCATCGCTCCGAGGATGTCCGCGCTGATGAGGTGCCGGGTCTCCGGGGTCAGCGGCGTGTGAACGCTCACAACGTCTGCCTGGCGGACGCCATCTTCGAGGGTGACCCGGGCGGCATTGAGCGGGGCCATCTCGAACTCAAGGTGTCGCGATCGCGCGGTGTAGAGCACCCGCATGCCCCAGCCCAGCGAGCGGAGCGCCGTCGCATACCCGATGCGTCCCGCGCCGACGATGAGGAGCGTTCGTCCGGCGAGGTCCATCCCGACGCGCTCGCCCATCCCAAGGTGCCCGCGGGCGGCGTACTCCGGCGAGCGCGCGTAGCTGTCGAGCCGGGGGATGCCCCGCGCGACAGCCAAGATCAGGGACCACGCCAGGTCGGCGGTGCCTTCCGTCACGGCGTGGGGGGTGTTGCAGACTGTGACCCCGCGACGAGCGCATGCCGAGACGTCGATGTTGTCGTAGCCGACCGCGAAGTTGATGACGCCCCGGAGCTGAGGCCCGGCGGCGTCCAGGACCGCATCGTCGACCCGATCGGTGTACATCGTGATCAAGACGTGCGCGCCGGGAACCAGCGCCAGCAGCTTCTCGCGGGTGATCTTCTCCGCGCCGGCGCAGCGCAGCTCGGCCCCGGGGATGTCCAGCGTGCCATAGACCTCGCGAGTGAGGGCGACGATGGGATGGTGAGTTTGGGCGTGAGACATGGGCCGAGCGTATGGCGGTGGGCGACGAGGGTAAGGGCGGCTGACGCAAGCACAGGGCACGAGCTGGTCTACTCAAGCGGAGGAACGGCGCCGCATCGGTTGGGATCGCTTGAGAGAGTTGAATCCTGACTGGCTTTGCTTGAGTCGCGAATATCTGCCCGCGATCAGTTCTTGTTTCGCCGCGTTCGACACCGTTCTAGGGCCGCGTCGCCGATCGATCTGGCGATCCTGTAATCGGGTGGGAACATGGGCACGACATCCATGAGGTTCAGAAGCCCGCAGGCTGCTTGGCGGCCTCGCGAGCGTCTCCGTCGTCAAGAAAGATGAAGTCGGCACCAACTTCTTGAGCGAGGCAAATTGCCGCCACTTCGCCCGCGTCTAACTCTCTTCGAGGGCCGCTGGAGCCCGGACGTTGAGCCAAGGTGGTTGGCTTCTGAGGAACTCTTTGACCTCTTGTGGGGTCGATGAGCGGCTGAGTTCCTCAACGACCTTTGGAGGAACAAGCACCGTTCCATAGAGCGTCGGGAGGACATGCACACATTGAAGCCGAACCAGAAAGTTGATGGGTGAACTGTCAGAAACGACCAGAATCAGGCCGACCAGAATCAGGCCGACTTCCCAAGCACGCGGTCGTGGGTCTGGCGGTCGGACTCCAACTCCTGAAGCGTGTAGTTGAGCGGGACCTTGCGGTCCGCCAGCCACTGGTTGACCGCCCAGCGATCCTCAAGCCCCAGCAAACGCCCGACTTCAGCGGCGCTCAGTTTCCGTGAGCGATAGCCCTCGATCGCCAAGGCCTCGAGGGCGACGCGATCGAGCTGCGATCCCCACGCAGCGCGGAGCGTGTCTTCTTGAGCCTTGGAGATGTTCAGGTTGATGACCATGCGCTTCGCACGCATGGTTGTTGCCGAGTTCTAGCGGCTTCCACGCCTCACGCGTGTTCGTCAGGGTCAATCCAGTGCATCCCGCACCCTTGCGAGCGATTCCAGCAGCGCCGGCATGCTTTCGAGCGTCTGCATGGTGCTCGCGTCGCTCAGGGCCCGTGCGGGCTCGGGGTGGCACTCGATGAAGACCGCGTGAACCCCGGCAGCGACCGCGGCGCGGGCGAGCAGTGGCGCTCGCTCGGGCCTGCCGCCCGTGGTCGTTCCCGTGCCCGGCATCTGGGTCGAGTGGGTGCAGTCAAAGCACACGGGCGGGGGCGATCCGGCTTTCCCTCCCGGTGGGCCCAGCTTGATGCCGGTGCCCTCGATCATGTCGCCAAGCCCGATGAAGTCGTTGACCAGTCGGCCATAGCCAAAGAACGTGCCCCGCTCGGTGAACATCACGTTGTCGCATCCGGCTTCGCTCAGCTTGCTTGCCGCGAGTCCGAGTTCGGGGGGCGACATGAACTGGCCTTTCTTGACGTTGACACCCCGCTGGTGCTTTGCCGCCGCCTGTCCCGCGGCCAAGAGCAGATCGGTCTGGCGACAGAGGAAGGCGGGGATCTGGAGGAGATCGATGACCCGCGAGGCGGGCTCGGCCTGCTCGGGCTCGTGGATGTCGGTGGTGACGGGCACACCAAGTTCACGCCCGAGGCGGTCGAGCCAGGCGAGGCCTTGCTCCAGGCCCGGGCCGCGGGGCGAGTGGATGCTGCTGCGGTTGGCTTTGTCGAACGACGCCTTGAAGACATAGGCAAGGCCGAGGCGCGTGCAGGCTTCGCGGACGCGTTGCCCCACCAACAGCCCGAGTTCGAGCGATTCAAGAACGCAAGGCCCGGCGATGATGGCCAGGGGTCGGCCGGCGCCGATATCGACCCGGGCGCGTCCTTCGGAGCCCCCGATGGAGCAGAGTCTTGGGTTGTCGCCGCTGGCGTTGCGGGTGCTGGCTTGCATGCGCCAGCGTATTCCGGGCGTTCGTGGCTCCGCTCGCGAGTCCGCCGCGGAGATCACACGTCGCAGATCGCGACGGCCTCGGTCAGCGATTGGAGCGGGTCGCGCCTCGGGATGAACTCCTGTCCAAGGAAGCCCTTGAAGCCGGTCTCGACGATCGCTTCGCAGATCGCCTTATAGTTGAGTTCTTGCGTGTCGTCGATCTCGTTCCGTCCCGGGTTGCCAGCGGTGTGGTAGTGTCCGACCGCCTGGTGATGCGTGCGGATCGTCCGGATGACGTCCCCTTCCATGATCTGCATGTGGTAGATGTCGTAGAGCAGCGAGAATCGGTCGCTGCCGACGGCTTGGACAAGGTCTGCGCCCCATGCGGTGCGGTCGCACTGGTAGTCCCCGTGATCGACCTTGCTGTTGAGAAGCTCCATCACCAGCGAGCTTCCGTGCTTCTCGGCGAGCTTCACCGCCTCACGCAGCCCGGCGGCGCACACGCGGAGCCCCTCGGCGTCGCTGAGCCCGCTCCGGTTGCCGCTAAACACGATCTGCTTGGGAACGCCCGCGCTCACGCACAGTGCGAGGCGTTCGTCGAGTTCACGCAGCATCGCCTCGTGGTTCTCGGCCCGGTTCCATCCTTTGTGGATTGGGTTGGAAGCCATGGGCGAGGCGACGGCGCACGTCAGCCCGTGCTTGGATGCGACCGCCCACTCGTCGGGTGCCAGCAGCTCAACCGAGCCCAGGCCCAGTTCGGAAGCGACGGAACACAGACGCTCCAAAGGCCAGGACCCGAAGCACCAGCGGCAAACCGACTGCCTCAGGCGCCCTTTTCTCGCGGGAGTCGGCGCTGGCGCCGCGGCGCCGGTAGGCGACCAGCTCGCGAGCCCCGTCGCCAGCGCGATCCCCACCACGGACTGGTTGACGAAGCTGCGTCGTTTCATCCGGACATCGTACCAGAAGTTGCGCGGGCGATGTCAGGGCCGAGTTGCCGCGGGCTCCAAGAGAACCAGCCACTCGGCGTTGCCCTTCTTGGGATCGCTCCCGCCTCGGATGGGTGACCGGGTGACTCCGGCAACGCGGACGCCCAGCGTTGGAAGCAGCGCGATGACGCGATCGGTCTCGGCGTGGGCCTCTTCGTCGGTCAGCAGGTGGTGAGCGGTGACGGGCGAGGCACGCACACGCCTGGACCGTTGGGCTGGGTTTGGGGGTGGGTTCGGGGCTGGATTCGGGGCTGGGCTGAGGCCTTGGCGCTGGCCCGTTGTTTCCTGTTCGGGGCCTGCTTGACTGGCGAGCGCAGGATCCCACCCCGCAGCGCGCTCGCGGTCGGAACGCTCGTAGTGAGGCTTGATCAGCGAGATGATCCGCCCGCCCGGGGCCAGCCAGCGGAGCGCCGCTGGCACCACGAGTCGCTGCGGCGTCCAGCCCAGGTCGACCACCACGAGCGCGACGCCCTCCGCAGGGGGCTCGGCGTACAACGCGTTGGTGCGCTCGCGGACGACGACGCGCGGGTCGTTGCGCAGCTTCCAGGCCAGCTCGCCATATGCGGTGTCCAAGGCGTGGACTCGGGCGACACCGGCTTGGAGCAGGCAGTCCGTGAAGCCGCCCGTCGATGCGCCCAGATCCGCGCACACAAGCCCGCGTGCGTCGATGGTGAACGCGTCAAGCGCGTGACGGAGCTTCACGCCGCCCCGGCTGACAAAGGGATGGTCGCGCTCGGGTGTTGGCATGGGGCGAATCGAGCAGAGGTCAGGTGTCGCACAACGGAAAAGGGTGGGGCACTGTCCCGTTGCCAATCGCCCGGATGCCGGCCGGGTGGGTTCATTTCTTCTTGGCGAAGAAGGCGGCGAGGGCTTCTTTGGCGCGGGGCGTGTGGCGCAGACGGACGAGCTGGCGGCGTTCGACTTCCAGAGCCGCGGAATAGCCCCGGGCGAGCCCGACTTCGACGGCCTCCATCACGGCGCGACCCTGATCGGTGGTTTCGAGGGTGGTTCGCTCGCGCCCCAGGGCCAAGAGCGTTGTTGCCTTGCTCGCGGGGCGGCGCAGCCAAGGGTCGGCGGTGGTAGCGCCGGCAACGCTCTTGCCAGAGCCGGTGCTGATCTTTCCCAAAATCCACTCCTTCGCGGTGCGCGTGAGTGACCCCGCGTCGGGCGCGATCTTGGCGAACAGCATGGTGGTGAAGGCCTCGTCGCTGCTGAGGGTCTGGCCGGTGGCGGTGCGACGGATGGCGTCGGCGGGATCCATCAGCGACGGGAGCAGGTTGGTGCCGCCCCAGCCGGGGCAGAGGCCCAGACCGGCTTCGGGCAACCCAACCTGATAGGGCTTACCGGGCTGGCCTTCACGGGCCGCCGGGGGCGACGCGACGAGCGCGTCGCAGTGCATCGCCAGTTCCAGACCGCCGCCCAGCGCCGCGCCGTTAATGGCGGCAACGGTCCAGTACGGAGCGAGGCTGAGCATCGCAAAGACGCGCGAGCCATACTCGAGATAGCGGTGCAGCGCGTCGTCGTCGAGCTCGCTGATGGCCTTGAGATCGGCGCCCGCAACGAACGCCCGTTCGCTGGCGCTGGCCAGCACGAGCCCGATGGTGCTCGATGGCACGGCGTTGAGCGTCGCTTCGAGCGCCCGGATCAGATCGTGATCCAGAACGACCACGGGCCGCCCGGGCTGCGCGAGCGTCAGAGTTGCAATCCCCGCGAACGGCCCAGAGGATTCCACGTCCAGCGGCAAGGGGGTGTCTGGCATAGTTCCAGCAGTGTACGGACGCGAAAGCTCGCCGCGAAACCGCGGGGCGGCCGCCAAGCGGGCGAGCGATCAAGAGCGATGAGTCCAAGGCTCCGCTGACGCTCGGGCTGGATGTCAAGCGGATTTTAGTGATCGACCTGCTTGCCCAGCTTGGGCGAAAGGATGGCCAGCGCGCGAGCGAGGATCACCTTGTCCTTGGCTTCGACGTTAAGTCGGAGCAAGGGCTCGGTGTTGCTCTTGCGGATGTTGGCCCACCAGCCCTCACGCGCGAAGCAGTCGAGCGTGACGCCGTCGAGTTCGTCGATCGTCGCGGCGGTCGGAGAGCCGGGACCGAAGGACCGCTTGACGTCGGCGAGGGCACCGTCCTTGTCCTCGATCTGGAAGTTGATCTCACCGGACTGCGCGTAGCGGGCGAGCGGGGCGATGAGCGAGCTCATGGGCTTGCCAGCCTTGGCGAGCACCGTGAGCACGGTGCCCATCGCGATCGCGCCAGAATCGGCGTTGAAGTTGCCCTTGAAGTAGAAGTGTCCCGAGAGTTCGCCCCCGAAGCACCCGCCATGCTGGGCCAGCGCGGCCTTCATGAAGACGTGCCCCACGCGGCTGCGGAGGGGTTTGCCACCGGCCTTGAGCACTTCTTCTTCCACCGCCTTGGTCGAGCGCAGGTCGTAGGCGACGGGCGTCCCCGGGAACTTCGCGAGGAAGTGCTTGCAGAGCAGCGCGGTCAGCAGATCGCACCCGATGGCGTTGCCCTTCTCGTCGACAATAACGCAGCGGTCGGCGTCGCCATCGAAGCACACGCCGCAGTCGGCCTTTTCTTTGACGACGGCTTCCTGGAGCTGGCGCAGGTTGGACAGGACGAGTGGATTGGGCTCGTGCACGAAGGTGCCGGACGTGTTGTCGTAGTTGAGTTCGACGATCGAGAGGCCCGGGATGGCGGAGCCGTTCTTGCCAAAGACCTTGGGGCACATGGTGCCGGCCATCCCGTTGGAGGCGTCGACAACGACCTTGAGCTTCTTTCCGCCCAGGTCGATGAAGGACCGAACGTGCTGGACATAGGGGGTCCAGAGGTCGCGCTGCTCAACGCTGCCATTGCCTGGAACCAAGGTGGCCTTGTCGACCATGGCGGCGTGCTTGCGGACATCGGCCAGGCCGGTGGATTCACCCACGGGCTTGGCCTTTCGTGCCGAGACCTTGAACCCGTTGTACTGGGGCGGGTTGTGGCTGGCGGTGACCATGACGCCCCCCGCGCAATCCAGGTGGTTGATGGCGAAGTAGATCATGGAGGTGTCGCACAGCCCGATATCGATGACGTTTCCGCCATGATCGTTGATGCCCTGGATAAGGGCGCGGGCGAGCGAGGGCGAGCTGGTGCGCATGTCGCGGCCGACGACGATGTTCTTCATCATCGGGGTGGTTTCGCCTGCCGACTCGGCGTTGGTGAGGAGGAACTTGGAGCAGCCGAACCCGATCTGCCACGCCATCTGGTCGTTGAGCAGGTCCGGGTAGGTGCCACGAACGTCGTAAGCCTTGAAAACACGTCCAAGCACGCGAGACCTCCTCGAGGAACAAGATGGGCGCGGCGCCCCGGCGCGACGCCAGCGGGATGAGCGAGCCAAGAATAGCCGGGCGGAGTCCCTAGTCTTGCCCGAACAAACAAGCTTGTTTGTTCAATGGGCATTGGTTGCGCCGGGCCATCGGGCGCCCACGCCTGGCTGGGGCGGCCGGCTGGGGCGATCGGCTGGGACGACGGGGGACCTGAAGAGGATTTGACGCGGGGGCGGGTTTTCGGCGAGACTATCGCCGCGCGGATCAAGGATGCCGGAGCCAGTCGCCCTTGGCACGCGTATGCTGGACGTGCGTCGGGGCTCGCCGGGGCGGTTTGTCGGGCGGGATCGGCGGGCGACATCGACGGCAGGAGGCTGCGAGTCGGGCTGACGCGACGCACAGGCCAGCGGAAACGGCCGGCAAACATCGGTCGGCGTCCACGGCGGACACCGCCAGTTGGCAAGGCTGCCCCAACGGCTTCCAAGCGGCTTCAAGTCGGTTCCAGGTTTCGGGCTCAGGGTTTCGAGCGAACACAGTCCGCTTGCCAGTAGGGCGGGCGATCGAGCGACGGAGTTCTTCTCATGGCAGGTCGGACATCGGCAGGCGTTGGCACCATCATCCTCGTGGTCGTTCTGGGCGTGCTCTCGCTCGCCCTGTTCGTCACCACGACGCTCTTCTTCGCGCAGGCGAACAGCGCGAGGCAGCAGCTTCGGTCCAAGGACGCGGAGGTGGCCGAGTTCGTGCAGGCGTCGGAGAAGAACCTCAACGAGGTTCGCCAGTTGCTCGACCAGGCGAAGCGCGAGCGCAAGTCGCTCGTCCGGTACATGTCGGATTCGTACGCAGATGCGATGGTGAAGACGACCGGTTCGCGGACCGACACGCCCACGACGTTTGCGGAAAAGGTCCAGCAGATCCCGGGTGCCGACGCCGCATCGCTGTTCACGATCATCGGCAACCAGCGCCAGTCGATCGACACGCTCACGCTCGCCCGGGACGAAGCGGAGCGGGCTCGCCAGGCGGCTCTGGCGGATCGCCAGGCGGAATCGGAGCGGGTCAAGGCCATCCAGGCCCAGCACCAGCAGACCATCAATGCCCTCAACGAGGACATCGGACAGTACAAGAGCGAGGTCGAGCAGTATCGCGAGGGCGTGAATGAGGCCCGCGGCCAGATGGAATCCCGCGTCGCCCGAATCGAGCAGGAGGCCCGTGACCGCGAGGCCCGCCTTCGTGAAGACGTGAACCGCCTGCGTGAAGAGAACCTCGTTCTCAACAACCAGCTCGCGATCCTCCGGGGCGAGAAGAATCAGGACATCCTCCGCGGGGCCGACGAGTATGCACTGGTCGATGGCTCGGTCGTGGGCCTGAACTCGGCGGACAACCAGGCCTTCATCAGCCTTGGCGCCGAGCAGAAGGTGGTGCTGGGCATGACCTTCGCGGTCTATGCCGACGCCAGCGCGATCCGGCCCAACGAGAACGGTGAGTACCCCCGCGGGAAGGCGGCGCTCGAGGTCATCAGCGTCGGCCCGCGGACGAGCGTTTGCCGGATCCTGTTTGAGACCAAGGGTGCGCCGGTCGTCCCGGGCGACGTGATCGCCAACGCGGTCTACGACCCTCGCAAGGTGTACAAGTTCGTGGCGTTCGGCAACTTCGACACGGATCGCGACGGGGTGGCGACCCCCGCCGAGTTCGAGTCGCTGACCAGCCTCATCCAGGACTGGGGCGGCAAGCTGGCTCCCGATCTCTCGGGCGACGTCGACTTCCTCGTGCTGGGTGAAGAACCCGTTCTGCCCCCCAAGCCCGGCGTCGATGCGCCCTTCGAGGTGGTCCAGGCTTTCATCCGCTCGGAGCGCCAGGTGCAGCAGTATCGCAACCTGCTCCGCCAGGCGAGCGCTACCGGCATCCCTGTGCTGAACGAGAACCGCC
Source organism: Planctomycetota bacterium (assembly GCA_033763815.1). Classification (GTDB taxonomy): domain Bacteria; phylum Planctomycetota; class Phycisphaerae; order Phycisphaerales; family UBA1924; genus JANRJU01. Next base: position 41,118 of record JANRJU010000028.1, read on the forward strand.
TGTACACGCTGATCGGCCGCGTTCCCGGCGGTCGGTAAGCCGCCGTTCGACTCAAGCTCGAGCTTCGAACCGACGCCCTAGCTGGCGTCGGTCGGGGCATCGATGAAGCCATGACCACAGAGCATGGCGAGCACGCCGAACTTGGGCGGGTTGTCTCCGATGGAGTCAAACTCCCCTCGCGCGATCGCACTGGCGATCTGCTGGGCGGCCTCGTCGGCCCGACGAAGCTCCTCCGCGGTGAACGCAGCATCGAGAAACGCGGTGGCGCGAGGGTCGTCCGGCAGCACCACATAGCCTAGGACCAGCTTGGAAGCGTCGCTGGGCACGCCCAGTTCCGCAGCGAGCGTTCGATACAGCGGTAGCTGAAGATCGATCCAGCCAGGGGGTTCATCCGGGGCAGACGCGCCACCGTTCTTGAGGTGGGCTTCTCGCGGATCCTTCAGCTTGTCGCTGGTCTTGTAGTCGAGGATCGCCATGCGCTCATCATCGTGGACGTCGATCCGATCGATCCGCCCACGCAGACCGATCACAATCGACTCGTCTCCTGGCTGTGCCGGCGGCAGCACGATCGCCGGCGATCGCGAAGCGGGCGATGGCGATGGTTCGAGATCCTGAGAGCTAGCGGACGAGTCAAGGGTCGAGAAGAGCGACGGCGTCGCGCCGTCGGGCGTCCGCTGGCTCGGTGCCTTCTGGCTGGGTGCTTTCGGCTTCCTCGCGTGAGCCTGAGAAGAGTCCGCCGAGGCGTTGTCAGCGTGTGACGATGACGAGGGCTGCCACTCCGTGTGCGTTACTCGCCAACCCGAGGCTCGCCAGGCCGCTTGGCGAGCGGCGAAACTCTCCAGTCGGGCCTCAGCGGCCCGCAGTTGCACGCGAACTGTCACTGGCGGCTCGCTGCCATACTGACTGCGCGACCAAGCCCTGAGCGACTCGAACAAGTGATCGCGGATCGCGCGTCGGGAAACCTGGTGGCGCTCGGCGCTGCGTCCCCACGCGCGGAGAACGTCGTGAATCACGGTGCCGAACTGCTGCGCATTCAACTCGTCGTCGGGCGGCTCGACCTCGTGCAGGCGGAGCACGTGCTTGAGATAGAAGCTATAGGGCGAGGCGATGTAGTCGCGGAAGGCCGTGACCGCGATCGATCGCACGGGCGCGTACGGGACGCGCGGTGCGTGCGTGAATCGATTGACACCCGCGCGGGGCGAGGAACGCGCGTCTTCGTTGGATTCGCGAAGCCACCGGGCGACGCGAGAGAGCAAGCCACTCGTTGGTTGCGCGTCGCGGGCTTCGGTCGACGCGGAGCCGGATGGCGGAGCCAGGGCCGGGAATAGAAGGCGGCTGGGCGTGAGCGGGTCCTGGGTCGCGGCGATCTTGCCCGCCATGCAGAGTACATGCTCGCGAGGTGCGATGGCGGCGCGAAGAAGATAGCGGTCGCGGGCGTGACGCTCCGGTTCGCCGGGCACCCCGAGCGCTCGGCGGAGCGCTGGCGGGAGCAGCGCGTCGGGCGTGCGCGAGCCCATGGCCTCCTCGTTCAGCCCCGCGCAGATCATCACGGGTGACGGGTCGAGCGCAAGCTCCAGCCATCCCACGGCGTCGATGGCGCGCGACTCGCGCTCGGGCGGGGCCGCGCGGCTTGCGACCGCGTCGATGACCAGCCCGATCGCGCTAGCGATCGTGGTTTGGCGCTCTTCCAGCGATTCCAGCTCGTCGAGGCTGTCGCGGGCGGCGGCAAGGGCGGCCGCGAGCACGGCGTCGGCGCCGTCGGTGGGCGTGATCTGAACGTCCTCGTACACGCGCTGGAGTAGCTCACGAAGGCGCCGGGCACAGAGCGCGGCGCCGCGGATGCGCCCGCGCGCCGGCTTCACGCCCCCGTCCCCGCTCACTTGCTCGGCGTGATCGACTCCGCCCTCGTCGAAGAGCATCGCCAAGGCAGCGCGGGTGCGTGCACAGGCCTCGTTCGCGGCGTCGAGTTCTCCCGCCGGAGCGCCGGGCCAGTGCGCGAGCCAGCTCCTCTCGTCCGCGTGGATGCGTGCCGCCGGAAGCTCCGCACGCCAGCGATCGAATGCCTGGATCCAGCGGGCGGAGCCGGGACTGCGCTCGATGCTCCAAAGGTTGGCCTGCTGCCGCGGGTGCTGCGCGTCGACCCGAGCGGAGATCGCCCGGGGCATGGAGAGTCGCGCGAGAAAGGCGTGCCAATCCGGATGGAGCAGGCACGCGGCAACGCTCGAAAGCTCGGGATTGAGAAGCGGATCGGTCGAGTCATCTCCGGTCGAGCGATTTCCGGTCGAGCTGCTCTCGGGTGAACTGCTCCCGGGGGAGACCAGGCGGCGAACGAGCGAGAGCAGCGAGACGACGCGCGAGGTGTTCAGTGGAGTCCCCGCCGACACGCGGATCGGAACTTGGCGATCGCTCGATTGGCGCTCCAGCGCGCGCAGAACCGCCCCGTCCGGAGAGGCGATGATGATCTCCTCGGGGTCGTAAGTCTGCAGCGCCCGTTGCGCAAAGGAAAGCGTGGCGGCGGCCTGCATCGCGGCATCGCGAGCGAACACCACCTGATCGTCATTCAGGCTCGCGTCAACACCGCTCCAGAAGTCCCGACGCGGGCAGCCCTGCGCATCAAACGCTTGGCCAAGCTCGCGGCGCAACTCCGGAGGCGCAAAGACGATCGCCCGTGCGGGCCATGGCAGCGACGCCAGGATTGCCCGGTCAAGCGGCGTGAGTTCGACCATGCCCACCAGCAGCACATGCTTGAACGCGTGCGTGCTTGATGGCGGGCCGCCCGCGACGCGGAAACGGTCGCGCCGAACGTGATCGGCATCGACAAGCCCCCACGCGCGTAGCGCGGACTCCGCCAGCTCCGACGCGCGGGCGATCGCCCGCCACCGCTCCGCGTCGGACTCCGGCGCATCGGAACCGGGAAGGCCCGCTTCCAAGCGAGCGACGACGTCGTGAGGCGTGAGCAAGTGAGAGGCAAGATCGCCCACGCTCTGGCGAAGGAGGCGCGCCAGTGCCGGGCTCGATCCGAGCAGTGCGCCCTGATCGGTTGGGAGATTCGCCAGGGCACGCTCCCAAGCGATCTGCTTGGCGATCGGACCCGCGGCGCGAACACCAGCCTCCAGCGGCGCAAGCTGGTCGGCAAGCTCACCCCGCGTCACGATCCGTGGCGGAATCAGCGAGCAACCTCGGCTCTGGCAGACCTCAAGCAACAGCGCCGCGAGCATGCGCCCCGCGCGTGCCCCCGGTGTTGCGATCAGCACCCCGCTGAGGTCGAGCAAGCGGGGGGGCGACCCAACCGACGCCGGAGCAGGCCCGGTTGAACCCGCGGACGGCTCGGGCGGTTCATCGGGGGTGGCAAGGCCCGCGAACGTATTGAAGATGAACTCAGCCGCAGCGGGCAGGAGCGGTCGCGACCAATCCAGGAACTCGAGGCGTGTCTCCCCAGGATGCACGCGAAGAGATTAGGCGAGCGGGCTTGCTCACTCGCGCGTCGCCGGCTCGCTGAAGTTGCACAGGCTCTCGCGCGAGGCCAGCATGGCTGCCCTCGGCACGCGGTCGGCACGCTCGGTGACCAGTATCTCAAGATCGCCAACTCGGTACACAGCGCCCTGGTAGCGGGCCGGTTGCCCGACGAGCGGAAGGTGGGCTGCCTGCAGCGGCGCCAGTCCGTCGTCGAGGATGGACGCGACCAGCACCACGCGAGCCACGCCATCCGGTCCGCGCGTGCCGAGGAGCGGGGGGATGCCTCCCGCGATGCAGAGTCGAGCGCAGCCCGCGTGGGCCCTCCGATCGCCGGGCTTCATCGCGCCGAGAAAACACTTCGCATCGAGCAGCTCGCCGACGAGCGCCGTGTCGCTGCTGATGAGCGAGGGCGTCGTGTCGAGCTCACTCGCCTTCTCCGGCGGAACATCGTCCAGTCGAGTCAGAGCGTCATCGCCCGGCGCGAGTTCGATCAGCCTCCGTCCATCGCGCTCGATCAGGAATCCCTTGACGCGGACGCGGGCGGAGTTCAGATCCCGCGTTCGAGGCTGCGAGCCGTGCTTTCCGGCTTCGACAAGCAGCATCGTGCGCCAGGGCTCGGCGCTTGGGCGGGCCTCGTCGCGAGGCTCGGAGGCAACAACGAGCATCGGGTAGGGCGACGCGACGAGCGTACCGACCCACTCGCGAGGGGCTGCGTCATGCCAGACGCCCCTGCCCGGGGAACGCTGGGCCAGCGCCATGAGCGCCACGACCGCGACGAGCAAGACGCCTCCAACCAGCAGGCGGCGAAGGAATGCGCCGTGACCCGCGGGCAGTGGGAGATAGCCCACGTAGAACTCGTCGAGATGGGCGGCGCGAGCGGAGTTGGTGTTGCGTGTGGTCATGGGTTCGCACCCGCTGGCGAGGGCTCGGTGGGCGTGCCGGGGGGGAGGGCCTCGGGGTTGAGCAACACCCGCCCGGCGACGACGCGGACTTGGTACGTCGGGATCTTCTCCGTGTAAGGAGGCGGGGATTGGCCGTTGTGAGGGAGGTACTGATACCCGTGCCACGGGCAGGTGACGCAGCCGCCAACGATTTTGCCCTCGCCCAGCGGACCACCTTGGTGGGCACAGACGTTCGACATTGCGGAGAGCTTGCCCTCGTGCTTGAAGATCGCAACTCGCTCACCCTCACGCAGGCAGACGACCTTGGCCCGCGACTCCGGAATTTCGTCGGCAGAGGCAACGTCGATCCACGACTCAGAGCCGGACGCGGAGGCTGGCCCAGCGGCTGACCCAGCGGCTGACCCGGTGCCTGAGCCATTGGCGGTGTCCGGCTTGGCAGACTCGCCCGTCCCTGCCGGCAACGCCGCGGCATCGAGGCGAGCTTCACGCGTGCCGGCAATGAGATGCAGCGCCGCGATGACGACAAACCCCGTCCCGAGGAGCACGAAGTACACCGGGCTGGGCTCCGCGTGCAACGCGCCGAACGCGACGTGCAAGACCAGCAGCACGTACGCGACGTACACAAGCATGTGCAGCGACTTCCACGTCCGGGGTGTCAGGTTCTTGAGCCAGAAATCATGGCTCGTCGCGGCCATGAGGAAGAGGATCGCGAGCGCGGCGAAGCCCAGTAGCTCGAAGGGAACTCCCGCGGAGCCCACGGGCGATCGGGCCAGAAGCGTGACCAGCGGGTTCTCGACGCCGAAACCGCCGTAGTAGCCGATCGCGACGACGGCATGGACGAGCGAGATGAGGAACATGGTGACGCCCAGGTGGCGTCGGTTGTAGAGCAGCGGAGCGAAGCGCCGATCGAGGCGTGCCAGGGGTCCGATGCAGAGGATGACGTGGAGCAGGACAAACGCCGCCACGCCCAGACCACGCATGAGCACGATTTCGTCGGAAACAGCCTCGGGCGGCGGCGCCAGGAGCTTGGAGCCGGCGAAAAACACGCCGACAAACGCGACGACTGCAAGCGCGACCGCCAGGTCGTAAACCCGCTTGTGCTTGTTCCACTGCACCCAGGTGTACTTGACGCTCACGAGCGAGGCTCCGGCGACGTGACGCCCGCGGGCGATGCGGGGTGGGGGGACGAAGCCTGCTTCACGCTTCCGGATAACCCGGAACGAGAGAGCCCGGAATGTGACGGCCCGGAACTTGACGGCCCGGAATCTGACAAGTCGTGATGCCGAGCTTCGCGAGATCCGGCTGCCGAAGCCTGGGCGTCGAAGCTCGGACGCGTCAGGACCGCAAGGGCCAGCAACGCCAAGCCCAGCGGCGTGAGAATAAGCCAGAGAGCGACATGCGCGCGCCGCTGATTCCGGGTCATCGCGAAGCCTCCTGCGAAGAACTCGTCGCGCCCGCCCGACCAAGCCCGTGACTCGCCGGGAGCCCACGCTGCGCCGACAGCCAGCGCCTCGCCATGATGGGCCAAAGAGCGGCAGCGCCGGGGATGATCAGCAACCGAAACGAGAGCGGCGCGTGACGTGCGACCTCGTCCACGCGGTTGACGCCGCGGAACGCGAACGCGAGCGCGAACGCCACACCGATCGCGGCGTACGCACCAATGGCAACAAGGATGGCCTCGATCAAGCTCGCCATGAGTTCGCTCGCCAAAACATACCACGCCGGAGTGGGTTGCACTGCGGACCTTGCGCCTTGGATGCCTGCCGACGCGACCGGTTACGCGACTTGAATACAGGCGCTCCGTGAGGCGGGCGGCTTGGACTCACGAAGGCGGGTTGCCCGTAGCCGCGGTTTCGTCTTTGGGAGCTGACTTCGGGCCGACGACTTTGGAGGTCTCGGCTGTGAGCTCACTACGGACGAAACTTTGGATGTCTGCTGGCAACTTGGCAAAGCACTCCGGATCGAGCACGGGATCGTTCCGCTCGCATGCGAGCATTCGTGCAAACCACTGGGTCAGGGAGTTCGCAAGCCACTTCCAGTCCGCGTCGCCCGACCCGCGATACATGATCGATCCGTGGGGTAAGACGCTCGTTCCGACGCATTGCGCGATGACGTACCCGTGACACTCGCCAAACTCGAGCACGCCAGGTTGGAGGCTCGCCCACGGTTTGGCGAGCGTGCTCTCCTCGGCGTTGGTGGTCCGAAGCGCCGTTGCGACTCGATCTTCAAATGTTATAATCGGTTCAGCTTCGCTGATGACGCCTTCATCAGATACGACGGCAAAACGAAACGCAGTGGGAGATAGAAAATGTACATGCCGCAGCACCTCGGTACACACGCGAGAGTCGAACCACGAATAAAACATGTAAAGATCGTTGGGAACCTGACGTCCCAGCTGCTCTCTGAACTTCGTCAGCTCATAGGTGTACATCGGAAAGCCCGTTTCCTTCGCCCGCGCCTCGATCTCTTTGAGCGTGACGCTCAGCTTTGCATAAAGCCAAGGCGGGCTCTGTGCGATTACCGGCTAGATCGGCGTCGGGTCATACGGCTTGGAGGTGAAACGCGGATAGCGAGCCACGAGGCCAAAGTGCTTCTCCCACTTTGCGACCAGATCGTTTCGGGTGTATTCGGTTCCGCACTCGGGGCATCGCCCGGCGTCGGGCAAGTCGCGCAGTTTGTAATGACAAATCGTGCAGATAAATGCCGAGTGAGGCGCGAGAAATCGTTTGCCCAGCAAGTTGCGGCCATAGTGATAGAGCATGATCGGGAGGGCCAATGCAGCTACGACCGCCGAAATGAATGGAATGCTGAGCAGCGGTTGCATGCGCCCGGTGACGAGAAGAAATGAAATCGCAATCACCGCAGTAACGACTGCTACGCACCATACCCGGATATATGTTATTTCGCACGCGGGTCTTCGAAGCGACTGCGCTGTTGCGCGAAAAGTGCTTGCGTCGCGAGCGGAGGTCGCCGGAACTGTTGGTCGTACATCCCCCATTCGTCAGGTCCATCGAAACGACTGAGAGAGATCAGGGAGCGGCGATCAGCAATCCAGAGCGAGTGTTCACAATCCAGAGCGAGTGTTCACACTTTCTGAACGAACTTCGGTTCGCCCTTGGTATCGGCTTTTCCTTCGGGCTTGTTACCGGCGTGGCTCATGCCCCCGCTCGGCTGCCTCAACCACCGCATGACATCGGGGTCGTTGACGGTGCCCCCCGCACGGCGCTGGATCGCCGCCGCAACCAGCCCCATGAACAGTGGCTGAGGACGCAGCGGGCGGCTTGTCAGTTCCGGGTGATACTGGGCCGCGATGAAGTACGGGTGCGTCATCAGCCCTGCGTCGGGCGTTCCGCTCCGCTGCACCAGCTTCGCCGGCATGGGCTGCCCGGCCTGCGGGAACTCGAGCACCTGCATGATCGGGCGGTGCGGGTGGCGCCCGGAGAAGACCATGCCCGCGTTCTCGAGTTGTTCGATGTAATCGGGATTCACTTCGTAGCGATGGCGGAACCGCTCACGCACGTGGGGTCTGCCCCCGGAGAGGAACGACGCGAGCGTGTTGGGAGAGATCAGGACATCCTGCGCCCCAAGACGCATCGTCCCGCCCAGGCCCTCGATCTTCTTCTGCTCGGGCAGTTCGCTGATGATGGGGTTCAGGGGCTTGGCCTTGAACTCCGTGCTGGTCACGTCGCTCAAGCCAAGAACGTGGCGCGAGAACTCGATCACCGCGACCTGGAACCCAAGGCAGATGCCAAGGTAAGGCAGCCCGTGTTCGCGGCAGTGCTTGACGCACGCGATCTTGCCCTCGACGCCTCGAGAGCCGAACCCGCCGGGCACGATCACGCCGTCGAGCCCTTCCAGCTCCGCGGCGACGTTCTGGATGTTGACCTCGGTCGTGTCGATCCAGCGGCATTCGATCCGGCACGAGAGATGCGCCGAGCAATGCTCCAGCGAGCGATCGATCGACGCGTATGCGTCGCGGAGGTTGGCGTACTTCCCGGCGATGCCGATGACGGCCTTGTTGCGCTTGGGAGCGGTCAGCTTGCGGACGAAGCCGGTCCAACGCTCACGGGCCCGGTCTTCCTGGGCCATGTCGGTCCGGTCGTGCAGGTTGAGGATCGACATGATCTCGCGATCAAGCCCTTCCTGCCGCATCTCTTCGGGGATCGTGTAAATGCTCTCGCGATCGTGGAGCGAGAAGATCCGGCGAAGGTGCACGTTGCTGAACATCGCGATCTTCTGGAGCACCTTCTCGCCGCAGGGCTTGCTTGCGCGGCAGGCGATCACGTGTGGCTGGATGCCCGCTTCCATCAATCGCTTGATGCCCAGCTGCGCCGCCTTGCTCTTCTGCTCGCCCAGCGCGGGCGGCTCGATGACGTATGTCAGCGCGACGAAGCAGGTCGAGCCCGGGCCTTCCTCGAACGCCAGTTCCCGCATCGCCTCGATGTAAAACGCGTTCTCGTAGTCTCCGACGGTGCCGCCCACCTCCACCAGAACGACATCGGCTCGCCGGTTTCCATCGCCCTTGATGGCCAGCTCGCGGAGCTTCTTCTTCACTTCGCCCGTGACGTGCGGGATCATCTGCACGTCGCGGCCCAGATACTCGCCATGCCGCTCACGGTCGAGAATCTCGCTGAAGATGCGTCCGGAAGTGGTGAAGTTCTGCTTGGTGAGGTTCTGATCCAGCAACCGCTCGTAGGTGCCGAGATCCATGTCGCATTCGGTGCCATCGTCGAGGACGAACACCTCGCCATGCCGGAAGGGGTTGAGCGTGCCGGAGTCGAGGTTGAGGTAGCCCTCCATCTTGATCGGGGCGACGACAAGGCCCTTGTCCTTGAGCATCTTGGCAAGGCTGGATGCGAAGATGCCCTTGCCCAGGCCCGACATGACGGTGCCGAAGACGACGACGTATTTGTGATAGCCGCGCTCGTAGTCCTCGGGGATTGGCGAATAGAACTCGGTCTCCTGCTGAACGGAGCCGAGTTGGTACGCCGTCAGGCCACCGAGCCCGACGACGTGCTCGCGCGACGCGGACCCGCGGGGGCCGTCTTCATCGTGTTCCGAGAATGAGTCCCGCGGTGCGGCGGCGACGCTGGGGGATTGCGGCGTCGGCGTGTTTTCGGGCGTCGCATCGGGGGCGAACGCTTCGAGTGGATGAACAACTTCAAGGACTGGTGAAACTTTCGTGGACCGCCGCAGACGCGGCGAATCTTCAAATGAGAGCGGCGCGGGCATCCGAGATGGTATCCGCCGATTCAAGGGTTTTTGTGCGATTTGTCAAGACGCGGCGGGAGGCGTGTTCCGGACATGGCAACCACGGGTGTGCGTCGCCCTTGGGAGGACCTGGAAGTCGGATCTCTCGGACTTCCAGCTCTGTTCTACCGCTGGCCCAACCCATTGGAACCCAACCCACCGGAACCCGGAGAGACCGGACCATCCCCGAACGTTTCCGGAGCTTCGGGGTTTCCGAGGCTCCCGAGGCTCCCGGGTCTTCGGGGCGACCGGCGTCCGGGGGCTCTCGGGGCTTTGGCCGCCGGAGAAAGCACCCTCCGGTGCTCGACCCCGCATCAGCCCCGCCCCCTCGCCAGCGCCCTGGTGTACCCTGACCTTCCCGGTGCGGAGACGCGCGCCGGGCTGCGGGAGGGCGCCTGATGTCGGTCAACTCGGTTGTTTCAAGCAGCGGGCACGCGATTGGCGGGGCGACTCGCCGGGCGATGGGGCTGTTCTTGCTGAACTCTGGCATGATTGGTTCCCGTCGTCGCGGCGTGCCGCTCCGGCGCGCGGCGTGCGCATTTGCCTGCCTCGCGTCGCTCTGCACGTGGAATCTCGCGGACGCCTGTGACGAGTCATGCGGGCGGCACGCTGGCACGTTGCACGAACTGGTTGCTCCGCCCGCCGAGCGCCCGGTGCCGTCGCCCTCGGCCGACTTTGAGCACATGAAGCTGGAGATCCTGCTTCCGGATATGGACATTCCGCGGGCGGAGGTCGTCCAGACGCTCACCTTTGCCCCATTAGCGGATCGTCCAACCCGCGAGCTCCGGCTCGACGCGCGGATGCTCGAGATCGCCAGCGTTGAACTCGACGGGCAGCCGGTTGATTTCCAGCACGATGGCTGGGAGCTTCGCGTCTCGTTGCCAGCAGGTGGCTCGTCGCTCAGCAACGGGGCGGCAGCCGAGACCGGTTCCACGCGCACGCTCGTGACGCGGTACTCGATCATCGATCCGCCCGACGGGCTCTTCTGGACGCTGCCAAGCCCCGAATGGCCCGGGCGTCCGGCGCAGATCCACACGCAGGGCCAGCCCGAGAGCAACTCGTACTGGTTTCCGTGCCACGATTACCCCAACGAGCGATTGACGACGGAGGTGATCGTGACGGCCCCCAAGGGCTTCCTCGTCAGTTCCAACGGGCGGCTGGTGAGTAAGTCGCGAGCCATCCTCGATCGCCAAGGCCCGGGAGACTCCGTCCAGCTCGGAGGGTTTGATCGCTGGCATTGGCTGCAGGACAAGCCCCACGCAGTCTACTTGGTCTCGCTGGTCGTCGGGCAGTTCGATGTCGTCGATGTCGGCGACAAGCGGCTGTCGATGCCGGTGTATGTGCCGCCCGGAAGAGCCAAGGACGTGCCAGGGACCTACGGGCGAACGCTGGAAATGACGCGGTTCTTCGAGGGGCTGCTCGATGAGCCCTACCCGTGGGATCGGTACGCCCAACTCGTGGTCTGGAACTTCGTCGCCGGCGGCATGGAGAACACGAGCGCCACGACGATGTTCGACACCGCGATCATCGCCCCGGACGAGCTGGATGATCACAGCCTCGAAGGCCTGATCTCTCACGAGCTGGCCCACCAGTGGTTTGGCGATCTGGTCACGTGCCGCGAGTGGGCGCACATTTGGATCAACGAAGGGTGGGCGACCTACATGACCCACCTCTGGAACGAGCACGCCCAAGGGCGCGACGCGTATTTCGCGGGGATCCAGGGCAGCATCGACGCTGTGGTCGAGCGTGATAGACCCTCGGCGCCCGACCAGCCACCCCTGGTGAGCGAGCAGTACTTCGAGCCCGACGAGGTGTTTCGCAAGGCCGCCAACCCGTACTCCAAGGGCGCGGCGATCCTGCACATGCTGCGGATGAAGATGGGCGACGCGGCGTTCTTCAAGGGCGTCGCCGCGTTCCTCGATCGCCACCGCCTCGGGCTGGTGACGACCGATGACTTCCGCGAGGCGCTGCAGCCCCACGCCAGCGAGGACCTGCGCCCGTTCTTCGACCAGTGGTGCCTTCGCCCGGGCGTGCCGAAGATCGAGATCGCCTATGAGCACGACGCATCGGCGGGCGTGCTCCGCGTGAGGGCGAAGCAGATCCAGGCGATCGACGAGCGGAACCCGGCTTTCGCGGTGCGGGTGCCGCTGTGGATCGGGCTGGAAGCTGCGGGCTCGGGTGCTGGGAACTCGAGCGCCTCGAACCGGAGCCGGAGCAGCGAAGGCAACGCGAACCAGACCGGGCCTCGGGGCTTGGAGGCTGCAATCGAGATGATCGGCGCGGAAGCGTCAATCGAGATCCCGCTGACGCAGCCCCCGGCGTATGTCGCGGCCGACCCGCTGCGGCGCGTGCTCGCGGATTACGAGGTCGATCAGACGGCGTCGGCGTGGATCGCGCAGCTTCGCACCGCGCCCGATGTGCTGAGCCGCCTGCAAGCCGCGCGCGGGCTTGGCGGAGATTCCAGCGCCCGCGGCGCCGAGGCTCTGCGTCGCGCCGCGGCTCGCGATGGCGAAGCGATGCAGGTTCGGGTGGCCGCGGCAACGGCGCTTGGCATTCGCGGCAACACCTTCGACCTGGAAACACTCGCGCCGGCGGGCCTTCGCGCCTGGGAGCTGCGCCGGGCGATCGCCGGCGCACTCGGGAAGGCGGCGTCGCGTGAGAACGCCCCCTTGGACGAGATCAAGCTTGCGGCGGACAAGCTCGTCTCCATGGCACGGAACGATTCGAGCACCGAGGTTCGCGGCGAGGCCGTCCGTTCGCTCGGCAAGATCCGAGCTGGGCGGAAGGTCCTGCTCACGCTTGCGGAGCAGGACTCGCAGCACGATGAGCTGCGCCAGGCAACGCTCGACGCGATGGCTTCGTTCGACGTGCCGGACAGCTTGAAGCTCGCGCGGCAGCTCGCCGCGCCGGGATACGACAGCCGCACCAGGGCCAAGGCGATGGAGACCATCGCGAAGGTGGCGACGCACCAGCCCGACCAGGCCTTCCAGACGCTGGCGTCGTATGTGAACGATCGCGAGCCCCGGGCACGCGAAGCGGCACGCCGAGCGCTCGTGCAACTCAAAGATCCGCGTGGGCTGGAACTCCTGCGAACCATCGCGGCCTCAACCCGCGACCGCAATGATCAAGCTCGGATCAACCGCTGGCTTGCCGAGTAAGCGACCTGCTGCGTCGGTAGCCGCCGCGAGCCGCTGGCTTCCGCGAGAGATCAGCGATCGTCCGTGCCCTTTTTCGCTGGGTCGCGTGGGTCAGGCTTCCGCCAGCGCCAGTCGGCAGAGCAGTTCGACGCCGGTTGGGATGGCCTCGTCATTGAAGTCAAAGTCGGGCTGGTGCAAGCTGGGGAAGTGCTCCGCCTGCCTCGGGCGAAGCCCGAGCGCGAAGAAGCACCCGGGCACCTCGCGCGAGAAGTAGGCGAAGTCTTCGCCGCCCATGCTTGGTTCGGGCATGAGCTGTGCCCGCTCGGCGCCGATCGCCTCCCGCGCGATGGCGAAGAAGTGGTCGGTCATGGCGGCGTCGTTGAGGACGGCCGGGTAGCCGTCCTGCCAGTCGATCTCCGCCGAGCAGCCCATGCTCATCGCGGTCTGCTGCACGATCGCAAAGAAGCGCTCGCGCGCCAAGGCTCGAGTGCGGTCGCTTAGCGTGCGGACGGTGCCGATGATCGTGCACGTTTCCGGAATGATGTTGTTGGCGGTGCCGGCGTTGATCTGCCCGACCGTGACCACGACGTTCTCCAGTGGGCCAAAGCTCCGGCTGGCGATTGTCTGCAGCGCGACGACAACGTGCGAGGCGGCGACGATCGGGTCGCGGCCAAAGTGCGGATATGCCGCATGGGCCTGAACGCCTCGGATGACCACCACGAAATCGTCGGTGTTGGCAAGCATCGGCCCGGGCCTGGAGGCGACGGCCCCGACCGTCACCGTGGGCCAGCCATGCAGACCGAAGACTCGGCCGACGCTGGATCCAAGCCCGCGTCCGGGGCGCGGCCCCGTGCGGCTTTGGAACTGGCCTTCGCCCTCGAGAACACCTTCTTGCACCATCACCTCCCCGCCGCCACCCCCTTCCTCCGCGGGCTGGAAGATGAGCGTCACGGGGTTTGGTCGCTCGAGCTTGGCAAGGACGCGCGCAACCCCGATGAGCATGGTGGTGTGCCCGTCGTGCCCGCAGGCGTGCATCACGCCCTTGGTCGTGCTGGCATAGGGCTTGCCCGTCTGCTCGACGATGGGCAGCGCGTCCATGTCGGCCCGGAGCGCGACCGCCGGGCGCTGGTTGTGCTCTGGCCGCGTCGCGGGCAGATGGGCGAGGACGCCGGTGCCCTTGCCGAGCCCCGTCTTGTGCCGGATGGAGAGCTTGGTGAGCTCGCGCTGCACGATACCGCTCGTGCGCTGCTCCTGGAACGAAAGCTCGGGGTGCTGGTGCAGGTCGTGGCGGATCGCGACGAGCTCGCGGAGCTCATCGTGGATCATGCCTCGCAGACGCTGGTCGGGATCGATCGAAACTGTCGGCCTTGGCGAGGCCGAACGCTCGCGGATGCTGCTCGTCATTGCGTTCGCATGATAGGGTTGATGGCAACGTGGAGCAGCGCCGTCGGGAGTGGATTGACCCGCGCCCGCCAGCGGACCCACTTGAGCCGTCCAGCCCAGCCCATCCAGCCCAGTCCATCCAGTTGGGCCCGTCCGGCCAGTCGGTCCAGAACCGGCCCGAGCTACGGGATCTCGGGCTCAACCAGTGCCGCGAGCATGTCGAGCGACTGCTGCCAGCCCAGATAGCAGAAGCCCGCCGGGATGGCGTCGGGCACGCCCGACTGGACGATGTTGAGCTCCGTGCCACCCACGATCTCGCGCAGGGTAATCGTGACGCCCATAGCGCCGGGCATGCCCGGATTCTCAAACTGGTCGCTGTACCGCAGCTTCTGCTCCGGCACGATCTCTTCGTACGTGCCGCCAAAGGAGTGCGACGCGCTCGAACCGAGATTCGTGAACGACATGCGATACGACCCGCCAACGCGGAAGTCATGCGCGTGCATTTCGGCGACGAACCCGTGGGGCGGCGACCACTTGACCATCGCGCGCGGGTCGGTCAACCCTCGCCAGAGACGCGACGCCGGGCAGCGGAAGACGCGGTGCAGTTGGATCGTGTTGGGCATGGCGGAGCGTACACGGCGAAGCGCCCGAGCTGGGGCAGAGCCGCAACGGGGAACTTACCGCAAGTGGTAGGGCTGGCGACGAGACTTCAGGTCTTGACGGCGCGCGCCGCATGCCGGATCGCTGCTTCCATCCCATCGACCATGTTGCGGATGGTGAACTTCTCCGCAGCGGTTCTGGTCGCACGGGCGGAAAGGCGGCTGCGCAGCTCGCGGTCGTTGATGACCCGCAGCAGCGTTGTGCTCAGCGAAGGGACGTCAAGGTCCTTGTAGAGCAGGCCGTTATTCTCGTGCTCCATCGCTTCGATCTCCGGATTCTGTCCCGCGAGGTTGTCCGACGTGACAACCGGCACGCCATAGGCGAACGCGTGCAGAATCGAGAGCCCGATGTTGGCTGGATAGCAGTAGACGTCGGCGCAGAGGAACCACGGCGCGATCTTCATCTCGTCGTAGATCGCGCCGGTGAACCGCACGATGTCCGACACCCCTTGATCCACGGCGAGCGCCTTGAGCTTCTGCTCTTCCGGCCCGTGACCGACGATCGCGACGCGAAGGTTGGGAACGCTCTTGCGCAGCTCCGCCGCGGCGTGGATCAGCACGTCCACGCGATTCTCGGGCTGTAGTCGCGAGACGAAGAGCACCAGCGCGTTGCCTTCGAGGCCCTCGCTCTTGCGAAAAGCCATCAAGCGACCCGGTTCATCGAGCCAGGCCCGCCGGGCCTCGAACTTGTCTGTCATGTCGATCGTGTTGAGGGCGACGAAGAGCCTCGAGGGCTCGCGCTCGCCCGCCGCGAAGGCGTCTCGCGCGATCGTGTTGTAGAACATCACCGAGTTGGCCAGCTGTGCGACCTTTCGCCGCGCCGCCTGTCGCTTGGGCGAATCCTGCTTGGAAAAGCCGTGGCCCCAGAGCACGATACCGACGCCCTGCGATCGGGCGCGAACCATCGCGGGCACCAGACTGAGGCAGCCCGTGTGCCAGGGAAGCACGATCACGTCGCACTTTTTCTTGCGGGCCCAGCGCAGATCAGCCTTGCCATGCCAGATGAGCTCGCGGCCCCGCACCGAAACGCTCTGGTGCTCCTTGAACGTTCCCTTGAAGCCAGCGGGCTCGACATTCGGGATGTTGCCGTAGCGACTGAAGACGAGTTCCAGATCGATTCCCGGCCGCCGCGCGAGTTCCTGGAATACGGGGAGGCGATACTTGGGCAACGAGAGTTGCACGATCGCGGTGCGAATCCGCCCCGGATCGCCCGACGGCGCAACGCTCGGACCGGCATTCGACTCAGCTCGTGACTCGGCGGCGGGGGGTGATGTCGTCATGCTCATGCACTCTTCAGCGTCGTCTTGAACCAGTCAAGCGTCAGCTTGATGCCCTCGGCAAACCCCATCACCGGCGCATAACCCAGAACGTCCCGTGCCCGCGAGATGTCCGGGCACGAGTGGCGCACGTCGCCCGCCCGCGGCTCCCCGTGAACGTGCGCGCTGTTCACGCCCAGAGCCCGACGCATGTGATCCAGAACCTCCAGCAGCGTCACGCGCGTTCCCGTCCCGATATTCACCACCTCGCCAGCCAGCGGCTTGGGTGAAGACGCCGCCAGCAGGTTCGCGTGAACGACGTTGGCAACGGGCACGAAGTCACGCGTCTGCAGTCCGTCGCCGTTAATCCGGGGCTGCCGCCCGCTGGTGAGGGCGTCGGCAAAGGCGGAGATCACCGCTGCGTATGCGCTCTTGGGATCCTGACGCGGGCCGAAGATGTTGAAGTAGCGGAGCGAGATCGTGCTCAGATTCCAGCAGCGCGACGCCGACTGCAGGAGATACTCGCCCGCGACCTTGCTCGCGGCATAGGGGGACCAGCAATCCGGCACGTGGTCTTCGCGGCTTGGAAGCTGCGGGCTGTTGCCATACGCCGCGGCGGAGGCGGCAAACATGACACGCTTCACGCCCAGGTCGCGCGCCGCCGTCAGCACGCGCTGCGTCCCGACGATGTTGATCTGCGCGCACCGCTCGGGCTCGGCGACGCTCTGAGGCACAGAGACGAGCGCCGCCTGATGGAAGACATACGCGCACCCGCTCATGGCCTCGCGCAGCTTGGAATCGTCCAATACGGAAGCGACGTGCAGCTCGCAGCCCGCCGGCAAGTTGTTCCGATAGCCCCCGGTCAAGTCGTCCAGCACCACCACCCGAGCGCCAAGCTCGCTCAGGCGATGGGCGAGGTGCGACCCGATGAAGCCAGCGCCGCCGGTGATCAGCGCGCGGACGCTTCGGAAGGCCTGGTCGTACGCCATCACATCGCGGGAATCGGGCATGGGAAAATCCTGGGGTTCGTTGCTGCGTCGAGCGAAGAAGGTGCTATGGACGATCCGGCCGCGTAGCCCCGTCCGCGGTCGCGACGATGGTACATCGCCGAAAGCGTAAGGCGAGAACTGGAACGTTTGCGGGATTCCGAAGCGTCAACCGCGCCCTCTTTGTTCCTGGGGTCCCGGGTCCGGGGTTCAAGAGCGTTCGTTCGGCGCCATCGGCGAGGCGATCAGGAGTTCCAATCCATCGGGCGATCGCGCAGGACGCGCGCGGGGTTTCCCGCGACGATCGAGCCCGGCGGGACCTTTTTGATGACGACTGCCCGCGCCCCGACCACCGCGTTGTCGCCCACAACGACGCCCGGTCCGACAAAGGCCCCGGCGCAGATCCACACGCCGCTGCCGATGGTGATCGTCGGGCGCAGCAGCGGCATGTTGCGCTTGGAGTAGTCGTGTGTGCCGGCGCAGATATACACATCCTGCGACAGCACGGTGTGATCGCCAATCGCGACGGGGCCAAGGTTGTAGATCTCCACGCGCTCCGAGAGCATCGAGTGCTCGCCCATCGAGAAGAGCCAGGGGTGCTTGATGACCGTGCTCGCCTTCGTCCCCGCAGTGTCCGCCATCTGTGCGCCGAATCGACGCAGCCAGAAGCGGCGCCATCCGTGTGCCCGACGCGGGCTGAAGCGGATCAGCGTCCGCTCGACCAGCTCCCACATCGTGCGGATCGCGTACTCGCGGAGCGAGTACGGAAAGCCCGCGGTGGTGTCCAGTCGCTGGAAGATCGCGGGCTTGACGCCCGCGGCGTTGGCTTCTCCGTGCGAAGCGCTCCCGCCGCTCGCGGGGTCGGAGCTCGCCGGACTCGTCGAAGCCGCGGAGGATTGGGACGCGGGTGAAGCACTCATGATGCAGACAAGGTACGCCGGAGCAATGTGTGGGTTCGCGTGAAGGACCGCGGGGCGCCGGGTCGGCCTTGGCCTTCCCGACAATCACCGTCGACCGCTGGTCGCCAGTTCTTGCCGCGGTGCCCTTCGCTCGGCAATCTGGCCGGGCGGGCCCTTGTCGATCTCTCGGCGTTCCAGGTCGAGCTTGGCGAGGCGCTCCAGCAGCCGGGCTGAGTTCTGGTTGAGCTTCTCCGCCGCGTCCATCGACGAGCGCGCCTCCTGCGCCGCGGCATGCACGCTCTCCGCGACGCCCTTGAGCCGCTCGACCGCGTCCCGCGCCGCATCGCGCTGATGGTGCGTCTCCGCCGTCATGGTCGAGATCACCTCCGCGACGTTCGAAACCCCCGAAACGATGGAGCGCAACGTCTGTCCCATCTCGGCGGCGCTCTCCACGCCCCGCGACGCTCGCTTGGCCCCGACCGAGATCTGCTCGACCGCGGCCTCGGTGTTGTCGCGGATAGCCTTGATCGATTCGCCGATTTCTTCCGTCGCTTTGGTGGTCCGGTCGGCCAGCTTGCGCACCTCATCAGCGACGACCGCGAACCCGCGCCCGTGTTCCCCCGCCCGCGCCGCTTCGATGGCCGCGTTCAGCGCCAGCAAGTTCGTCTGGTCGGCGATGTCGTTAATGACGCCCACCATCTGCCCGATCTGCTCGCCTCGCTTGCCCAGTTCCTGGACGAGCGATGAGGCTCCCTGCACCGCGCTGCTGATCTCACGCATCTCCTCCAGCGTCCGCTCGATCGACTGACCGCCCGTGGCCGCCGTGTGGCCCGACTTGGTCGCGGAGTCCGACGCTGTCGCCGACCGCTGCGCGACCTGGTCCGCGGCTTCCGTCACGCGGTCCAGTGCCTTGCCGACCGCCGCCGTCTGCGCCGTCTGATCCTGCACGCAGGTCGAGATCCGCTGGCTGGCCATCTTGATCGCGTCGGCAGACTCTGACACGGTCTTGGCCGACCAGTAGAAGTCGCACACGATCCCGCTCAAGCTCTCGACGGTCGAGTTGCATGCGCGGGCGAGCTCCGCGACCTCGTCCTGGCCCTCAACGGGCGCGCGGACCGTCAAGTTCCCCTTGGCCACCAGCGAGAGCGTGTCCACCGCCGACTTGAGCCTTGATGTCAGCGAGCGAGCAGTGAAGTACGAGACGACGCCAAGCAGCACCGCCGTCGCGACCGCCAGCGTTGCGATCATCCAGAGAATGCGGGCCCCGGCGCTCTGCTGTTCCGCCCGGAGTTCCTCCGCGCGGGCCGAGAGCTTGTCGCTCAGCGCTTCCATCGCCCCTTCCAGATGCTCGAACTCGCTGATGAACGCCGGAAGGTGCGACTCTGCTTCTTGGCGCGAGTGCCGAGCCTTTGACACGATCATCTCCGCGGCCTTGATATACGCCTCGAGCGGCTGCTCAACCTCGTCGAGCGCCGAGCGCACCTGCGCCGGCAGGTTTAGCCCGCGCTGACCCTCCAGGCAGGTGCGGAACCACTTGGCGTGCTCCGTCAGCTCATTCTGGGCCTCGTCATGCCCCGCTTCGTTCGACGCCAGAAGGGCCGACAGCACGTCCGCCCGGAGCGCATCGTGCATCATGTCACCCTCAAGGTGGTACCGCAGCGACTGGTTCATCTCCTGCTGCTGCTCCGCCAGGTGGTTTGCCTGCGTCACGCCCAGCAGCCCGGCCCCGCCAGTTGCGAGCGACGCTGCCACACCCCCAAGCATCAGAACCAACAGTCGAGTCTTCACGCGCATTGCGGACCTTTCGCTGGAACCAGCCTCGTTCGCGCCCGCTCTTGAGACGACTGGACTTGCACGAGTGCCTCGCATCCTGAATCGGTCCGGAGCTAGGTAGTCTTGCTTGGTGAACACCCCCCGCCGGTCCTGTGAACGCCAAGCGGCTCGGATCTTGACTGCACGCTCCACACAGAGGGGAATCCAAGAACCACCGGGCCAGCGGCAAAGTTCCTCAGCTCTAGGGAATCAACGCAGCCGCTCACCCTCTCGGTTGGCGCTGGCGTCCGCGGCCCGATCGGCTGGGCTGACGGGGCCTGCCCGGCCCGTTCGTGCCACCCGACAGCGTCCATATAAACAGGCATGCCAGACTCAGACCACCATCCCAGCGTTAACAGCGCCGCCAGCGGCATCTCACTCCGCGAGTTTCAGGCCCTGATTCGCCAGCGCTATTACGCCACCGACTCCGCCCGAGGCACGTCGGGAACCTTTATGTGGTTCATCGAGGAAGTCGGCGAACTGGCGACCGCGCTGCAAGACAACGCGCCCGGGAAGACGCCAACCCCGGAGCAGCGAGCCAACCTCGCGGAGGAGTTCGCCGACGTCCTGGCGTGGCTGGCGACGCTGGCCAACGTCAACGGGGTCGACCTGGCCGAGGCGGTCAAGAAGTACACTCAGGTCGGGCGCGTCGAGGGCGTCAAAGACTAAACAACCACCCTACTCGTCCTGGCGACCGGTCATCACAAGCCCGAAGAGGGGTGTGAAGTCGCTTTGTTCGCTCCCGGCCTCGAGGGGCTGCAACTGCACGAGCACAACCGGGTCGGGGGCCTCGGCCGCGAAGAACCCGCCCGGGCGGAAGCGCTGCCCGAACTCGTCGGTGAAGTCCTCCAGTCGCCAGCGCGCGGTTTCGCCCACGCTGAACGACGCAACGTCGAGCGAGAAGCGCCCGTTCAGCCACACGCGCGAGGCGCCGAAGCCTTGCGTCGACGTGTTGGTCGCGATCAGCTCTCCCGACCGGCGCAGCACGTGGACGTCGAGCACCTGGACCTGCCTTGCGGGCTCCGGATAGGTGGGGGGTGGCGCCGCAGCATCGTCCAAGACCGGCTCAACACTGGCGCAGCCGAGGAACTGTGCTCCGAAGAGCGCAGCCAACGCGAGCGAGGCGCCTCGCACCACAATCGAGGGTGTCTGCACGGGCGATGATGAACAAGCGGGCCGGGTTGACATCCGCCAATCGTCCGCGTGCTCGGGGGCAAAGGCCAGTGGCACTCAGGGAACGATCTTCACCACGCTGCCATTCTCCACGAGCAGCTCATAAACCAGCGCGACGTCGTCGTGGAGCATGCGGACGCAACCCATGGACATCTGGCCTCCGATCGACTGGGGCTCGATCGTGCCGTGGATCCCGTAGCCGGCGTAGGCCGCCGCCTCGCCCACGCCCGCGAGCCCAATCCAGAACTCTCCGATCGGGTTCTTGGGATCGTCCGCGCCAAACTTCTCCGCGGTCCGTGGGTTGACCCACGCCGGGTTCACCAGCTTGCTGTTCGTGCGAACAACGAACGTTCCAAGGGGCGTTCCGTCGTCCGTCCCGAGACCAACGCGGAACGAACGCAGATACGTCCACTCCGAAGGCGAGTCGGGCGGACCCGCGAAGACGTCCATCCGGTATGCGCCCTTGCTGACGACCGCGTGGAAAGGCCCCGGCAGCAGCTTGAGCGTCTGCCCAACGCGCAACGAGGTCGGGCTCGACATGCGGTTGATCCGCTGGATCAGACGCCAGTCGCAGGCGAGGCTCGCCGAGCGGCGGATCTTTGCCAGCGAATCCCCGCTCTCAACCCTGTACGACTTGACGAGATGGTCGCCCGCGACCATGCGGGGTGAGAAGACCAGTTCCTCGTTGATGGCGCTGAGCTTGTCGCGCAGCGCGTCCGCGTCGCGAGGCGTCGTCCGTGGGTCGAGCAGCGCCTGGTTGAGCCTTGCACGGGCAGTCAGCAGATCGCCCCGCGCCAGCGCACTCTCTCCGGCTTCGATCCACGACCGAATCTCGGGGACCGATTCAGTGGGCCGCAAGGGTCGCTCAGGAGCGCCGTCGCTCATGACTCCCGCGCCACCGTTGCCCGAGTTGCCACCCGGACCACCATTCGAGGCGCCGCCCGAACTGCCCGGCCCAAGCTGGCCCGTGGGCGTGCTCGTCGTGGTTCGGCCACCGGGCAGCCCGGACAACCCGTCTCGAGAGAGGTCTTCCGACACCGGCTTGGGCGGCACGCTCGCAGATGGAGCCGAGGGCGCCAACTCGCGCGTCGGAGCCGGACCCTCCGAGAGGGTCGGCGTCTGCGACATGGGCGTGCGACCGCGACCCTGTGTGATCGAGACGGGCGCGGGAACCTGGTTCGCCCCGCCAACTGGCCCGGTCAGTGGGCCAGCAGAATCGGACTCCTTGATCGACCCTCTGATCGACCCGGTGACCAAGCCGGTGATCGACCCGGTCTCGGGCCCCGAAGTGGACGTCGAGGTCGGTTCCCCGGCGCCGGAGTTGGAAGTCGCCGACTCATCACTGGACGAGCCTCGGGACGAGAACAGCGGGATCGCGATCAGTGTCGCGGCCGCCACGCCGCCGACGATCAAGGTGGGCACAACCGGGACTCGCCCGACGAGCCCGCGCAGCCCCTTGGAGCTCCGCCCTGCCTTGACGTTGGTCCGGAAGGCGTATGCGCGCCCGAGTTCCGTCGTTCGATCGAGTTGGGAAGGCAGTGCCATGAGTCGTCATCCTTAACGGCAAGTCGCGAAACCCGATCCTCGGGCCGCGGCCTCATTCCAGCGGCCGCCCCAGCTCCCCGCTCATCTCCCCACCCGTCTGTCGGCCCGTCTGTCGGCCCGAGCTCCGCTTGGTTCACACCCGGGCGCTGGTGGGCCCGGGATCGGATGCGTCTGGAAGCGCATCCGGCAGAGCTTCCGGGGAACCGTCCGCAGGGGCGTGGTCCACCGGAGCGATGGTGCGGGTCGGCGTGACAACGCCATCCATGCGTACGTCGCGCGCGTTCGTCGGAACTGTATCGACCAACTGGCAGTCGAAAGCGACACCGATTTTCTCTCCCCGAGGAGAGCTCTTGGCCGTCCTGATCGCACCGAGGAAACGATCATAAAACCCTGCGCCCCGCCCGATGCGATTGCCGTGGGCGTCGAAGGCCAGCCCGGGCACGATGAACAGGTCGATCGCCCCGGCTTCGCACGTCGGCGCGTCTTGCCCCGGCTCACAGATGCCAAACCGGCGCAGCATCCAGCCGCCCGGAGCGCCAGTTGTCCAGTCGCTCACCAGCGCCGGGATCATCGTGGCGTCGTCCCAGTTCATCCGCGGGACATAGACCTGCTTGCCCTCCTGTGCCGCGGCAAGCGCGATGACCCCGACGTCCACCTCCGTGGTCGATGGGCTGAAGAGCAGGATCCGGCGGGCGAAGGTGTACCAATGCGACGCCATGACGCGGGCGCAGATCGCGGCCGACCACGTCGCTCGCTCTTCCAATGTCACGGCCGCCAGCGCAGCTCGAACACGCCGGCGAAGCTCAACCTTTTCGACCGACGCGTCGGAACCCGCCAACCCCTGGAAGGAACCCGATCGGCGACGCGTCTGGAGTGGATCCGACATGGCCAACCCCTTCCGCCTTGCCAGGCAACTGGCACGATGGTAGGAAGCGAGCCAGGGGGTCAGGTGAACGCGAGCCGGGGAGAAACACGAACTTGGTCTATGGCTTGGTCACCATCGCGCGGCACCCATGATCAGCCAACACGCGTTGCTCACCGCCTTCGTTCTCTTGCCTCTGCCTGGCTCCCTGGCTCGCTGGCCCGCTTGCTTGCTGGCCCGCTTGCTGGCCCCCGAGCCCGTTGTCTCGCTCCCTTCCCTCACCTCCGCCACAGCGCAAGCACCAGCAGTTGATACAGACGCTGCGAGTGGTCGCGCGTGCCCTGCTGGTGCTCGTCGAGTAGACGGCGTGCCACGCTCGGGCGAAGGCCAACCCCCGCGAACGGATCCGCGCTGTGCAGCGCGTCGCGCAGGGCTGTCGTCAGCGGGTGCTTCGAGTCGAGGAACCACCGCCCCAGCGGCACCGCGAAGCCCATCTTCGGGCGGTCGACCACGTCTTGAACGCGTGCCGGCAACACGCTTCGCGTGATCGCCCGCAGCAGTCCCTTCCGCTCGCCCCGGGGCATCAGCATCCCTTCAGGCAACTCCAGCACCAGGCGAGCCAGGTCCCGGCTCAGGAATGGCGCGCGGAGTTCAACCGGAGCCGCCATCGAAGCGGTGTCTGTCTTGCGAAGCAGGTCGCCCGGGAAGTGCGTGAGCAACTCCGCATCGCGCGCGCTGCACGCCTCCCGAGCATCAAGCACGAGCGATCCCTCGCTCGAGGAGCCACCCGGGTCTTTCGGCACGTCTTCCAGCAGTTCCGCCGCTATGGACTGCGGAAAGATCGCGAGCAGATCGGAGTATCCCGCGCTGCTTGCCTCCGCCAGCCGGAGCAGCTTGCTCGCGCGGCTCTTGGGTCCGGCCCGGTGAAGTCGCCCGCCGATGATGGGCGCGTTCACGACACGCCTGAGCAGTTCGCCCGACACCCCTCGCAGCTTCGCCAGCGTCCTGGCAACCTGATACCGCTCATACCCGAGGAATAGCTCGTCACCTCCGTCCCCCGACAGCAACACCTTCCCAAGGTCCTTGCACGCCCGGCACGCCCAGAATGTCGGCAGCAGCGAGCTATCTCCAAACGGAAGTCCGAGCGACGCGATCAATGCGCGAAGGTCCTCCAGAGGTTCCGCTCCGACTTCGATCGTGGCGTGCCTTGTGCCCAGCGCATCTGCAACGCGCTTGGCGACGTGCGATTCGTCGTACGCCTCGTCCGGCATACGCACACACGCGGTCGCCAGCCCGGGGCTCGCGCGCTGCGCCAGCGCCGAAACCAGCGTTGAATCAACGCCGCCCGAAAGCAGGCACGCCAGCGGCACATCGGCATCGAGTCGCGAGGCGACAGCAGCCTCAAGCGCCCCATGCACTTCGCTCAGGGTGGCGTGCCTTCCGGGCTGTGCTCGCCTCTCCCGAGCGATGGCAAGTATGTCCCCAAGGCTCGATGGCGACTCTTCCTCTCCCCTGAGCGAGATCCGAAGCGTTGTGCCGGGCGCCAGCTGAACAACTCCTCGCCAGGGCGTCGCGATCGGATCATGCCCGAATCGAATCCACCGCCCGAGCGCCGCGCGGTCCAGCGCGGGCTCTTCACCCCGCACAATCCGGTGCAGCCGAACCAACGCCGAGGGTGTGCTGGCGAACGCAAGCATCGAACCCGGCGTTACCGCAGGAGCACCACCCATGCGCAGCAGATACAAGGGCTTCTCGCCAAACAGGTCGCGCGATAGCGTCAAGCTGCTCGACTGCGAATCCCAGATAGCCGCGGCGTGCATCGAGTCGGTGCGCTCAAACGCCGACGGCCCCCACGCGATATACGCCTGAAGCAAGGCCTCGGTGTCGCTGTGATGAGAATGGAACGTCCGTCCTTGCGAAGCAAGCTCCGCCCGGAGCCCGCGGTGGTTATAGATGCACCCGTTGAACACGATCGCGACGCGGCGCCCGTCGTCGCGCTCCCGATCGCGCCAGACCATCGGCTGCTCGCCCCCCGCGGGATCGATGATCGACAGTCGGCGATGCACCAGGGCGATCGCGACTCCCTGCTCTGTGCGATCCTGAAAGCGGCCTTGCCCATCGGGCCCGCGAGACCCGATGCACGCGTCGAGCGCATCCAGCCATGACGCGGGGATCTCGGGTGCGTGAGCGCCCCGGTGACTGTCAGGCGGAAGACACAAGATGCCAGCGATGCCGCACACGACCCGGAGATTATGACGGTGCTTCGGTCGCCAGCGTTGCTTCGCTCAAGCGGGGTGTCATGCCGCGTTGCGATCCCCGTGCGAGAGCTGGCTGAGCACGCCCGTGAGCTCGGCGTTGAGCCTCGCGACACGGTCGGCAAACTCCCGCTCCTGCTTGGCAAGCTGGGCGTCCTTCTCGCGGATCACACCCTCCAGCTCGCCGATCTTCGCGACGTACTTCTCCTGCCACCCTTGGCGCTCGGCGATCATCCGATCCAGCTTCTGCTGCACCTCAGCGGTCGCCGCCGCGTGTTCGTGGATCCGGCGCTTCAGCACGTCGGTCGCTTCGATCGCGTCGAGGTGATCCTGCTCCGCCTTCTTGCGGATCTTGGCCAGTTCGTCCTCCAGGCGCATCCTCGTCACCGACTCGCCCGCGAGCTGGCTGAGCAGCTTGCCTCGCCCCACGCCAAAGAACAGTGCCAGGAGCACGCTCCCGCCGGCGATGATGAGACTGAGAACGATCATCAGGTCCATCGAGGAGGAACATCGACCGGATCGGGGGCCGCGTGAACCGGAAACTCCCCTTGTCTTGTGCCGAATCTCCAGACTGGCGATTGCCCCGGCGTTGCCACCGACAGAGTTCCGCGCCTGGCGGAGGCAAACCCGGCGGCGTGCAAGGCCTGGGTAAACTCGGCCGACCCCGCGGCCCGCGCCCAGATATACCCGGGATCGCACGCCAGTCTGCAGCGGCGAAGGCGTCCTCGGGACCAAAGTCCCCCGTGAGCCCCCTCGGGAGTGCGCGCCCGAGAACGCGATGCCCCAAGCGGTGTACACTCCAACTGGAGCGACCCATGCCCGAAACTCGTGACGATTTCTCGGCGCGGATCGATCGCCTCCAGGCGGAGCTGGTGCAGCAGGGGGCCCGGGTGCTCGCGATGGTCGAGCTCGCGTTCGATTCGGTCTTCACAAGCGATTCGACCAAAGCGGGCGAGGCCATTCGCCGCGACGACGAGATCGACCATGCCGACGTTGCCATCGAGCAGGAGACGGTCCGCCTGCTGAGCGAGGCGACGAGCGCGACCGCGTCGCTGGATCAGGTCCAGCTTCGTCGCGTGCTGATGATCGTCAAGATCAACAATGAGATGGAACGCGTCGCGGATGTCGCGGTCGACGTCGGTGAGCTCGTGCTCCCCATGGCCGCGGCTCCGGCGGTCCCGTCCGCTCTGGCCTTTCCGCCGACATTCCGCATCATGGCCAACAGCGTGATCGGGATCCTCCGCGACACCAACGCCGCGTTCGCCCGAGGCAGCCTTGACGTGGCCCGCGTGGTGCTCAAGAGCCAGCACGCCGTGACCGAGTTCAAGGCCAAGATTGTCCGCGTCGCGGAGCACGACATCGCGGCGGGGCGCATGTCCGTCGACTTCGCCTTCCGCCTGCACGAGATCGCGAGCCTGTGCGAGTTGATCGCCGACCACTGCACCAACATCGCCGAGCAGGTGATCTACGCCCACACGGGTGCGATCGTTCGGCACGGTGCGACGAGCTGGGTCGAGCTTGGAACCAAGCCGGGCGCCAAGTCGGGGACCTAGCCTGCCTCGTCAGGCCTCGTCAGGCGGAGTGCGAACCGCGCGACCTTGACAAGAAAAAGGCGGGCCCTTGCAAACCCGCCTGAACTGCCCTCGTTTGCCAAACCGGCCATCAGCAGCCGCTGTCGAACGCCGCCGCGAAGTCGAGGTAGTCGAAGAAGTCGACCTGGCCGTCGTCGTTGAAGTCGGCCGATGAATCCTCGATCGAGAACGCCGCGGCAAAGTCCAGGTAGTCAAAGAAGTCGACCTGCCCGTCGCGGTTGAAATCCGCGGGGCAGAACGTCTCGAAGGGCGCCCAGAAGCCGGACCCGAGCGAGAACGAGCCGCCATCGCGGAAGGCGCTCGCGTCGGGCTGGCCGATGGTCGCGGAGAGGGTGAACGTTCCGCCCGAGGCGTTGATGACGCCGCCGCCATCGATGGTGTACCAGTCGATGGTGAGCTGGCCGAAGGCCGCCGGGGCGATGGTCAGAGCCGCAAGAAATCCAAGGCCGATTGCACCCGCGTGGAAACCAGGCCTCGTGGGCGGAGTCGCTTTGTGTGTCATACGTCATTCCTTTCTCGCGCCGGCGAACCCGGCACGGTTGACCCGCCCTTACCGCTGAACGCTGCCACTCGCCTGGGCTTCCAGCACCGCCGCGCGGGCGTTGGTCTCGGCGACATCACGCTCACGGATCTGCCAGGCCTGGGCATCGGAGATGTCCGGGTTGGCGATGCGACGGTCGGTCCACGGGCGGACGACCTGATAGTTCAGGTGCTGCTTGCGGACGGCCTTGATTTCCCAGTCGAACTGATAGGTGCCCGTGCCGCGCATCAGCTCGCGGACCTGGAACCCGGTCACGCTCTTGCCCACAACCGCCAGGCCCATCGAGTCGGCCGACAGGGGCGTGACGATGACGGTCAGGCCCTGCGACGAAGCGAGGTCGCTGAAGTGGCTGGGCAGGGTGATGACCGCCTGGCCATTAATCAGCGTGCTCGTCCCGCGGGTGTACATGCCGGCCTCGGGACCTTCCATGGACGCGTAGTAGATGTCGGTGGAGGCATCGCGCGGGTTGGGCTCGACGAAGTTCTTGATGTTTGCGACTAAGGTCGCCTGATTTGTCCCGGTTTGGTGGTAGAGGCCGCCGGTGAAGGCATTGCCTGCGTTGTTGACAAGGGCGATCTGGTACCCAGCAAATCCTGCACCGTCATTGAAACCCGTGTTGAAGAGAGCAAGGCTGCCGTCTTGGCGGCGGGCGACGATGGATCCATCCTGCGTTCCGTTGCCGACCGGCGCGATCTGGACTCGGGTGCCGACGTCGAGCGTACCGGCGTTGTTCAGCGTCATTTGCGTGTTGTTGAAGCCGTTCGCCGAGAACTGCAGGTTGGCGGCGGTGGTGTAGAGGCCGACGTCGTTTCCGACGCCGTTGAAGTTGCGCCGCAGGCCGTGGGCCGGGTTGCCGAGGAAGAGGGCGCCGTCGGTGCCGCCGGCGGTGCCGACGGTGATAGCGGGCTGGTTGGCCCCACGCACGTCGAGATTGGTTGCGGGCGACGTGGTGCCCATGCCGACGAATCCGTTATCGCCGAGGATGCGCATGCGCTCGGGTTGGGCGCCGGTGCTGAAGACGCCGGAGTCGCCGGCGATGAAGCGGATGTTCCCGGAGAAGCGATCGCCAAACAAGCCAAAGAAGGTGTTCTCGCCGGCCTGGATGACGACGTCGTTGCCGCCCGAGGTGCCGACCGGCGGGGCAGCGCCGCCGCCACCGCGACCGCCGTGCGAATCTTGACCAGCATCAGTTCTCTCCTCGATCTTCCGATCACGGCGCGAGCGCGTCCGCCAACGCTTGGCGAAACGCTGTTCACGCCTCCGGTGATTACCCTAATCGAAAAGGATGATGCACACAAGTCGGGTGCCGATCGGCACATCACGATCAACAACCCGCGTCGAACGCCGTCGCAAAGTCCAGATAGTCGAAGAAGTCAACCTGTCCATCGCTGTTGACATCAGCTTCGGGACCGTCCGCGGCGAATGCACTGGCAAAGTCGAGGTAGTCGAAGAAGTCGGCCTGGCCATCGCGGTTGAAGTCCGCGGTGCAGGGGACTAGGGCATAGGCGCGCACGGCGCCGCGCAGCACGCCCGTGCCGATGATGATCCCGTTGTCGCTGATGCCCAGCGCCGCCGACGATGTGTTTGTTGAAAGATCCCATCCCGTGCCCGCGGGGATCAGGTCCTGAACCCGGTAGGTCGTTCGACCGTCGAACAAGAACGGCACGGCAAACGCGCCGCTGGCTGTCCCCACAACCCATCCCGCCGCGTTGACGCCCCGGGCCGAGCCCTGTGTTGTGCCTTGGGGGAGAGGGATTGCAACGCTCCCGGTGCCAGCGCTCCAGATGAATGGCAGGCCGTTGGCCTGGTTGAGCGAACTGGCGCCGACAACGAACCCGGTGTTGCTGATACCGAAGGCGATGGCGCCGTTCTGGCCCGCCAAGGGTGGAACCTCGCTCATGGTGCCGTTGGCGATGTCATACAGCACGCCCACGTTGCGAGCGAGATTGCTGGGGTCGATGCCGAAGCCGCACACCAGCCCCGAGTCGTTGATCTGGAACGCGGTCCGCATGACCGCGCCGCCCGGCGTGGTCGCGGTGATGATGCTTGGTGTCGCGTCGGCGTCCCACACGACCCCAACCTCGTTGTTACCTGAGTTCAGCGAACCGACAACGAACCCCTGCGCGTTCACGTCGTTGGCTCGCCCGAGCGTCTGGCCCGCGGGTAAGGGCAGTTGGGTTGCGACGCCCGAACTCCAGGAAACGGGCAGCGGGCTCGAGCCAAACAGCGTCGTCGACGCGGTTCCAACAACGAGGCCCGAATCGTTCGCGCCGTTGGCGACGGCGTGCGCCCGCCCGGCCAAAGGAGCCAGAGGAGTAATCCCCAGTTGTCTCGTCCAGGAGAACGCCGTTGAGACATTCGACCCAACCGAGCGCCCGACGCCAACACCGCCAGGCGACGCCGCGAACCCCTGCGAGGTTGTGTGCGTCGGGCTGGTGGTTCCCAGGTCGACGATCGAGTACAGCGGAACGCCGAACGCGCTCGAAGGATCGAGAAAACAGCCGACCGCAACAACCAGGCTTCCGACGAGGGCGGAGGGGGTGGGGGAGTTTCGCAACGACATTTCGATCTCCTTGAACCCCCGCACGGCGTGGGATTTCCCCAGTGTAGCGGACTGTTCTTCTTTACACCCGCCGTCACAGCCCCTTCAGGCGTCAAAGGTCCCGGAAACTCGACGTGTTTTCCCCGGAACGAGCGGACTGCAATGCCTGTATACCCGATGAGTACGATGGGCCTGCCTATGCCGGGACGACTCCTGCCAACCAGCCCCGCGCCCGACATTGAAACGATCGGGCGTTCGCTTCGCTCGGCGATGCAGTTGGTGCTGCGCGCCATTCCGGATTCGCCCTATCGCCCGACGCCGCTCGCGCAGCGACTTGGTCTGAGCCGCGTGACGATCAGCAAGCTGCTCAGCGCGCTCGACCGCCACTCGCCCCTGGAAATGCTGGAGCGGATTCCGGGTCCGGACTCGCTCCGAGCGGTCGCGACGGGAGCGGGCGCGCTGGGCGTGAATCCCGAGCTTGTCGGGAGCGCCAGGCAGGCGATCGACGAGTTTGCCGCGCTGATTCGAGACCACTTTGGGACACGGGCTTCGCTGCAGGCGGCCATCGGTTCCACGTCCGGCTCGCTGCGCGCCCGGGTCGACTTTGCCGGTCGGGCCGACGTCTTCCGTGGCATGCGCCAAGTGCTCGGTGTTGAAGCCGAGACGTGGCTGACGTGCATGTTCTTCGTCCCCGGGGTCGAGGAAGACACGATCGCGGTGACGACGATCCACGGCGCCCTTGGGCTGCGTCGCTTGAAGCCTGAATCGCCCGTCTACTTCACGTTCGGAGCGCCCTACGCCGAGCCCGGGAAGGACCCGACGGGTAGCCCGATCTCGCTTCAAGAGTTCTACACGCACGAGCCCGCGAAGGTGCGGACCACCTCGGCCGGTGGACAAGTGCGCCATCAGCTCATCCACGATCGCCTGGGCAAGAACGCGGTTGCCGACATGCTCGCGGTCAGTCACGACCCCAGGGGCTCCCGAAGGTATCGCACCCCGGAAGCTGCATTTCGAGGGGTTTCCCTCTTTGTCGACATCCCTGTGCGCACGCTCGTCTGCGACGCCATCGTCCATCGCGATCTCTTTCCAGGCGTTGATCCTGAACTTCGCATCTACAACCCTGGCGCCCGCGGGCCGGCAAACCCAAACGACCCTAAGCGCGATATGGACCGCCTTGAGGTCTCCGAGCAGATCTCGCGGGTGGAGGGCGACATCGACGCCTTCGACGTCGCCGAGGTTCCGAACTATCGAGGAATGGTGGACCGCGTGATGCCGAGGCTTGGGCATCCCGCCAGCCACTACCGGATCTATCGCCTTGTGATGGGCTACCCAGTCATCAGCTTCCAGTTCGTCATGGCCTTTTGCGCTCCGGAAAAGCCCTCGCCGCTGGCGCACTCGTAAGCCTCGCCCACTCGGGCTGTGGGCGCGCCATCGAACCGCCGGGTCTGTCAGACCTTCAACGCTGGTTTCACACCGCCGCATGATGCGGCATCAGTCTTTCACTACGTGTGTGGGGCACCGATCGCGCTGGGGCTTCGGTGGGGGTGTGGGGAGTGGGGGCAAGCTCGCGCGCCGGAGCGGGACCAACGACGAGGAGTCAGCGATGCCGTACGACAAACCCAGCACCGACATGCTCACCTGCATGAATGACTGCGTCGAGTGCGCCTCGATCTGCGCCCGCTGCGCCCATCACTGCCTGACGATGGGCGGCGAGCACGCCTCTCCGGCCCACCAGGGTCTCATGAACGACTGTGCGGACATTTGCACTCTGGCGGCCAGCGTCATGGCGCGCGCGTCCGCGTATTCCTCGGACGTCTGCACGGTGTGCGCCGAGGTGTGCTCGGATTGTGCGGAGGATTGCGAGCAGCTGGCGCAGGGCGACCAGATGATGAGCGAGTGCGCAAGCACCTGCCGCGCGTGCGCCGAGAGCTGCCAGCGGATGGTGTCGACCCAGGTCTGATCTGGCTATGGCACCCGAAAAGCGGGGAACACAAGTAGGGTCCGATATCGCGTTTGCCTAGCGAGCAAAGGCGCGCAGTCGGGCCGATTTCTGTGATCCACTCAACCGGATCGGTTAGCATCCAGCGACCTGCTGGATGTTGTCATTTGGTGCTTGAGCGTGATCAACTCCCGCGAACTGCGTTGGTGGGAGTACGGAGCGACGATCATGTCGCCCGACCGGAGGTATGACCATGAGTTGTGTTCGAAGCTGTGTGAGCGCTGTCGTTGCGAATCTTGTTGCTCGTGGGGCTGTACGGGGTGCTGTTCGGGGTGCCGCGCTGGCGATCCCCGCCTTTGCGCCCGCTGCGTGGGCTCAGGAGGTCGTAGCGTCGCGAGTTGTGTTCAAGACCAACGCGTTCTTGCCCGGCACCAACTTCATCCCGTTTAGTCTGGGCCAGGCATCGATTGCGGATGACGGGCGGCTTTGCTTCTCGGCGTCGGGGAACCCCTACTCGCTCGGCAGCGTCGTGGTCGGCACGCAAGCGGGAGTGTCGGTGATCGTTGGGACGGGCGACGCAGCGCCAGGCGTTGCGGGGGGCGTGCTGAACAGAGTCGGCGGCCCCCGCATGAGCCCGAACGGCAAGGTGGTATTCGAGGCAACGCTCACCGGGCCGAGCTTCAACACGCCCAATGATGATGTCAGCTACGTCGGCACGCCGGGCGGCATGCTGTTTCCCTACTACCGCGACAGCGTGATCTATCCGCCGATGACGCAGACGTTTGGGTTGAGCAACTCACCATTTGTTGTCAACGATGCAGGATCGACGATCCACCCGATTATCACCGGCGTCGGCTCCGGCATCAAATCAGTCAATCGCGTGGACCAATCTGGTGCTCGCACTGGCTTCACGGTGCTCGGCGAGACCAACCAGTACAACCTCCCTGCAATCAACGCCTCGGACTATGTGGCGGCGTGTATCCTGGGGCCTGCGCTCGAAGGCTATTTGACGGCCGCACCGCTCCAGATCAACCTCTTCTCCTCGACCCATCCCACGCTCATCGCGAGCGTCGGCCTGACGAACCAGCAGGACTTTGCGTACTTCTACGACCGTGCTGGCGGCGGCACAAGCGGTCCAAGCATCTCGCTCAACAACGCCCGCCAGATTGTCTTTGGCGCCGAGCGTTACTTCGGCGACGGATCGCGGAACAACGTGGGCATTCTCAACACCTTTGGCACGCTCAACACCTGGAGCCCGACGCAGGGCTTGCGTGAGCTACGCCGCGACGGCGCCGCCGCGCCAGGCGGTGGCACCTTCGACTTTGGCTACTTCACAAATGCGGATCTCTACCGGATCAACGCCAAGGGCACCTTCACGTTCGTTGCGGCCAACGGTCCGCGCCCCCGAGTCTTCGGTGATCCCGCTCCTTCCGTCGGACTCTATGTTTCCAACTGGGATGGCACCCAGATGTGGCGCGTGATGCTCCAAGACCAAGTGATCAACATCCCGGGGTTTGGACAGGCAGGCCTTTCCGCACCGTCGAGCGTTTTCATCAACGAGCAGGGGACCGTCGTGTTTGCGACAGTCGCCGGCGGACGGCAAGTGCTGCTGCGCGCCCGCGCCACGACCAACTACGCCCTTGAACTCATCGCATGGGGTGGCCAGGCAGTTGCTGTCGCCTCGGGCGATATCCGCGTCGTATCTTCCTCATTCGCGCCACTGGGCATCTCGACCGCTCTCGGGTCATCGGGAGGGCAGGACGGCAACGGCACGCTCATCAACCGGCGCGGTCAAATCGTCTACGCAGTCGCCTTTGAGTTCTTCAACGGATCGGCGATTATGACGGTCAACGGCGCGTGCCCGGCGGACTTCAACGCCGACGACCAGGTCGACTTCTTCGATTACCTGGACTTCGCAGCGTCGTTCTCTACCGAGGATCCATCGGCCGATTTCAACGCCGACGGCCAAGTTGATTTCTTCGACTACCTGGACTTCAGCCAAGCCTTCGATGCGGGGTGCTGATCTTTCGTTCTGAAGTCGTGATTCGTGATCCAGCCACTATCTCACCAAGACGAAGACAACATGAAGGAATACACCATGCCTTGCAGGCCTGCCTTGATCGTCGCGCTCGGAACCTCGTGCTCGGGCGCGTTGGCCCAGTTTGAGCCGGTGGACCTCACCGCGGTGTACAACACCGATCGCCATCTGTCGTGCTGTGATTCATGGCAGTACCCGCTCGGGAATGCGACGTATCTTGGCATCCCCTTCTTCCTTGGTCCTGAAACCGGGAACAACTCCGTCTTCATGGACGGCGTCAACCCCGTCGTGACCGACATCCAGATCGATCGCGTCGGCGTCCAGCGCGTCCGCACCCTCCTCAACACCGCGTGGGGCCAGCCCGGGCCGGCGTCGTACCTCCGCATCGAGTTCCACGGTGTCGATTCCAGCGTCTATGCCATCGACCTCGTCGGCAACGTCCACATCCGCGATCACGGCCCGTGCTGCACTGCGTTCATCGACCCCAACCCGCCGACCTGCACGCGAAACGTTTGGGTGTCCTCTAGCGGTCAGGTTCGCGCCGATATGCAGACCTTCGCCCTGCCCGCGGCGATCAGGTCGGGCGGGCTGGACTTCGTCCGCTTCATCGACAACGGCGCAATCGGCTTCCAACGCGGATATCTCTTCGCGATGACGCTCGACTACTCCCTCTGCGAAGCCAACATCAACGACGACTGCATCGTCGACTTCTTCGATTACCTCGACTTCGTCGCACGCTACGCGAACGAAGACCAGGAAGCCGACTTCAACGCCGACGGGGTCATCGACTTCTTCGATTACCTCGACTTCGCTCAGGCTTTTTCCGAAGGCTGCTGAGCGACGGTGATCCGGGCGGAGGCGGCTCGGCTTGGACTGGCGCCCTCGTCTACTTCAGGTCTTCGTTGAGCATCCCGTGGAGCGTCTTGAGCTCTTCCGCCTTTGCCCGCGGCATGATCAGCAGCGCGTCGGCGGTCTGGACCACGATGAGCTCGTCGACGCCGAGCATGGCGATGGTCTGGTTGGGGCGTGCGTTGACGACAAGGTTGTTCTTGCCTTGCACCACCATGGAAGGTCCGGCGCCCGCGCGCCGGTTGCCGCTCGAGTCGGGCTCCAGCGTCTGGGCGTAGCTTGGCCAACTGCCGACGTCGAGCCAGCGGACGTCCATGGGTACGGTGCAGACATAGGCGATGGAGTCGACGGGCTTGCCGTCGGGCCCGGGCTTCATCGCCGCGGCGACTGGTTCCATCACGCCGTAGTCCACGCTCACCTTGGGCAGCGTCGGATAGACACGGTTCAGCACCGCGTCCTGGCGAGGCGTCCCCCAGGCGTCCTGGATTTCCATGATGCCCGCGTGGCATTCGGGCTTGAAGCGGTGGAGGCACTCGAGGAACTTGTGCGCTTGCCACACGAACATGCCGCTGTTCCAGCCGAACTCGCCAGACTGCACATACGCCTGTGCGCGTGCCAGATCGGGCTTTTCAACAAAGCGCTCGACAAGGAATGCCTGAGGTCCGGAGGCCGAGCCCGAAGCGTCGGTGCTGGATGCTTGGGCGCTGGAGCCCGAGTTGCCCAGCGCTGCGCCGCTCGTCGGCCCCGCACCGGGGAGGTGGATCGGCATGCCCCGCTGGACATAGCCAAAGCCAGTGGCGGGATAGGTGGGCTTGATAGCAAACGTCACGAGCCGGCGCGGGTCGGCCTCGACCAGCTTGAACGCGATGTTCATGCGGTCCTTGAACACCTCGTCGGGCTCGATGATGTGGTCGGAGGTCAGCACCGCAAACACCGCCTCGGGGTCGCGCTTGCTCAACACTGCGGCTCCGAACGCAACCGCGTTGATCGTGTCGCGGCCCTGCGGTTCGCCCAGGATGCGATCGTCCG
The DNA here is from genome assembly GCA_033763815.1 of Planctomycetota bacterium. Lineage (GTDB taxonomy): Bacteria > Planctomycetota > Phycisphaerae > Phycisphaerales > UBA1924 > JANRJU01. The sequence continues at coordinate 77,223 of JANRJU010000028.1, forward strand.
TGAACGAGGGCAGGTCGCTGCGAATCGCGGGGCGATACGCCTCCGCCGTGCAGATGTAGCGACGCTCCGGCGGCACCAGGCCTTCCAGCCGTGCGGCCGCAAGCTCCAGCAGCGATCGCTGGCCCGACGGTCGGCTCGCGCTGCCCTTATCTCCGCCGGTCGCGCTCCGCTCGATGAACTTGATCAGTTGCTTGGGCGCGCTCTTGCGGCTCATGGGCCACAGTCTGGTCCCCGCGCCGCCCGCCATGATCATCGCATATCGCATCGGGCAGGATAGAGGGCGAAGAGCGCGGTGGCACCACGTCCTGATCACCACCAGCCCCACCAGCCCACGAGCCCCCGCCGGCCCCAGTTCAGGCGAGCCTGTTGCCGAGCGTGGTGCCGCCCCCGTCGGGTAAGCGTGATCGGTCGATGGGCTCCGGCTCAGGTTCGCCAACTCACCCGTTCGCCTGGCGGAAGACCGAGGCCAGGATCGCATCTACGGAATCCAGTGGCGGCCGATCGCCTCCGCCCGCGCGGTCGAGCACCAGATCGATCTTCCGCTCCGCGTCACCGCGGGTTTCGCCCAGCGAGACCAGGGCCGCGATCGCCTGTTCCACCGCGGGCGGGCGCGTGCTCCGGGGCAGGGTCGGCGCCAGCGCGGCTCGGCGCGCGGAACCTCCACCCGCGCGATCGGCCGGCGACCCGGCTGCGTCTTGCCCCGCTCCTGCGGGCCCGCTTTCGTCTGGCCCTCTTTCGTCCACGCTGAGGAATGGGCCGACCTTGGACTTGAGTTCCGCGACCATGAGCTCGGCGACTTTGGCTCCGACTTCGGGCAGCGAGCGCAGGCCCTTGATGTTCCCATCGAGCAGCCAAGCCGCGATGGCCGCGGGCGGCTGGGCCATGATCCGCAGCGCCTTGCGATTGCCGATGCCGGAGACGGAGGTGAGCAGGAAGAAGAAGTCCCGATGCTGCGAGGTGAGAAATCCAAGGAGCTTGGGGACAAAGCTCGCACCCTGCCCGACCCCCTCGAAGTAGCAGTGGGTGAGGAAGGTCACCGGGCTGCCGATGCGCTCGCGCATGATCGGCACCAAGAACGCGGGGATAAGCACCTCAAGAGAGACGCCCGGCGTGCCCTCGCTCGTCGCCACCGCGAGAGGCCCTGGCCGCGAAAAACCCATGGCCACGCCCGGATCGGGTGGTGTGCCGCCCCCCAGGCGGACGATCGCCGCGAGCTCCGTGACTTCCGTGAGTTGCCCAACGACTCCCGTGATCATGCTGGTGGTGCTCCTGCCCTGCCAGCGGAGTGTACCGAAGAAGAGCCGGCGGCCGATGTCGCCTGCCAGCCCCGCGGAGGAAGCTAGCGATGAGTCACGCCGGATCGAAGTTGCCCACGCCCGCGATCGCCCCCGCGAGCCTTCGCTCCCCTCGCGCGCGGGTGTGCGCTCCGGCGTCCCGGGCACAGCGGCTGGTGATCGTCGGAAGCGAGCCGGACGCGGGCGAGCTTGCCGCTCGGGTCAATGTCCTGGCGGGTGAAGCGCGGGTCGCTCGAACCTTGACCCTGGATGATGTCGCTACGCTCGACCCAGGCGCGCTCGAAGCCCAGCTGAGCGAGGTTGACCTGGTGCTGTTCACCGCGCCGAGCGAGGACCGGCCTCGAGTCCGCTCCCTGGCGCGCCGAGTGCGCTCGATCGGCGTCGCGTGCAAGCTGGTCACGCCCCTGCGTGAAGTCCTAGCCGCGCCCGTCGCGAGACAGCGCGCTGCTCCCAAGTCCTCCGGTACGCTCGCCCGCCTCGACGTGCGGCACCATGCACCGGCACTCGGCGCTGAGGTGCTGCGTTCGCTCGTGGGACGCGAACCCACTCGCATCGACCACGCTTCGGTCTCCAAACTACTGCGGGGTGCACGCGTGCTCGTCACGGGCGCGGGCGGGTCGATCGGCTCGGAAGTCGCGCGCATCGTCGCGTCGTTCGAGCCCGAACGCATCATCCTGGCCGAGCGCAGCGAGAACGCCCTCTTCGAGGTTGATCGCCAGATTGCGCGGTTGTTTCCGCGGGTCGCGCGTCAGGCGTCGCTGCACGATGTCGTCGACGAGGAGCAGACGCGGCGTCTGCTTGCTGACACCCGCCCGCGCGTGGTGTTCCATGCCGCGGCCCACAAGCACGTCCCGCTCATGGAGGACCACCCCGCCCACGCGCTGACGAACAACCTCTTTGGCACCCGGTCGATCGCCGACGCGTGCGCGGAGTCGGGCGTCCGGCGGATGGTGCTGATCTCGTCGGACAAGGCGGTGAATCCGTCGAGCGTCATGGGGGCAACCAAGCGTCTGGCAGAGACGTACATCCAGTTGCTCCACGCATCGCTGCGTTCGACCGACTCCGGCGCTGCCCGAACGAGCAGCGGTGCAAGGCTGTCGGCCGACAGCGGAACGGGCGAGCCCACCGCTTACTCCATGGTTCGCTTTGGTAATGTTCTTGGTTCCGCGTGCAGCGTGCTGCCCATCTGGTCGAGCCAGATTGCGGAGGGTGGGCCCGTCACGGTCACCGATCCGCGCATGACCCGGTACTTCATGACCATCAACGAGGCGGCGCTGCTCGTCATCCAGGCAGCGACCATCGAACAAGGCGGCGAGCCAGCAATCGGCGACCACGCCGCTCCGCTCTTCGTGCTGGACATGGGCCGACCCCTGCGGATCCTGGATCTTGCCGAGCGATATCTTCGGGCCCTGGGCTTCGAGCCCGTGCTGGACGAGCGAACAGCGACCCGGTTGCCCGCCGAGGCAAGGGCGGCGCTGCGCGAGCGCGTGGATTCGATGGCGCACCAGGGTCGAGTCGCCAAGGCGAGGGTCATGCCGATCGCGTTTACGGGATCGCGCCCGGGCGAGAAGCTGCACGAAGAACTTGCCTACGCCGCAGAGGGGCTTGCGCCAACGCCTCATGCGGGGATCAACTGGTGGCGGGGCGGGCACGCGGGCGCGGGGCCGGCGGCCGAACCGCGTGTGGCCCCCGGAGGATCCCCAGCCCAAGCAAGTCCGCGGGTTCAGTTGGAGGCGATGATCGCCGATCTAGCGCGAGCGCGGACGCTGCTGGACAAGGCCGCGGTCGTCGAGTCGCTGCGCCGCTGGGTGCCGGAGATGATCTCGCCCCCTGAGCAGCGGCTCGCGGCTTGAGCGAGGCCTACGGTGCCCGCTGAGGGCTGTTGCGATGAACGAGCGCCACGAGATCCTGCTCCAGACCGCGCGGGAGCGCGACAAGGCCGAGGCGCTGCTGCGCGAGCTCATCGAGGCCAAGGCGCGCAGCGAGCAACACCTGATCGAGACGCGACAAGTCGACCCCGTGAAGAAGCTGACCGGGCGCAGCAGCATCGACAACGCCATCGCGTCCACCAAGCGGATGATCGAAACTCTAAATCGTCACATGGATGAGTTCCGGCGGGAGCTCTCCGACGACGATGCCGCGATGCTTGAGGGCCGCACGCCCTGAGTGGGTTTCAAGCCACGCCAGCCTGACGGCCAGCCAGCAGCCAAGCCAGGCAAGCCAGCCCGTCGACCAGCCAAAGAGGCCGGCCAACCAGGTCGGCGTTCGTGTCGTCGAGGTTCGCGGCGAGCGGGAGTTGTTCACCTCCGCGAGTTTCCGCTGACCGGTTCCTGATGTTCATTCTCGAAGTTCGGAGCGACGGTGCAAGCCTCACCGAAGGCATGCGACCTTCGCACGGCGCTACCCTCCACCCTGTTCCCGCGGGCCCGATTGAAGTGGTCTTGTTGAATGGGCCCGGTTGGGCTGGTTTCGCCTGGTCCAGCCCGCCGCTTGGGCGACCGGCCCGTGCGGCGGCCGCGTTCGCCGACTCGTCCTTCTCGCCCCCGGGGCGGCTCAGGGAGGTTCCGAAAGCGCCATGACACCATCGGATTTCTTCCAGCACTGGGGCATTACCGAAAACCCGTTCCAAGACGAGGAAGCCCGCAACGACGGCGTGTTCTCCCGCATGGGCCGCACCGGGAGCGCCGCCTTCCACGCCGACTTCGAGAAGGTCGTGGGCGACTTGTTCCATCCTTCTTCCGCCGTGGTCTTTGGGGAGAAGGGCAGCGGCAAGACTGCCATCCGCCTCCAGCTTGCGCAGCGCGTCGCCGACCACAACCAGCGCAACCCTGAAGCGAAGATTCTCTTTGTTCCCTACGACGCGCTCGGGATCACCCTGGACGTGCTCCACCAGCGCTTGCAGAGCCCCTCGCCTCTGGAGTCGTTCCAGAAGATGCGGTTGGTGGATCATCTCGATGGCATCCTTGCCGCCGCAGCTCCCGGAATTGTCGATGCCTTCATCCACGATGGCGTTTCGGGCCGCTCGCACCCAGCCGGCGCGACGACTGGGCTTGAAACCTATTCCGCGTCTCGCGTGACGCCCGACCTCTCACTCGGCGGGAAGCGTCCGGTCAAGCGTCTGACGGCCGACCATCGCGACGATCTGCAGCTTCTGCAGGCGGTGTACGACCGGCCTGACGAAGCGTCGCAGCGCACGGCGCCACTGCGAGCGCGCTTGGGGCGGGGCCTCCCCTGGCCGCGGATTGCCTGGGCCGCCGCCGCTTACGTCGGCTGGGTTCCGGCGGTCGCGCTCTATGTCTTCGCCTTGTGGGCCAACCAGACGGACCAGGCGGGCCAGAAGAACTTCGATGCGATCTCCGACCCGCACACGACGGGCCCGACGCTCTTTGCGGTCCTCGGCTTGCTCGCGCTCTGGCTCGCGTGTGTCGTGAAGCGGTCGGTGTTCGACCGCCTCGGTTTTCTGAGGCTCGGCTCTCGGATTCGCAAGCAGGTGCGGGTGTTGTCGCGCTCGGATGCTTCGTACGGACTCTCGCTGCGCCAGTTGCAGCCTCACGTGCGCGACCTCGCCAAGCTGCCGCTGGTCGATTCAGATGCGTCGCGGTATGCCCTCATCCAGGGCGTGCGGCGCCTGCTCGCGCCGTTTGGCTACAAGGGCGTGATGATCGTCGTCGATCGCGTGGACGAGCCGACGCTCGTCAATGGCGACGCCGAACGAATGCGAGCGATCGTCTGGCCCCTGCTCAACAATCGCTTCCTCCAGCAGGAGGGCGTGGGCGTCAAGATGCTCCTCCCGATCGAACTCCGCCACTCGCTCTACCGCGAGTCGGCGTCGTTCTTCCAGGAGGCTCGCCTGGATAAGCAGTCCATGATCGACCGCCTCTCGTGGACCGGCGCGATGCTGTACGACTTGTGCAACGCCCGCCTGCAGGCGGTGCGCGATCGCGCCTCCGCTAAGCTCGAGAGCGCCACCGAGGTGAAGGGCGATCTCGCATACGCAAACACTGCTGGAGGTCCGGTTGGCCCCAGTCCCGAGGGCGCGGCGGCCAATCTCAACAGGAGCGCGATTGAAGGTGCCGGGGCCCCGCGGTTAGCCACTGAGAACGGCGCTTTGCCCCGCTCCGTCACCCTCATCGACCTCTTCACGCAGGACGTCACGATGCAGGACTTGGTCGACGCGCTCGACCAGATGCACCAGCCTCGCGAAGCACTCAAGTTCATGTATCGCTGCGTCCACGAGCATTGCTCGTCGGTCGTCCGCGAGCAGAATGCCTTCCGCATCCCGAGGCACGTGCTCGACGCGGTGCGCAAGCAAGAGTCCGATCGCGTGCAGCAGCTCTACCGCGGCATCCGCCCGGCATGAGCACGCTCATATCGCGCATCGGGCTCTCGTCCGGTCTGGGTCTCATCCATCCTGGATCGGCAAAAAGTCCTTCGCCCGCCCTTCCGCCCAGCGGCGGAAACGGGGCCAGAAGACCTCCTGCAGCAGGATCTTGATGCACGCCGCGATGGGGATCGCCAGCAGCAAGCCGTATACCCCGGCAACGATGCCGCCCGCGATCGAGGCGAATAGAACCGTCGGCGTGTCCATGCCCGTGGCCCGACCTTGGATCTTGGGCGTGAGGAAGTAGTCGTCGAGCGCCTGCGAGATCATGAACAGCCCGATGGGCGAGGTCACGATCCACCACCACTCGCTCCGAAAGCCGCCCGGCGGATCCAGGAACATCAGCACGATCGCCACCGGAACGCCAAGGGTCGAGACATAGGGCAGCAGCGTCACCGCGCCGACCACCGGGCCCAGGATCAGCGGCGCCGGCGCGCCGATGATCCAGTATCCAAGCGTGAACAGCACGATCTGGATCAGGCAGATCGTGATGCGCCCGCGGATGAACGCGGCGATCGCGTCGTCCATCCGCGAGACCAGATGCAGCACCTTGGGCTTGCTCCCGCTCGGAACGAGCTGACGCGAGAACGCCTGCACGCGTCCCCACCCGGTGCAGAAGAAGAAAAAGAAGAACGCCGTGAGGAACGCGCCGAAGGCGAGCGCCGCGAGCGAACCGGCGGCGCGAACCAGCACATTGACTGCATTCGCCCCGCCCAGCAACGCCTGCTTCCCGATCGAAGCCGCATTCGCCCGGAGCCAACCGATGATCCAGCTCACGGCGGTATAGGCCGTGGATGGCGCTTCGATTGGACCTTCGAGCATCATGGCTTCGAGGTCCGGCCTCGTTCCCTCCGCCGCGACCTGCTCTTCGGGAGCCGGTCCTGACGGGGGTGTTTCGCTGTCGCTCTTTGGAAGGGCCGCGCCGTCGGAGCCGGATTGGCCGGAGCCGATCTGGTTGGAACTCGGATCAGCCTTGTCCGTGTTTGCTTGGTCCGGGCTTGCTTGGTCCGTGCCGCCCTCGGCGGCGTCGCTCTTCTCCGGCGCGTTGCGTCCGGGTCTTCCAAAGATACTAAAGAGCGAAGGCAGCGGCGCGGTTTCCATGCCAGCTTCTCGGGCCGCCTGAAAACGCCGGGCCTTCGCTTCTTCTTCGATCAGATAGGTCCGGATCTTCCTCCACGCATCGTTCGGCAGTTGCCGCTCCAGCGTCTTGTCCTCGGGGTTGTCGATCGAGCGAAGCAGCACCTGCACATTGCCGGTGAGGAACTGGGTCGCGCGGATGCCCTGCGAGATGCCCGCGCTGAGCCCGATCGTGACCGGCAGCACGACCACAAGACCAGCCAGCACGATGATCCCGATCGCCGCCCCCTCGCGCCCAACCAGGCGGCGACGCTCCGCCCAGCGCACCAGCGGCTCAAACATATATGCCAACGCTAACGCGATCAGCATTGGCACTGTCACCGGGCTGAGAATCCAGCCCAAGTACACGATCGCCAGCACCACCACGATGCCAAGCACGTCGCGGATTGGCTGGATCTCCCAAAGGTGCAACCGGCGCCAATCCGTCGTTGCTTTCGGGCTCGCGCTCGCCTCCGGCGTCGCCGACCACACTTCCGTCTCCGCGATCGATCGGTTCACTGGGGGAACGCTCGCTCGCGCAGCACCATCCCCGTCGTGCGGCGTGCCGAAACTCTCAGCTTGATCCGGCGTCATTGCTTCAACATAGCCCGGCTCCGTTCCGCACGCTTCAAGTGGAGAAGCAAGGGGCCGCTGATTATCCGCGGGGGTTTCGCGTTCAGCGTCACGAGGCAGAACAAACTCAGTTCATCCCGCTGCGGCGTAGTCCATATACCACCTCAGCTCCCCGCCCGTCGGGCGGAGCCAACTGCGCAGTGTCTCCGCGGCGGGTGCCGATGGATGCTCCGAGTCTGCAACGCTTGGGCGATCCTTCTCCGTCGCGCCGTCTCCCGGTTCGCCGCCCGTGTCGCCCCCCCGTCGACTCAGCGCCCGCACCAGGGGCGACCATCGCGCACCCAGCATCAGCGCCACGATGAACCGGGCCGCGTTGATCAGCTTGGGTGTCATCGTGACGACGCCGGGCACTTCCAACGCTCCGGGGCGAGCCAAGGCCTCATCGGAGCGGGCCTGGCGGGCCGCGCCCCCGCGCCCAACCCAGGCGACCAGCGACTCGCCCGCGGCAAGCGACTCGGAGCCTGGATACATCCCCAAGGTCGCGCCGCTGGTTTCCAGCCCGAGCATCACAAAGTCCAGACGATCGTGCCCTTTCTCCCGCCAGGCCAGCGTCTCCTGAAACCGCGCCTGATACTCGCTGGCCGGCGAGTCGCCCGTTGGAAAAATCGGATGCACCTGCTCCGGCGGGATGTCGGAGTTGTCGACGATGTACTCGCGGATCGGGGTAAACCGGCTCAGCGGCGACTCAAACCCCACGCACGCTTCGTCAACGATCCAGAGATGGGTCCGGGCCCACGGAAAGTCGCGCAGCAGCGGGTCGTACATCAGCCTTCGAAAGAAGACCTCGTTGCCGGGCGTCGCGGAGAGCGCCAGGTGAAAATCGCCGAACGCGCGAACACACCCCTTCGCGTGCAGCAGCAGTTCCGCGCCGAGCGCATCGAGCACCGCGTCCTCGCTCTCGCGAAGAACAATCGAGCCCGGGAGCCGGGGCTGACGCACGAAGCGAATCGGCTCCAGCTCGATCGGTTCCGAGGCCCGCGCCTGGAAATCCTCGTCCATCGGGTGAGTGTAGAACGGGCCGGAACCGCATATGGTCGCCGGAGCACGATTGCCGGTGTCTGAGCGGTCTTGCGGCTCGGTGCACGCGGACCCGGTCGACGCACGCTCATCCAGCCGAACCTGTGTGCCCCCCCGCACTCATCAGGCCTGTTCCGGCATCAGCGTTCCCACCGTGCGTGGCGTGATTGGGAACACCTTGGCAACTTCGCGCAGGTCGTCGAGGCTGATGCGTTCAATGACGCCAAGCTCTTCTTCAAGCGTGCGATAGCGCCCGAGCGTGGTGAACAGCCGCCCGAGGCGCTGCATGCGGTCGTTGGGACGCTCACCCGCCAGCGTCACGCTCGTCGCCAGTTTGTTGCGAAGGCGCACGAGGTCGTCGTCGGTGAGCGAATCAACGAGGTCGGCGAGTTGCTTCTCGATGACGCCGCGAATCTCGCCAAGCTGCTCCGGATCGCCTGACGCGTAGATGTAGTACATGCCCGTGCCATCGCTGGGCTCGTAGCCCGCTTGCGCTTCTTCCGCGATGCCGGTCTCGATCAGCGACCAGTGCAGGCGGCTGTTGTCCGACGCGCCGAGCACCTGCGCCAGCAACGCCGCGGCATAGCGTCGATCGTCCGCCACCGCGGGGCCCTCCGCGAGCATCAGCAAGTATCCTCGGCTCACCTTGGGATCCCGGATCTCAACCGTCCCGCCCGGGATTTCGGGGCGGCGATTGTCACGCGACACGTTCGTCGTCTGCCACCCGCCGCACAGTCCGGCGATCCGCTCGACGCTGCGTTCAAAGTCCAGGCGCCCGGCCAGCGACACCACGGTGTTGTCCGCCGAGTAGCGGTTCTCGAAGTACTCCCGCATCTGGTCCCGAGCAAGGTCCTTGATCGTCTGCTCGGTGCCCAGCACCCGATGCCCGAGCGGGTGGACGCCAAAGTGCCTCTCCTGGCACTGCTCGAACAGCACCCAGAAGGGCTGGTCTTTGTACATCGCGATTTCTTCGAGGATCACGCCCTTCTCGGTGTCAAAGTCCTCCTGGCGCAGCGCGGGGCGCATCATGCGCCCGAGCAGGTCGGTTGCCTGGTCGAGCCGCTCGGGCAGGACATGGGCATGGAAGCACGTCATCTCTGCCGTGGTGTACGCATTGTTGCGGGCGCCCATCTCATCGAAGAGCCGGTTGAGGTCGTGCGACGTGAGGTTGCTGGTCCCCTTGAACATCATGTGCTCGAGGAAGTGGCTGACGCCCATGATCGGCGCGGCCTCGTCGCGGGCGCCGGTCTTGACAAAGAACCCGGCGGCGGCGGACGCCGCGTCGGGATCGACCTCGCCCACGATCGTGAGCCCGTTCTGAAGCCGCGCCTGCTTGAAGGTGATCGCCATGCGAGACTGTAGATCCCACGCCCGCACTGGCGCGCCCGTTCTTGGCGCGCTCTGCCCCCAACCCCTTTCGATTCGAGCGGGCGGCCCGCGATCGCGCAACTGCGGACAGATTCAGCCGGGCCAGTGCGACAGGCACCTCCAGGCGGTGCGGCCTGCGGTCCGCGGCGTATCGTTGCAGCTTCCCCCGTTCCGGCGGAGTCGGCGCGGGTGAACCAGTCGGAGCACGATCGCGATGTCCAACGAAGCCGCTCGCTCAACGGCCACCCCGTCTCTTCCCGCGTCCCTGCTCGCCAATCTCCCCGCGGGCGAGGTCATGCCCATCCTCGACTTTGGCAGCCAGACGGCCCAGCTCATCGCCAGGCGCGTCCGCGATGCCGGGGTCTTCTCCATCCTCGTCCATCCGATGACGCCCGCCTCGGAGCTCGCCAAGCTCAAGCCCCGCGGGCTCATCCTCTCGGGCGGGCCATCGAGCGTCTACGAGCCCGGCGCGCCCCGGTGCGATCCCGCGATCTTCGACATGGGCGTCCCCGTGCTGGGCATCTGCTATGGGATGCAGTTGGCGGCGCACATGCTGGGCGGGAGCGTCAAGCAGGCGAAGGAACGAGAGTTCGGTCGCGCTCAGTTGCAGGTCACCGATAGCTCCGACCTCCTGCATGGCGTGCCCGCTCAGGCGATTGCCTGGATGTCCCACGGGGATCAGGTGCAGGGCGGGGGGGGCGGCCTGACCCTGCAACCGTTGGCCTCGACGCCAACCTGCCCCTTCGCCGCGGCACGACTTGTCAGCGCCAGCCGCCGCATCTTCGGCTTGCAGTTCCACCCCGAAGTCACCCACACGCCCCATGGGTCGGACATCCTGCGAAACTTCTTGTACGAGATCTGCAAGTGCGAGGGCTCGTGGCGCATGGCCGACTTTGCTCAGGCGAGCGTCGAGAGGATCCGCGCCAAGGTCGGCTCTGGCCGGGTGATCTGCGGGCTCTCGGGCGGGGTCGATTCTTCGGTCGTCGCCGCATTGCTCCACCGCGCGATCGGAAGCCAGCTCACCTGCGTCTTTGTCGACACGGGACTGCTGCGCACAGGCGAACGCGAGCTGGTTGAGACCACGTTCCGAGATCACTTCCATATCGACCTGCGCGTTGTTGATGCCAGTGGGCAGTTCCTCGCCGATCTGGCGGGCGTCACCGATCCTCAAGAAAAACGAAAGCGCATCGGCTACCGGTTCATCGAAGTGTTCAAGGTCGCCGCCAAGGAGCTGCAACCCCCCGCGGCGTTCCTCGCCCAAGGCACGCTCTATCCCGACGTGATCGAGTCCGGGCAGGGGCACGCCGGGCAGTCCGCCGGCATCAAGTTGCACCACAACGTCGGGGGCCTGCCGGAAAATCTTGGTTTCCAGCTCGTGGAGCCCTTGCGCGATTTGTTCAAGGACGAAGTGCGGGCCTTGGGCTCGCTCCTCGGCCTGCCCGATCAGCTCGTCTGGCGCCACCCGTTCCCCGGTCCCGGGCTGGCGGTGCGCGTGCTGGGCGAGGTCACGCCCGACAAGCTTGCCGTCCTGCGTCGGTGCGACGAGATCCTGCTCGATGAGATCATCGCCGCCAACCTGTACCGAAAGACCAGCCAGGTCTTCGCAGTCTTGCTGCCCGTGCGAAGCGTGGGAGTGATGGGCGACGGGCGGACGTACGAATCGACCGTCGCGATCCGCGCGGTCGAGACGCAGGATTTCATGAGCGCGGATTGGTGCCGACTGCCCTACGAAGTGCTGGGCGCGGTTTCCAGCCGCATCATCAACGAGGTCCGGGGCGTCAATCGCGTGGTCTACGACATCTCCAGCAAGCCGCCCGCCACGATCGAGTGGGAGTAACTCGACCGGTCGCCAGCGCGTGGCGCACGCCGCGCAGCTTGGCGACGTGCCGTTGCCCGGAGTCGGTCGGCCGAGCATGCGCTGTCGTGTCGGCGCTGTCGTGTCGGCGCTGTCGCGCTGGCACTTCCGCATCGCGAATTGTGTATCGCGGATCTTGCTTCCGAACCCCTTCCACGCGCCTTCGCCTCAGCGCAGCACGTTGAGCGAAACGCGCTTTTCCAGTTCCGCCGTGGGGCGTGCGACAAGGTCGTACTCGCTGAAGCCAGTGATGGTGCAGCGAACGACCTCGCCGGGCGAGAGCTTATCGCGCGATTGAACGAACGTGACGCCGTCGATCTGCGGGGCCTGGGCCTTGGTTCGACCCTGATACAACTTTCCGCCCTGCGAAACGCCGGCGGTCGCTCGTCCGCTGGAGCGGAGCGGTGCGTCGATTAGCACGTCGACTTGGACGCCGGTGGCCTTGCCGTTTTTCAGCGGGGCGTTCTCATCAAACCTCGCCGCCAGCGCCGCGTTCCGCTCGAAGACGATCTTCTGCTGCAGCGCCATGATCTCGCCCCGTCGGCGTGACTTGTCTTCCGGCGCAACAGCCAGTTTCGGATCGTTCTCCATTACGCCGGCGACGGTGCCCTCCTCGTGCGAGTACTCGAACACGCCGACGTTCTCAAACCGCATCTCGCCCACAAACTCGAGCAACTGACGGTGGTCGTCCTCCGTCTCGCCCGGAAAGCCACTGATGAACGTCGTGCGCACCGCCATCTCGGGCAGTCGCTGGCGGAGCTTGCGAATCACGTCCCCCTGCTGGTGCCGGGTCACGTGACGGCGCATCAGCGTCAGGACTCGATCGCTGGCGTGCTGCAGGGGGATGTCAAGATAAGGGATCAGCTTCGCCCCGGGGCGGTTGCAGAGTTCCGCGAAGGCGTCGATGATCGCATCATCGAAGTTCGATGGGTAGGCGTACATCAGTCGCACCCAAGCGTCAACGCCCAGGTCACTGAGCGCATCGTGCAGCGACCCCAGCAGAGCCGGCAGCCCGCCTAGCTGCGCAAACGTGCCGGCGTTCGGCGCTTGCGAAGCAGGGGCCGGTCCGCCAGTCGGTGCGCTTCCTGCTTGCGGCAGCGCAACGCCCCGCGCCTCGCCGAGCGGGGCCCGCCTCAACCCCGCGCCAACGTCGTCGCCGTAGCTGGTCGTGTCCTGCCCGATCAGCAGGAACTCGAACGCACCGTCGTTCGCCAGTTCGCGGGCCTCGGCAACCACGCGGTCGATCGGCTTGGAGCGCATCTTGCCGCGGATGCTCGGGATCGTGCAGAAAGCGCAGTTCTGGTTGCAACCCTCGCTGACGCGGAGATACGCGTAGTGCCGCGGCGTCAGCCGGAGGCGAGTCGAATCATCTTCAAAGTAACCGATGCCTTGGCCGTCCTTGCCGTTGACGGTCAGCCCGGTCGTTTCGATCCCCCGGTCCTTCGCCGCCTGAAGCGCGTTGGCCGCGATCCAATACTTCGGATCGGCCCCGGCACGCGGCGCCTCGCGCGAGCGCCGAGCGCCGTGGTTGGCGCGCGTCGTCCGCTCGCCCTTCCCGCCACCATTCCCCGCTACGGCGTCATCACCAGCCGTCGCCGCCTCCGCTGCGTCGCCCAGCACCGCCTCAACGATCTTGTCGCGATCAAAGACGCCCACCAGCGCGTCGATGCCCGGGGCCCATTCCAGCATCTTCGCTCGGTGCCGCTGGACCAAGCAGCCCGCGACGACGACCCGGCCCACCTCGCCCCGCTCCTTCGCGGCGATCGCATCCTTAATGACCCCAAGGCTCTCTTCCTTCGACGCTTCGAGAAAGCCGCACGTATTGACGACGACCGCGTCCGCGTTGGCGAAGCTTGGATCGTCACCGCCCAGCGACACCGGGACGATTCCCGACTCGGCAAGCAGTCCGAGCATCTTCTCGGAATCGACAAGGTTCTTCGGGCAGCCGAGGCTGACGAAGGAAACAGTGCGGGAGCGATCGCCGCCCTGGGTCTGGGTGTTCGCGCGCGTGGATTTTGGCACCCAGGAGGGTATGCGAGCGAGGCCAGGACACGAACCGGCATGGCTCGGGTGCTGGCCTCCCGACCATGCGACCAGCCGAAGACCCCGTCACGTTCCGTTTTGAGTCACCGTTCTCCGTCTTGAGTCACCACTTCGCGGGCTGATCACTGCCCGAGCGCCCGCATCACCACGGTCGCATATGCGCCGCGGGGCAGGTCGAACGCCGCCTCTCGCTTGAGCCGTTTCGCCGACGTCGCAAGCTCGTCCGGTTCAACTGCCCCAAGGCGGAACCGTTCCACGCGTGCGAACAGCGGGCGAGGCGCCTCGCCAAAGAATGGCCTGCGAAGGCCGGGCACGCGAAGATCGGCCAGCGCGAGCCCTTCGTCTCGCAGCGCCCGATCCGCGAACGGACCCCACGGCTCGCGGAGTTCCGTCGACGGTGCCAGCACGGGCATGTCCACCGTGCGCAGGTCCGATACGACCGACGCCGCGCGGGCGAACACCATCTCGCCAAAGTCGTCCGAGGCCGTGAAGAGGCTCGCGCCACCGGAACTCGAGCAGAGTGCACGGGTCATCGCCGCTGCCGCGCGATTCCACACGTGCGATTGAAACGCTTCCAAGTACATCGCCTGCAGAAAGCTCGGGAGCTGGGTGAAGGCCTGTTGGAACGAAGCGCCGCGGGCCAGCGCCTCGATCGGCCGACGCTCAGGCAGCGAGGGCAGGTCGCGAGCGAGCATCGACCAATCACCCCAGTGCCCCGCGGCAAGACGCGTGAAGGTCCGCAGCTTTCCAACGTCCTTCCGGGCGGGCGTCGCGATCGCCAGTTTCAGAGCTTGCTCGAAATCGCCCCGGACGAGATGCGTTGCGACGAAGCCCTTGCCATGACGAGCCGAACCGAAGCGCTGCGCACCGAAGTAGTTGGTGATGATCAGCGTCCGGCTTGCGTGCCCCGCTTCGTGCTCCCGCGGCGGCACAAGTCCGGGCTCGTGGGCGTCGCCGAGCGTCAACGCATCGGCGTGACGCGACATCTGGTTGGCGCTCTTCCGCGTCAGGTCGCGGACCACGAGAGTGAACGTGTTGCCCTCGATGTCGCTCGACGAGAGCGCGCGAGCCGCAAAGCCCTTAAGCTCCGCCCACCACGAGATGCCCTCGATGCGCGTCGGCAGCGTGCGCCCGAGCTTCTCGCCCAGCTTTTCGCCCAGCCCGATCGAAACCAGTTGACGCGTGACGGCGTGCTTGTCCTTCAGCCCGGCATACTCGACCTGCAACCGCGTTCCAGGTCCACCCTCCAGTCGAGAAAGATCGCGAGCGAGGAAGTTCGCCGCGTCTGGCGTCGTGAGCGACGTCTTCGTCAGCTCGTACACCGCGTGGGGCGTACCAGTCGCCCATGCCCGGCCCAGCGAAGCAACATACGCCGGCGCGGGACGTTCCTGAACCTGGAAATCGAGTGGCTGTCGGCGGAGCGTCATGGCGGCCACGCGAGCGTAGCGCCGTCCCTCCACTCCGGGCCCGGGCTGACGAGCGCCGCGCGGTTTGTGCCGCTCTGGGCCACCATCCGTCAGATGTTCAGCGCCGTGGACAGTGGGACAACCGAGTCGTCGGGCATGCCAAAGGTCGCGAAGCCGCCGCCGTTGCCGCCGTCCCAGTGCTCCATCATGGCGGTGATGGGGACGGTGGAGGTGACGAGCACGCCATACCACTGGTCGACCGCTCGGTCGCGGATGACGGGCTCGTCGTGCACGGCGAACCGCAGCATGTCGAACGCCGCAAGCTCTAGTTCGATCGTGCCGGCCGTGCCGTTGGTGAAGATGAAGTCCATCGTCACCGTTGTCCGTGCTGACGTGGGGTTGAAGAAGTAGAACGTCTGCTGCACCGCTCGGCCGGCGCGGGTCGAGCTCATATACCCCTCGCCAAACTCCCACCATGTCGCGGCAAGCGTGCCCGAGATGCTCCCCGTCGCGTCCATGCCCTGGTTGACGCTCGATGTCACCGCGACAGGCTGATCGGATTGGTACAACGCCGAGAGCGAATCGCCCACGACATACCCCGCCTGGGCAAGCTCCGAAACATCAAACGTCCGGCGCGACTGCGCGGGGACCACGATCGTCTGCGTGAGCGGCTCGGGGCTGTCGTCGTCCGGCAAGAAGACCAGCGAAACGTTCGCGGGGCTGTTGCCCGGGTTGAGGATGCTCACCGACGCCGACGCGGCAAACCGCGGGCGCCCCGAGTCAAAGTCGCTTCCGTTGATCTCATAGAAGAAGTCGTCGAACTCCACGCTGGGGATGATGCCCGCCGTCGCCCCGCCGTCGACGACCCCGATGGTGCCGAAGCCCCGCTGCGATTGCAGCTCGTAATGCGAGATCGCGGCGACGACCGGCGCTGACGAGGTGACACGCAGCGAAACCGGGCCCGCGGGCACGCCCGGCAGGTCCTCAACGCTCCACCCCGTCCGCCGCTGCGCCTCCACGGTCTGCACAAACGTGAACGTGCCGCCAGACTCAGGAAATACGGTGAGAATCAAGTTGGTCGCGGCGTCGGCCGGGTTGTACACCAGCACGAAGCTCCGGGCCCCCGCGCTGTCCTTGCGGGCGTCCGGGAACGACCAGTCCGTCGACGTGAACGTCGTGAACGACTCGCCGATGGCAGTGCCGAAGTCGTAGTGACTGAACGTCGCCGCCAGGGGCGCTGTTGCGCGCAGCACGAGCGCGTACGGAACGTTGGGCCGCGCCAGGGCGGCGGCCGGATTCTGCGAGTCGCTGATGGTCACGCCCCCGCGAGCAGTGGGGGGGATCGTTCCGCTGGCTAGCAACTGGTCCCGCTCGCCCCACTCGTAGCGGGCATGGAGCTCAAACTCCACCGCGACCCCGTTCGTGTTCGTGAGCGGCACAAACTCGTTGATGTTCTCTGCCGTGTACCCCTCCGGAAAGTACGACGTATAGGTGAACGCGCCGTCGAGGTGCGCCCGCGCCTCCAGGGCGTCGAACTCGGGACGAGCACCCGCAGGGCCCGATGACGGCCTCGCTCCGCGGCGTGCCGCGCCTCCATGGCGCCAGGGTGCAATGGAAAGCGAAGCGAGAAGTCGCGCGGCGGCGGTGAGCATGCGTCGTCCTCTTCAACACCCGCGTTCCAGCGGGCGGCAATCGGGACATCGGTTATCACGTCAACCCGCTGTGGTGGGTCTTGCCCGAAAGAAGCGTCTACCCCGTCGCCCAGTCGTTACAGGTTCACATCGTCGCGGCATGGGACTGTGTTGGGCGACATGGGCCCGACCGTGCCCCGCCCGAATGCTCGCCAGAAGCAACAGCCTCTCCGGTCCCCACGCCCCGGCCCGAGTCTTCAAGACCGGGATTTTCACGTCTCGGATGCTGCTTCAGAGTTTTCAGTCATGATTGAAAACACCCCCGCGCTCCCACTATCATCCCCCATGACCTCCTCGGCAACCCTGTCGCCTGCCCCGAGCCGTCGTGGCGTCCGTCCCGACCCGCGCCTTGAACCAGTTCGTGTCAAAGTCGATCGCGGCCAACGCCTCTCCCTCGACGACGGGCGCATCCTCCTCACCACCCCCGACATCTGGTCCGTGCTCCAACTCGCCGACCTCGTCCGCCGCCGCCTGCACGCCAACGTCGCCTTCTACAACGTCAACCGCCATCTCAACTACTCCAACGTCTGCGCCCTCTCCTGCAAGTTCTGCGACTTCTATGCCAAGCAGGGCCAGGCAAAGGCCTATACCCGAGACATGCAGTACGTCCGCGACGAGGCGACCAAGGCCGTCGACGCGGGCGCCACCGAGATCCACTCCGTCGGCGGGCTTCATCCCTCGCTCCCCTTCAGCTACTACACCGACCTCGTCTGGACGATCCGCGATCAGGCGGCCAAGCTCGGCAGCGACCTCCACGTCAAGGCCTTCACTGCCGTCGAAATTGTCCATCTCTGCAAGATCGCCAAGGTCTACAAGGGCGCGAGCGCTCCCGGGGAAGAAGGCCGCCGCGCCCGACGCGAGGCCATCGCCCACGTGCTCGCCAAGCTCAAGGAAGCTGGCCTCGGTTCTCTGCCGGGCGGCGGCGCCGAAGTCTTCGACGATCGCGTCCACGACGAAGCCTTCAAGGGCAAGATCCGCAGCGACGTGTGGCTTGACGTCCACCGCGTCGCCCACGAACTCGGGCTGAACACCAACGCCACGCTGCTCTATGGGCACGTCGAACGTCCCGAAGATCGCCTCGTCCACCTGGACATGCTCCGCCGCGCCCAGGACGAAGCCCTCGCCCGCCTTGGCTACGCCAGCGAACTCGCCCCCGCGACCGGCGTAGCGGGCGATTCCCGCCCATCGCACACCGAGCTTCGCGAGCAGCAGGGCGAGTTCACCGCCGCCGACGACGCGCTCACTCGCTCCGAAGGCGGCCACCTTGGTTATCGAGGCGACGATTCAGCCTTCCCCGTGATCACGCTGACCCGCCCCGGCACCCCGTTGCCCGAGCACGTCGCCTTCGCCGCCGGTCACGCGCCGCAAGCCGGCTATTACCAGACGATCATCCCGCTGCCCTTCTTCCCCGACGGCAGCGAACTCGAGCATCTGCCCGGGCCCGCGGGCCTCGAAAACTACCGAACCCTCGCCGTCGCCCGCCTCATGCTCGACAACTTCCCTCACGTCAAGGCCTTCTGGATCATGCAGACCCTGCCCATGGCCCAGATCATGCTCCAATCCGGCGCCGATGACATCGACGGCACCGTCGTCTGGTACGACATCACCAAGCTCAACCACGCCGGAACCGTCGGCGGGGCCAGCGGCAACGACGGCGTCGCCACCCACCAGGAAGTCAACGTCTGGACTCTCCAGAAAGCCATCCGCGAGGCCGGCTTCATCCCCGTCGAACGCGACACCCTCTACCGCCGCGTCATCCGCGATCCCTCCGATGGCCGAAAGTGGTCCGTCGCGTGAGCGCAGAGACGTCTGCGCCGACGCCGCCGGTCATTCGCCGCGCCGTCGTGCTGTGGTCGACCTTTGCAGTTCTGTTCGCTCTTGCCGGTGCCGCTTGGCTCATCTTCGGCAAGTTCTTTGGCCTGTCCCGCCGCGGACTCTGGAGTTTCGTGCCTGTCGGGCTCGGTCTGACGCCGATCCTCGTCCTGCTCCCCTTCTGGCATTGGCGCGTGCGACGGCTGCGCCAGGCGCTTTTCCAGTCGCGCTTCCGCCTCTGCACGAACTGCGCCTACGACCTCTCCAGCCATCCCGCCACCGGCTCATGCCCGGAGTGTGGCAAGCCATACGACGCGGCGCGCGACGTCCTTATCTGGGCAGCGCAGGGCGCGCCCTACACCGAACCGAGACCAGCGGGTTTTTCAGCATGGTCGCCCGGCGAACTCGACTCCTCCTCACTCGCCGATCACCGCGATGACGACAAGGCCTAAGCCCCAACTCCCCACTCGACTCACTCTCCACATCCGCTTCCCCACCGCTGGATGAACCCGAGATAATCGAAGAAGTCGACAGTCCCGCCGCCGTCGAAGTCCGCCGCCGGTTCGTCCGCCGCGAACGCGGCAACAAAGCCCAGATAATCAAACAAGTCGACGACGCCGCTTGAGTCAAAGTCGTCGCAAGGCGCGGGCTCCCGCGCCCCGATCGTCCGCCGCTCCACCACCGGGCCTTGTTGATCAAACTCGAGCACCGCCCCGCCGGGAATCTCCGCCGCCGCGCACACCAGTTGGTCGGTGCAACCGATCGGCGCGCCCGCGCCTCGCGCCGTGTTCAGGAGAACCGCCCGCGGGTCCGCGGCGCTCGAACCTGCATCGAACCCGAAGTAGGCGTTCCCGCGCACGCGCGTCGTCGCCGTCCCGAGGTTCACGCTCGCCGACCCTTGACCAGTGTGCGAGAGCAGCGTGTTCACCAGCGACGACCCTTCGCTCTGCGCCGGCTCGTCATAATCGAACCGAAACAGCACGCCCGGCGCCGTCCGAACATGGAACGCCGAGTGCCAAATGTTCACCAGCGAGGTGTTGCCCGGCAGCCCGTTGAACAGCGAGAACGGCGCCGGATTCTGGTTCGCCAGGTCGATCTCGAACACGCAGTTGACGATCCACCCGCGCTGGTCCCAGCTCGCCAGCGAGGTTCCCCGTGCCAGCGTCATGTTCAGATACCTGCCGTTGATCCGCGCCGCGTCACGGGGCGCGACCGGAAAGTTCGTTCCAACGCCCAGTCCCCCGACAAACCACTCGCCCACGATCAGGCCGCGTGCGTCTTCGATCCGGTCCACGCGAGGCAGATCCTCGATGTGCGAGGGCGTCGAACACGCGAAGGGCCCCGTCCCGAAGCGGCTATCCACGAACATCACGCGCCGAGGTGGGGCATCATCGCCGCCCGTGTGCGCGAAGAAGCCCTTCCCACGCCGCCCGAACACGCTCGATTGCCGCCAGTTCCACTCCACGCTCGGCAGCGTCCCCGCGACCGCCTCGCAGCCATAGAAGATCACGTCCTGGTCGCCGAACAGCGAGAAGCTGTTGAAGATCGTCTCGTTCGCGACGTTGTACATCGTCAGCCCGGCCTTGCAGTCGACGAATGTCGCCACGCCCCCGCGCGCCCCCGCCGCCAGGTGCACCAGCGCGTGGCTCGAGCCGTAGTACGACTCGCAGCCGATCACCACCACCCGGTCGTTGTCGACGCACCGCGCCTCGATCCCGTGCTCCTGGCTCGGCACATTCTGCTGCATCCCCCACCCGATCGCCACGAGGTTCTCGAGCCGAGATCCGTCGCCGCTGGCGATGATCCCCGCGCCCGTCGGGCGCACGATCTCAACCCGCTCCAGAATCGACCTGGCCCGAAGCCGCGCCTCCTGCTCCGTCGTCTCTTCTCGCACGCCGCGAACGTGAGGCAGGTGCACATACAGCCGCCCACGAACCCGATCAAGCTGCCACGAGTTCTCCGTCCGGATCAGGCTCTCCAGCGTGTTCTCGCGGCTCATCGGCGCGTTCAGGTCGTCGCTCACCCTCACCCACGTCACCAGCTCCGTCTCACGCCGCCACCAGATGAACGGATTTTCCAGCGTGGGTTGCCACCCTTCGAGCCCCACCTGCTGGAAGGGCGTGAACACTGGCTTGGGCAGAGTCGCATCGCCATAATCCGCGATCGTCACGTTTGGCGCCCGCGTCCAGATTCCGATCGTCTCACGCCACACGTCCCCGCGTTTGAACAGGAACGCGACGTCGCCATCGACGTACACGCTCGCCAGTTCGCGAGCCTGCGCAAGCGAGCGGAATGGACGCTCGATCGTCCCGTCGCCCGTCGTGTCGCTCCCCGACTGGCTGAAGTGAAACGTCGTAGTGCGCTCGCGCGGGCACGCCGCCAGCCGCTCAGCGATCAAGGCCTCAAACCAGGGCCGCCACGAAGCAGAAAGCGGAGAAGGCGACGCCCACGCCGACAGCGGCGTCAACGCGAACCCAAGCGCCATCGCCGCAAGCACGCGCCACGCCACCCAACATCCGGAACGCAAACGCTCGTCCCCCGTTCTCCGCGCCAGGCTCCGCTCATGACTCTCGCCCGCACGCCGCGATCGACTCCGCCCGGCAAACAACCCCGTAAACGAACCGACAAAGGAAATGGACATGGCAACTCTCCCGGAGCAATCGCCTGCCAGCGGCGAGGCCCAAAGCACGCACACAGATCAACGAGATGACCCCCTCATTGTTCGACGCGTTCCCACCGCGGACGAGCGCCGCGCAGCCGCAACCTCGCGAACAATTGTTCTCCAGAACCCCAAGAAACAGTGGGCAAGCGGGCGAGACCGGAACACCTCCAAACGAAAAAGCGGAGCCTCAGGGGCTCCGCTTCAAAGGAGTTCTCGGGCTAGCTGCCCAGTGTCACCGATTCGTCAACTGCGTCGAAGCTGGCCTTACGCTCAGCAGCCGGAATCGAATGCCGCCGCGAAGTCGAGGTAGTCAAAGAAGTCAACCTGTCCGTCGCTGTTGAAGTCGGCCGCCGGATCTTCCACGGCATAGGCCTGGGCGAAGTCCAGGTAGTCAAAGAAGTCGACGGTGCAATCCCCGTTGAAGTCCGCCGCGCACGGGACTGCGGAGACGGTCATCTGGAAGTTGCCCGTCTGCCCGTTGAACCCGGAGACGCGGATGAGGTACGACCCGCCATCCTCGACGTTGAATGAGAGCTGCGAGCGCAGATTGCTGAACGAGCACAAAGCGTCGTCGTTGCAGGCGATTTCCGTGCCATTGCAACGGCTAAAGACCGAGAGCGTGGTGTCGAAGTTGGTGGACGCGGCACAAGTGGTCACGGTCACCGTGCCCGAGCAGGACGCGTTGTAGCGGTACCACACGTCGTTCAGGTCTGCCGTGCCCGCGCACGAGCTGACGTTCCCGAAATCGCTCGTCGAGTTGATCGTCGAGCCCAGGAACGACCCGTTGCCGATGACCGTCGCGCCCGTGCACGCATCGTTGCGAGGACGGACAGCCAGGTTGACCGTTCGCGCGACGCTGGCGCCACCCTGGTAGCAGTCGGCGTAAGTCACCGTACCGGTGTAGCTCCCGACCGCCAGTCCGTTGGCTGCGACGGTGGTCGCCACGTTCCCAACGACGTTCGAGGGCGGGTAGAGCTGCGCCTGCGCCGGCGAAGCGCTCAGCCACGTCACGTTCGTCGAACCGTTGACGGTGAGGCCCACCGCGCCGGTGTTGTCGAGCGTGGTCGCGCCGCCGGAGATGGTGAATGGACCGCCCTGGGGGCCGCTGATAGTGATCGGCGTGACGGGCGAGCCCGTCAGGACCCCGCGAGCGCGAACGCTCGACACGCCCACCGCTGTGCCCCAGTCGCCCGGGACCGCGTATTCACCCACCATCCACACCTTCGCGTACTCGCCGAACTCGCCGCTGGGACCAGCGAACAGGTAATCGCCCCAGTCGAGCTGCGCGCCGAGATAATCTCCCCAGCGGACGCCGCCGTAGTTGCCCGAGCCAGGCCAGACCTGGTTCGAGCTGTTCGTGTTCGCCCCGTTCACGATGTCGATCGCACGAACTTCAGCGAAGTTCGTGCCGCTGTTGCCAACCCGCGTGAACACGTAGAACGCGCTCTTGGTGTAGTCCACGCCCGCGGAAGGGAACCAGTACGAGAAGTTGGCCGCCCACAGGTTCGCGTCCAGCCCGTCCACCACGTTCGTCCCGGCATTCACGCGAATCATCCGGCAGGCTGACAATCCGCCGGCGCTCGGCTCACCGTCGTTCAGGCCCGTCCAGATGAACGTCCCGCCCGCGCCAACGTTGTCGTTCGCCTGCGTCGCGATCATCAGCCGGCAGTTGATGATGTCCAGCAACTGCCCGTTCGGCTGGGGCGCGTCCGGCGGGACGTTGTAGTCCGCCACCGGCACGTCCACCGACGTACGCGTGTTCGTCCCGACCACGTCGGCGATCCGGTGGATCGTCAGGCGATTGCCGCCGCCGCCGCGCGAGTTGATGAAGACCGCGTCCTGGGTCGAGAACGCGCTCTGGCACTTCACCGACCGCGGCGTCTCCATCGTCGACCCGTCAGGGTTGGTGAAGTTGAAGTGGTTGTACGTCACCACGCCCCCGGCGGAATACATCGTGCTCTTGGGCCAGATGGCGAAGCGACCCCAGCGGAACGCACGCGTACCGAAGGTGAACATGTTGCCGCTGGAGTAGACGTAGTCATCGCTGTACCCAAGATCGAAATAGTCGGGCCAGCTCGCGTTGGCCGTCCCAGCGTCCTGAACAATGTTGAACCGGTAGAAGTACCAGTTGCCCACGCCCACGGGGTCCGACGTGTTCGAGACAGCGACGACCAACTGCCCGGTCTGATCGCTGTCACGCCGGCAGTGGAACATCACCACCCACTTGCTTTGCCACGGATCGAAGATGATCTTCGGATCAAACAGCAGGAAGCTCGTGTCGATCCCGAACAGGTCGTTCGCGTCCCGGCTGAAGACCACGTTCCCGCACTTGTCGTACACCACGTAGTCGTCGTTCGTCACCGTCCCGATGTGGTTCGGACCAACCGCGATATCCGGATCGGGAGGCGTCAGCCCGTTCGGGCCCTGCGCGTCAAACCGATGGATGATCGTCGGGAAGTACGAGTCCACCCCCTGGTCCATGATCTTGTAAGGCTCGTTCATCCCCGACGGCGTAAACAAGGGCGTCGGAACATTCAGGCTCGTGTCCCGTGGGTCGCGATCGTTCAAGTCGCCGTAGATCACTGGCGGCAGGCCCGACACCAGAGTCGGGTACGTCACCACCTCGCCCGCCTTCGCCGCCACCGGCGCCGGAAGCGGATGGTTCCCGTCCTTCGGCGGATTGATCGCCGTCTCTGCCGCAGCCCACCCCGTTGCCGCCGCGACACACCCCGCGGCGAGAACCAAACACGACACACGAGTTGCTTTCATCCCTGGCTCCTTTACCTAGTCCAGCGTACAACCGGACTGCATTATCAAGACTATCGTCCTAGGGTTTTCGCTGCAACCCAATCTTGAGTCAAAAGTCAGGAAATACGCTGGATCCAAGCCATGAGTTTCACCCAGGGGGAAACTCCGTACAGTTGCGCGATAAAATAGATAACCAGGATCACCGGCCCACCATGCGGTAATCCTGATCCGAAGCCCTGAGCATTCCTACTGCCCAAGCCCGCTACGATCCTTTGGCGTGACCGGCATCGACGCGACCAATCCCGATTCCCAAGCGGTGGAATCGTCCCTCTTTTCTCGTCTGCGTCTTGCCGCGCTCGACATCAAGCTCGCCCACAGCGTCTTCGCCCTGCCCTTCGCCCTGCTGGGTGCTGCCTTGGCGATCCTCCCTGGCACTTCGCCTGGTCAGATCGCGGTCGCCATCATCTTGGTCGTCTGGTGTATGGTCTTCGCTCGCTCCTGGGCGATGCTGGTCAACCGCGTCGCGGACGCGAGCATCGACGCGCAAAATCCGCGCACGACCCGTCGCGCGGTGGCGTCAGGCCGTTTGTCCCGCCGAGACGCCTGGCGAATCGCACTGGGATCCGCGGGACTTTTTCTGGTTGGATGCGCCGGGTTCTGGCTGACCACCAAGAACCACTGGCCGCTCCTGCTCGGCGTCCCCGTCCTTCTCTGGATTGCCGGCTACTCCTACACCAAGCGGTTCACGGCGCTGTGCCACTTCGTGCTGGGCGCGAGCCTGGCGATCTCGCCCCTCGCGGCGGCGATAGCGCTCAATCCCGCTGCAGTCGGCCTCGATCCCAACACGATCGCCACCATCACGCCGAAAGTCCCGGGGATATTCTGGCTCGCATTGATGGTGCTCACCTGGGTCGCGGGCTTCGACGTGATCTACGCCCTGCAAGATGAGGACTTCGACCGTTCGCGCCGCTTGCACAGCGTTCCGGCGGCGATCGGTTGGCGTGCCGCCAGTTGGGTCAGCCGGGCCCTCCACGTTGTCGCGTGGCTCGCGCTGTATCAAACCTGGCGCACCGAGCCACGTATGGATGTCCTGTTCGCGATCGCGGTCGCGCTCGTTGCCGGCCTGCTGATCTTCCAGCACTTCCACCTCACCCGTCGAGGCAAGGCCGGCCTTGAAATGGCCTTCTTCACCGCCAACGGCATCGTCTCGTGCATCGTCGGCGTGCTCGGTATCTCGGACCTCTTTGTTTGAACCTTGGAGTCGCAGGGACGAAGAGGAAAAACCCCTCATATTAAGATTTCTGAACAAACCAGTGGTCCGCGGCTTCGATATGTGGTAGACTTATTGCAGTAACATTGCCCCCGGAAGGGCGGCGAGAGCGCTTCGGTGCCTCGCCGCCTTTTTTCGTTTTGTCGCCCAGGGGCGGTGAGCGGACCACCAGCCGATTAGCACATCGTCAAGTTGGGTGATTTTTCTAATGAGCCCGCTGGGGCGATGAGGCTGGCTTGCTGGCAACCTCGGAAGTCTGGGTTCCCTGGAGAGTCTGAACCGCGAGGGAGGCGTACGGCTTGAACGCTGCCATCAGCTGCTCGCGATACAGCGCGGGGTCGACGGTGTTCACGTCGCCCTGAAAGAGCGCGAACGAGTCGTCGGCGTTGACCTTGGCATCCGACAACAACGACTTGATCGCCTTGATCTCGCCCGATTTGAGATTGCCCGCCTCATCCAGCCACGTGAGTCGGACGCTCGATTCGCGCTCGACGCTCGCGAAGCCGGAGTCAACGCCCACCCGCAGGCGCACGCTGGCGAGCACGTCGGCGCCAAGCTCCTTGAGCAACGACCGCTTGATCTCGTCCGCGCGGGGCCCGTTGCCCTTGACGACCTTCAGGCCGTCGGCCGGGTACACCTTGATCTGCTTGGGGCGACCCGTGTCCGACCCCACCACGTTGAGGAACTGGACGGGATACGCCGCCCCGGGTGTGAAGCTCTCGATCTGCTGATACGCGGGTGCCGCAGCGACCTGCGCAAGCGGAATAATCTCAAAGCCGACGTCCTGAAGCTGCCTGGCAAACTGGGCGTGCAGCGCCCCGGGGAGCTCGCTCATGACCTGGGGTTCGAGCTCCAGTTGATCGCGCCCGATTCCAACGAGGTCGGTGATGCCGCCGGTGATCGAGTACTCGTCGACGCCCGCGACGGGCCTGGAGCCAAAGAGTCCGTATCGCTTGGAGACGACGTACTCGACGGAGAACTCGGTGATCCCGAGGCGCGAGCGCCCACCCTGCGGCATCTCCGGCACGCCCAGGTTCTTCCAGTAGGTGGCGGCTGCGGGCTTGCCGCGCGAGGCGTCGTCAAGGCTCGCGACGTGCTTCGGGGCGGAGTGACACCCGAACCCGGCGCCGAGCAGGCCCACCAGAGCCAAAGCCGCGAAGGCCGGTCGACGCGAGGCCAACAACGAGCGGAGTGATCGGAGAGCCATGATTGAGTTTCCTTGCCACCGAGATGAACGCTCGCCGAGCAAGCTCGCTCGAGCTGAACCGGTCACGAGATTGACGCCGCGGGAACAACCAAGCGAAACGCTGATAGGGAATGGAAAGCGACAAGACCGGACCACAAACCTACGTCCCCGACGTCCCCCCCCGACGTCCTCCCCGACGCTGGACGTCCCCCGCTCGACATCCATCGTGGATGCCCCGCCAGTTCCCCCGAACCCGGCCCCAACCCGCCAGCCGAGCTGACACCCCCGGCTCTTGCTCCCCATGACTTCTTCGGGTCGACATCGTGCCGCCCGTAATGAGATGCCACGTTGGCTTTCCGCGGTACGCCAAGGTATAGCGGTCGCGACGATTGGCTGGATAGAAACCCCGTCAACGCACCGTCCGAGAGTATAAGGATTTTCCCGGTCCCTGAGACGCGTTCTTCGGGCATTCAAGCCCGGGCTGAACTCGGATTGCCGGTTTGGGGCTTGAGCTGCGCCGCGGTGAAGAAAGAGCCCGTCTCGTCGCGCTCCCAGGTCCACGAGGGGCCCCGCTTGCTTTCGTAGAACTCCCACAACTCGAACCAGTAGCTTCGAAAAGCCTGATCGCCAAACGGCGCAAAGTGCTCGTCGACGAGGTCCATGATCCGCCGCGATGATCCGGTGAACCCGAGGATGTTCTTCCCGTGCCGGACGGACTCGGTGTCCAGGGGCAACCGGGCGTAGCGGCCGAGCAGTTGCATGATGTTCGCCGCGGCGTAAGGCCCGACGCCCGGAAGCTCCTTCAGGCGAGCGAAGACCTCGTCATCGTTCAGGCTCGGATCTTCCAGGCGAAGCTCATGGATGGCGCCGGTCGCAAAGAGCTTGGCCAGCGCGACGATCCGCTCATCGCGGTAGCCCACGCGGCAGCGCGCCCGGAGCATCGACGGGCGAACCCGCGAGAGACGCCCGGCTCGCGGGAACGCCCGCACGGGTGGAACTCTTGCACCCGGCTTGTCCGCCGCTGGGCGCGAGCTCGCCGCCGCTTGGCGTGCGTGTGCTGCCGCTCGGCGCGAGCCCTCGGGCGCCGCATCGCCCGCGACCTCGCAAAGGCGAATGTTCATCTGCACCGTCCCGGGCCATTGCACGTTGCAGCTCGTCACGGTCTTGATCACGTCCTCAAACAGCGTTGGCGAGCGGAAGAGCCTTCCTCGGCCCGAGGCCTTCCACCTCGGATCTCGCGCGTGGAACGCCGCGATGAGCGACTCCGACTCGTCGAGCCTCAGCATGCGCGCGAGCTGCGCCCTCAGCTCACCCCGCTCGGGGCGCGACAGAGTTCGGCTGAGCTCGACTCGCAGGTCCTCGCCACACGCTCGGGCGAAGGGTTCGCGTTCGGTGCCGCGCTGGCGCAGTCGCACCGCCACGGGCCCCTCGCTCAGCACGAGCGGGCGGGTAAACGTTGCCAAGGTGGGGTGCCAGCGGTTGGGAGCGAGGAGGAAGTAGCCATAGGAACACACATCGCGCCACAGGAGGTAGTCGGCCGGAACGGGGACGCGGAGCGATGCCATGGGCGAGTTGTAGCAGGGCGCGCGATGCCCAACTGAGGCGAAGAAGCCCCAACGAAGCCGACCAAGAGCTGTCCTTCAGGAGCCGGGCGGGGCTCGTCAGTGCTTCGCCGCCGCCTCGGCCTTGGGCTTGGCGGGCGCGGGGGCGACCGCCGAGGCGAGGATCGCCTCCTGCTCCTTCTTGTGCAGCGTCTTTGACCCGCACGCCGGGCTTGCCGACGCGTCGCGCCCGATGAAGGTCAGTGGCGTCTTGGCGACATGGGGCTTGAGGTCCGCAGCGGTGTTCATCGCGTGGAAGATGTAGCTCCACGCGCCGGCGTTCTGGGGTTCCTCCTGCGACCAGACCTTTTCGGCGCTGGCTGGATACTTCGCCAGCGTCGAAGCCAGGAGCGACTCGTGCAGCGGGTAGAGCTGCTCCAAGCGGACGATCGCGACGTCGTACCGCTGCGACGCAAGGCGCCGCTCGTGCAGCTCGTGGTAGAACTTGCCCGAGCAGAGGATGACGCGCTTGACCTTCTTCCGCTGTTCGTCGCTGGACATCGTGACGTCGTCGATGACCTCCTGGAACGAGCCCGAAATCAGCTCTTCCGCGGAGGATGTCGGCACGCGCAGCATGCTCTTGGGCGTCATCACGATCAGCGGCTTGCGGAACTTCCGCTTGACGATCCGGCGGTACATGTGGAATGTCTGCGCGGCGGTGCTGGGATAGACGACTTCCATGTTGTCGTCGGCGCACAGAAGCAGGAACCGCTCCAGGCGGGCCGACGAGTGTTCCGGCCCTGCCCCCTCATAGCCGTGGGGCAGCAGCAGCACCAGCCCCGACCAGCGATGCCACTTCACCTCGGCGGAGGCGATGTACTGGTCGATGATCGTCTGCGCCCCGTTGTTGAAGTCGCCAAACTGGCCTTCCCAGCAGACGATCATGTTGGGGTCGGCGAGGCTGTAGCCATAGTCAAAGCCCATCACCGCCTCTTCCGAGAGCGGGCTGTCGTAGACGCAGAACCGCGCCTGGCGGGCCTTGCCGCTCGGGCCGGGCGAGCCGGGTTCCTGGCCCTTCATCCCGGGCACGCCCATGTCGCGCATCGTGTTGAGGGGGACGAACGCGTCACCGGTCTTGGCGTCGCGCAGGACGGCGTGGCGCTGGCTGAACGTTCCACGTCGAGCGTCCTGGCCGCTCAGGCGAACGGGAATCCCTTCCAGCAGCAGCGTTCCGAACGCGAGCAGCTCGGCGTCCGCGTGGGCGATCTTGTCGCTCGATGCAAGGCTGGCCCGCGTCTCCAGCACGCCCTTGGTCTTGAGCTTGGGGTTGCTCAGCAGCTTGGGGTTGACGTTGAAGCCCTCGGGAACGCGTCCGAGCGCCGCCGCGACTTCTTCCAGAACCTCGCTCGGGACGCCGGTCTTGGCAACGTCGTGCGAGTACTCACCCGTGATGCCCTTCCAGCGATCCCCGCCCGGATCGATGTCGGGCGGCTTGGGCGAGGCCTTCGCTTTCTTGTTCGCCTGCTCCAGCGCCTCCGCGATCGACCCGGCGACGCCCGCGTGCTCTTCCCGCGTGATGACGCCCTCCGCCAGCAGGCTCGATGCGTACGTCCCGAGCACAGTCCGGTTTGCCTCGAACTTGGCGCTGATCATCTCCGCCAGGATGGGCTGCGTGAACGACTGCTCGTCCTGCTCGTTGTGCCCATACCGCCGGAAGCCCACCAGGTCGATGAACACGTCCTTGGCGAACTTCTGGCGATACTGCACCGCGATCCGCGCCATCGCGACGCAGGCTTCGGGATCCTCCGCATTTACATGGAACACCGGGCAGAGCGCCGCCTTGGCGATGTCCGTGCAGTAACGCGTCGACCGCCCATCCTCGGGTGTCGTCGTGAATGCGATCTGGTTGTTGATCACAACGTGCAGCGTGCCGCCGACGCGATATCCCTCGATCTGCGAGAAGTTGAGGCACTCGGCGACGATCCCCTGGCCGGCGATCGCGCCGTCGCCGTGGATCAGGATCGGCATCACCTTCCGACGCTCGAGGTCGGCGTTCAGACGCTGCTTGGCCCGACATCGACCAAGCACCACCGGGTTGACCGATTCAAGGTGGCTGGGGTTCGGCGCCAGCGTCACCTGCATCATCCGCTGTCCGGCCAGCGACAACTGGCCCGAGTAGCCCTTGTGATACTTCACGTCGCCGCCCCCCGCGGCGAACGCCTTGTCGTAGTTGTCCTCAAACTCGGTAAAGATCTGCTCGTAGGTCTTGCCCAGCACGTTGTTCAAAACGTTGAGCCGCCCGCGGTGCGCCATGCCGATCACGATCTCCGCGACGCCCTGATCGGCGGCGGAGTCCGCGGCTTCGTGCAGCGTGGGGATCAGCGCCTCGCAGCCCTCCAGGCTGAATCGCTTGTCGCCCGGGTACCGCTTCTGCAGATACTTCTCGAACTCCTCCGCCTTGGTCAGGCTCGCCAGAATCGCCCGGCGCTGCTCGGGCGTGAACACCGGGCGGCTGCTCCCGTGCTCGATTCGCGCGACCAGCCACTCGATCTCGTCCGGGTTCTCCAAGTGGTCAAACTCGATCGCGATGCTGCCGCAGTAGACCCGCTCCAGATGCTCAACCAGAGCCGCGAGCGTGATCAATCGTCCGGGCTGCCCGATCGGGGCGGCGTCGATCTGGTGCGCAAGGAAGGGCTGCGCTTCGGCGAGCGCGGCCTTCAAGTGCGCGTGCCGCGGACCCCGCTGGCGTCCGAACGGATCGATCTTGGACTCGATGTGCCCAAAGCGCCGGAACGCCCGGACCAGATCACGAGCCAGCGAGGCCAATCCACCCGAAGCCATTCCTCCAGAAGCCAAACCGGCGGGAGCGGACTTGACCGAGGCGCCCGCGGTGTCCCCGGTACCCCCGGTGCCTGCGTTGTCCAAGCGGGAGTGCGCAAGATCGAAGCCCTGGAAGAAAGCGCGGAGATCCGGCGCCACGGACGTCGGGTCGGCTTGGAAGCGTTCGTACTCCGACTCGACGAAGGCGGCGTTCCAGCCGTTCACGGATGGGGGAATCGCTCGGGGCGCTGCGGTCATGGAGAAGGATCCACGCGGACTTCCGACACGCCCGTTGCGCGGCGAACAACCGTTGTCGCAGCGGCAAAACGACGTGCCAAGAGCCAGTTTGGATGATAGGCGGAGACGACCCGGAACCGGCAAGCTGCCGGTTCTCCTTCGTTCGCCAGCCCGGGGCGTCGGGACGCGCATAGAAGGCCCCAGTCGCCCCAAGGCCGGTCGGGCCAAGCCGGTTGCGCCGGGCCGGTCGGGCCACAATGACAAAGGCCGGAGCTTGCTGGCTCCGGCCCGGGGGGACGACTGTGTTCGGGTGACGATCCAGCCGTGGCTCGACCGGTGACTCAGACGGTTATTCGACCGGTTCAAGCTCGGGCGAGCGATTCTGCATCTGGGCCTTGAGACGCAGCAGGATCGAGCTGTGCATCTGGCTCACGCGGCTTTCCGAGAGGTCCAGCGTCGCGCCGATCTCCTTCATCGTCATGCCCTCGTAGTAGTAGAGGATGACGATGAGGCGCTCGGCCCGGCTGAGCCCCTTGGTGATCAGCTCGCGCAGGTCGCGCCGCTGCATCTCGCTCACGGGGTTGACCTGCGTCTCGTCGCGGATGACGTCGATCTCGCGGACATCGCGGGTGCCGTCGGAAGGGAAGCAGCGCTGCGTCAGGCTCCGCTGGTTCTTCGCGGAGGCGTCGCGCTTGAGCTTATCGAACTCTTCCATCGGGATGCCGAGGCGATTGGCGATCTGCGTATCGCTGGCCTGCTCGCCGGTCTCCATCTCGATCTGCTGGCGGGCCTGCTCGACCTTGGCGGTACGGTGCCGGACGAGGCGAGGGACCCAGTCCATCGAGCGGAGCTCGTCGAGGATCGCGCCGCGGATGCGCGGGGCGCAATACGTCTCGAACTTGACCTGACGCTCCAGGTCGAAGGCGTCGATGGCGTCCATCAGGCCAAAGACCCCGGCGGACATCAGGTCCTCAATGTCAACCTCGTCGGGGAGACGGACGTAAATCCGCTCGGCGTTGTAACGCACGAGAGGAAGGAACTTCTCCATCAAGTAGTTGCGAAGGGTTTCGGTTCGAGTCGCCTGGAACTCGCGCCAGACGTCCTGAATGGCCATGTCGTCGTACGGGCTTCGCTCGCCCGAGGGCTCGGCGTGGCGGGCGGCATAGCGCCCCGTCCCGCGAAGACCCGTGCGCGAAGCCGCGCGCGTTCCCGACCCACTGCCTGCGCCAATCGTCGTGTTCGCAACAGCCATGGTCCGCTCCTTGACCCTGCTGCTCGCCCGAATCCGGTTCGCGGGACCTCTTGAATGCGAGGGCCAGCTGCGAACCAAGCGAGCGTGTTGACCATTCCCTGGTCAACGTGAAGTTATCATCATACGGATCCGCCAGACTTTCCACAAGTACAACCTGTTTTTCCACAAGTTGCACACACCACCAGAGGCATTATCCTCCTATGTTGGTCGGCGTCGAGGGTGTCGGCGCGCTCGCGCCGGCCATCGCCGCCTGCTTCTTCTCGTGTGCGTCCAGATGCTCTCGAAGGACGTGCTCGCTCGCCGCTCCGATCGCAAGGCCAAGAAGGTGGCAGGCGAACATCGCCAGAACCGCCCGGAGTAGCGTGTCCTCCGCCGAGTTCTGCACCGCGATCCCGCTGATCGACGCGATCGCGAACCCGGCCAAGCCCAGGCCCACACCGACGACCTTCGACACGCGACCGCTCATCCGCTCCTTCCACCATGCTCACCAGCTTCGAGCGCAACGACTGCCGGAAGAACTTTCGGCCAATCGCCCCCTCAAATGAACCGTCCTTCAAGGAGCCTGTGCTCATTGAGAAGGCTTCTCTTCGGCACGACCGTTCAAGTCATCCTGCTTTCACATGCGCCTCACGAGGCCACGCCCGCAAACAAGGGGTTCCCTGGCGTCGCTTCGGAAATTGCACAGCACGTCCCGGGCCAACCAGCCGGTCCGTCGTCGCCTTTCGCCCTGCGCTGGCTGCATTGCTCACGAACCGAAGCGGAGCGCCTTACCGAGGCGTTGCCACAGCGAACGCGGCTCGCTCGGTGCTGCGGGCGCGGGCGGTACTGAGGCCCCCGCCCCGGAAACTGCCGACACGTGAGCTGGTGAAACGTGAGCCGGTGAAACGGGCGCGACTGCTCGAGGTTGCTCCCTTGCCGCCGGCAGCGTCGCCCGTCGCGCTGCGATGCCCGCGGAGTCGAGCAGGCCGCCCGCAAAGACCTCGAGATCTCGGACAAATCGCGAGCCCGGTTCCAGCACCGCCAAGGGCGTTCGAGCCATCACCGCATCATGAACGCGCGCGTCCTCGCGAAGCCAGCCGAGGAACCCGGGTCGAAGCCCCAGAAAATGTTGCGCGACTCGTGCGATGCGCTGATGAACGTCTCGCGCTTCATCCTCATGATGCACGCGGTTGATCAGCAGTTGCACGCGTGATGGAACAGAAGCGTGCGATTCTGACGACTCGCTCATGCTCAAGCACTTCATCAGGGCGTAGGCGTCGGTCATCGAAGTCGGCTCGGGTGTGGCGATGACCACCGAGACATCGGAGCTCCGCATGGATTCCAGTACCGGGACGTGGATGCCAGCACCGAGATCCATGATGACCAGGTCGCACGACATCCCACGGGCGGCTTCGAGGAGGGTGCGGAATCGATTCGCGCTGAGTTGCTGCGCGGCGACGCCGCCACTGACGGAGCCGGGAATCAGACGGAAGCCGGCGGGCGCCTCGATCGCGAGTGATTCCAGGCGCGACGTGAGGTCCTCGATAGTCCGCGCTGGGGCGGCGTGGAGTGCCGCGGGCGGAAAGGCGGTCGAGATTGTGCCGGGGGTTGCGGCGGGTGGTGATGTTGAAGAGAAGGTGGACGCGAGCGCGGCGTCGAGGCGGTTGTTGGGCGTCAGCCCGCAGAGCACGTCGGCATTGGCCATGCCCAGGTCGGCATCGAGCAGGACGACCCGCAACCCGAAGCGGGAGGCAAGGATGGCCGCGAGATTGACGGCGACACTGGTCTTGCCGACGCCTCCCTTGCCGCTGGCGAAAGAGAAGATGGGCGTGCGCGCGCGACAGGGGGCTGGGGTTGACGGTGTCCGTGGCTTGAAGGCCGGGGGAGTGGGGGCCTGGCGGGGGGCGCGGAGCGAATCGCCCGTGTGGGCGTCGTGCCCGGGCGGCTCGCGGTGGGAATGGCGATGACCAACGGGGCTCGGACTGGCGAGCCCGGCCCGCTCGCTGGGCACGGCGCGCTCGACGGGCGTTCGTCGCTCGGCGACGCGGGGCGTATCTACCTCGTGAGCCATCGATCTCTCTTCCCAGCGCTTGAACCTGCGACGAGCGCCGGCGACGCCGGCACAACCCTCGATCATTCCCCCGTCCACGAGCGAGGCGGATGATATCGGAACTTCCCCCGGAGTGAAAGCGCTTTGTTTTTGCGCCGACGCAGGCGACTGGCCCGAGGGAAGGCCGATCGCAGTCGATTGCTCTCGCGTTGACCGCTCCCCCCGGCAAAAAGCTCTAGCGTTGCAATCAAACTTGCGATACCTTGCCTGCACGTCCAGTTTGCTGGACCGCGGTGTTCAGGCCCACGATGTGAGAGAGAGAGCTGATATGTCCACCTGGATTTCCCGGAACTTCCCTGCTCGTTGTGCGCGCGTGTTCGGGGTGCGTGTTGCGGCGTGCCTTGCCGGTGTCCTTTGCCTTGCCTCAGGCAGCGCGGTCGCTCCGGCGCAGGCCTCGGACCCGATCGCGGCGGAGCGGGTCTCGCAGGAAGGGCTGTGGATGCTGCAACCCGGGTTGACGCCCGAGGCGGCGCGCGGTCGGGCGTGGATTCGCCCGGAGATCGCGCAGCACGCGACGCTCGACTTTGCAGGCATGGTGGCTTATTTGGTTGCCGCGCCGCTGGAAGGCACACCGGCGGAGCGCCGGGCGCCGTTGATCCTGACGTTGCCCCGCCCGGATGGCACGTTCGAGCGGTTCCTGGTCGCCGAATCGCCCATCATGGAGCCGGCGCTGGCGGCGCAGCTTCCGGGGACCAAGACGTTTGTGGCGCAGGGGCTGGACAACCCAGCGGCGGTCGCCCGCCTGGACCACACCGATGCGGGCTTCCACGCGATGGTGCTCGCGCAGGACGGGAGCTACTTCATCGACCCCGTGTCGCGCGACGACGTGACGCACTACGCCAGCTATTTCGTCAGGGATTACAAGGCGGACCACGATTTCCGGTGCCTGGTGACCAACCAGGGCGGCGCGCCGACGATCGGGTTCGACGGTCCTCGACAGGTTCGCACGGGGCCGATCCGGCGCGAGTACGCGCTGGCGGTCGCCGCGACGGGCGAGTACACGGCGTTCCATGGCGGGACGGTGACGGCGGGGCAGAACGCGATCGTCACCGCCATCAACCGCGTCAACACGGTGTACGAGGTTGATCTTGCCGTGCGGTTGATCCTGGTCGGCAACAACAACTTGCTGGTGTTCACCAACGCAGCGACCGATCCTTACGAAAACAACAACCCAGGGCAAATGCTCAACGCCAATACGACGCAGATCAACAACCGCATCGGGTCGGCGAACTACGACATTGGGCACGTCTTCTCGACCGGTGGCGGTGGCATCGCGGGGCTGGGCGTGGTGTGCGGCGGGAGCAAGGGCGCGGGCGTCACCGGGACGAGCAGTCCCGTCGGTGATCCCTTCGTCATCGACTACGTCGCTCACGAGATGGGGCACCAGTTCCGCGCCAATCACTCGTTCAACGGGACCGGGGGATCGTGCGGGAGCAACCGCAACGGCTCGACAGCCATGGAGCCGGGATCGGGCACGACGATCATGAGCTATGCCGGGATCTGCGGCTCGGACGACGTGCAGAGCAACAGTAACGCTTACTTCCATTCGATCAGCTTCGATGAGATTCTGTCGTTCATCAGCGGAACAACCTGCGACACTGAAGTGAGCACGGGGAACACGGCGCCGACGGTGCTGCCCCCGGCGGCGCGGACGATTCCGCGGCGGACGCCCATCTTCTTGAGCGGGGTCGCCACCGACCCGGGCGGCTCCGCGTCTCTCAGCTATTGCTGGGAAGAGCGGGAACTTGGAGCCTCGCAGACGCTTGCGGCGACGGACAACGGCACAAGCCCCAACTTCCGATCCTTCTCGCCGGTCGTGGCGGATGGAACCCGCTTTGTGCCACGGCTGAGCAGCGTGCTGACCAACACCCTGGCGGTCGGTGAAAAGTGGTACGACGTCGCCCGGACGGTGACGTGGCGCCTCACGGCGAGAGACAACACAGCTGGCGGTGGCGGCGTCAACACGGGGGACGTCACGCTCACGGTCGATCCCAACTCCGGGCCCTTCACGGTGTCGACGCCACTGGCGAACGCAACCTGGGTCCCCGGAACAACCCAGACGGTGACGTGGAACGTCGCGAACACGAATGTCGCGCCCGTCTCCGTCAACACCATCCAGATCCAGCTCTCGACCGACGGCGGCAACACCTTCCCCACGGTGCTCAACTCCGGAGACTTCAACGACGGGAGCGCGCAGGTCACGGTGCCCGCGATCAACACCACGACGGCGCGTATCCGCGTGGTGGCGGTCGGAAACTACTTCTACAACGTCAACCCGGGCAACTTCCGGATCTCTGGCGATGTGCCGCCTCCACCAACGAACGTGGGAGCCGCCCCCGGGTCGATCTGCCAGGGTCAGACCACGACGCTCTCGGCGAGCGTGGTCCCGGGCGATTTCTGCGACTGGTACTCGGGCAGTTGCGGCGGGACGCTCGTGGGCACGGGAACCTCGATCGTCGTCACACCCGCGAGCACGACGACCTACTTCGCCCGCTCCCGTCGTGGCGGCATCTTCAGCGACACCTGCGGACAGGTGACGGTGACCGTCAACCCAGTCGCGGTCGCGCCGACCTCTGCGACCGTCAGCCGAAGCAACTTCTGCGCGTCGGATTCCGGGACGATCACGCTGACGGCGGTTGGGGGCTCGGGCACGACCGCTCGCTGGTTCACGGGCTCGTGCGGTTCAGCATCCATCGCCACTGGGCCCAACATCACCATCGCCTCGCCCTCGGTCAGCACGACCTACTTCGTGCGCTGGGAAACAGCGTGCGGTGTGACGGCGTGCGCCTCGGTAAGTGTGCCCGTGCGGCAGGCGCCCACCATCGGGACCCAGCCCCAGAACCAGACCGTCGACGCGGGCGACCCCGCGACGTTTAGCGTTGTTGCGGGCGGCTCGCCGACGCTCTCCTATCAGTGGCAGAAGAACACGGTCGACATCCTCGGCGCTACTGCCTCGAGCTACTCGATCGCCAGCGCCCAGGAAAGCGACGAGGGGCAGTATCGCGTGATCGTGACCAACCCCTGCGGAATCGCGACGAGCTTTGCCGCGACGCTGACCGTCAACGCACCGAGCTGCCCGGCCGACTTCAACCAGGACGGGATTTTCGACTTCTTTGACTACCTCGACTTCGCCTCGGCGTACAGCTCTGAAGATGCGTCGGCGGACATCAACGGCGACACGATTGTCGACTTCTTCGACTACTTGGACTACGCGGCGTTGTACGACGCGGGTTGCGCGTGAGTCAGGTCGCACGAGCACGGTGACACGCGACACGTGGTGAATGGCGAGCGCTCACCACGTGCGTCCTGGGCTCGATGCCAGCCGATCGTGTCAGTCGTTCTCAGCGCGGCCAGACTGGGGCAGACTGAACCAGCCACTCAGCCGGATTAGTGAGCCGGAGCAGTTCGCCGGTCCAGTTCGCCGGTCCAGTGAGCTCTGTCGAGCCTGTCCGGCCTGAGCCTACCCGGCCTGGGTCTGCCAGTTGAGTCTGCCCGGGCTAGGGGAAGGATTGAGTGTCAGGGGTTGTCGACCGGCGGGTGACTCGGGTCACGCGCACAAGCCAAAGGCGTTGGAGAAGTCGAGGTAGTCGAAGAAGTCGACTTGGCCATCGGCGTTGATGTCCGCCGTCGGCGCGTCGTTGCCAAAGGCGTCGACGAACTCGAGGAAGTCGAAGAAATCGGTCTGCCCGTCGAGGTTGAAGTCGCCCGGGCACGTGCCGGCGATGATGAAGGGCAGATCCTGTGCAACGTCGGCGGCGGACGCGGGCTTGCCCGGATCCATGACGGCGGTCCAGACGCCCGCACCGTCCATTGCTGGCTCGCTGCGGAACTGCAGCGCGTTCCAGTTTGGGCGTGATCGCTGGCCGGGCAGCGTGATGGGCGGCGAGAAGGCTTCCTTGTCGGGGTTGGTCGAGGTGTATTGCCAATCGACCCAGTAGGTTCCGGGCGCGAGCACGACCGACGCGTTCGCACGCGATGCCCAGATCAGGCGAGACGAGCCCGGTGCGCCGCCCAGGGGAGAGGTCAGGGTTGTGAAGACGCGGTAGATGCCGGAGGAGATGCTGGACTCGAGGCGATTGGTGGACGTGTCGCCGAAAATGACCTGGCTGGTCGGAAGGTCGGGCCGGCCATTCCAGATGCGAAGATTGAGCGAGGCGATCGGGGCGGCGGTGGCGTCGGTCTGGTAGGCGTAGAAGGTGAACGAGGTGACGCGCCAGCCCGGGCCTTCGGGGACGGTGAAGTCGTCGGCGAAGCGATACGCAGAATCCGGCCCGAGGGCGTGGGTGCTGAACCCGGCGACGGCGTTGGACTCGGTCGCGGACAAGGTCGCGACCTCGCTCCACACGAAGCCGGTTGGCGCCGCAACGTTGCTCAGCGTGCGATCGCCCGTCGAGAGGCCCGGGTTGTCGGGGTTCGGTGTCGGGCCCGGGAAGGCGTTGCTATAGAGGTTCACCTGCGCCGCGGCTGAGCAGGCCATGGCCGAGCAGGCGGCGATGAACAGGGATGCAAGGTTCGGCGTGGAGAGCTTGTCGTTCATGGCGGAGTTCTCGTGAGTCGGGGGTCGTCCGGGGCGGTCTGCCGGGGTGGGGGCGGCACACGAACGTGCACGGGGGCGGATTCGGGCTGGCTTGGGCTGATGGGGGCTGGCTTCGGCGGATCAGCAGGTCACGCCTCGGAAGGTTGGCGTGAAGCCCGGGAAGATGTATCCAAGGTCGTTGTTTCCGAGGCGATTTTGGATGATCTCGGCGAGGATGTCGCGATAGTCGATGGTGACCGCCAGGTCCTTGCCCTCGAAGAGGTCGCCCGGAGCGAGGCCCGGCCAGTTGGCCAGAACGCGCCCGCCCGTAACGCAGTTGCCCAGAACGAACATGGCGTTTCCGTGCCCGTGGTCGGTGCCCGCGCTCCCGTTCTCGTTGAGGCGGCGACCAAACTCGGAGACGACGACGAGGGTGAACGTCGGGTTCCCGGCGTTCGCGATCATGTCGGTGTAGAAGGCGGCGATGGCGTTGACGAGCGTCTGGATCAGCGTGTCGAGCGCGCCGCCGACCGACCCTTGGGCGACGTGCGTGTCCCACCCGCCAAGGTCGACTGCGATTGCCTCTACGCCCACCTGAGCCTTGATCAGCGCGGCGGCGGACTTGAGCGAAAGCCCAAACCCGTTGTTCGGATAAACGGCGTTGCCCCCGGGGACGTACCCAGCAAAGTTGATGGTGTTGAGCAGATCGATGGTGCCGGCGGTGGTCAGGGCGGCGGCCTTCAACGGGTCTGCGACGGTGGCGTACATGTCTGAGAGAGCGTCCTGGCGGGCGGCGGTGCTGCTGGCGGCGCCGAGCAGGCCAAAGTTGTCCAGGTTCGGAATAGGCAGGGTTCGTGGTCCGCCCACGAGGTGCTGCTGCAAACCGGTTGAGATGCCCACCGCTCGCAGAAGCGCGTTCGGATCGATCGGGTCGACGCTGTAGAGGTGGCGTCCGAGCCAGCCGGTGTTCAGAAGCGGGTCGGCGGGGTCGCCCAGTTCCATGACGCGCTGGGCCTGGAAGTGGGACCGCGAGGTGTCGCTCTGCCCGGTGGCGTGGAGCACGAGCAGGTGGTTGTTCTGATACGCGGGCATGAGGGGCGCAAACGCCGGATGGAGCCCGAAGAAACCATCGAGGTTGATCGCGGTGCCGCTGCCGCCCGGGGCGGGAACGGAGACCACGGGGCGGGCGGCGTAGTATGCCGACTCGCCGTGCGGGGGGACGAGCGTGAGCCCGTCGGAGGCGCCGCGGAGGAAGATCGAGACGATTACGTCGCGCTGGGTTGAACGAAACTCCCGGGCCAGCGCCACGCGCGGAAGCCACGCGCTGGCGGCCAGCGCACCGATCGAGACCGCGGCGCTGCGGGCCAGGAACCCGCGCCGGGAAAGTTCGTTGTACTCAGCGCACGCGTGCGCGTCGTTGCAAGAGGAATGGTGGCTCATCGACGTCCTCGCTGCTGG
Source organism: Planctomycetota bacterium (assembly GCA_033763815.1). Lineage (GTDB taxonomy): Bacteria > Planctomycetota > Phycisphaerae > Phycisphaerales > UBA1924 > JANRJU01. Next base: position 117,619 of record JANRJU010000028.1, read on the forward strand.
GGCCCGCGCCAGGCGGGCGGAACAATCGGATTGCGGTTGGGTCGGACTCTGGATTCGGTTGGCTGGATCAGCGCCTACGCGGGGCGACCGAGACGCGGATCAATACCACTGGAACTCGGGCGAGCCGATGGCCAGCCCCACGGCCTCCTGCTGGCGGAGGGTGGAAGGCGGATCCGGCAACAGGTGCTGGAGGATGCGGTCGCGCTGGGCGACGGGCATCTCGCCCCCGAAGAAGCCCGCGTTGATGCGTTCGATCATCTGGCTGGCGGTGAGGGCGCCGCGGAAGAAGTCGTTGATGTCGACGCGGATGCCGTTGATCTGGTTGCCGACGACCTGAGCGCCGAAGTTCCAGCGGGGCAGGACGAGACCGACCCAGTATTCGAGGCGATCGGGGTAGCCATCCGGCGTCGCCCAGAAGAACGGGTGGTGTCCGGACGCGTTGAGGTAGTTCTGGCGGAAAGTCGCGACGGTGGTGATGGTCGTCAGCAAGGGCCTCATGCCCGAGATCGCGTGATGGAAGGGTCGCTTGTACTTCGGCGCGGCGTTCGCCAGGTCGTTGGGGTTCAGGGCGGTGCGGATCATCGCCTTAATGTCGCCTCGCGTGGCGCGATACGTTGCCGCCACGGCTTCAACCACGCTCGTGGGCGGCGTCTCGCTCAGCAGCCAGCGGCACAGCTTGCGGGCGATGAACCGGCTCGTGCTCGGATGGTCGATGAGAATGTTGAGCACGCGGTACCCGTCGGCAATCCCGCCGCCGGCGGGAATGATGTTCCCCAGGACGGTCTTCTGACCATTGTCGTGACGGGTGGCGTCGAAGCGAAAAACGCCGTAGTTGGGGTCTGTCGAGCGGAGGAACGCGCTCCAGCCGGTGAAGCAGCGGGCGACTTCTTCAACGTCCTGCTGGGTGTAGCCGCCGTCGACGCCCATGGTGTGCAACTCCATGAGCTCGCGGGCGTAGTTTTCGTTGGGGTTGCCGGCGGTGCTCACGTGGTTGTCGAGGTAGTAGAGCATCGCGGGGCTCTGCGCACTGGCGAAGAGCAGGTTGGCGAAGTTCCCGAGCGCGTGTCCACGGATGACGACCCGGTCGTCGGTCGTCTTGAGGTATCGATCCTCGTTGTTGTTGATATCGATGTTGAAGTGGTCGGTCCAGAACTCGACCATCCGCTCGAAGAGCTGCCGCTTGCTGAAGACCGCTCGCAAGATGGTTGCCTGGGTCAGTTCGGCGATGATGACCCCCGTTGGCAGCGAACGAATCTGGGAGGGCGTCTGCGTCAGCGTTGTCAACGGGGCGACCATCGCGTCGACCGCGGAGTCGTTGATCGCGCCGGGGTTCAGGTGATACTCCAGATATCCCTGATACCCAAGCGACTGGGCGAGCTGGAGCTCGGCGGTGGTGAACCCCATCGTCACCCGGCGGACGAGCTTGTTGATGAGCGCGCCCGGGTCAACGTCGGCAGCGACCGCAGAAGGGACCGCGCGGGCGGTCGATTGAGCCCACCCCGAGGCGAGCCCGGCGACCGAGGCGAACAGAGCCCGTCGCGACAGGCGATCGCGGGAGGCGCTCGGGCGCTGAGTAGCGTCGCTTCGCGAACGCCGCGGCTGCGCCGGCGAGGATTCTGACCCGGTGCGCTCCGGCGAAGCCTCGAGGTTGTTCATCAACTTGACGACGTTGGTGCGCTCATCCACGCTCATGCGCTGCTCCCTGCCTGTCGCGTCGCTCGCCCAAGGCGGGCCACGCCTCGACTTCTGACTGGTCTCTCTGGCGTCAAACGCTGGTCGAACTTCACGTCAATCAAGAATGGTGGTCAATCAGACTGGTTCGTCAATCAAGACTGGATATGCCATCAAAGCAGTGGGTCCACTGGCCGCGAGTATTGTGATACCGATTCCAAGCGTCGGGCCGAAGGACGATCGAACTTGCGCTTGGATCGTGCCCACGTGCGGTCGGCCCGAGTCGGATTCTGCATCGAACGATCGAAACGCGCGCGACGAATGAAGCCTGACCCGTTCAACGCGGGGCGTTGAAAGGCGGTGCGATGAAGGTCGCTCTCAGTTGGCAGAAAGTGCTCGAAACCGTCCCGGCAAGCCGCGGCTCATGCTCGTGCCGCAACAGGTCCCTCCTCCAGCGTCTCACCCCACGATAACGGATCGCGCGAGAAGAAATTTCATCTGTGGGTAACTTTTCGCGAGATTGCCAAGTCCCCGGGTTGGCACCGAGAAAGACCGCCCTAGGCAGCGAGGCATGTTGGATGCGCGCTCGGAACCGGATCGCCCGGGACGTCGCCAAGTCCGCACACCGCGCGATGCTGGGGCGGCTATGCTCTTGGCGTGAACAGAGACTCAGTCTCATCTACCTGCTTGCCGATGACTTCCGAGTCCGATATCGGGGCTACTCCCGGGATCGCTGTGCTCCATGCCCGGGGTGGCGAGGGGTACGCTGGGAGCCGAGGCGGGTCGGTCGAGGCGGTTCAGCAGGAAGGGCTTGTCGAACTCCACGCGCGCGGACTGCAGGAGGCGGTGACGGAGGTTCGGCCCGCATCAAGGTGGCGCTGGCTGCTGGCGACGCTCGGCGTGGTGTGCGTGGTGATCGCGGCGGCGGGGGCGTTCATCCCGCTGATGCCGACGACCATCTTCCTCATCATGGCCTGCTGGTGCTTTGCCCGCAGTTGCCCGTGGCTGGAAGACCGCCTGGTTCGCAATCGCTTCTTCCGTCCATTCATCAAGCACCTGACACCCGGCGCGGTGATGCCGACTCGGGTGCGCTGGATCGTGACGGCGATGATCGCGATGAGCTGCTTTGGCAGCGCCGCGGGGTTGATCTATGCCGGGAAGCCCTGGTGGGTGGGTGCGATTGGCGCGGCGCTCGGCGTCGCGGGCATCGTTGCGGTGTGGCGGATGAACCGCCCGGTCCCGGCGAGCCGTGCGTGAAGAGGCGCTGGCACAGTTGAGAACCAGCTCCGGTCGGAACACGCGAACTTGGGTGTGACGGAGAAACAAAGGTCACACCCGCGTGATTGCGGCGTTGGCTCCGCCACGGCCCGATACAGTTGCAATCGATGCCCGACGAGCCCACGAGCCCCGCTGCCTCGCCCGGAAGCCCGCCCGGAAGCCCGCCCGCAACTGGAGTGACCTCCCCTGCAAGCGGGGCACTGCCCGCCAGCGGTCGATCCCTCAGCGACGCGGCAGGCTCGCGAGGCGCGAGCATCGCGGCAGGGGCTGGGGATGCCAGTTCACGCATGCTGCCCGAGGTCGATGCGTCGCTCTACCTCCATCCGCAGACGCTCGCGCGCCTCGGCTCGATGGAGCTTCGGGCACGCATCATCATCGAAGGGTTGTCCAGCGGCATGCACCGGTCCCCGTTCCAGGGGTTCTCTGTGGAGTTCGCCCAGCACCGGCCGTATGTCGCGGGCGACGATTTGCGACACCTTGATTGGAAGGTCTTCGGCAGGACGGACAAGCTCCAACTGAAGCAGTATCAGCAGGAGACAAACCTCGATCTGCTGGTGCTGGTCGATAGTTCGGGGAGCATGAACTATGGCAGCCGCGCGTTTGCGGATGCCTCTGGCGTCGGTCGCGATACCAGCCTGGACGGGCGGACGAACTGGACGAAGTACGACCACGCGACGGCGCTGGCCGCGGCGTTGTCGTATATCACGCTGCACCAGGGGGACCGGACGGGGTTGATCGTGTTTGCCGACAGCATTCGCGCGGAGGTACGGCGCACGGGCACGCACGCGGCGTGGAGGCAGGTGGTCGGCGCGCTCAGCACCCATCCGCTCGACCCCGCGAACGCTTCGCGGCCCACGGACCTCATGCGGGCCGTCGAGCAGATGCTCGCGCAGGTGACGAACCGCTGCCTCGTCGCGATTGTCAGCGACTTCATTATGGATATTGAGCGCGTTCGGGAGGCGCTGGCGCGGGTGCGGCACGCCAGGCACGACTGCATCGCGTTCTGCGTCATGGACAAGCAGGAACTCGAGTTTGATTTCCACGACGCGGCGCCTTTCGTGGGCCTGGAAGGCGAGCCCGTGCTGCGTCTCGATCCGCGGGCGCTCAAGAGCGGATACCTCAAGGCAATGAAGGAACACCTGGCGGGCCTGGAGAAGGCGGTCAAGGGCTTTGGATTCGACTTCCGCCTGGTGAACACGCACGACTGGCTGGGCCCGCCCCTGGCGGCGTTCGTCGCGCGACGGAACGCGGACATCAAGCGGAGCAAGTTCGGATGAGCGACAGCGGGTTCATCACGAGGTTGATCAAGCACGGGAGATCCAAGGCGTGATGATCGAGGAGTTCACGGCCCGCGGCATCTTGTCGTTTCCGCCGGACGCGGAGCTGGTGGACGCGAGACCACGCGTCGAGCGGCGAGCTTGGCTGGTCGCGAGCAGGGAGTGCTCTGGGTCGTACGAGAAGGGGAAATGCTCGTATCGACTGCTTTCGAAAGTCGATCCCGCCACACTGCGCAAACTCCCGAGCTTTGCGAGGTTCGTTGATACCCTTTCCGCCAAGATGTCACCCAGAGCTTCCGGCGCCGTCTAACCATGCCCTTCCTCCACCCATCTCTGCTGGTCGCGGGCCTGGCGTGCATCGGCATACCGATCCTGATCCACCTCCTGCTGCGCCGGCGCCGGCGGCCGGTCCCCTGGGCGGCGATGCGGTTCTTGCTGGAAGCGATCAAGCAGCAACGCCGAAGGCTCAAGCTCGAGCAGCTTCTCTTGCTGGCGGCGCGATGCCTGCTCGTGCTGCTGCTGGCGCTGGCGATCGCTCGCCCGCTCTGGAATGGGGGTTCCGGGCTCGGGGGCGGAGCGCCGCGCGTCCTGTATCTTCTCATCGATAACAGCCTGACGGGCTCGGCGGTCGGTGTCGATGGCGTCAGCGCCCTGGATGGGCATCGCGCGCGAGCGCTGCAGCTGCTCGACGGGCTCGATGCCACGCGGGGTGATCGGGCGGCGCTGATCCCGCTCGCGTCGCCTGCCGAGGGGGTTGTTTTGCCGGCCTCGCGAGATCTCCCGGCGGTTCGTCGCCTGGTCGAGCAGCTTCGCGCAACCGACGCCCGGGCCGACTGGAGCGGAGCGCTCGCGCTGGCCGCGTCGGGGATGGCGTCGGACTCAGGCGATGAGGGCGCGTCAACGCTGGCGGTGCTCAGCGGCTTTCGGTTGGGCTCGCTCGATGCGTCGCTTCCGGCGCGGGCGCTGGATGTTGGAGCAACGCCCGGAGGCGGCGCTGGCTTCGGTCTTGTCGCTTCTCCGCCGGCAGAGGAACCGCTTTCAAACGTCACGATCGCAAGCGTTGAGCCGCTGCAGGGCGTGCTGACGAGCGCGGCGCGCACGCAGGGCGGGTCGGCCGAGGTCCGTGTGAGGCTGCTTCGCTCGGGCGGATCGCTGGCTGCCGCGGCGGGTGGCATGCTTCGCGTTGGATTCGAGGAAGCCCGGGCGACGCCCGGCGCCGGTGCGACCCGAGGAACCAGTGCAGGGTTGCCAACAGGCCCAGTCACAACAGGCCCAGCCACAAGGGGCCCAGCAACAGGCGAGTCCGTGTTCGCAAGCCGCGGCGAGACCCCGCTGCGCTGGAGCGATGGGCAGCGGACGCAGGACGTGATCGTCAGCGTGCCGCGTCCCGCGGCGGTCTCGGGCGAGAGCATGACTCTTGTCGCGGAACTGGATGGCGACGCAATCCCCGGCGATAACCGTTTCGTTCGCCCCGTCGCGGTGCGAGATCAGATCCGCGTCGGGCTGATCGCCTCGCGCGGCAACTGGCAAGAGGGCGTGCGGGGCGTGGGGTCGTTCCGCCCGGGGGATTGGCTCGCGCTGGTGCTCGAGCCCCGCGCGGGGCAACCGACCGACGAAGGCGACGTGGCGCTGCAGTGGATCGAGCCCTCGGCGGTCGCTGCTTCGCTTGACGAGCCCTTTGACGCGTTCCTGGTTCCCTCGCCCGATCGCGTGAGCGATGAGGGATGGCGGGCACTGGCGGAGCGCGTGAGGCGGGGCGCGATGCTGGCGGTGTTTCCAAGTCCGGATCAGGCGGTGCAGCTCTGGCCCGATGTCATGCGGGCGGAGCTTGGCCCCGTGGTTGAGATCGCGCGGGAGGCGAGCGCGTTTGCGCCGCCGCGGGGCGTGCAGGCTGCGTCCGGCTGGACCGGGGGTTGGGGCGGGAGTGGTCGCGCGAGCGTCACGGGCGGATTTGATCCGCTGGCGCTGGTCGCGGGCGAGCTCGACGAGCTGGTGCAATCGGTGACGGTGACGCGGCTGGTGCCGCTCGCGATTGGGGCCGGAGAAGACACGGGGGTGCTGGCGTGGCCCGTGCTGGAAGTGCAAGGGCTGGCGAGCGGGGGTCAGGGCGTCGCTCGGGGTCGCGAGGAAGGCGCCGGGCCGGAGCGTGGCTTGCCGCTGGTCGTGTGCGCCGTGAGCGCGGATGAGTCGGGCGACTCGAGCGGCGTGGCGGGGGTCGGAGCCGGCGAGGCGAGTGGCGCTGCCCGAGGCCCGGAACGGGGTCAGGAACGGGGTTTGGGGCGGGGCACGCTCGTGGTCTTTGCGGTGTCTTTCGATCTGGCATGGACGAATCTTCCGGCGCGGCCGTTCGTGGTGCCCTTGATGCAGGAGCTTGTGCGTCAGGGCGTTGGGCGATCGGGCGGGGCGTCGGCGCAGAGCGCCGGTGGCGTCCTTCGGGCTCCGCTGGGAGCGGTCGAGCTTCGACTGACTTCGGCGCCGCCCGCGAACGGGCCATCGCTCCCCTCGTCGCTGGCGCTGAGCAGCGCGGGCGTGAGCCGGTCGGCTGTGCGCGATGCGAGCCTGTGGGCGGCGCTGGACGCACGGGGCGCGACGGTCGAGCGGCTTGCGGTGCACGCGGATGCCGCCGCGGGGAGTGTCGAGGTGCAATCGCGCGATCAGGTGCAACGATGGCTGGCGGGCGTTGGCGGGGCCCTGGACGCTGGGGTGGAGCGCGCCGCCTCAACCCGCGTGCGCTGGCTTGACGACGAGTCGCTGGGCGGTGAGTCGGGCGCGGCGGCGCTGCGAGCGCCAGAGTCAGATGCGTCGTGGAGCGTGGTGCTGCTCGTGGCGGCTGGCCTGGTGGCCCTGGCGGAACTGGTGATGGGCAAACTCTTCAGCCACGCATATGCGACTAAGGCGACGGGCGCGCCAGGGAACGCGGCGTCCGGATCGATATCGTGACGGTGTAACCCGCGATGAACGACCTGCTCTCCGATCTTCTCTCGATGGACCGGCTTCGCCTGGGCGACGAGGGTGTGCGCTTTTCCATGGCGACGGAGCTGGAAGCGTGGGTGTGGGCGCTGATCGTCGCGCTCGCGGCGTTCATCGGATTCTGGAGCTATTGGCGCCTGGAAGGGCCACACCTGGCGAGGCTGGCGCTGGCTGGCCTTCGAGCGTTCGCGCTGATCAGCCTGGCGTTCATGATCTGCCGCCCGCAACTGGTGCGCGAGAACGAGCGATTGGAGCGGGACTGGGTCGTGGGGCTGGTCGATCGCTCCGCGTCGCTGCGGATTGCCGATGTCGACGCGGGCGCGCAGCAGCGCCAGACCCGCGAGGAACAGCTTCGTAGAACGCTCGATGCTTCGGCAGAGTGGTGGGCGAAGCTGGGCTCCGAGCGCGAGTTGCTGTGGATGGGCTTTGATGCTGGGGCGTACGAACTGGCTCGCCGCGGCGGGGCGGATGGGGCTGTGCCGGAAGGCCAAGGCCAACTTGATCGGGCGAGTGCCGGGCCGGGGGCGAGTGCCAGTGACGCTCGCTCGAGCGTGCCGGGCGGCGCGCTGCCCGAGCTTCGCGAGCCCGACGGGCGTTCGACGGATGTGAACGACGCGCTGGCGCAAGCGCTCCGGCGTGTCGCGGCCCGGCCGGTCGCCGGGGTCGTCCTGTTCAGCGATGGGCGGAGCAACGCGCCCGTGGATCGAGCGCTCGTCCGACGTCTTCGCGAGGAGCTGGTTCCTGTCTACGTGGTGCCGCTGGGCAGCGAATCTCCCCTTGGCGATTACGCGGTTTCGCGAGCCGAGGCGCCTCGAGCGGCGTTCGTGGGCGATGTCGTCCCGGTGCGGGTGCGCACGTCGCGTTCAGGTGGACAGGCGGCGCCCGCGAAGCTGGTGCTGATCGAACTGGTGCCGTCGCCTATTCCCGGCGACCCACCCGCGGAACGCGTGCTCGATGAGCGTGAACTCGGTTCGGCGCGGGGTTCGGCGGATGGGCAGGCGAGTAGTTCTGCGAATGTGACCGGTTCCGGCACCGATACCGACACGGTGCTCTTCGCCAAGCCGGGTGAAACGGGCCGGGCGACCTGGGTGGTGCGCATCGTGCCGGAGCAGCCCGATCTCTCGGCGGACAACAACGAGCAGCGACTGACGCTCGATCTGATCGATCGTCCGATCCGGGTGCTTTATTTCGATGGCTACCCGCGCTGGGAGTATCGCTATCTCAAGAACCTGCTCGTCCGCGAGAGCTCGATCCGTTCCTCGATCATGCTGCTCGCGCCGGATCGCAGGTTCCTGCAGGAGGGGACGGAGACGCTGCTGACAGTGCCCCGCTCGCCCGGTGAGTGGGGCGAGTTCGACGTGGTGGTGATCGGCGACATGCGCCCCGAGATGCTGAGCACCGAGCAGCTCGAGCAGGTGAAGCAACTGGTGGCCGAACGCGGCGCCGGCCTGCTTTGGATTGGCGGCGCCGGCGCGACACCTGCGCGGTGGCGCGGGACGCCGATGGGCGATCTGCTGCCCTTCGTGCAGTCGCTGGGCGAGGACGATGTGCGTCCGCTGCGCACGTGGGACCGCCCGGTCGTGATGTTCCGCGGACCGGCGGCCGAGCAGCTTGGCGTTCTGCAACTGGGCGGCGCGGGCGAACCAGCCTGGCCCGAGGCGCTCACGTCGCCCGACGCGGGTTGGTCGGTGCTGTACTGGATGCAGCGGATTGATCAGAATGCGCTCAAGCCCACCGCCGAGACGCTGGCGATCGCCAGGACCGCGGACTTTGATTCCGCAGGTCCGGGTTCATCGGATCTGGATTCGGCGGATCTGAGTTCAGCGGAGCAGTCGCCCGCGATCCTCACGATGCGGTACGGCTCTGGACGGGTGATCTACGTCGCGACCGACGAGACGTGGCGCTGGCGGCACGGGCTTGGTGAGGTGCTGCAAGAGCGCTTCTGGATTCCGCTGATCCGACTGCTGGCTCGCGACAGCCTTTCGCGGAGTGGCCGCGCGGCCCGCATCGAGGTGGCGCCCGACCCGGTCCGCCTCGGCGAGGCCGCCCGCGTGCGGGTGCAGATCGTCGACCAGTCGGTGGTCGTTGGCGAGGGCGGGGACGTTCCGGTGACGATCGAGCCACTGGATCCGGAGTCTCGTGCGGGCCCGTCGCAGCTTCGCCTCACCCCCGAGCAGCAGGGGGCGACCTCCTTTGCCGCGACGTTCACGCAGCTTCAGCCCGGGCGGTATCGCGCCACGGCGGGAGGCGTGCTGGCGAGCGCGGACGTCTCGCAGGAGTTTCTCGTGGTGCCGCCCGATGACGAGCTGCGCCGTCCGCAGACCGATCACGCGCTGCTGGCGGAGCTGGCCCGAGAGACGGGCGGCGCGGTTGTTGAGCCCGCGCAGCTCTCATCGCTCGTGCTGCCCAACCGGTCCAACCGGGTGCAGGGCGCGCCGGAGATCGAGAGCCTTTGGGACACGCCCGCAGCGCTGACGCTGCTCATGCTGCTGCTCACGCTGGAGTGGATCGGGCGCCGGTTGATCAAGCTCTCCTGAGCCGGATCGCCCAAGCCGCACCGAACCAGAGGGCCGGGTCCGTGCGCGGCTCCTCGTCGCGATCCTGCAGATTGCTCTCAGGACGGATTCGAGTTGTCTGCCGTCGGGGTCGAGGTTGGAACCGCCGGTGGGGGCGGTTCCCGCAGCGCCTCGGCCAGCGGCGCCGCCTCGATGTAGACATCGAGCTGCTGACCGACATAGACCGGAAAGCTGGGCCGCTCGAAGCTGTAGAGCACCTGAAGGACGCGGGTGTCAACGCGTTCGCGGCTGTCGCCCGTCAGCGAGCGCTTGGGCACGATGAATGGCTCGAATCGGACGAAGCGAAGATCCATCTTCAACTGCTTGTTGCCTCGGATGAACGCCCGCGCGGGCGCCTCCTGCTTCACGCGCCAGGCGTCATGCTCGTCCACATCGACCCGGGCGTGGAGCAAAGTCGTATCGCCCATGAGCACCAGGGGCTCGCTCGAGGGGCCCGCGACCGCGAACTCGCCCAGACGCACGTTGGATTGAAGGATCTCGCCGTCGACCGGGGCGCGCACGATGCGGCGTTCGAGCTCCGCCCGGGCGGCGGCCGCGGTCGCCCGCGCCGCCAGAACCCGCGCTTCCGCGACCGCGAGCACCGGCGCCCACGTCCCCGATCTCATCAGGTTGAGCTGCGCCTCGGCCTGCAAACGCCGGGCCCGGGCGGCCTGCTCGCCATAGCGACGCCTTGTCAGCTCGTCCTCGCTGATTGCCGCCATCTCGTTGGCCTTCAGGCCCGTTTCCAGCTCCCAAGTTGCTCGGTTCAGGTCTGCGTCGGCCTCGGCAAGCCGGGCTTCCAGGGGCGGGAGATCTTCCGCACGCGGCGCCGCCTTCGCCTCCGCCTGCTGCACTTCCGCGACGCGCAGCGCTGCCATGGCCTCCTCGTAGCGGGCCCGCTCGATCTTGTCGTCGACCTGGAACAACGGGTCGCCCCGCTTGACGCGCTGCCCGACCTCGACAAAGACCACCGTGATCACGCCGCCCACCGGTGTTCCGATCGCGATGTTCTCCGTGCTGGCCTCGATCAATGCGGCCCCTGCGACGAACGACTCGAACGGCGCCCGGGGGGGCTCGGTCAGGGGGGGCTGGGCCACCTTCGGGCGAGACGACTTCACAACGGTGTAGACCCCGAAGAGGATGCCCGCAATCGCGAGCAGAGGAATCAGGAAGGTGCGTATCACGATGCGCTCCAGTTCGGGGGTTTCTATCAGGCGGGCTCGGAGGCGGGCAGCTCCGTCCCGTGGTACTGGCCCGGTTCGTCGATCACTCGTTCGATGTGCCCGTCGTCCATCAGGGCGATCCGGTCGGCGGTCTCGAAGATTCGGCTGTCGTGCGTGACAACCACCAGCGAGCGGTCCTTGTCGATCGCCAGTTCCTTGAACAGTCGCATGATCATCTGCCCCGTCGCGTGGTCGAGCGCTGAAGTAGGCTCGTCGCAGACGACCAGGCGAGGCCGATGGACCAAGGCGCGGGCGATCGCGACACGCTGCTGCTGACCGCCCGAAAGACGCGAGGGGCGATCCTTCCAGCGATTGCCCAGCCCAACGCGGTCGAGCAGCTCGCGCGATTTTTTGATCGCCGAGCTTCGGTCTTCGCCCAGGATCAGCAGCGGCACCGCGGCGTTCTCCGCGATCGAGAGCGTGGGGATGAGGTTGAAGGCCTGGAAGACGAACCCGATGTTTCGGCCCCGGAACTTCGTTCGCCTGTCTCTGGACATCTTCTGGTAGTCTTCGCCAAAGACGAGGCACTCGCCATCGTCGCGGTCCAGGACGCCGGCAATGACCGAGATGAGCGTGGTCTTGCCACAGCCCGAGGGACCAACGAGCATGACGAGCTCGCCGCAGCGGACATCGATGCTGACACCCCGCAGGGCGGGCACCGCGTTGTCGCCCTTGCCGTAGGTCTTTGTGACGGCGTGGCAGTGGACCGCCAGCGACGTCGAGGAGCGACCGTCCGGGGCGGCGCCGGTGGCGTGGGAGTTGGCTGATTGTGGCCCGCGATCACTCATGCCTGTTGCTCATTGCTCGCTCCGACTCGCCCATGCGAATTGTCCATTGCCCATTGTCCATTGCCCGTTGCCCGTTGCCCATTGTCCATTGCCCGTTGCCCATCGCCCTCTGACTTGTTCTACCCCTTGAACACGACAGCGGGTTCGAGTGTCAGCACTCGTCGCATGCTGAGCATGGCGGCGAGGGTGCTGATGACGACGACTGCCGACGCCGAGACCATCAGCAGTTGCCAGGGGAGGCGGAAGGCGAGCGTCGTGGAGCGGGTCACGCTTCCGATGAAGGTCGCGATCCCGACGCCCAGGCCATAGCCAAGGAAGGCGACGACCATCGCCTGGAGGATGACCATCATCAGGAGCATGGCGTCGGTGGCCCCCATCGCCTTGAGCGTTCCGAAATAGCGAAGGTTGTCCACGGTGAAGCTGTAGAACATGAATCCGGTGATGAGCGTTCCGATGACGAAGCCCAGGGTGACGGCGATCCCGAAGTTGATGGGGATGCCGGTGTTCTTGATGAAGTAGTTGACGGTGAGCCACTTGAACTCGAGGCTGGTGTAGGCAGCCAGGCCCGTCACGCGGGCGATGCGGTCGCACAGTTCGCGAGCCGGGACACCCTCCTGGGGCTTGACAAGTACGAAGCTCAAGAGCTTGCGCTCGCGCGGAGCGAAGGTCGTCGCGCGGCTGTAGGTCGTGTAGACCGTGGGCTGGGACTGGAACGTTCGCGAGTTGCGGCAGATGCCCACGACCACCGCCCGGTGGTCGTTCAGCTCCAGCGTGTCGCCCACGCGCAGCGGCGTTGATCGCGTGCCGGGGGGCGAGCCCGGGGGAGGCGGCTTGGCCAGCCGCGTCGTCGCGCCGACGTAATCGACGATCACCCCATCGGCACGACGCAGGTCGGCCAAGCGCCCCTCGACCATCTCGGGCGGGCCGCCCACGAGCGAGGCGTCATCGATCCCGATGACGATGCAGTTCTGGAAGACGCCGTTCTCCAGGCGAGCCCGCAGCGTGGATTTGTACATGGGCACCGCCCAGGCGACTCCCTCAACGCTTCGCACGCGGTAGAGCTCGGTATCGGAAAGGGGCTTGAGGTCGTCGATGAACTGGACTTTGGGGTCCATCACCCAGACATCGACAGCGGGCATGTCGGTGACCAGCCCAAAGGTTCGCGACATCAAGCCAATGAAGATCGCCCCCTGCTGGGTGATCACCAGCGAGGCGAGGGTCACGCCCATGATGATGCCGAAGTACCGGCCAGCATCACCAAAGAGCATCCGAAGCGCGACATAAAACATCGGGTTAATGATCGTAGAACCGGACCGGACGCCAAGAAGCTCGGTTCTGCGGATCGGCAAGCACAGGCGGGGCTGGACAACGTAAAGTACGCAGCGCCACGGGAGCCAAGTGGTGGGACGCCAGCGCCGTTGCGGGCTCCGCACCGGCTATGGGACGCGAACATCCGGTTCCCGCTATACTGGCAAGCCATGCCCGTCTCGGACGAGGAACTCCTGCAACGAGCCAAGCAGCGTGATGAGGACGCACTCAGCGAGTTGTTGCTGCGTCACGGGCCGATCATTTCCCAGCGCATCGGGCCGCGGATCGGTCAGCAGTGGCGCGCGATGATCGCGCCCGAGGATGTCATGCAGGTGACGTACCTGGAGGCGTTCCTGCGGATCGAGCGTGTGCAGGCGAAAGACGTGGCGCAGTTCATCGCGTGGCTGACGAAAGTCGCGGACAACAACCTGCGAGACGCCATCCGGGTGCTGGAGGCCGACAAGCGTCCACAGCCCAACCGCAGGCTGGCCTCATCCCGGCGTCAGCACGATTCATCGATTGGATTGCTCGAGATGCTCGCGGTGGCGAGCCAGACGCCAAGCCGTGTGGTCGCGACCGATGAGGCGCTCAAGTTTCTGCACCGGGCGCTCGACCAGCTCCCGCCCGATTACGCCCGCGTGGTGCGCGAGTACGACCTGGAGAATCGTCCGGTCGAAGAAGTTGCGGCGAACCTGCAACGCTCACCCGGCGCGGTCTACATGCTGCGTGCTCGCGCGCACGAGTGCCTTCAAGAACTGATGGGCAACCCGGGCCAGTTCTTCAGTCAAGGTTGATGGGCCCGGGCTGATCTGCCGGGACGGGATCACTTGCCGTCGATGGCTTTCTCGCCAGCCTCGCCCACGTTCGTGATGTCCTCGCCCAACCCTTTGACAGTGTTGCAGCCCGCGAGCGATGCGGTTAACAGCCCGAGCATGCTCAGGCCCGCCAAGAGCAGCCAACGTGATGCGGCGTTCGTTCCCGTGCGCTTCATCGGTAATGCCTCGTTCGTGTACCCTCTGAACAAAACGCGGTCCGTGGTCCATGGGCGACGCGTGGGCGTCGCATGTTCTTCGGCCGACCTGGGCGATCGGATCAATCCGATCACAGGCTGCTGCCGTCTCAGGTCGTAGTGCGGTCAACAACCTTGTAGGTCTCGCGCTCGCCCCGCCCGCGGAGGGGGTAGTCCTTCCGAAGGGGATGGCCCGGATAATCCTCCCACGTCAGGATTCGGCGAAGATCGGGGTGGTTGCGGAACCGGATGCCGAACATGTCGAAGACCTCGCGCTCGGGCCATTCAGCGCCGGGCCAAAGGTCGCAGACGGTGTCGAGTTCCAGCGCGGGGTCCACCTCGACGCCCTCGGTCGGGAGCGAGGGGTTCAGGAAGGTCTTGACGAAGAACCGGTCGTCGCGGGCGAAGGAGATGAGGTTGTAGATCACCGCGAAACGGCCCACCGTCAACGCGGGGTAGCTGAGGTAATCGATGCCGATGACGTCGGAAAGGAAGTTGTAGTCGCAGCGCGGATCGGTCTTGAGCAGGGACAGAACATCGTGCAGATCACGCGGCTCGACGACGAGCGTGCTCTGGCCTCGGAACTCGGTGCCTCGGAACGTCCGCCCCGAGAGGGCGTTTTTGACGATCGCGAAAGTTGGATGTTGGAGGCGTGCGGCGGCGGAAGAAGCGGAAGCGGTGCTTCCGACGCTGCCCGGACTGGTGCCCATGTTCGACATCGACTGCTCCGCAAATCCGCTGCTGGCCTGCCGCGCCCGCGCGCGGCTGAATCAGGACTCAGGGTAGTCTCGTTCGGGTGGCTGGCGGCGTTGTCTACTCGATCAGTCGTGCGCCTGCAGCGATCCATGCCGCTCGCTCGCTTTGGGCGATGGCTGGCGGCAGCACGCCCAAAGGCGACTCAGCGGGCGCTCCACCGCTCGGCGTTGACCAGTTGTCGGTGATTGTGGCGGAAGTGGTGGTGGCGGAAGTGGGGGTGGGGGTGCGGAGCCAGACCGCGGCGACGGGGCTCCGCTGCGGATCCAGGTCGCCCGTCACAGCGAGGAGTACGGCCTCACGCACGCGCTCCGCGTGCTCCGCCGCCCGTTCGTGCATACTGGGCGTGAGGAGCGCACCAGGGTCGATTATCAGACGAAGGTGAGGCTGCGGATCCCGCAGGAACGCCGTGATCGAAGGCACGTCCGAGAGTGCGGTTCCCGCGGCGGGTCGAAGCCAGAGCTCCCGCCCGCCCCGGGCGCAGGAGGCGGAAAGCCGGCGACAGGCGTCGCGGAAGGCCGACCGGCCTGCCGGCCCCCAAGTTGCCAAACCGGTCTCGTCGCCGACAACCCACCCCGCCAGCGCGGCCAGACTGATGCTGCCACCGGGTTTGCTTGCGCCCGGGGTAACACTTGGTCCGGCTTCGAGCAGTTGGCAGACGCGCTCGAGCGACTTTGGCTCCAGCAGGTTGTCCGCGATGCAGGCAACGAGAAGGCCAGTACCCGGAGACTGAAGCACTCCGACCGCGCCGGAAGGAAGTGCCTCGGCGGGCGGTGTGGCGAGGAAGGCGAGCGATAGTGGTCGGTTCACGAGGGACACACTAGGTGTAGATTGCTAAAAAAAGACGCTGAAAAGCAGGGAAAAACGTTTGATGAGCGCGACGGAGCGCCGCCGATATCGCTGGTCCCCGTTTGGGGAGGAGCAGGACGCTCCTCCCGAGGCGAACGGGCTCGATTGCGTTGACGCCATTGGCAAGCGATCGTGAGTATCTCCGGAGGAGCACGGATGCGGAACGTTTTCAGAGCCGCGAGACTGAACACGGGGCCCAAGGCCGTCGGCGATGGCATGCTGTTCGATGCCGCGCCCGGTGATCGATTCGCCCGGGAGCGCGAACTCTCAACGCCAGAGGCAATGTGCTCCGGGCATCAACGTTGCGACCCGGAAGAAGTCGGCGGCTCGACGGGGAGCTCGACTGGCGGCGCAGCTGGCGTTGGTGCGGGCGCACGTCCCTCGTCCGGGCGCGACCTGGCCCGTGGTCAACTGATCGTGCGCATTATGGAACTCAACCCCTCCGCGACCGAGTTGTATCTCAACCAGTTCGGGCTTGCTCAACTGGCGGATTACGCGCGGCACCTTGAGGCGACGATGGGTCGACGCGGGCGCGATTCGCGCTGGGTCCGACCGGATGGATCGCGGGCGATCGTGATGCGGGAGGCGGCGCTGTAGTGTCGGGCCACTCACGGTTTGGTGGCACAAGATCGAGGTACGAGCTTGCGGGCTCGGGGCGCGTGGTGGCGCTCCGAGCCCGCCTTCGTTTTGCAGGCTGAGCGGGCGAAGGTGGCCGATCTCACTTGGCGCGTTTGCCCTTGCCGGTGCGAGCGCCGTCGATCGTGGTCGTGCTGGACTTTTTCTTGCCGGCGGGGCCGGTGGTCTCGCCCACGCGCTTGAACGAGCCGGCGTCTTTGGTCCAGGTTGCGGAGCGGTTGATCTGCTTGCCGGAGGGCAGGGTGGTGACGCCGCTCTTGCTGATGGCGCCGTCGCTCTTGGTCCAGGCGTCGGAGGAGGTGGCGGTCTGGCCTCGCGGTCCGGTCTTGGAGCTGGTGCGGAAGACGCCTTGCTCGGTGCGTTCGACGGTTGACTGCCCGGAGACCGACTTGCCGCTGGCGTTGGTCCACGAGCTGCTGCGCGTGATCTGGGCGTTGCTGCGTTGGGTCGCGGATTGCCCGGTGAAGACGCGGCCATCGCGGGTGGTCATGCTCGATGACCGAGTGACTTGCCCTTGGCTTCGGGTGCTGACGGAGGAACGCGTCGCGGTCTTGCCCGCTGGCCCGGTGGCAGTCATGGATCGTGTCACGGTGTTGCCATCGCGGGTTGCCGTGCCGTTGCGTGAGACTTGCTGGCCTCCGGGCAACGTGGTCGATCCGGTGCGAGTGACGGTGTCGCCCTCGCGCGTCCAGGTGTCCTCGGCTGTGCGGGTCTTGCCTTCGGGCCCGGTCGTCGTTCGAACGCGGACGACACTCCCGCTTTTGAACGCTTCGGGAGCGGTTGCTGTCTCGGCTGGCGGCGCGTTCTCGGGCGGCGCTGGTTCGTCGGCGCTCGCCATGCCGCAGGCCAGAGTCATCGGCAACACCATCGCCATCAGCATCGTCCGCACACTCGATCGCATTGGCCTTCCTCCTGTGCGCCCCCGCGATTTGGGCCGCTGAGGCATGAGCAGATCGGCTTGGGTTCGTTCATCTTGCACGATGCGGGCAAGAAACCATCGTGGTGCTCGGGCCGGCGCTGAGTCGGCAGGCTGGGCAAGCTCTGCGGAACCCCGGCCGAGTTCTCGCGGGCCGGACGCGTGGGAGCGTTGACGGGATGGGGGAGCCCGACTTATCGCCCCCGCGCACTACCATCGTCGCGTGAGCAATCCATCTTCTTCGACTGGTTCGCTGCGTCCGCTCGTGGTCAAGATCGGCGGGAGCGAGGGCGTCGACCGGGCAGCGGTGTGCACCGACATCGCGGCGATCGTTCGTGGCGGGCAGCCCGTCGTCGTCGTGCATGGCGGCTCGCACGACACCAACCAACTCTGTCAGCGGCTGGGCATCCCCGTGCGGACGATCACCTCGCCCAGCGGGCACACCAGCCGACGGACCGACGCGCAGACGCTGCAGGCCTTTCAGATGGCCTGCCGCGGGATCATCAATCAGCAGTTGGTGACGCTGCTGCTGGGGCAGGGTGTGAACGCAGTCGGGCTGTCGGGGCTCGATGCGCGCCTGTGGCAGGGTGAACGCAAGGGGGCTGTGCGCGCCATCGAGAACGGCGTGACGGTCATCATCCGCGATGACTACACGGGCTCGGTCGAACAGGCCGACCCGCGACTGCTGAGCCTGCTGCTTGACGCGGGGTACACGCCGGTGATCTCGCCGCCCGCGATCAGCACGCAGGGGGAGGCGATTAATGTCGACGCCGACCGAGCCGCAGCGCGAACCGCGGCGGCGGTTCGGGCGGAGACGCTGGTGCTGCTCTCGAACGTGCCTGGCGTGCTGGAGCGATTTCCGGACGAGTCATCGCTGGTGTCGCGCGTGAGCCGCGAGCGGGTGGAGGAGTACGTGGGGCTGGCACAGGGGCGGATGAAGAAGAAGATCATGAGCGCGGGTGAGGCGCTGCGCGACGGGGTGTCGACGGTGGTCATCGCCGACGCGCGGGTGCCGGAGCCGGTGCGGAGCGCGCTGTCGGGGAAGGGGACGCGGTTTGAGTGAGGTTGGGTTGGTGGATGCTGGTCTTTGGTGGCAGAGGCATCCCGACTGTGTGACAACTCGGAGTCGTGCGCGCGAGCGTGATGCGTGTTCCAGTATTACCTCCGTATCGATTCGTTCGCACCGCCTTGTTCTCGACCCGGACCTTCGCAAAGCCTCAGGTCCGGCGTCGGCGGCAAGTGAGCGAGCGAGAGAGGCAACTCGCGCCCAGACCCCAAAATCGCGGGCCGTTACTGCTGTGCCAAGTCATCCAGGTCGGCGCGAGCGACGTGCCGAACATGAAGCACATGGACTTCGTCCTCGCGGATGGTGAAGATGAGGCGATGGGACTTGAAGAGAGCTTGACGAAGTTCGACGCCGCTGACGGATCCGTGCTCGCGAGCGTAACCGTGGCGGGCCGGCATGTGGGTCAATGAAGCGACGACCGCTTCGAGCGATTCATACCACTGGAGTGCGATCTCCGGCGATCCGTGCTCGGCGATGTAGTCTGCGGCATCGATGGCCTCTTGGCGGGCTTCAGGTCTGAAGATCACGGTGTACCGCACGCTCGATCATTGCCGCTTGAGGCCAAGTCGTTTTCGCAGGTCGGCAAGGACTTTATCCGCGGGAATGCCCGGTTCGCCGCGCTCGACTGCGGCCAATCGCTCCCGCACGATGCGTTCAGTCTCTACGGCATCGAGAGCGTCCAGCATTTTCTGATAAGCCGCGGCGTCCTGCACGACTACCCGGGCCTTGCCGTTCACGGTCAAGACTTCCGGCCTTCCTGTTGCAGCGAGGCGCTCCAAGTGGGCCTTGTGATCGCGGAGAAACCCGGTGAGAGGGTGGATATCGGTCAACTGAACCATGGAAGCACCTCGTCAGAGAATAAGCACATTATTCTCTGACGTCTATCGGCAACGTGGCGGTGCCGCTTGATCGACTCGGCAGTCGTGCGGTACACACGGGGCGAGCTTGATAGCCAACACGAAGCGACCCCGGCCCGCTGAGGCCGAGGTCGGGTTGTGATCGCGTTGAGAGGGAGCGGAGCGGATCAGCGGCGACGACGGGCGGCAAGCAGACCGCCAAGGCCGAGGACTGCGGCGGCTGAGGGGGACGGGACACGCGTTCGAATGTTGTCGATAACGGTGTTCTGTTCGCCTCCGCGATCGGTCAGCCAGCGAAATCCGCTGATTGGTGCCGACGAAACGAACCCAACGAAACCGAAAGTGTTTGGTGCTTGAGGCAGTACGTAGGAAGCGATCTCTTCGTTAGATTCGCCGAAGACTGTGAGCCTGACCGGATTGAACCTGTTTGTAAGCGTGCTGAACCCGACCGCTTGAACGAAGGGAGACGAGAACGTAATGACAAAGTCCTCATTGCCATTTGAAGAAATCCCGTCAGAGACTGGAAACGGGTTCGTGTCGCCCGGCCGACCAAGCCCAACAATGACAATATCGCCACCTTGATTCTCAAGGGTGAACTCGCCTAGGTTGGAGGGGTTGGCCAGTCGCTGGCCAGGTGTGAATTCTTCAAAGTCCGCGACCAGTGTTGTGGGGCCCGTCGCGTCAAACTCGGCTTGATTGACGTAGAACGTCACCTGTGCCTTGGCGGCCGACTCGAGCACAAGCGCACCGAGTGTCGCCCCAGCGAGCGCTGGCACGATGGAGGCGGAACAAAAGCCCGAGACAGTGATACTCGCGAAGAGACGAGAAGAACCGATTGACATTAGAGAGCTCCACGGAACGTGATGCAACGCCGTGTCTTGTAGCCGGCATCGCAGGTGGTTGCTCTCCCCCTCGCAAATAGTCTACCTGCTCGCTTTCGCCCAATCAAGCGGTGGATAGGTATTTTTCTGCTAACTCAAACAGATTGAGTAGGCGAGGCACTCTTGTCGGTTGTCAACAGCGCGCGTTGGCCCGGGCCGTAGTTGTGTTGCAAGCAAGTTCTATAGCTCTCGCACAGTAATCGAATCTCGCCTGGCTGTACGCGTTAAGGACGCTCAGTTGCCAACCCGCGGCAGCGCTTGGAGCCCGTCATCGGGCGAATCTCTGCGTTCACCCCCGTGCCGGGCCCAGCAGGCCCTGCGGCTCTTGCAGCAGCTTGACGATCTCCGCGAGCGCCAGAGCCGCGGTCGCGCCATCAACAACGCGGTGGTCGCACGCCAGGCTGAGCGGCAGCAGCAGCCCCACGCGGAACGAGCCCTTGTGAACCACCATGCCCTCGCGGGCGCGCCCGACGGCGAGGATGCCCACTTCTGGATAGTTGATCACCGGCGTCGCGAACCGGCCCGCGTGGCTCCCGACGTTGCTGATCGTGAACGTCGAGCCCGAGAGACCATCGCGGGCGATGGTGCGGTCGCGGGCGGCCCGGGCGATCTGCTCGATGCTGCGGGAAATCTGGAGCACGCCCAGGCGGTCGGCGTCGCGGATCACCGGCACCATCAAGCCATTATCGGTGTCGGTCGCAATGCCCAGGTGCACCGAGCGGTGCTGCACGATGAAGGCGTTTTCGCTGGAGCCCGGTTGTTCGTCCACCGTGGCGTTGAGCGCAGAGAACTTCTGGTTGCCCAGAACACGCGCAACGGCCGAGCAGACGAAGGGAAGGAAACTGACCTTCTCGCCCGAGGCGCCGGCGAGCTGCTTACGGACGTGGTCGAGCGGGCTGACGTCTGCCTCATCCATGACGGTGAAGTGGACCGCCTGGTTCATGCTCTCGCGAAGGCGGTTGGCGATGGTGCGGCGGACGCCGCGGAAGGGGATGCGGGTGGTCTCGTCGCGGCTCGGGGCCTGGTCGCGCCCGGCACCGGCGCGGGCGGCGGCGAGGTCCACGCCCGCGGGCGGGCTGACGCGCACGGGCGCGGGCGGAATCGACGGCTCGCCCATATCGCAGGCGGCTGCTTGGGTCGAGGCCGCCCGGCCTGGCGCACCCCGATAGCCGGAGGAGGATGATCTGGCCTGCGCGGGGGTGGCTGTAGGGCTCTTTGGGTGGCTGGTTGTGTGTGTCGTCGAGTGAGCGGGGCTGGCTGTAGCGGCGCGGGCGGAGCTTGAGCCCCGACCAGCCGCGGCGCGGACGTCCTTATCCAGGACGCGGCCACCGATTCCGGAGCCTGAGATCTGGTCGATGTTGACGCCCAGATCGCGGGCGAGGCGGCGGACGGCGGGCGTGGCCAAGGCCTTGCCCGGGCTGGCGGCAACGCCCGCGGCGGCGCCGGACATGCTCCCCACCACGGTCCCTGCGTCTTCGGTGCGTTCGCCCGGCTCGGCGATGTCCAGATCGGTGTTGGCCAAGTCCGCGTTGGCCATGGCGTGGGCTGCATCCACGCTGGCGGCAACGCTCGCAGCGCTTCCGTTGGCTCGGGCGTCGGCGGTCGCGGCGCCGGTGCTCTGGAAGCTGGTCCGGGTCGCGGCGGGCGCGGCAGCGACGGACGCGTCGGCGCGATAGCTGACGAACGCGTTGCCCACCTTCAGGATCTCGCCCTCGGTGCCGTGGAGCTGGGCGATTGTCCCGGCGCGCGGGCTTGGCACTTCCACCACCGCCTTGTCGGTCTCCATGTCGGCCAGGACATCCAGCTCGTTGACGTATTGCCCGACCTGGACGCGCCACTTGAGGAGCTCGGCCTCGTGCACGCCCTCGCCGAGGTCCGGGAGGATGAAGACGTTCGGATCGCTCGACTTGTGGTGGGCCATGAGACAACTCCGGGGAAACGAAGACCGGCTCCGGCCGGTCGCGGGGTGGGGAGCCTACACGAT
The DNA here is from genome assembly GCA_033763815.1 of Planctomycetota bacterium. Lineage (GTDB taxonomy): Bacteria > Planctomycetota > Phycisphaerae > Phycisphaerales > UBA1924 > JANRJU01. The sequence continues at coordinate 139,640 of JANRJU010000028.1, forward strand.
ACCCGCCTGTGGAACGCCAGTCTTGCGGGGTGGAACGCGATGGGCCACCTTGGGCCGATGGGTGGTCCCTGGTTAGCAGCCCCGGTTGGGAGCTCAGGTTGGGAGCCCAGATTAGCGGCACCGGTTCTCGGCCCGCCGAAACCGGGGGCGGTCGCGCGGGGCGTGGATCATGCGTGGACGGACCCCGGCAGTTTTCTGCCTTCGGCGACGCGCGGATCCGATCACACTCGCGCCGAAGTCGCGTGTTCCAGAGCGCATTTCCTGCCCGGTTGGTCCGCGTACCCCTGTTCGAGCCATTGCATGTCAGAAGAACAAGGTCAAACTTCGCCTTCCACGCCCGCGAGTGATTCGGCCGCCCAGCAGGCGGCGGACGAGGCTTTGGCCGCGGCGGCGGCGGCGATCGCGGAACTCAACAGCATGGCGAGCGCCGCGGCAGCACCGGCGGCATCGAGCGCGGCGGTTGACGACCCCATGGCGGCATTCGCTGCGGCCGCTGCGGCGAGCCCTTCCGCAGGGCCGGCGCTGCGCGGCGCCTCGCAGCAACCAATCCCTCCGGGGGCGAATGCGGCGCCGATCAGCCTCCCAACCTTCAGCGTCCCGGCGACGCCCTTGCAGGCCAAGGCCATCGAGTTGCTGTCGGACGTGAACCTGAACGTCAAGATCGAGCTGGGTCGCACTCGCATGGTCCTCGACGACGTGCTCAAGCTGACGGATGGCTCTGTGGTGGAACTGGACAAGCTCGCGGGCGACCCGGTGGACGTGTACGTCAACAACCGGCACGTCGCCCGGGGCGAGGTGCTGGTGCTCAACGACAACTTCTGTGTGCGCATCAACGAGATTCTCTCGGCGGTGAGCGAGATTACGGGGAGCGGACAAGCCGCGTAACCCGCGGTGGCATTTGAGGCGGGCGCAGGATGCGCCGCGGTCATCACGACCCCTCTTGACAAGAGCGCGACAGCAGCCAGGACGGCGAACATGGGCAGCCCAAGCAAACACAACAACCAGCAGGCAACGCTCGATCGGCGTGGTCATGCACCGCCGGAACGAAGCTGCCACCGCCCAAGGTTGGTGGCTCTGAGCGTCATTGCCATCGTCGCGGGTGCTGGTGTCGGCTCGGCGCGGGGTGTCGATCCCGCGGCTCGGGATGCGGCGCTGGGCGAAGCAACCTCGCTCGGGCCGCCTGCACCCTTGGAGGCGACAACCGCCGGCGCGACACAGCGTGCCATCAAGAGCGACGTGCCGGTCGAGGTCGGCGCGAGGCGGCCTGGAGCTTCCTCGGGCGAGCTCGTTCGCAGCGAGAGCCAAGCTCCGCTTGGTCCCGCACGGACGCTCGCAACCCCGGCGGCGACCAACCAGCAAGATGAGAACCAGAAGGCGGGCTTCAGCCCATCGGCGTGGTTGACGTCGAGCATTGGCCCGCTGGCGGTGGTGGTCGGGCTGATCGTCATGATTGCAGCCGCGGTGCGATTCGCGGCTCGGCGCACGGGCGGGCTCGCTTCGGCGCTTGGGCCCGGCGGGCGCGCGCCCTCCGGTGTGGTCAGCGTGCTGGCGAGATACCCCCTGGCGCGGACGACCACGCTGGTGCTGCTGAAGGTTGATCGACGCGTGATCCTGCTCTCGCACGAGGGAGGTATCCGGCGGAGTTCGTCGTCGCTGCACACGCTGTGCGAGTTCACGGATGCGGATGAGGTCGCGAGCCTCGTGGCCAAGACCGGAGATGTCTCGTCGATTACCGCGAAGTTCGAGAGCGTGCTGAGCCGAGCGACCAGCGAGGAACCAGCCAAGGCGAACCGCGAAGCGCGATCGACGGCAACAACCAAGAGCGCCGTTGACGCACGCGAGAGGCGGATTGACATCCGCGAAGGACAAGCCCAGGCCCGAGCGACGGCGCGACCCGCTGGGGCGAAGGCGTCCGCGCCGGCCATCGGCGAGGATCAAGCCCGCGAAGCGTTCATGCGGACGCTGGCGATGGTGCAACGGAACAACAGCGCGCCCCGACAGGCAGTGGCGCCAGCCAAGGGCTTGCCTGTGGCGGTGCAGATTGAGCCAAAGTCCGCGCCGCGAGCGACGGACCCAAGCCCGGCGGGGGAGCGCCAAACGCTTGGCCCAGTGGCGGCGAATGCAGCGGACCGCCCGGGAGCGGCGGTGGGAGCGGTTTCGGCAGGAGGGATTTCGGCAGCGGCTGCCGCTGGAGGAACGCTCTCGGGGATCGCTGGACCAGCGGGTGGGTCCGGGGCGCCCTCGGCGCTCGATGCCCTTCGCCAGCGGCTTGCGGCCTTGACGCCGAGCCGTGACGCGACTCCGGCGGTGAAGCCGTCCACGTTCCGCGAGGCCGTGGCATGAAGATCGCTCGCTGTCATCAAGGCACGCTGGCCTGCCGCACGGCGCGAGCTGTGGTGACAACTCGTGGCGAGGTCGTCAGACCCATGACGAGTTCGGTGCCACGCGCCACATGGCTGGTCATCTTGCTTGCTGTCGTGCTGACGGTCGTTGATGGGGCCGGTGCTTCGCGAGCGCTGGCGCAGGGGGCCGTGTGGGGCCCGCCGGCACCGGGAGCGATCGCGGAGCCGGGAGCGGACGTCGGCGGTTTGGAGAGCCAGCCCGGCCTCGGCGCACTTGCCAACCCGCTCGAGCTCATCGACGCCGCGGGGAGTTTCTTTCCCAGCTCCGGGCGCGGAGCTGGAGAGGCGGGTGGCTCAGTTGGAGCGTCGGCGACGGGCGGCAGCACCTCGGATGGCGAGGGGCTGCGTGTGGGCGGGCTTTCGCCCGCGCTGAGCATCCTGGTGCTGCTGACGATCGTGACGCTGGCGCCGTCGATCATGTTGATGACGACGAGCTTCGTGCGGATCATGATCGTGCTGGGCCTGCTGCGTCAGGCGATCGGAACGCCGACGATTCCGCCTCCCCAGGTTCTCACGGCGTTGGCGCTGTTCATGACGTTGCTGACGATGTCGCCGACGCTCGATCGCATCCATACGGAGGCGATCGCGCCGTATCAGGCGGGGCAAGTGAACGACTACGCGGAGCTGTGGGATCTGGCCAAGCAGCCGATGCGCGACTTCATGTTCGCGCAGATCGACGCGACGGGGAACTGGTCGAGCGTGTACATGGTGCTGGAGCATCGGGGGGTGGACACGAGCCGACCGGATCTGCTCACCCGAGCGGACGTTGACATGGTGACGCTCGTTCCCGCGTTCATGCTGAGCGAGCTGAAGACCGCCTTTCTGCTGGGGTTCAAGGTGTATCTCCCGTTCCTGGTGATCGATCTGGTCATCAGCGCCCTGCTGATCAGCATGAGCATGATGATGCTGCCGCCCGTGCTGATCAGTCTGCCATTCAAGCTGCTTCTGTTCGTCATGATCGACGGCTGGGCGCTCGTGACCTCGGGGCTCATGAAAGGCTTCAGCGCCACAACGCACGTGGCGTCCGCGGGCAAGGTGACCGACCTGGCGAGGCTTGCACACGCACTGACCACGACCGGCTATGGCTAGGCGCGGATTGAAGGTGTTGATGTGGTGTGGACCAGTGCCAACTTTCGATCGGAGGAATTCGCATGATCATGGACGACTCAGCGATCGAGATGGTCCGCGACGCGCTGATCATCACGCTCAAGATCGCCGCTCCGATCCTCGCGGCGGGCATGGTGGTCGGCCTTCTCATCAGCATCGGCCAGGCGGTCACGAGCATTCACGATCAGGCGCTGGCGACCGTTCCCAAGATCATCGTGATGTGCGCCGCCTCGGTGGTGCTGATGTCGTGGATCGTCATGCGGCTGATGGAGTTCACCGTCGAGATGCTCCAACTCGCACCGACTGCCAACGGATAGCTACTGCCAACGGAGAACGGCCAAAGGAAGATCGGCGTCGGGAACCTGGTCCGACGCTTCTTTGCCAACGCTCGAAGCCATGCCCACGCTGGATGCCATCCTGCCGCACGTCGTGCCCTACGTGCTCGTGTGCGCCCGACTCACCGGCTTGTTCATCTTTGCGCCGGTGGTGGCGGGGGTGGCGATTCCGTGGCGCGTCAAGGCGCTCCTGATCGCGGTGCTCGGCGTCGCGGCGTATCCGCTCGCGCACGACGAAATGCTCGGAGCTGTGCGGGCGGGCCAGGCCCAGGGGCTGGCGCTCGCCGACCCGGCAAGGCTCGACCTTGGGCAGCTGCTTCCCATGGTGTTTGGCGAGTCGATCATCGGGCTGGCGCTGGGCATCGTCGCGCTTATGCCGCTGATCGCGCTGGACATGGGGGGCGTGTTCATGACGCACTCGATGGGCATGAGCCTTGCTCGCGTCTACAACCCGCAAGCGGATGCGGAGGTTGACGTCGTGGGACAACTGCTGTCGATGATCGCGACGGCGGCGTTCATCGTTTCCGGTGCGCTCGACGCGCTGTTCTCGATCGTGCTCGCAACCTTTGAACGCGTGCCCCCCGGCAGGCTGGGGCCCAGCGACCTTCCGTTGGAGTTGGTGGTGGGGACGCTGCACTCCGGGCTGGAGCTCGCGCTGCGCGTGGCGGCTCCGGTGATCGCGGTGGTGTTCCTGGCCCTGCTGGTGCTGGGCGTGCTGAGCAAGACGATGCCCCAGCTGCAGGTGATGACGGTGGGCTTCATCGCGAAGATCCTGCTCGGGCTGCTCGCGCTGGTGCTCTCGCTGCCCCCCATCGCGGACGCGGTCAGCGATGAGTGTGGCAAGGCGATGACCGCCGCGGCGGCGTGGGCCTCGCAGGTTGGCGCGGAGGCTGGCGGCGTGCCGCAGCGAGGGGGCGGCGGTGGCTGAGGACATGGGCGACAAGACCGAACTGCCAACCGCCAAGCGACTCTCCGAGGCGCGGGGGAAGGGGCAGGTCGCCAAGAGCCAGGACCTCGTCGCGGCGATCGACCTCATCGGGGCGCTGATCGCGCTCTTGATCTTCGCTTCGCTCGTGTTTCACGTCTCGGGCGAGCTGATGCTGACTCTTCTCGACCTGGGCGAGCATGGGCTTGAGTTCGACCCACGCGCGATGTTGCCCTGGGGCCTGGCATGGGATGCCGCCATTCCCGTGCTGGCGGTCTTTGGCGTGATGGCCCTCGTGACGTTTCTGGCGCACTACGTGCAGTTTGGGTTCCTCTTCACGCTGCACCCGCTCATGCCCGACTTGCAGAGGCTGGATCCGATCGCGGGTTTGGGGCGGTTCGTCTCCAAACAGAACGCGGTCAAGACCGTGATCAGCCTGATCAAGCTGACGCTCTCGGGCGTGGTCGCGGGGGTGGTGACCTGGAACGCGGCTGGGCGGATTGCGCGCCTGCCCGCGCTCGACGCAACGACAGCTGCGAAGGAGGTCATGCGCCTGGCGATGGAGATCGTCATCTGGCTGCTGGTGATCGCTCTCGTGCTGGGGCTGCTGGACTTCTTCTTCCAGCGCTGGCAGCACACCGAGAACCTGAAGATGACGCGGCATCAGGTTGAGGAAGAGCGCAAGGACATGGAAGGCGATCCGGAGATCAAGGGCAAGCGGCTGCGGATGGCGAGGGAGATCGCGCTGCAGCGCGTCAACCGCGACGTTCCCCAGGCGACGGTGGTGGTGACCAACCCGACGCACTTCTCCGTCGCGCTGAAGTACGACGCTTCGATGCGAGCGCCGTTGGTGGTGGCCAAGGGCGTGGACGAGCTGGCGCTTCGTATCCGCGAGGTGGCGCGCACGCACAAGGTGCCGGTCATCGAGCGCCCGCCGCTGGCTCGCGCGCTGTATGCGGGGGTTCCGGTGGGGGGCGAAGTCCGTCCGGAGCACTACCAGGCGGTTGCGGAAATTCTGGCGCTGGTGTATCGACTCAAGGAGAAGCCGGTGGGAGCGGCGAGCGAGCCTGCCGCCGCGTGATCGAGGGGTACGAAAACTGTTTGGCCCGTGAAGACGACTGCTGCGATACCGACCGATGCCCGACGCCACAAGCCAACCTCTGAAGCTACCGACCTGGCTGGGCAAGCTGCGGGAGAACCGCGGCCTGATCGCGCCGATCGCGTTCGTGGTCATGCTCGGGGTGCTGCTGGTCCCGCTGCCGCCGGTCGTGCTCGATGTGCTGATCTGCCTGAACTTCGCCCTCGCGGTGATGATGCTCGTCACCACGATCTACATGAACCACCCGCTGGAGTTCAACGTGTTCCCGTCGCTGCTGCTGGCGGCGACGCTCTTTCGCCTCGTACTGAACGTGGCATCGACGCGCCTGGTGCTGTCGGCGGACGCGGGTTCGGCAGAAGAGGCGGCGGGGGTGGCGGGGCACGTGATCATGGCGTTCGGCCAGTTCGTTGCGGGCAACTCGCTGTTCGTCGGTGTCGTGATCTTCCTGATCCTGACGATCGTGCAGTTCGTCGTGATCACCAAGGGTGCCACCCGCATCAGCGAGGTCGCGGCGAGGTTCACCCTCGACGCGATGCCCGGCAAGCAAATGGCCATCGACGCTGACCTGAACGCGGGGATGATCGACGAGAAGGAGGCCCGACGCCGGCGCGAGCAGATCTCGCAGGAGGCCGACTTCTTCGGCGCCATGGACGGCGCCAGCAAGTTCGTGCGGGGTGACGCGATCGCAGGGCTCATCATCACGTGCATCAACATCGCGGGCGGGTTTGCCGTGGGGATGATCGCGCGCGGGTGGGATCCGGCCGAGGTCGCGCGGATCTTCACGATGCTCACGATCGGCGACGGGATTGCCAGCCAGGTTCCCTCGTTCATCATCGCGATCGCCTCGGCGCTCGTCGTCACCCGCTCGGGCACGAAGAACCAGCTCGGGACGGAGCTGACCGACCAGATCACGAAATCTCCCAAGAGCCTGGTGCTCACGGCGGGCTTCCTCGCGCTGCTGGCCATCACGCCCCTGCCCACGCTGCCCTTGCTGCTGACCGCGTCGGCGCTGGGGGGCGGCGCGTGGCTGATGAATCGCAACGCCAAGCGCGTGCGCGACGAGGAAGCGCAGAGCGCGCCCGCCGCGTCGAACGAGCCCCCGGCGATCGAGTCGATCATGAAGGTCGACGCGCTGGAGCTGGAGCTGGGCGAGGCGCTGATTTACCTCGTCCAGCCGGATCAGGGCGGGGATCTTCTCGAGAAGATCGCGGCGACGCGTCGCACGCTGGCGGTCGATCTCGGTGCGGTCATGCCGCCCGTGCGCATCCGAGACAATCACATGCTCGCGCCGGGGGACTACGCGATCAAGATCCGGGGCAACCCGGTGGCGCGGGGCTCGATGCGACCTGGCAAGCTGCTGGCGATGGACGCGGGCCTGGCGTCGGTGCCGATCCAAGGCGAGGCGACGCGAGAGCCGGCGTTCGGGCTCAAGGCCTGGTGGATCGAGCCGGCGCTTCGCATCCGCGCCGAGACGCTGAACTACACCGTGCACGATGTGACGTCGGTGGTGAACACGCACCTGAGCGAGACGTTCAAGCGTCACGCGGACGAGCTGCTGTCGCGCGACGAAGTGGTGAACCTGATCGAGCAGACCAAGCAGCGAGCGCCGAAGCTTGTCGAGGAGGCGGTGCCCAACATCGTCAAGCCGGCGGAACTCCAGCGGACGCTCCAGGCGCTGCTCCGCGAGGGGGTGCCGATTCGCGATGTGGAGACCATCCTCGAAGCACTGGCCGAGTGGTCTCCCAAGACCAAAGACCCCGATGTGCTGCTCGAGTATGTGCGCAACGCGCTCCGGCGGACGATCTGCGCCAAGTACGCGATGCCGGATCCGGCGGGCGGGCCGCCCAGGCTGGTGTGCGTCACGCTGGACCCGACGCTGCAGGATCTCATCGCGTCGTACGTGGATCGCGGCGCGGGCGGGACGAGCTTCACGATGCCGGCGCGCACGTCGGCGCGGATTGCAGACCATGTGACCAAGGCGCTGGCCTCCGTCACCGCGGCGGGCGCTCACCCGGTCGTCATCGCGTCGCCCGAGGTACGGGCGATCGTGCGGCAGATCCTGGAGCCTCGCGTTCCGGGCGTCGCGGTGCTGGGTTACAACGAGATCGTGCCCAACATCGAGGTGCAGTCGCTCGCGCTCGTCATGCCGCCGCCGGAGTTGCAGCAGCCGGTCGCCGCGGCGGCGTAGCGCCTGGGCACAGGGCTGGTCAGCCCTCAGGCTCATCTTCTACTACGCTTTCGACATGTCATCGCTCGAACTGATCTCGACCCTTCGCTGGCGGGGGCTCATCCATCAGGCCACCGCGTCCGACGACGTGCTGCTTCGCCATCTCGCCACGCCCCGGCGCGTGTATGTCGGCTTCGACCCGACCGCCGACTCGCTGACGATCGGGAACCTCGTGCCGGCGATGATGCTGGTGCACGCCCAGCGGGCCGGACACAGGCCCGTCGTCGTCATGGGGGGCGGCACCGGGCTCATCGGCGACCCCAGCGGTAAGTCATCCGAGCGCACCCTCATGACGCGCGAGCGCGTCGATGCGAACGTCGCCAGCCAGCGCCGGATCTTCGAGCGGCTGCTGAGCTTCGATGGTCCTGGGGCTGCCACCGTCGTCAACAACGCCGACTGGCTTGGATCGATCAGTTTCCTCGATGCGCTCCGCGACATCGGCAAGTACTTCTCCGTCAACGCGATGATCCAACGCGACTCGGTGCGTGATCGCCTGACCAACCGCGAGCAGGGCATCAGCTACACCGAGTTCAGTTACATCCTGCTGCAGAGCTACGACTTCCAGTGGCTGCACGAGCACATGGGCGTGACTGTTCAGATGGGCGGGAGCGATCAGTGGGGCAACATCGTGGGGGGGATCGACCTGATCCGCAAGACTGGTCCCGCGAGCGAGCGAACCGGCGAGGCCGCGCAGGCGGACGTTGGCGCCGACGCGCCCGCGTACGGCATCACGGCGCCCCTGGTGACCAAGGCGGACGGCGGAAAGTTTGGCAAGACGGAGACCGGCGCGATCTGGCTGACGCCCGAGCGAACCAGCCCGTACGCGTACTACCAGTTCTGGCTGAACGCTGCGGACGCGGATGTGCCGAAGTTCCTGCGCACGTTCACGATCATGCAGCGCGACGAGGTCGAGGCGCTCGAGGCGACGCACGCGGCGGACCCCGGGAAGCGCGAGGCGCACCGGGCACTGGCGCGCCACGCGACGGCGCTGCTCCACGGCGAGGCCGAGGCCGCCCATGCGGAAGCGGCGGGCCAAGCCTTGTTTTCGGGAGATGTTGCAGGCTTGCCCGAGCGCACGCTTCGCGAAGTGCTGGCAAACGTGCCTTCCAGCACGCACGCCAAGACCACCTTGGAGGGCGAGGGTGTGCCGCTTCTGGATTTGCTGCTGTCTACGCAGCTTGCTTCATCGAAGCGCGAAGCGAAGGACTTTCTTGCCGCGGGCTCGGTCACGATCAACGGCAGAAAGGCAGGCGCCGACGACCGCGTCAAGACCTCCGACCTTCTCCATGGTTCAATGATCGCCATCCGGCGAGGCAAGAAGAACTGGCACCTGACGACCTGGACCTAAAGGGAGCGCGGCGACATTCGAGTGTCCATCGTCGGGGGTCGTTGACGCATGACTTTCCGCGCGGCGTCGATCGCGCCGAATGATCTCATGAAGGAAGCCACGATGAAGTTAATCCCAAGCCTGCTCGCCGCCGGATGTCTCGTTGCGACAGCCTCCATGTCCTTGGGCCAGGTCACGCTGTACTCCATGGGGAAGGTCGGCTTCTGGACACAAGCCGCCGACAACGTGTTGCCTCCCGCCGCCTACACGTGGGGGGCCTATGGCGCCGTGTACGTCACGGCCCTTACCGACGCCACGACTGCCAGCGCCCAGTTCTCCGGTGGCGGCAACCCATTCTTGTTCCAGCCCGTCGGCAGCGGATTCCCGTATTTCACTGGCTTTGGTGGATATTTTGACACTCAGGGCCTGCTCGACGCCGCCTTCCCGCAGGGGTCGTACACCTTCACGGTCTCCGGCGGAACGCTCGGAACGCAGTCGGATTCCCTCACGTTCTCGAACGCTCTCTACCCACCCGCTCAACCCCGGCTGACGGGCAACACCTTCTCGCACATGGCGGAGCTTGACCCGCGGGTTGACTTTGTCGGCACGATCAACTCGTTCGTTCCCTCGCCGCTCGCGACCGAGTCCGTCACCAGCATCGGCATCTATCGCCGCTCGGGGCAAGGCCCGTCGTTCTACGCGCAGCTCAGCCCGAGCACCACGACGTTCACCATCCCGGCAGACACGCTCCGCACAGGCCGCCCGTACATCTTTGTGCTCAGCTTCACGAGCACGCGCGTGACCAGGGGCTTCGGGAATGCACAAGCCGCCGTCGGCGCGGGATACACCACGCAGTTCGTGTTCGATGTCGGCTGCCCGGCGGACTTCAACCAGGATTTCCAGGTCGACTTCTTCGACTACCTCGACTTCGTGGTTGCGTTTGACGCGCAGGATCCCGAGGCCGACTTCAATGGTGATGCGCAGTTCGACTTCTTTGACTATCTCGATTTCGTCTTCGCGTACGACCGACCTTGCGACCTCTGATGCGAAGGCGGGTTGATTGTCTCGATCGAACGCTCGTTCTGCCGCGGCCAGCCGCGGCGGTTTTCGTTTGCAATCGGTGTTCCCCGGAGCGTCCACTGAACTCTTTCACTTTTATCAGCCGTCCAGCGGGTTGACGTCGCATTGAAGAGCGATCGAGCTCGGCAGCGTGCCGGGCGAGTTTAGCAAGCTGTCTTTGTCGCCAAGCACAAGGTGCGCCATGAACATCGCTCGTCGCCGGGTATCCGAATCTCCGATTGTCGCTCGTGCCATCGGTTGCTCACCGGGCAACTCAACCGCTTCGAGGCTGGGAGTTGCCGCGGGTATGCTGCTCGCGGCGGCGGCGTTTGCCGGCCCGTTGACGCCACCTTCCGGTCCGGTCACGCCGACCGGCAAAGTCCTGGCGGAGCTCGAGCCCCGCGTCGCCATCAACGCAACCAACACGCCGGGCGACAACGACTCCACGCCCAGCCAGTTCAAAATCACCCAGTCCGGCAGTTACTACCTGACGGGCAACATCTTCGTCCCCGCCAACCGTATTGGGATCGAGATCACCGCGATCGACGTTACGCTGGACCTCAACGGATTCATCATCTCGTCCGGCGCCAAGGGCGTCCTGGTCAGCACGAGCGACGTCAGCACCGTTCTGGACGGTATCGCGATCAAGAATGGCAGCGTGCTCGGCTCCGATGTCGGCTTGGACTTGGGCCAGGCCAGCTCCCCGGTCGTTGAGAATATCACGCTGCGATTCTGCGACGTTGGCATTCGCTCCGGTGCCGCTGGAACGATCGAAGGCTGCCGCATCGACCTGTGCCCCGTCGGCATCCGCTTCCACCGGAGCGGCGTACGCGTCTCCACAACCGAGATCAGCAACTCGACGCTCGCCGCAGTCGAATCCGACGGCTCGTACAACTCGTTCACCTTCGATACCGTCGACATCAACGGCTGTGCCCAGGGAGTTTCGCTTCCGACCTGCAAGGGCGTTCTGGTCACCAAGAGCGTCATCCGCGACATCGGGGGCTCCGGAATCGGCGTGAGCATCGGCGACAACGGTGAGGTCAACTCCTCGCGCTTCGCCAACTGCCCGACGGGCGTCCGCACCGGATGGAACGCCGTCGTGAAGGACAACTTCGTCGTCGATAGCGTCACCGCGGGCATCCAGATCGCGGGCAACGGCGGGCGCATCGAACGGAACCATATTGTTTCGTCGACCATCGGCATGCACGTCACCGGCATCGATAATCTCATCATGAGCAACAGCGTTCGCCTGGGCACCACGCGATATAGCATGGCAAACGGAAATCGCGTTGCCACCATCGTCGTTCCCGGGATCAGTGGAACGATCACCGGCTCGACCGGAGGCGGCCCCATCACCACCGACCCCAACGCCAACTTCGCGTATTAGCCGCCGGCGCTGGTCCCGGCGCATGGATGGCTGTGCGCCGGGGGTCCCGAGCTCGGTGCTTGGCTCCAGCGCAGCTGCGTTCAATGGTTGCAGCGTGATTGGTTTGCAGTACAAGGGAGGCGGCCATGGAAGGACGACGGACTCGGTGTCGACGAGCATCCCGGTGGGCCATGACGACCGGCGAACGAACAACGTTGCAAGCAGCGTGGTGTTTGACACTCCTGGCACTGGGAACCACCGCGCAAGCGCGTGGCGCGGCGTTGGCTGCTGAACCGGAGCGCCCGGGGAACGGGGGCGGGGGCTCCGTCCAGGCGCCACACGCAGGAGATACTCCCGCCGGCCTGGGATCGCCCACGGCGGATCGCAAGGCACTTGGCATGCCGTGGGAGCGCTACCAACTGCCCGACGCGCACGGGCGACAGGTCACGTGCTACCTCTCGCGCACCGACGCCGACCAACCCGGGACCCGCAGGCCCCTGGTTGTGTGGATTCAGGGGTCCGGGTGCAACTCGCTCTTTACCAAGACGCCGGACGGTCGCGTCGGTGGTGGTTTACAGAACATGCTCCTGATGCAGAGCAATGCTCGGTATCGGGTGCTGATCGTTGAGAAGCCGGGCGTGCAGTTCTTGGACAACCCGCAGCCGCCCGGGGCGGCGTCGGGATGTGCACAAGAGTTTCTTGAGCAGCACACCGCCGAGCGCTGGCGCGATGCGCTGCTCGCCGCGCTCCGCGGTGCGCTCGCGCGACCCGATGTAGATCCTTCTCACGTGCTGGTGGTCGGGCACTCCGAGGGAGGCGACATGGCGGCCCATGTTGCCGCGGCTGAGGACCGGGTGACTCACGTGGGTGTGCTGTGCGCCGGGAGCCCAACCCAGCTCTTTGACCTCGCCGAGCTGCACCGAGCGCAGCAGGGGCCTGACGATTCCGATGAGGCGGCTCGGGAGCAGCGCCTCGAGCAGGTCTATGAAGCGTGGAGCCGCATTCTCGCGGACCCGGACAGCACGGACAAGCACGAGTGGGGCCACCCCCATCGCCGGTGGTCGAGCTTCATGCGCCTCTCGCCCATGGAGAGCCTGATCCAGAGCAAGGCGAAGGTGTACCTCGCATACGCGACGAACGATCGGGCGGTCCCCGCCGTGGCGACCGACCTGACTCGTGCCATGCTGGTCGCCAAGGGCCGCGACGTCAAGGTCGAACGACGCGTCGGCGAAGATCATGGCTTCAGCAAGCCCGGAGAGAGGCCCGGTGAGGGCTTCTCGGAGGTCTTGGCGAACGTGCTAGGCTGGTGGCTGGATGGGGACTCGCCCGGTCAGCCTGTCCAGTAAGCGTTTCGCGCAGGGCAAGAGCGGAAACGGCTTGTCCTCCGGCCGCCAACTCCTCGTCGCAACCGGGCCAGCGATCGTCGGTACACCACTCCATGACTCCGGAGCTGTCGCCCACCTGTCCTCGCTGCGAGTACGACCTTCGCGGCGCGATCGAAACATGGAACAACGAGTGTCCGCTTCAGGGAACGTGCAGTGAGTGCGGGTTCGTCTTTCGCAGTGCCGACCTGCTTCGTCCCGACCGCCGCGACCTTCCGAAGTTTGTCGAGCACGCCAAGTCTCGAGGCGATCTCGTTCGCTTTGCCTTCCGCACGTTCTCGTGGCTCGTGCTTCCCTGGCGATTCTGGTCTCGGGTGCGGATGCACCATCGCGTGCGTCTGAGGCCGATGCTGTTGCTCTTTGTGCTCGTGCTTGCCACGGCGCAGTTGCTCCAGGGGGCGCTCGGCGTCCTCAATCACACCCACTCTCGAACGCGACCGGCCGGGTTGGTGAACGGTCAACCCCCGAGCGAGATCGTGATGGCGGCCTCCGGTCAGCGCATTCCCGTCCCGCCAGGTGTCCAGGCACACACGCTCCTGCCGAGGGTGGAAACTCCAGTCTCGGACTATGCCGCGTTCTTCCTCAGGCCGTTCGTCAGCTTGCGTCCCGAGATGGACGCGTGGTACGTCTACAACACCACCCAAGGGGGTTCGAGCTGGACCTCGGCGGTCACCAGGCTGGTCGTCACCCGGCCCATCCTCACCTATCGAGATGGGTCGCTCTTCCTCGCCCTGGCGGCTATTGCCCACGCGTCGTGGATCGTGCTCGTGCTTGTGATCCCCCAGACGCGGCGTCAGGCCAAGGTCGCTCGCGGGCACGTGTGGCGGGCCGCGACGCATCCGATCGTGTGGCTCGTTGCGCTGGCGAGCATCGACCTGATGACGGAGTTGATCCGCGAGGTTCAGATCCAGTCCGGGCTCCTTCCGCCGGTGCGAGTCGGTCTCGCGATCGCGTCCAACCGAGAGATCGTCTGCGCCGTGGGAGCCAGCGTGTTGATCGCCTGGATCTTCTTCTGGTGGCTCTTGGCCATACGTCGGTGGCAGCTTCGCAGTTGGCCCGCCGTCTGGTTGGTCCTTTGCATCCCGGTGATCATCGCGATCCTCGGCGCTGTCATTGTCTTGGAAGCGGATCAATCCTCGCTCATGTGGCTCGCCTGAGCGCTCAGGGTCGCGTTCCGAGGTGGGAATTCCGCGCGTGGGCGTGGATCGAAACCGATAACCTATTGCCTGATGTCCACCTCGCCGGCAACGCCGCTGCTCCGCGTTCGCGACTTGCGCTGCACGTTCCCGATTCGCTCCGCCATTCTCCAGCGGGTCGTGGGCCACGTGCACGCGGTGGACGGCGTGTCGCTCGACATCGACGAGGGCGAGACGCTGGGCCTCGTGGGCGAATCTGGCTGCGGCAAGACCACGCTCGGACGGGCCATCCTCCGCCTGACGCCCGCCACCTCGGGCTCCATCACGTTCCAGGGGCAGGACGTGCTCGCCGCTCGCGGTCCGGCGCTCAAGGCGCTCCGCCGGGATGTGCAGGTCATCTTTCAGGATCCCGCGACGAGCCTTAACCCGCGGATGCGGATCGACGCGATCGTGGGCGAGCCGCTGCTTGTGCACGCCATCGCTCCGAACCGGGACGACCGGCGCGCACGGGTCGAGCGTCTGCTCGAACGCTGCGGGATGCCTCGAACCGCCGCCGACCGATATCCGCACGAGTTCTCAGGTGGCCAACGCCAGCGCATCGGCATCGCGCGGGCGCTCGCGTTGCAGCCCAAGTTCGTGATCTGCGACGAACCGACGAGCGCGCTGGATGTCTCCGTGCAGGCCCAGATCCTGAACCTGCTGATGGATCTTCAGAGCGAGTTCGGGCTGAGCTATCTCTTCATCAGCCACGACATGAGCGTGATCCAGCACGTTTGTCGAAGGATCGCGGTCATGCACCGCGGGCGGATCGTTGAGGAAGGCCAACGCGACCAGATTCTCCGCGAGCCACGCGAGAGCTACACACGAACGCTGCTGGCGGCCGTTCCGGTACCCGATCCGTCCCGCCAGTGAGGCGAGCGGCGGGGCATGAGGAGCGAGGGGCGAGACACAATCTCTCGCCTCTTGCCTCTTGCCTCACTTCTTCTCACTCGGCGCGGGCGGAGCTGGCGGCGTCGGCGGCGTGGGCTTCGCCGCTCGCTCCGGCTGGTCTTCGGGCATCACATCGCTCATCGTCAGGCGGGTCGAGATGTCGATGACCTCCGCGACCTTCTTGTCTTCCGAGATCACCCGGTTCTTGACACCAAATTCGCTCAGCGTCACGCGATACGAGCACTGGATGGTGAGGATGTTGCCCTTGCCCACCGTCGCGAGCGTGGTGTCGTTGCCCTCCACGAGCGTGATCAGGGCCTGCGGGATCGAGATCGCCCGCGAGACGCCCTTGATCGTCATGACCCCGTTGAGCGTCGCGTTGAACTGCTTCAGCTTGACCTGGGCCGAGTCCTGAACCTTGCCAACTTTGAGGTTCTCGACGCCGGTGAGCTGGAAGATGATGTCCGGGTGTGCCGCGGCGTCGAGCCAGTCGCTTCCGGCCAGGTGCTGATCGCGAGCTTCGATGCCCGTCTTCATCGACGCGACCCCGAGACGCCACGCGCCAGCCTGCAGGTTCGCCGGGTTGTCCGCGGGGCCAGCCACGGCATATCCCACCACGTCGGTCGCCGAACCTTTGATCGTCTCCAGCGGCGCCGTGGAGGTGAAGCGGATCGGGATGCCACCGCCCGAGATGGCGGCAAAGACCGTTCCGAGCTTCTTGTGCTCATCCGGCACCACGAGCGACTTGCGAGATGAGGCGCGGGGAGGTGCCGGGGAAACGTTGACCGCCTCGGCGGAAGTCGGCGCGGGGGCCTTCGGCGCGTCGTCCGTGGGGTCCAGCGACAGCACCGCGGAAGCCGTCGCGGCCACGCCGCACAGAGCCAAAATCCCAGCCACGGTGCGGGAAGCGCGACGAACCGATGAGGCGAACGAAGTCATGGACCGAATCTCCTTGCAAGCCGGGCCGAGCAGAGTCGGCACGCGGCGGGTGTTCGCGGCAAGCTCGCCGTGAACAGCAAGAATAGCTGCCGCATCGCGGCCAGTACGCCACCCGCCCCGTCACGCCAGCGTCACTCGTATCCCGCCTTCACACTCGATTCGGGGGCTTGCGAACTCCGCTGATTTCACCGCGCAGACACTGACGCCCGGTCAGGCTTCCCGCGCCGGTTCGGTTTCGATCTGGGCCCGCTGCCAATCTCCACGCAGCGCCATGTTGGCCAGGCATGTTCCGGGAGCCGCTAGCGCCACCTCGATCGCCGCGGCGTATCTGGCCCGCTGCCTGGCGTTGCGGAGCGCGTGCCGGAGGTGCCCCGTTGCTCCGTCTCGTGCCAAGGCTTGAGCCTCGCGAGCGATCGGTTTGCCTAGGAGCAGTCGCCGAAGCCCCGTTGTCGGGGCGAGCGACCGGGGAAGCGATGAAGCCTGCGACGCAGTCCAGGTTCCAAACCAGCGCTCCAGGCGCGACCGGTCTGGCCAGGGCAGGTCTTCATCCGGGTCGAGCTCCACCCGATCGTCGGTCTCGTCCTCGTTGGGGCCGCCCGCGGCGAACCCGGGTGGCGCGTCGCCGTCCAAGTCCTCGTAAGCCAAGTCCGCACCGGTGATCATCGAGATCGCTTCGCCGGCAACCCGTGCCACGATCGGCTCGTCGCATCGTTCCAGCAACCAAGGAATGAGCGACGAGTCTCCGAGAACCCCCGCGGCAATCACCGCCGAGCGGAGCGTCCGCTCACTCCGCGAGGCTCTGGTGAAGAACTCGAGCCCGGCTTCGAACGAGAGCGAGCGGAGGAGCACCTCGATCGCGGGCCGCTGAAAGTGCTGTGCGAACAGTGCGTCCCGCGTCGTTTCTTCTGGCAGTTCGGCGAGCGCGAACGGCTCGAGCGCGTCGGTCGCTCCGGGGATCTGGAGCAGGCACGCGCTCCACGCGGCGCTCCCGCGAACGCGGCTGCTCGCTGAACTCAAGTGTCGCTGCACGAGCATGGCGTGCCCCGTGAGCCCGAGTTGCCCAATCGCGGTGAGCGCCCGCGCCCGCCGGCGCGATTCGATCGACGCGTTGCCCTCGGGAGGCATTTGACCCGCGAGCGTCCGCTCAAAGCACCGGTTGAGCAGCGCGGACGGCGCGAAGCGGAGCCCGGGGATCGCCGGGCGAGCGAGCGCGGTTGCCGCAATCGCAACGTCGCTCGCGACCGCAACCAGGCCCTCATCGTCGATGGCGAACAGATGGTCGAGGATCGCGCGCTGTTGGCCCGGGCGCAGCCACGCCAGAGCGCTGGCGACCGCGTCCACAACATCGGGAAGAGATGGCTGCGCGTCGTTCGGCTCGGCATCTTGAGCCGAAGTGAGCACCTGAGCAATCCGCTCCGCGTGGTCGCCCGGAACCTCAAACGCATCACCCCGTTGCTGGCCCGACAGGTGCGACATGCCGGCCTTGGCAAAGGCCGACGCGGGCGGTGGAGTGCCGCCGGGCCACGCCGCGAGGCTCGCGGTTGCACACTCAAAGACGAGGCTCGCGGCGACGAAGGCATCGCCCGCATCGTCCAGCGGTTGCTCGTCGATCAACGAAGCGAGCGCTCGCGGCGCGTCGACCCGCAGCGTGTCGAGCATGGCGTCCAGGCGCAGATCCAGCTTGGCAAGGTCGGCAAGTGCGTAGTGAGGCTTGCTCACCGCCCGGTGGCGGAGGAGGAAGAGGAAGGAGGCGTCGGCAAAGACACGGAAAACCTGCGCGTTCGGTGAGTTCATGGCAACGGGGCCTCGGTCCAGGTCAGGACGTCAACGGTCCAGGCAGCGCGGGTCTGCCCGAACGACCAGAGCGCGCCGCGGCCCGCCGACAGATGCAAGCAAGACCCAGCGGGCCCTTCCCAGACTGTCGAGAGTGTGTCGTCAGGGTCGAGCACGAAAATGGAGTGTTCCGTCGTTCCAAAGAGTCGACCGTTGTACCAGACCAAGCTCCATATGTCATCCGATACGCTCTCGTGCTGGATCACCTCCCACGAGTTATCTCGCCACCGCATGAGTACCCCAAGCTGCCCGGCGGCGAAGCGTGTGCCATCGGCGGCAATCTCCATCGCGTGCAAAATCACGTTGGTCGGTGAATCCTCTTGCTTCCATCGGCGGCCGTCCCAGTGCCAGATCTCGCCCCGAAAGCCGCAAGCATGAAGGTCATCCGCGTTTCGACCGGCAACGGCATTGAACCCAGTGATGTTCAGCACGTCGCCGCCTGGGTCGAGAATTTCCTGGTCGATGCGTCGCCACTCACCAATAGCGCCCCTGAGATAGGCCTGTCTTCCCATGCCAACGGCGACAACCGCGTTGCCGACGCGCTTGGCATCGCGCAGCATGCCCTGCTCTTGCGGACCAATGATCTGCTCGCTTCGAGGCCCCGTTCCGTCACTCGCCTGTTCGTGTTCCACCTGCCCAAGCCGACCGAGTGCCAGCGGCAATGCGGGCGAGTCAGGCGGCGACGCGTCCAAGACACGTACGAGGCAAGCGTCAACAAGCCGAGAGCGGATGTTCCAGCGCTCGCTCCAATGGACGATCGCTGTCGGCGCGTCGTCGGGAACTTGGCCATCCACCAACGGCGCTACGAGTACGCAGCAGCGACCAGCCCCAAGCGAGACGCCGTGTCGAATCAAACGATCTTGAACTGTGTCGTGTGGCATCGCCGGTATTCCCGAACCCCGTCTTGATGGAGGCGGTGTGTGCTTGCACGCGTCACTTCTTTGGGATGTATGTTCGGACTGGCACGGCGTTCTTGGCTGCCGCGGTGTCGCCCGGAAGTACTTGGTGGTGATACGAGTCGAGTTGAGCCTTAGTGCATTCTTCGTCGCACTGCGGGTTTGCCTGCTTGTGCGATTTGGCTCCCGCCTTCGATGCTTGCCCATACGTCCAGAATGACTGTTCGCCCGTTATGAAAATGTCGAGTGGTACGCCGCGTGCGGCGTTGCGACACTGCCGCTTGACGCGGTCGCGTGCCGCCTGCATAGCTCCATGCTTGCCGCTCGAACCGTCCCGGTTTGCGCACGCCGTGGGCGCGTTATCTTCATTGTAATCTTCGAACCCGGAAAGACGCCTCGGGCGAGTCTTGGGAGCGGCGAAGTCATAACCAAAGTTGGGAATCGCGTCGAGCGTCTCGTACGAGCCCACGTTGAGGCCGCTCCGACCCCCGCTCTGCGTGAAGCAGTTGACCTCAATCAGATGGTCGCCCGTGGTGTTGGGATGGCAGCAGACCTTTTTCGCGTCCTTGTACTTTGGAAGCCGGCAATCTCGTGCTTCCTTGCAGGCGGGCGAGCAATCGACCCCGTTGCCGTCGGCCCGCGGGGCCGAACCCGGCGGAGCACACGCGCTCGCTTCCCTCGCTTTGGAATCTGCGCACGGATCCACGCCGCCCGCCGCCATCCCTTCGGTCTCGGGCCAAGGCGGCGTTCCCCCAACCTCGCTCGCGTGGTTGTGCGTCATGATGTCCAGATGACGCACGGCGTTCTCGCCCTCGATCTTCACGTCCATCGACCAGGCCTTGAAATAGCACTTGCCCTGGATCTGATGCGTGATGACGTTCATGCTCTGCGACTTGGTCGCCGCTTCATCGCCCATGCTCTTCTTGAAGAAGCTCTTGTCCTTGAGCATGACCTCCTTCCCTTTGATCTTCACATCCTTGGAGCCGCTGGAGGTGTCGCTCGCCATCCCCGTGTTCGGATATGGAATCGGAATCGGCCCGGCGGGCGGAGGAGGCGGGGTCAGGCACACATCGGGCATCGCGCAGATGCTCTTGCCGCTTCCCGACTTGCACGACACCGCCATGTTGTTCGCGTATACCTCGTGGCTCATGCGCCGCCTCCGCCAACCAAGAACGACCCCGAGGGCGAGGTGGCCTGCACGTGCGATGCGCCGTGCGAGGCGAGAGAGATGGATGAATGCAGTGCCGATGGGTTCATGTCCACCAAGTCGTTCGCAGTGTCGGTGTTCCACCCGCCATCGCGAGATACGAGTTCGGGTTCCACTCGCACCGCGGCAGCGAATCCGCCCCGACGGACCGGCGACGTGATCACCATGGCGGCGCGGGCCGGGCCGTCGTCGCCCAGCGTGCAGAGCACCGAGCGGCCTGGCATATAGGCCTTGCGTGCCGCGGCCAGCAGCATCGCAAGCATCACCATCGCGCTCGCCGCACCAACCTCGCCCACGCTGTCGCACGTGTGCCAAAGGTCGAAGTAAGCTTTTCGCTTTCGCAGCATCCGCAGCGGAAGCAGACAGGCCTCCTTGAACTTGTACTGCTCGCCATTGCAGTCGGCGGCGCGAAGATCAAGCTCGTGCATCGCGATGCCCGCGTCGCGAAGCGCATCTCGTGTGGCGGCGACCAGGCCGTCGGCTCGGAGCGGCTCGCCACTCGAGATCGTTGCTCGCTCTTCGCTAAAGCCGAGCCCGCTGAGCACCAACGCAGGTCCAAAGTTGAGCTGGAAGGCAGGATGCTCGTCAAGGCCACCCGCGAGTGCGACTCCACCGTAATCGTGAGTTGTGTCCATCGGTGACGCGGTATTCTCGAGGCGCTCCTCCCGGGTCGTGGTCGGGCGTGATTGCGACACCAGTCGACGCGATTGTCCCGCGGCTGAGGCGGTGATCTCCGACACGACGCCCTGCGCATCGCAACGCCTCAAGAGCAGCGCCGCTCCGGCCTCGCCCGGCACGAAGCCGTCGCTGCAGGCGCTCGTCAGCAACCGGTGGTCTCGCTCGAAGCTGGCCAGCGCGCCCGCAACAAGGAATGAATCAACGCCAACGACAATGATCGCCGGTTCGCCGCGGATGATGAGATCGCGCGCGACAGCCAGCGCCACCGCGCCGCCGACACGCCCGCCCGCCAGCACGCGGCTTGCAGGATGCAGCAGTGAAGATGGCGCCGGAGTCGATGCCGCAGTGGCCGCGGCCCTGGGCGTCGAAGGCGCTTCGCCAGCCGGGCCAGCGTCGCGATGCTCAGCCGGACTCGCGGAGCCTTCGAACCAGTACTTTGGCTTCAGGGCGTCGCTCGGGGGTGGGCTCACCGGCGCGTTCCCCGGCGCGGCTGTGAACGAGCTGGCCGGCGCTCTTGGAGCAACGCCCGGCACAAGCGCGTTCCTGCCCCGCGCATCGAGCAGAGATGCAAGATCGCCCAGGAACGAGTCGTCAAGCCCGCCCAGGCGCGCAGGGCGGTCGGGCTCCGCCAGATTCACGATGAGCGGCACGCTGCGAAGCGGAAGAACACCAAGTGCGTCAAGACACTCCTCGACTGCTGCCGCGGCCATCTGCAGCAGCTTGTCACGCCCCCGCCACGGACGGCCAAGGCGAGCTTCCGACGCGATGATCCACTGCCCCTGCTTGTCGATAAACCGGGTTTCCTCAAACCGGTCGAGGCCCGCTCGCATCGCGGCGGCGCACGCCGCAAACGTGTTGCCCACGCCCGTCACCATGCCCGCGGCGGTGATCGCAACCCCTGCTGAGGGAACTGGTGCGCGGGCATCGCTCAAGGCGTCGTCCTCCCGTCGTCGATCTTCCACCAAGGCTTTGGCGGCTTGGCTTCGCTGCCGTGGGATGCCGTTGGCTCACTCGGGCCAGAGTCCGCCTGAGCGTGCGAAGCACCAGTTCCGTGCAATCGCTCGAGGGCCTCCGGAGCCGGACCATCGAGTGCCTTGGCCTGTTCGTCAGGCGACGTGTCGTCGACAGCGTCGCTCACCGGGTCCGCGTCCATCTCCTCGCCCGAGTCCCCGCCCCAGTCCGACCTGTTCTCCGCGTCGCTGTACGTCGCAGCCGCGAGCGCCGCCAGCGACGGGTAGTACGTCTTGCCGAGCAGCCGCGCGCGACGCCACGCCGGCGACATCACGCCGACGATGCACTCACGCAGTTCGTGCATGCCTCGCCTAAGCGGCATGGAAGCCCGCCACACGACCGAGAAGCGTTCAAGCTCGGGCTCGACGGTCACCGTGTCGATGACGGGCCTCAGCTCGTGGCATTGCGCGTTGCGATCGGTTACTTCGATCGGAACCTCGATGGACGGGATGAGGAATGACGTCAATCCCGCGGGCGTGAGATTGATCAGTTGCACGACCTCGCCCCCCTTGGGGTGCGGCATCTGCTGGTCGGCAGGCGAACACTGAAAATACCGTTCGTCGAAGTCGGCGGGCAGAAATGGCGACACGTGCTCAAGCCAGTGCTGGTCGTAGGTCCCCGCGAGCCGAGGCCGCGCGCCCCACGCGCGACCAATCGGTCCGAGCGCCATCGGGCGATACGAGCCCGAGGGAGCGGCGATGGTCTCTCCGATGGCGTGCGTGTTGGGAACCGGCTTGCCGATGATCTTCTCGCGCGGCGACGCCGGGTGGTATCCAACGCCGACGGGATTGGCGAGGAAGAACGCGTGAGACGCCGGATCCTCGGTGGGCTTGTCGATGCCGCCAAAGGCGGTCGAGTACGAGAAGCGTTGACGCACGAAGGGCTCGGGAAGAGACGGAACGACACCGACGCCGACGCCGACACTCTGCCACGTTCGCGAGCCGGTGACGACGAAGCGTTTGTCGATGGGTCCGCAGACAAGGCCCACGTCGATACTGGCGACGGGCTTGGCGAGCGGCGCGTGGGCACAGCCACGGAAGATCAGATCGCAGCTGGGCTTCCAGTAGCTCAGGTCGGACTCATCAACCGTGGCGCTGAATCCGGGTTCCCCTTCAAACGTGTCGGCCAACACCACCGGCGCCTGCACGGGCGCCAGTTCGGGTTGCGCCGGAATCGACCGCGAGCGCGTGTCGAGCGAGAACGACCCCTTGACGACGACAACCAGCAGCTCACGCGCGTCCGGACGCTGGCCCATCGCATAGGCGGCCGACATGGATGTTGCATTGCGAAGGTGCATGACGTTTGAGCATGGTCGGAGTGATGTGTTCCCGATTCCCGATTCCCGATGCCTGATGCCCGCCAACTCAGTTGATCTGCACCGAGCCGCCCTTGATGCGATTGGCGCCCGTCGATCGGCTGAGCACATATGCGCCCTTGATCAGGACTTTCCCGGCCCGAGTCAGCGTGATGCTCGCCCGCCCACAGCGGATCGAGATCTCGTTCCTGGCTGTCAACGACACACGCTCGTCGTCGGCATGAACCTCAAAAGGCGTCGCGAGCCCGCCGGTCGATCCGGTCGCCTTCGCGCCGCGGCATGCGCACGTCGGCGCCGCGGTCGATGGCCACCCGCCAACGCAGCCCAGCACCACCACGCCCGAGCCCACACGCGCCATGATGACTTCGCGATCCTCCGCCTGCGCCGCCCTCAGCGTCGCCGCATCGACGCACGCCACCGCGATGAATCGCTCACCACGCGATGGTTCTGCCTGCATGGTCGAAGGCGTCGCGTCCGAGCACGATGCCTGGCACACCACCTCGCAGGTCGCGTCGTCGCGAACCATAACCAGCTTTCCTCGTGCAAGGTCCGGCGCACTGCGAAGCTCCGGCATCTGGGCAACTGGTGCGATCGCGCGGCGTGTGCTTGCTCGTGCGCGCCCCGACAGGCTTTTCATGGTCTGTCTCTCCTGCTTGATCGTTCAACGCATCGGCCAAACTCGGCCCACGGACTTGTGCCGTCCCCCGCCCGCGACTGCTTCAATCGCAAGCCAATCCCGGCGTCCTCGTCGCCGATCATACTGATCGCCCTGCGTGCGGTGCATGCGGCTGGCCTTTCCTCGGCGTGGCTTCGCAAGGCCTCCTTCAGATAGGCGAGGTCTCACGGTTGAGCCTCTGGCCTGTCAGTTCTGAAGGATCTTCTGCCCCTTCATGGTGATCTTGCCATCCGCCTTGGCGTTGATCTTGCCCGAGGCGTCCAGCGTGATGTCCTTGCCCTTGATGACGATCGTCCCGTCCTTCTTCATCGTGATGCTGGCCTTGCCGGTCTTGAGCGTGATCGAGTCTCCCGCCTCGAGCACCAGCTTCTTCCCGACCGTCAGCGTGTCGTCCCGCCCGACGCTGGTGTCGCGGCTCGCTCCCACGCTCAGGCTCTGCGAGGCACCGATCGTGATGTCCTGAATCGCGCCGACGGTGATCGTCTGCGCAGCCCCGATCGCGATCTGCTGCGCCGCTCCGACCATGAGTGCGTCGTTGACCCCGATGGTGTGCGTGCGCATGAGGCCGATGGTCACGGTCTCGGTCTGGCCCACGGTCTCGGTGCGGTTGGAGCCGATCGAGATGGTCTCGTCGACGCCCACGGTCTCGGTGCGGTTGGAGCCGATCGAGATGGTCTCATTGACGCCGACGGCTTCGGTCCGGTTGTTGTCAACGGTGGTGGTCTCGTCGTGGGCGACGTGCTTGGTTCGGTCGTGCCCGATGCTGATCGCCTCATCGTTGCCGACCGTTTCGGTGTTGTTGTTCTTGACAAGAACGGTGCGGTCCTTCTCCGCCTGCACGTAAAAGAGCTCGCTGCCCTTCGTGTCGTCGAACTTGATCTCGTTGAAGTTGTCGGCCCCGCCCCCCGGCGTCGAGCGAGACTGGATCGTCGAGATGTTCTTGCTGCCGGGCAGCGCGTAGGGCGGCATCTGGTCGCCGTTGTACACCCGGCCCGTGATGATCGGGCGATCGGGGTCGCCCTCGAGGAAGTCGACGATCACTTCCTGCCCGATGCGAGGGATGAACATCGCGCCCCAGCCCTTGCCGGCCCAGCCCTGTGAGACACGGACCCAGCACGATGAGTTCTCGTCCTTCTCGTCGTGCCGGTGCCAGTGGAAGTGAACCTTCACGCGGCCGTACGGGTCGACGTGGATCTCTTCCCCGCTCGGTCCTGTGACCGTCGCGGTCTGCGGGCCGCCCACGACGGGCTTGCTGGTCGATCGGGCGAGGCGGAAGGGCGTCGAAGCTTCCAGCGCGGAGATCGACGAGTGGAACGCGTTGCCCTGAGCCTCGCGCCCGCTTTCATAGTCCGGGTTCTCCGCGTAGATCGTCTGCGCGACGACCAGGTACTTCCGGTCCTGGTCCCTCCTCCCGAAACCCTCCAGGGCGAACGTCTGCCCAGCGGAAAGGCCGGTCACATCTCCCTCCGCGTGGACTGTTTCGTATCGAGCGCTCAGTTCCTCAAGGCGCACCTGCGCCTGCATCTTGCCGTCGTCCAGCTCCACGTGCGGATACGCGTTGTCGAACACCTCGAATCGCGCCTCGGCGTGGCTGCGAGAGACACTCCGATCCGCCAGCAGCGGCTTCTTGGGAACCTTGAAGTCGTAGCTGGTGTGCGCGAACGTCGTGGTCTGGAGCTGCTTCTGGACCGACCACTCCCAGAATCGCTGCCGCCCGTATGCCATCCGGCTCTGCGGCAGCCAAGGCACCGTCTCGCAGCCCGGCGCGTCCGCGTGCGCCGAAGGGGAGTCCGCCAGCACCAGCGTGTGTCCCTCCCCGGTGTGCTCGAAGAAGTAGTAGATCCCGTGCTCTTCCATCAGGCGGGTCACGAACTGCAGCGCGGTCTCCCGATACTGCACGATGTACTCGCGCTTGGGATACGTCCCGGTCAGCGCGACCCGAAAGTGCGACGAGAACTCGTGAAGCCGGAAGACGTCGAGGATGACCTCGTCGACGCTCGCGTTCTGAAAGATCCGGCAATCCGCCGAGCGCGACAGGAACCAGATCCACGGCGCCATGATCGCGCGATAGCGGGTGGCGCGTCCCTCGCGGGCGACCCCGTCCTGCGTCAGGCCCACGATGTAGCCATGCACGTAACGCAGCTCGCCATCGGCGCGCTCGATCCGGATGGCCGCGGGGTGGCCCAGCACATCCTCAAAGTTCACTGCGGGGTCATCGCAGCGAAGGTCCAGATCGCAGGTGAAGGGGCGTCCGAGCTGCTCCGACAGCGTGAGCGAGCGGATCGCCAGCGCGTCCTCGCCCAGCGCCGTCTTGATCGAAAGCAGACGAGTGGATTGTTTGATCTGGCTGAACATCGCATCCCCGTGGTCTTGATTGCTGCGTTGACCTGCTGACCTGCCAAAGGCGAAGCGGATGCACGCGCCTCACGCCGACGCGGAGCGCTGGCCGGAGCACGCGCGCGGCCACCCTTCATGCGTGAACAACGCCCGGCGAGCGTCAGAATGGCGCAAGAGAATCGCCAGTGGCTTGCAAGCAGCCACGAAACCCGGAGCGCGCGGCGCAAACGCCGGAACCCGGAGGTTCAGTACAAGCAAGATTTGCGCCGGTCAAACCCCGGGCGATCCCCCGGGGGTCACAGCGAGCAAAGCCGACCACGAACGCTGATGGAACGGCCGGAGCCTGGTGAACCCACCTCGCGTCAAGGCCCGCGGTCAACCTGCGTTGACAAGGCGAATCACCGAGTCCGGGTCGTTGAGGACGACGTAGATCGAGCCATCGGGTCCGGTAACGACATCGCGGACGCGCCCGATGAAGTGGATCAACTCTTCACGCTCGACCACCTGCGCACCGGCTGCCTGCCCCTCGGCCTGCACACGAACCCGGATTCGATCGACGTTTTGCCCGGAAAGGCCGCCCGCCAGCAAGTCGCCCTGCCACTTGGGGAACTGCCCCCCGGCGCCGCCGGCATCGGGTCCGCGTGCAACGTCAAGCCCGCACGCGCCGATCGACGGCAGCCAGACGTAAGTCGGCATCGCGATGTCCTTATCCTGCGCTTCGGCGCCCTGCGTGTCGGGCCAAGGCGTGCGGAAGGGAACGCCGCTGTACTGGATTCCGAAGCTGACGATCGGCCACCCGTAGTTCCGGCCCTTGAGCACAAGGTTGAGCTCATCGCCGCCGCGGGGGCCGTGCTCGGTCGTCCACAGGTTGCCATTCAAGTCGAAGGTGAGTCCTTGCGGGTTGCGGTGTCCGAAAGACCAGATGCCTTCGTAGACCTTGCCGCTCTCGGCGGTGGTTCCAACGAATGGGTTGTCGGACGGGATCGAACCATCGTCCTTGACGCGATAGACCTTGCCGTTAGGGCGGGTGAGATCTTGAGCCCCCTGCTTGGCCCCGCGGCTTGGATCTTCCCCGCGGTCGCCGATCGCGAAGTACAGAATCGAGTCGTCCGCGGGGTCGAAAGCGATTCGGATGCCAAAGTGCAGGTCGGCGCGGGTGTAGTGCTCTTTGTCGCCCTCGAAGATGGTCTGCTGGTCGGTCCAAGACCAGTCATCGCCAGTCTTCTTGAGCCGGCCTCGAACGACCTTCGTCAAGCCCAGGTCGCGCCCGTTGGCCTCGTGGCGCTCGGTGTATCCAAGATAGATCCACCCGTTCTCGGCGAACCTTGGGTGAACGGCAACCTCCATCATGCCGCCCTGCCCGCGATTGCGCACCTCGGGCGTGCCGCGGATCCGATCGCTGAGCCGACCGCCAGGCTTGCCGGTCGAATGGAGGAAGACGCTGCCGGGCCGCTCGGTGATGAGCATGGTGCCCGCGGGCACGTCCCCGTTGGCGGACGTGATGAACGCGACGCCCCAGGGCACATCGAGTCCGCGTTCGACGACGCGTTCGACGCGGTACTGGTGGTGCTTGGAGGCGTACACGCCCTTGGCGCCGGGCTTGGCGACGTTTCCGGCGCGCCGCCGCGCGGCTTCCTGGAACTCCCGAATCTTGTTCACCAGGGCCCAGCTCTGGGCGGGCGTGAGCGCCTCGCCGAACGCCGGCATCCCTTGATCCTCGTGCCCCTCGCGGATGGCGTCATAGAAGCGTCGGCTGATGTCCGAGCCGGTCAGGTCGCGGAGCGACTCGTCGAGCAGCGTTCGCGTGCCCGCGCCGCCCCCCTGGCCCCGATCGCCGTGGCACTTGAGGCAGTTGTTCTCCCACAGTTGATCGACGGACTGCGCGTGCGCCAGCGTGCCGCCGAGCAGCGCCGCCAATCCGAGTCCAAGTCCGACGCTCAGGTCAACGCTTTTCATGGCTCATGGTACCAGCCGCGCGCCGGGTTGGTGAACGCGCCCGCGATGAAACACGCTACCTCAGGAGCGCGTCAAGCCGCTCGAACTCCTCCCGCCACCGTTCCGCGCCGTCCGTGTCGCCCGCCGCCGAGGCGTACTCCGACAGCTGGCGGACAATGTCGCGGCACCACGGGCTGTCCTTGCCATACGTCCGGCGGGCGATTGCCAGCGCCTGCTCGCACTCCGCAACCGCCTCCTCCGCCCTGCCCAGCATCGCCAGCGCCGCGGCACGCTTCGGGCGGATCTCAATGAAGATCCCATGCTCCGCCGGGTGCGTCTTCAAGCCAAGATCCATCGCGGCGTCGAGCCACACGAGCGCTTCCTTCGCATCGCCCAGCCCCAGGTGCGCCTCGCCCAGCAACAGGCTCGTCACCCCTTCCATCATGCCAAGCTGCTCCGGATCCTCTTTGATGAGCTGCATGTGCCGCGTCAGCATCGCCAGCGCTTCGTCGGGGATCCCCGCGATCAGCAGTTCCTTCGCCAGCCGGCGCTCCAGCACCAGAGTTGCCTTGGATTTCGTCCCGTGCTGCTGAACAGTGCCCGCGACAGCAGCCCGCAGATCGGCCAGTCCTTCCTGAGTCCGCCCTGCGCCGACCTTTGCGGCGCCAAGGCGGGCGAGTGAGTTGAGCGTGAAGGCGTACGTGATGCCGTGGGCCGCCAGACGTCCCTGATAAGCCCGCTCAAAGAGCGGGATCGCATCGGCATAGTTCTGTCGATCCATCATCCACTCGCCCAGGCGATGGACCGCCGACAGCGCTCCCTTGGAGTCCGGCCCCAAACCCTTTTCCAGCAGCGGCACCGCGTCGCGCAAGTACGACTCCGCCTTGGCCTGCTCTCCGAGTCGGCGATACAGCAGCCCCACGCGCTCCCGGATCGCCCCCTCAATCGCCGGGTCGGCGTCGAAGTGCTCGTCGATGATCCTCGGCACCGCGTCCAGCATCTGCCGCAGCGTGACCTCCGCCTGACCCTCCCCCGTCGGCATCGCGTTCAGAACGTCCTGCGTGAAGAACTCCGTCACAGCCGAGGCGATCCGGTTGGATTGCTCCGCCCGGTCGCGATCCTGCTCCGCTTGCGCTTGCGCCCGCTCCGCCTGAGCCCGGGCAAGCTCTGCCTCCGCCCGCGCGCGAGTCGCCGACTGTTCCGCTCGCTCGGCCTGATCTCGCTGCTGGATCGCGGCGCGCTCCGCCTCAACGGCGCGCCACAGCGCCCGCTCCGCGCGCAGCAGGCCGAACGTCGTCCCGATCAGCCCGAGCACCAGGCTCAGCGTGAGCAGCAGCCCCGCCAGGACGAGCGTGCGATGACGCCGCGCGAACCGGCTTGCCCGGTACAGAGGAGATGGCGGCGCCGCCCGCACCGCCTCACCCGCCAGGAAGCGGGCCAGATCCTCGCCCAGGGCCGCGGGCGTCTCGTAGCGCCGACCCCGATCCTTCTCCAGGGCCCGCATCGCGATCCAGTCGAGTTCACCCCGCACCATCGCGCTCAAGCGCGCGGGCGGGGCGTTCCGCTTCTGCGCTACCTGCCAGAGCGCCGCGGATGTCGAAAGCCTTGTGGAAGGCTTCGGGGGCTCCACCTCGCGGATGATGCGCTCGATCTCGCCATACGCGGCCGATCTCAGGGCCGCCGCATCAAAGGGCGTCGTTCCGGTCAGCAGCTCATACAGCAGCACCCCGAGCGAGTAGACGTCGGAGCGTGTGTCGACATCGAGCGAACCCGCCGCCTGCTCGGGAGACATGTACTCGGGCGTCCCGATGAACTGGCGGAACTCGGTGTAGAGCGTCCGCTCTGTCAGCCTCGCCTGCGTCGCCTTGGCAATTCCAAAGTCGATCACCTTGGCGTGGGCTCGCCCATCCTGCGTCGCCACCAGCACGTTCCCCGGCTTGATGTCGCGGTGAATGACCCCCTTTGCGTGCGCGTGCTGCACCGCGTTGCACACCTGCGAGAAGAGCTCGATGCGCTCGCGGATTGTCAGCCGCTCGCGGTCGCAGTATTTCGTGATGGGCTCGCCCTTGACCAGCTCCATCACGAAGTACGGGCGCCCGGTCTCGGTCGCGCCGGCGTCGAACACCTTGGCGATGTGCGCATGCTCCATCAGCGCCAGCGCCTGCCGCTCGGCCTCGAATCGCGCGATCACCGCCTGCGTGTCCATCCCCAGCTTGATGATCTTGAGCGCCACCAGCCGGCGTACGGGCTCGCTCTGCTCCGCCATATACACAGCGCCAAAGCCGCCCTCGCCGATCAGTTCCAGCAGCCGATATGGCCCGAGCCGCGAGCCGAGCTTTTCTGCGCTCCGAGCGGCGGCGGGCCCGGGTTCCAGCGTCGGTGCCTCGAGGAACGTCGGGCGACGCTCTGCTGCTGCCAGCAGCGACCGCACCTCGCGGAGCACCGCCTCATCGCCCGCGCACGCCTCCGCGACGAACCGGTGCCGCTCGCCATCGTCGGATCGCTCCAGGGCCTGCAAGAAGATCTCCCGCACCCGTTGGCGATCCACGTCGAGCTCTCCATCGACTCGGCGCACGCGCCGTGCTAGCGATCCAGTTCCCGGGCCAGCCAGGCGCGGGCATAGGCCCACAGCCGGTCCACCTGCCGGGGTGAAACCCGCAATGCCTCGGCGGTCTCGTCGCCGCTCAAGCCCGCATAAAAGCGCAGGCGGACCACCGACGCCACCTCGGGCTCCGAGGCTTCCAAGCGTTGAAGCGCCTCGTCCAGCGCCAAAATTTCGCCAGGATCCGCATCTTCGTCCGCAAGATCGACCACCGACAACACCCCGCGACGCGCCCCGCCGCCTCGCTTCACCGCATTGCGCGCCCGCGCGTGGTCAATCAGGATGCGACGCATCGCCTCCGCCGCCGCCGCAAAGAAGTGCGCCCGATCGACCATCGGCGATGTCCGATCCGACCCGATCCGAAGCAGCGCTTCGTGAACCAACGCCGTCGCTTGCAGCGTGTGACCGGTCGATTCCTGCCGCATCCGCTCCTGCGCGATCGCGCGGAGCTGTGCGTAAGCAGCCTCAATCAACTCGGCAGAAGGGCCGGAGGACATGTCCGCCCACTGTAGTGGGGGCCCCGCCAACGAAGGAAACCGACGAAAGCGCGATGTCCCTGCCCGCCATCGATCACGCTCCACCGTTCCGCAATGCGACGCCCCTATTCCCACCCGCGCTCGACCCGGAACAGCTCAAGTCCGCCCCCGGTCCAGAGGCGAGCGGCATACGGCGCAAAGAGCGGGGCTTGGTCGGAACTGGTCACGAGCAGAGCGCCAGGCGGGGGCACCGTTGCCGCCGCCGCGGTCGGGTGCTCCAGCGCCGACGTTCCCGCGTCCGAGGCAGTTCCCTCGCGATTCCATCCCGCGGGTAATCGCGCCAGACGTGGCATCACTCCGCGAAGCAGGTACAGATTGTGCGCCTCGCGATTGGCGGCAAAGGTTGCATAGAGCGGGGTGCTCGTTGGCACGCCGGTTGATGATTCCAGTTCGCTTACCTGCTCGCCATCAAACGCCGCGGCAAGCTCGCGGATGTGGTCATCCACGCCCCGATGGACGCGCAGCCCGACAGCCGCGAGCACGATCGCGACCAGAAGCAGAACTCCCGCCAAACGCAGGCTCGTTGTGATGCCCCCACGCCGGAGCCAGACCGGCGCCAGATGCACCAGCCAGATCGCGCTTGGCATCGCCAGCAACGGATAGACGACGACGGCGTACCGACCCGATTTCCCGGCAAAGAACGTCAACGCCACAAGCCAGAGCACGCTCCACAACAGGCTCAGACGCAGCAGTGAGCGATCACCAGGAACGCCCGGCGTGCTCGTGCCAGGCGTGCTCGTTCCGCTTCGACCCAGCTTGCCCTGCCCCCACGCAATCAGGCATAGCACCGTCAGCAGCAACCACGGGTGATAGTTCTCGCCCAGCATGCGCCCGTAGTACCACCAGGGCTGCGGGTCCTGCGTCTTGACGGCGCGATCGAGCGACTGCTCGAAAAGGTAGACATTCCAGAAAAGGTCCGGGTGTGTGAGGGCTTGGCCAATATGCCAGGGTGAGGCGACGAGCAGGGCGACGCCCGCGCTGGCCAGCGCCCAAGGCCAGAGCGGTCTGGCGCGAACCCCGCGCTCTGACCGAGCGATCACTCCTTCCCACGCGAGCCACGCCGCCGCAACCAGCGGCCCCGAGATGCCCATGAAGGGCTTCGTCAGCAACGCAAGTCCGAAGGCGACGCCGGAAGCAACGATCCACCTGCGCGCGCGCCGTTGTGACTCATCGCACGTCGCGCCAACGCGCTCGGCGTCGCGTGCGCTTCGCCAACCCTCCGCGATCATCGCCAGCCCGATCATCAGAAACAGCACCAGCCAGAGGTCGAGGGAGATCGCGCGGGTGTAGCGAAAGAACTCAACGCTGAGCGCCAGCACCATGCCGGCACACGCGCCGATGCGCAGGTTCGTGATCCGCCGAGCGAGGTGAACGGTGGCCACCGCTGCACCAATCGCCGCGAGCAGGGACGGAAGCCGCGAGGCCCAGACACTGAACCCGAACACGTGCAGGAACAAGCCATGAACCCAGAAGACCAGCGGCGGCTTGTTGAAGTACAGTGCCTCGCCCACGCGAAGATTCCAGAGATCGCCCGCCCGCCAGGCCTGCAGGCCGATGGACGCATAGACGTGGCTGTCCGTGCGCAGCCACCCTTGGTTGCAGCCGGGCAGCCACAGCGCCAGCAGCAGGATGGCGGGGAGCGCATACGCCGCGACAATCGCGATCGGGCGCTGCCGCCGCGGCAGGAATGCCGCACGCGCGCCGCGAGCGCGCGAGGCCCTCGCGAGCGGCGTCGAGCGCAAGGCTTGTGCGTTGTCTGATGTGTTCAAGCGCAGATGCTACGGCAATGGTTCGAAGCGATTGCAGGCACCCCCGCCGCACTCACCGGGGTGAAAGGGCGAGGAGTCGCACGCCGAACGGCTCTAGCTCCATCGAAAGGTGGCCATCCGCGATCTCACCCCCGCCCGCCTCGGGCTGGCTCGAAAGGGTCACCCGCGGCGAGCCCGAGCCCGCCACGCCCTGGACGAGCTGCACCTTCGTCCTGACCGCGCGGTCCGTCACGTTCATCACGAAGACGTACCGCGAACGATCGCGGGCGGGCGCACTGGCCAACACCGGGTCCGATTCATCCGGCGCCCGAAGGAACGCGTACACGCTGGAAGAGTCGGCCTTCAGCTCAACAAAGCTGCCCCGCCGGAGCGTCTCCGTCGAGCGACGAATGCGGATCAGATCCCGATGCCATTCCAGCAGCGAGCCCGGCTTCCCCGCCTGCTCCTCGACGCTGCGTCCGTCGCGGTCGCGGCTGTAACGCCGTTCGATCGTCCGCGGGTCGAGCTTCCAGTAGTCCGTCATGGGCGAGCGGTCCGTCGCGTGCCACTTGAACGGTTCACGACGCGGGATGTCGTTGGAGTCGCTCCCCAGGTCGCCCGCGTTGCGTCCGAACATCCCGATCTCGTCACCCGAGTAGACCACCGGCGCAAAGGGCTGCGCGAACTGGAACGCCGCCGCGGCCTTGACCCGCGCCAGGTTCATGGCCAAATCCGACGCCGATGGCTCCGGAGCCGCGTTGGGCGATGGCGCCAAGCCACCGGGGAGCGCCGCCGCCGGTTTGCTGCGCGGGCCGGGCGTGCGCCCGCCTAAGTCGGACGCGAGGCGATCGACATCGTGATCGCCGATGATCCCGAGGAACGTGAACCCGCCCGGCGCCACATTCGCCAAGCCCGTCATCGGCCCATTTGCTGGGCCCATAGTCTGCTCGCGAAGAAAACGCTCGAACGCCGCCCGCTGCTCGGGCGTCGTTGAACGCTGACGCGCTTCGCCTTCGGGGTTCTCCGAGCTCCGTGCCTCCGCCGCCGCTTCTTCATTCAGGAAGCGCTCGAACGCGCGGCCAAACTGCAAGGCGCCCATCGTCCGCTTCATCGCTGCGCTGAGTTTCGCGCTGCGCCCTTCCTTGAATGCGTCCCGCAGGCCGAACTCCATGGGCTTCGTGAACGAGGCATCAAACGCCCCAAAGAGCCCAGCGCCGGTCGTCTCCCACTGCGCCTGCTCCGCAAACGTCGCGACGTTCGGGTTCACCGCCCGCAGCGCTTCCTTCCACTCGCGCCAGAAGGGCTCGAGGTTGTAACCCCACCCGTCCGGTCCGTGCGGATAGCGCTCCCACACGTGGTCGAGGCGATACCCGGCGACGCCGTCGCGAAGGTCGCCATCGGCGTTGGGATCGAGCCACTTGGTCGCCCACGACGCCACGAGGCGGCGCGGCTCGGGACGCCGGAGATCGAACCACGCCATTCCCATCCGTTCGCCCGTCCACGTCCTGAACGTGTACCCCTGGAAAAGCGGCGAGCGATTCGGGCCATCTTCCACAGTGCGCATCCACGCCCCGTGGTCGGCGGCCTCCGCCGCGTTCGGCGCCCGGTCGTTCTTGGGTGCAAACATCGCGCGAGCGTCGGCCTCGGTGCGGGCCCGCCGGAAGAGGTCGCTCTCCAGCGAGATCCCGTACACGACCATGTCGAGATACACCTTGATCCCTCGCACCCGCGCCTCGCGCACAAAGGTGAGGAACTCTTCCTCCGTCCCAAGTCGAGGGTTGATCTTGAACCCGTCGTCGTGCTGGTAGCCGTGGTACGCTGGCGACGGAAAGATCGGGTTGATCCACACGCTCGTAAACCCGAGGTCTTGGAGATAATCCAGACCGTCCGTCATGCCGCGGAAAGTCCCGAATCGCACGGGCGTCCCGCGAACATCCGATGTCTGTGGCTGACTGCTGGGATCGACGCCCACGCGCCACGTCAGCGGCATGAAGTGGTACATCACCTCGTCGCGCAGCTCGACGCCCCTCAGCTCGCCCTGCCGCTCGCCCCCCGACGTCGCATTCATCGTCGAAGCCCCTGGCAACGTCGAAGCGCCGCTCTGCCCAAGCGCCGGGGTCGCAACGGCCCCGACAATGGTGCCGACAACCGCGGCGCCGACCGCGCCGACACGGTTGCTGGACGCGCGCGAGCGGAGGATTTGGAACTGGCGTGGAGCGCGCACGACGGCTTGGTCTCGGTGCATAGTCCGAGAGCGTACGCCATGGTGTGCTTGCCCGGCATGGCTCGCGGCGCCGAACCGCTCTGGCCCATAGCCTGCGCGTTCAATGTTCTGCGCGTTCACTGTCCCGCGCGTTCGACCCGCCGGGCCCCATCATGCGAGCCAGTTACTCGGCGGCAGCCGCCGCAGCCGCCGCGGCGCGATCAGCAGCCTTCAGCCGCTTCACTTCCGCCGGCGGGAGCAGATTCTCAACGCTCGACGTAAACTGCAACGTGATCTTGTTCTGCAAGATCTCTTCCATCGCGATCTCGAGGTCTGAGCGTCCGTCCCGATCAACCAGCGGGCGAGCGCCTTCCATCAACTGCACGAGGCGACGCTGAACCAGGGCGCACAGCTTGAAGCGGCCGCCCGCCTTGTTCACGATCTCATCACTCTTCAATGCGTCGATCATCGCGGGTTCGTTCCTTCTCGCTGGCACTCCGCCGGCGCGGGCACGCGCGGGCGGAAGCCAAGGAGGTGAGTGTAGGAGCCCCACGCTCGGCCCGCGAACCCGGTCCTTTACCCCTCCCCAGGTGGGCCGCTGCAGTTCCATCCATCGTGGCAACCCCGCCCCACACCCCGCCCCACACGCTTCCTTATGCACAATGGAATGGGTTTGGCTTGACACCGCGGCTTGGGTATAGTACACAAGAGTGTCTGAAACTCCGGGATGACAACAGGAAAGGGAACTGGTTTCGAGGAACCCGCGTGTCAGGGCCAGTGGCTTCGTACACACGCCGGGCGCAAAAGGCCAGGCACGCGCGCAGATCCGGGCGGACCGCTCTGGCCAGAACCTTACTGGTCTTGATCGGCTGAGTGGTGACTGGGCCCGGACGAGCAGGCCTAGACGGGCTGGCCCAGATGTGCAAGCCCACATGCCAAACGGATGTCAGACCGGTGACGGGACAGGAGCAGGACGCTTCGGGCGCGTCGGGGCATGAACGGGGGCAGTGAGCACGCGTCGGTCGCGAACGCCGCCTGATCGAGCGGCGTGGCAGGCGTGCATTTCGCGAGGTGCACGCAAGCAGATCTCGTGACGGATCGCGAGAAAACGGTCGCGCGACCGCGACCGTGCGACAGCAGTCGTGCGAGAGCGATCGTGCGGAGTGGATCGCGAAGCCGCGCGAGAAGTCGACGTCTTGGGCCTGCGGAGACCGTTGACTGCCTCGTTTTCCTCGATTCGGTCGCTCGGCACACCTGGTGTCGGCTGGTTGCGCGAGCATCTTGCCGATGGTGAGCGGGGCGTGACTTGCATGGTTGGGCAACGGGCGCCGTTGCGAGCGTCCCATGCGGGTGATTCCGAAGGGGGCGTCCAACAGGTGGCGTCCAATCGCAGGGGGCTGGTCTGGCGGGGGTTTCTGAGGTGTCTTCCGGGAGTGCTGCATGCAGCGCTCGAATCGGGCGGCTGGGGAGTTTTGACGCGGCATGCCGATCCATCGCGCAGCCGCTCTTCATCATGAAAGTGTGTGAACGTCGATGAACAGCAGACAGTTTCAAGTGGGGGACGTGGTCAAGCACATGGCGCGGCCTGAGTGGGGCGTCGGTCATGTCCTTCGCGCCGAGCCCTCCGAGCACGAGGGCCAGGTGTGCCAGCGTCTCGTCGTCCGGTTCGACCGTGCCGGCACCAAGTCGCTCTCGACTGCATTCGCGGACCTTCGCCCAACCACGGGCCGGCTCCCGGTCCGTTGGAACGACCCCGAAGACGCGGATGCGCTGGCAGGCTCGGTCGGAACCAAGGTTGTGAGCGCCGCAATTGCGAGCAACGGTGCCCGCCGGGCCGTGCTCAGCCGCGCCGGTGGGCGCGACAACGCCGAACTCTCCGCTGCCTCGTCGAGCGCCAGCGCCGCCGACTCGGGCGGCTCCCGGGCCGATGCCCGCGAGGAGCTCCGGGGCGACGTCCTCATAGAGCGGAAAATCTCGGCCGAGCAGCTTGCCGCGCTGCCCGAACAAGCAACGGATCCCTTCTCCACGCTCCGACGCCGCCTGGAGTTCACCGCGGGCCTGTACCGATTCACGGGCGAGGGGGCCTCGCTGCTGGATTGGGCGGGCATGCAGACGCAGCTTGCCGACCCGTTGTCCAGTTTCAGCCGCCACGAGCTGGAGCAGCACTTCAAGCGCTTCAAGCAGGGGCTCGACGCCCATCTGCGCAAGCTCGTCCGGGAAGTCAAGAAGCAGGAGCCCGCCTCGCTGGCGCCGGCCTTCGCCGCCGCTCCGCCTCCCGCCA
Source organism: Planctomycetota bacterium (assembly GCA_033763815.1). Lineage (GTDB taxonomy): Bacteria > Planctomycetota > Phycisphaerae > Phycisphaerales > UBA1924 > JANRJU01. The sequence goes on from JANRJU010000028.1 coordinate 177,132, forward strand.
AGGTGCTGATGCGCCGGTTCACCATTGAGGCCTGACGTCCGCTGGTGAATGATGCTCGGACGCATCAGGCGGCACAGACGGACCCGGGAAGACGCCTGAACGCTCAACCTCAACCCGCGGCGTCGCCCCACGCGCCGCGCTGCCAGCGTTTTTTTCGGACGAAGCCGAGTGGCACGGATGCCCGCGAGCGATGGCTCCGGCGTTGTTTCTCTTCTCCCCATCGGGCGACACCGCGAGGGATTGCGGGCCCGAACATCAAAGAGGAGAGAGAGCATGAACGAGCACGATTTCCAGCAGCGCCTCAGCGAGCTCATGAGCCAGATCGACGAACTCCCCGAAGCGGAGCGCGGCCAGCTCGCTCGACTCGCTGCGGAAGCCAAGAACCGTCATGCCCAGATGAAGAAGACGATCACCGACCTCACCGAGTCCATCGACTACCTTCGCCTGAGCATCAAGTACCTCGTCTTCGATCTGGAAGCCACCCGCCGCGAGAACGACTCGCTCCGCAAGGTGCTCGACCAGCGCAACCAGCAGCAGGACCAGGGCGAGAGCGAGGATAAGGAATAACCTCGTCGGCGACGCGGCGAACGCCCGTCGCAGATCTTCAAGCGGGCGTCGTGGCGCGACACGGAGGAGAGCGCCACGACGCTCACCAAGGGTCCACGCACCCTTCCCCGAACCGAAACTGTTCATGCAGAGGGCGGCTCCGCGCGGTGCGGAGCCGTCGCTGCTTCCGCCCTCAAGCCTCCGAAGCCAGCCCGCCCATGCTCGCGAGCCCAGCCCGTTGCCTCGCGCCGCGGTTCGCCCTTCACCCGCGCGCTATCGTGAGGACCGGCTTCGATCACGCACCTTTGTTCTCGAGGGCTCTTTCATGCGTCTTGGCATTATCGGCATCGACTCGTCCCACACCCCCGTCTTCTCCAACCGCATCAACGCGCTCAACAAAGAAGGCAAGACTCCCTGCCGCGTGACGCACTACTGGGATCCGGGACGGCACGAATGGCAGCACCCCGCCGGGGCGGAGCAGTCGAAGAAGGACGTCGCCAAGTGGCGCGAAGACACGGGCAAGGAAGGCGTCGCCGAAGTTCGCTCGCTCGACGAGCTGCTCAAGAACGTCGAGGGCGTGCTGGTGCTGAACATCAACGGCGCCCGTCACCTGGAGCTCTCGATCGGGCCGATCGCCAAGGGCATGCCGACCTATGTGGATAAGCCGCTGACTTGCTCGCTCGATCAGGCCCGGGCGCTGCTGGCCATGACGCGTCAGTACAACGCCCGCTGCTACTCCGCCAGCTCGCTCCGCTTCATCACCGAGATCCCCAAGCTCGACAAGGAAAAGCTGGGCGACATCATCGCCATCGACGCCTTTGGCAATGGCGAGGTCATGGACCTCATGCCCGATCTCTGGCACTATGGCTGCCACGCCATCGAGATGGTCGACGCCATCTTCAAGTGGTCCGGTCAAGGGCCCGGGGTCAAGCGAGTGAGCGCGATCAAGAGCAGCAACCCCTTCGTCGCCGGGGGCGTGTCGGCGCCGGGACGTGAAGCCGTGAGCGGCTGGCACCTGCTCGACATGGAATACCGCGACGGACGCGTCGCCCGCCTTCGCATGGATCGCAACGGCGCCTGGGCCTTCGGCGCGACCGTGCACGGCTCCAAGGGCGTCCAGCAGTTCGTCGTCGACTTCGCGCCCGTCTACACACGCCTCGTCGAGGGCATGGTCAAGTTCTTCGAGGGTGGCCCCGCCCCGGTCGATCTCCGCGACATCGTCGAGAATGTCGCAGTGATGGAGGCCGGCAACCGCTCGATCGCCCACGGCGGGGAATGGGTTGACGTGCCGGTGGTGGAGTAAGCCGCGAGGGGCAATGGCCGGCGGGCAATGGGGGACAACGGGGCAATGGCCGGCGGGCAATGGGCAATGGGTCAAGGGAAATGGCCGGCGACGCGACGTGCCGTTCTCCATCTGATGCCCAATGCCCGATGCCCAATGCCTTCCGCTACTCGCACCCCGTGCCGAATGCGCTGGCAAAATCCAGGTAGTCAAACAGGTCGACCTGCCCGTCTTCGTTGAAGTCGGCCGATGATTCTTCGTTCGAGAATGCCGCGGCAAAGTCCAGGTAGTCGAACAAGTCCGCCTGTCCGTCGCTGTTGAAGTCCGCCCGGCAGATCGGCGTTGCGAAGAAGACGCGCACGCTCGTGTTGCCCGAGTAGCCGATGGCCAGGTCCAGCCAGCCGTCCCCGTTCAGGTCGCCCAGCGCAATTGCGTTGGCAACTTCCGACGCGTCGAACGTCCACGAGGGCGTGACGTCGAGGTTGCCGCCCCGGTTCAGGTAGACGTGCGTCCGCCCGTCGCCAAAGTGCGTCTCGACGAAATCCAGATCCGCGTCTTGGTCGATGTCGATCAGCGCGATCTCCTGCACGCTGTCGAAGGGCGGGTTGGCCTGGTAGTCGGGTGAGAAGACCGTGTCGCCCTGATTCACGAACAGTGTCGAGGGAACGCCTCCGATCATCAGGTCCGGGAGATCGTCGGCGTTGAGCTGCCCCCAAGCCACGCCACGGTCGGTGTCGTCTTCGAGGCGCTCCCACGCGGGCGTGGTCGCGAGCGTGCCGCCCACGTTGCGATAGACCGCCGACCGGAAGTTGACCCACTTCGCGACCGCGACGTCGAGAAAGCCGTCAGCGTCAAAGTCCGCCGCGACGGCGGTGTTCTGAATCGACGACTCCGCGGACTGCCAGCTCGGCGCGATCTCCAGCCCCGCGCCCAAGTTGCGATAGAAGTGCATCGGGCGGAAGGGGTCCGGCGACAACCCCTGGTTGGTGACAAACGCGTCCAAGTCCCCGTCGTTGTCCGCGTCGAAGAGAAGGCCCCCGGTCGACCATCCCGCCCGCGGCGGGGTCGCCGTCCACCCCGGGCTGGTGCTCGGTCCTGAGTTGTCCGAGGCGCCGAAATAGACCCGCACTGGCGAGAACGCCGTCCCGCCCGAAATCGCGAAGATGTCCAGCTTTCCGTCGCCGTTGATGTCGCCGATCTGGGCGTCCCCGGTGTGGATCTGGTCGGCGCTCGTCCACTGCGGTGCCAAGGGCAGGCCCGCCGGAGTGTTGAAGAAGATCAGGTCGCGCCAGGCGTCATAGGGTGGGGAACTGTTCGAGATGTAGCAGCCCACGAAAAGGTCGTTCCGCCCATCCGCGTTCAGGTCGGCGATCCGCACCGCCCCCACCTGGCGACGAAGCGTCAGCGTCCAGCCCGGCGCGGTGCCAAAGGGCACGCGGCTGGTCCGCGACACCCACCCGGAACTGGGTGCGCCCGCATCAACCACCGCTGACCGCCACCCGTCTTCCGAGATCTCGACGCCCTGCTGGCCCAGGGCCGGCTGAGCGAGGCCAATCGCCAGCCCGCACGTCGCCACCACCGTCACGCCAACGGATGTTTCACTCCGCATTACAAGGCCTCCCAATCCCCAGCAGGTTGTCCCACCGTCGCACGGCATGGAGCCGCGCGAACGCTTCCCTAGCCCGGCCCGCCCTTGGATGATTCTAGAGGAACCAAGCGAGCGGTCGGGAATCTCATCAGTGTCGAGAGAAGCCAGGTTGGTCCGAAAACGCGAGGATGTGGCTTGCTGGCCGTTTCGAGGCGACACCCGGGCGCAACCCGAGTGCAACCGAAGCGGCGTCGGACGTGCCGACCGCGACGGTCCGCTCACCGCGAATCGCTATACTTGGTTTCCAAAATCGACCCTCGGCTGGCGAACAACGGGCGATCCGTAGGCGTCCAGAGTCCCGCCGTTGCATCCAGGGCATCTTCCCCGCGAACCGCGGCTAGGTGGTCGAGGTTTAGGTAGGCGGTTTCGAAGAACGGTTCGGGCACACGATTCGGTTTGTGCGCACGACTTTCAACTCACGAGCTTTCACGAAGGAGATCTGGAATGAGCATCATCGGAACGGCGTCGGTTCTTTCGGTTTCGGCCCTGCTGGCTGCGGCTGGCGCGTCGGCTCTGGGCTTCGGACCCGGCTGCGGCAGCAGCACGGCTTCCTCCTGCGGAAGCAAGACCGCCACGGTGGTGCAGACCGCCGCTAAGGGCGACGGCAAGTCCTGCTCTGAGAAGTCCGCCGCCTCCTGCGGCGACAAGGGCGAGGCGACCGTGACCCAGACCGCCGCCAAGGGCGATGGTAAATCCTGTTGTCCGCTCGGCGGCGCGACCAAGGAAGCCGCCGTCGTGCAGACGGCCGCCAAGGGCGACGCCTGCGGCGACAAGGCCGCTTGCGCCGGCAAGACCGAGCCCTGCGCCAAGGGTGACTCCTGCTGCAAGGTGACCGGCGTTGCTTGCGCCGACAAGAGCGAGTGCGGCGGGGCCAAGGTGACCCAGACCGCTGCCGCCAGCGGCCCCAGCTGTGGCGAAAAGTCCGCCTCCAGCTGCGCCACCGCCGCCATGAGCTGCCCCCGCTTCGCTTCCCTCAAGAGCCTCGCTGGCGAGTGGGTTTCCAAGGACGCCGACGGCGACGGCCAGCCCGACGCCCGCGCCATCTACAAGGTCACCGCTGGTGGCACCGCCGTGATGGAAACCCTCTTCCCCGGCACGCCCCACGAGATGGTGACCATGTACACCATGGAAGGCAACGACATCGTCCTGACCCACTACTGCTCCATGGGCAACCAGCCCCGCATGAAGGCCAAGTCCGGCGGCGCCGCCGCGTTCGAGTTCGAGTTCGTCTCCCTTGGCAACGGTGACGCGTCCAAGGACACGCACATGAGCTCGGGCATGATGAAGCTCAACTGCGAGAACACCATGACCGCCCAGTGGCAGGCCATGAAGGACGGCAAGCCGGGCGACAAGGTCGTCTTCGAGTTGACCCGCGCCGAGAAGATGGCCGGTGGCGCCGTCGTCGCCCCCGTCAACATGACCGGCGAGAAGGCCAAGACCTGCAGCGACAAGGCCGAGTGCGCCAGCAAGAAGAGCGCCTGCGCCGGCGCCGCCAGCGCCGAGCAGGTCGCGACCCGCTAATGGGTCTGCTCGCGTGACTTCCGCATGTCCGGTCGTGTCCGTCACGACCCCGAACGACCGGCGGTAAGTCCCGTTTGTTCCGCTCCTTGAACGCCCGAGGCAACGTCCTCGGGCGTTTTGTTTTGGGGTCCATCACCTATCTGCAGTCTTTGCTTGCGTACGCTCAGCGATCCGTTATTCAGGAGTGCACCGAGATGAGATGCGCACACGCAAAGCTGTTGTTGGCCAGTTGGACCGTGGGATTGTGCCTCGCGCAGCGCGCCAGCGGCGAGTCCATCCCCATCCGCAACCCCAGCTTTGAGTATCCAGTCCTCAGTGCCTGCCAGTACACGTATCCGAGCATGCCCGCGGACTCGGACTGGACGAGCCAGTCGCTGGCCGGGCTGTTCAATCCTTCGCCCTGCTACCTGACGAGCGCGGCGTCCGGCAATCAGGTCATCTGGTGCAACGACCAGGGGCGCGTCAAGCAGGCGCTGACAACCCACGTCGAGCCGAACGCAACATACACGCTCAGGGTGATGGTCGCCCGCAGAGATTGCTGCGCCGCAGACCGCGCCGGCATCGCGCTGTTCGCTGGTGGCGTCGAGATCGCTTCCGCGCTCTTCTCCGGCCCCCAACTTCCAGAGCCCAACGTCTGGGGCCCCGTGACCCTGGTCGCAACGACGGGGCCGGAAGTCAATGGCGGCCTTCTGGAAGTCCACCTCTTCGCCGCGGTTCTCGCGCGAGGGAAGCAGGTGAGCTTCGACGACGTGTCGCTGAACGTGCAGCGCCCCTGCGCCGCCGACTTCAACCGCGACGGCACGGGCGACTTCTTTGACTACCTCGACTTCGCCGCCGCCTTCGCGTCGGACGACCTTTCGGCGGATGTCAACCTCGACGGGGTCATCGACTTCTTTGACTATCTCGACTTTGCGCTGGCCTTCGACATCGGGTGTTGAACCAGGCTCCACCCCGCGGGCGGGTGGGAAATACCATCCGGCGTGAGCAGCGAATCGAACATCAATGGCGGTCCGAACTCCGATCCGGCCAACACCGCGGTGCCCGCGCTCAGCGTGCCCGCGTTCGTGCAGGAGTTGGTCCGGGGTAAGCGGATCTTTCTTGGCGTCTCGGGTGGGATCGCGGCGTACAAGGCCGCGACCATCACCAGCAAGCTTGCGCAGGCCGGTGCGATCGTGACCGTCGCGATGACCCGCTCCGCGGCCCGGTTCATCACTCCGCTGACGTTCCAAGCCCTCTCCGGGCGTCACGTCTACACCAGCCCGTGGCAACACGTGGAATCCCAGGATCCGCAGCACATCTCGCTCGCGACTTCGATGGATCTGGCCATCGTCGCGCCCTGCACGATGGATTGCATGGCCCGGCTCGCCGCGGGACGAACCAATGACGTCATCACGCTCATCTTGAGCGCTGTCGATCGCAAGCGCTGCCCGGTGCTGCTCGCCCCGTCGATGAACAGCGTCATGTGGCAGCAGCCCGCGACGCAGCGCAATCTCCGCACGCTGCAGGACGATGGCTTCCAGTTCATCGGCCCCGATGATGGCTGGCAGGCCTGCCGTCACGTCGGAACCGGGCGAATGTCCGAGCCCGAGTCGATCCTCGCGGTCATCGCCTCGACGCTCGCGCCCGGGCGGGTGTGACGCGCATCACCGCCGGGCGTCATCCCGCCGGAGCGGGCACGGGCTTCGCAGCCTGGGCCTTCAGACGGCGCAGCATGGGTTCCGTTCCCGCGTTGATCCACCCTTGCACGATGATCTCCATGAAGTAGGCCAACGCAAAGATGGCGGCGAGCGACACGGCGATGTAGAGCAACGCGCTGCTCGCGACGCGCGTCGCCTTGAGCGCGTCCAGGATGGGGAAGTGGAACACGTAGATGCCGTAGGAGATCGGCGCGACGTACTTGAAGGGGCCGAAGGTCCAGGCAAAGAGCCGTTGGCCTCCGCGATTCCACGCGTAGCGGTAATAGATCAGCCCGGCAATCAGCGCCAAGCCCGCGAACGCAAAGCGCCGCATCTCCATGATGGGATAAAGCCCGAAGGCCCACTGCGAGCGAGGCATGTCCAGCAGCGGCACGGCCCAAACGCCTGCAAGGAGCGCCAGGAACACCGCGAACGGAACGTGGCGTCGCAGCGTCACGGTTCCCGACTGGCGGAACTCGCGTGCCAGATCGGCGCCAGCCCACCAGATCGCAAAGTGCGTCAGGAAGAAACTGATCTCGTTCGGGGCGACCAGCTGCGCGCCAAGCGCCGCCAGCGCAACGCCGCCAACCAGCACCGTTCGGGGCTTGTCGCGAGAGTTGAAGCGAATCACCGCAAGAAAGAACAGATAGAACCACCACTCGTACGAGAGCGACCAGAACGCGTCGTTGTAGAACTGATCAACCCACACCCCGGGGCGTGCGTAGCCGAAGTCCTGGAGCATCAGCACGTTCCCGACCAACTGGGCAACGTCGACTTTGTGGAACTCGCCGTCGGCGTAACTCGACAGGAAATACGAGATCGGCAGGCTCAGAAAGAAGAGCGGATAGATGCGGCGGAACCGCTTGAAGAGATACTCCCCGGAGCCCGTGTCGTCTCGCGTCGAATAACGAATCACAAATCCTGAGAGCAGGAAGAACAGGATCACCGCCTCGGCGGCAAAGCGAAAGGGAAGCGTCCAGGGCGGGTTGCCAAAGTACAGGTTGCAGATGTGCCCGGCAACCACATACATCGCGGCAAACCCGCGCAGGCTCTCGAGCGCATCCAACTTCCCGCCTGGCTTGGGTATCACGCCGATCGGGGCCGGGGCCACCGCCGCGTCCTTGGGCGAGAGGTTGGCTGCGCGCGTATCAACACTGGTCACAACCCGCCTCCCTCACGTGCGGAACAGCCCCGGGCACGATGCTCGTTCATTCCAACGCGCCTTGACGGAGCGAATCTCTTTCCTTCAAGAAGCCCCGGTGTGCATCGGTGCGCGGCCCACAGGGTCCTGGAAACCGGATCAAGTCCCGATGCGTCTAGCATGCTATTCCTCTTGCCCTGCGTTCGGGAGTTGCACCGTGATTGATCTTGAACGCGTCGCCCACTTGGAAGAAGCGCGCCAAGCCCGCGGACAGGCCGAAGTCGCTGAAGAATCGCGCCCTTTCGCGGGAGGCGTCATGTGCCGGGGCAAGCCCGGGTTTTGGAGCAACATCGCGGTTCGCGTCGCAATGTCAGGTCCGATCACGCTCGACGAGATCGACGCGATGATCGCGTTCTATTCCGAGATTGGCAGCGAGGCGCGGGCCGAAGTCACCCCCTTCGCCGATCCCTCGCTCTACCGCGGGCTTGAGGCCCGAGGCTTCGGCGTGCGATTCTTTGAGAACATGTTCGCCCGCGAGCTCACGCCGACCGACGAGCCGATCACGCCGCTGGTTGCTCCGCCAGAAGGATTGGAGATCCGCCGCGTGGATCCAACCGACGAGCGCGCGGTGCACCAGTTCGCGCTGACGGCGGTTTCCGGCTTTTTTCCGCCCGGGACCGACCTTGAACCCCAAGCCGCTCTGGCATCGCGCTCCGCTCGCCACCCGCGAACGCGGGCGTACGTCGCCTGGCTCGACGCCGAGCCGGTGGGCGCCGCGGCAATGGAAGTGGCAGGCGACATTGCGGCCCTGTTCGGAGCTTCGGTCGTGCCCCAGCATCGGAAGAAGGGCGTTCAACAAGCCCTCCTCGCCACGCGCCTGAACGAAGCCCGTGAAGCAGGCGCGACGCTGGCGACCATTGGCTCCAAGCCCGGTGTTGCGACCGAACGCAACGTGCGCCGCATGGGCTTCCAACTGGCTTACGCCAAGCTTCTGATGGCTCGTGCAGGCCCGGGATTGATGCCCGTGCTGGGCGAATGACCGCGAAGCAACCTCGTGAGCGTTCCTGAGATACACGCATAACTTCGCGTCGCCATTTTTTTTCGGAACTGAGTTGGCAAACGCCCCAGAGTTGGTATGCTGCCTGTGAAGTTGGGTAACGGAACGCGGGCAAGCCCGCTGCTTACTTGAGGGGTACATCGCATGCGAGGGGTGCGCGTGGGTGCGGGGCGTTTCAGGGGCTTCCGATTTTTGTGGTGCGGTCTTGCGGCGGCGGCGCTCAGTGTGCCCGCGGCAGCGCAGCCCGTGCGATGGATCACGCCACAAGGCGGAGTGTACTCCGACGGTGCCAACTGGTTCGGTGGCGTTCCAGCGGGTCCGGGGGATGAGGCCGCGTTCGGGATTCCCCTCGGCTTTTCGTGTCGCGTGCAGTTCACGCAGCCCGCGAGCGTCGGCGGCGTCAACATCGAGCGCGGGAGCGTCCAGTTCTTGCTCGCGGACAACCAGATCGACGTGGGCCAGTACCTCGACATTGGCGCTGCCGCGGGCGATGGCGGGTCGCTGCGCGTTCGCTCCGGCGTGATGCAACTGACCGAGGGCGACATCCGCGTTGGAACCGGTTCTTCAGGCGGATTGATCGTCGACCCGGGCGGCACCGTCGCGCTCCTCAACGGCACCGCGGTCTTCGGGAGCGCCGAGGCCGACGGGCGCACCTTCTTCGGCACCCTCGACGTTCTGGGTGGTTCCTACACCGACGAGGGTGGCGGGCAGTCCTGCTATATCAACGACTTTGCCAGGATCGCCAACGGCGGGTCCTACAACGTTCGCAGCACGAGCATCGCCCGATTTGCCAGTTTCTCCGTCGATGGGGCTTCCGCAGCCGGCGAGAGCTGGGAGATCGATGGCTCCGTTTCGGTGCGGGGCGGCACGTTCTCAGTCGAGGGTTCCGTCGAGGGCGAAGGGCACCTCTTCGGCGCACTAGGCGCGACGCTCGATCTGCGCTTCAGTGGAGGCGACGCATACGCGGGGCCCAGGATATCCGCCAGCGATCAGGGCACCCGCGTGCTAGCCAACGCCATTCAGGGCTCGTCGGTTCGCGTCGAGCGTGGGGCCACGTTGGAGGTCGAAGAATCGATTGAGGATACCACGCTCCTGCTCGATCTTCGCAGCCGGGTCGAGTGCGGGTTCTTCGCCCCGCTCCCCGAAACCGATATGACGCTCCTGCTCGATGGTCCGCTTCCGGTCCACGCGCTCATGTCCATCGACGAGGGCGTGCTTGACGGACGATTGACCGTGGGCCTCGGGGCCGATCGCGGCTCCAACCTGATGCTGGGCGATGTCTTCACGATGCTCGAATCGGTCCAGCCTCTCCAAGGCTCGTTCAGCGAGATCCTGCTGCCCCGGCTCAATCGCGGTTTGACGTTGCAGCCCGTCGTGACCTCGAACGCACTCAGCTTCGTGGTCGTCCCGGGCCCGGGTGTCCCGGTCGGCGCACTCATGATTGCGGGCTGGATGACGAGCCGCGGCTCGCGGCGCTCTGCCCGGCCCGACCGAGCGACGTCGTCTCGCTGAGCACGCGGAGATCAAGCGCCGTCTGGCTGGTGGCGCGAATGGCGCCGCGCAGCATCGCCGAGGCGATCTCACCCACCACGTGGCTCCAGGCATGCTGGGCGGCGAGCGTCCAGCGCGCCCCGCGAGCCTGCGGCAGGCACGCGGCAACCGCCTTCAGCATCTCGTCACGCATCGAGACGTAGTGGTCGGGGGTGACGCCAGAACTCGAAAACGCTTCGCCGACGTCCATCAGGGGTCCCTCGAGCATCGACAGACGCTCGAGATTGCGAACGACCAGCACGATCGCCGAGGCAAGGCTCCGCCGGGCGGAATCCGGCTCCGGCGGGAACAAGGCTCGAAGTCGGGCATGGTTCTGAAGCAGGCGTTCCAGGAAAACGCCTGCGATGGCGTCGGCGAGCGATGGGATGGCACCCGGATCGGGGGGAAGAGATGCCTTGGCGCTGGCGGTTCGAGAGAGATCCATGGCAGATACCCCGGACCCGGTAGGAATGCGGCTCGGAGTCACTGAGCCGGGATTGAGCTTCGCACGATTAGACGGCGCGGCGCCGTCCTCGTCTGTGCCGGTTGCATCGCTCCATGCGACGCGCCGTGAGAAACTAGCTAGGCGTAACCTCGCTGTTTCACCCTTTGGTGAGCGCCCGGGCGCGAATCAGCCGCCGGCGCAAGATTTGTCGCATAGAGGGAGGGGGGCGACGGGTGGCCTGGGTTCAAGCTGGGGTCCGAGCTTGGTTGGGGTTCAAGCTGGGGTCCAAGCTAGTTTTGGAGCTGGGGAATCCGCTTGAGTCTGGTACACTGGCGGAGAGAGACAACGCGGTGTGAGGGGGGTGCCGAGGGACGACTATGGGAAGTGTGCCGCCAACTCTTTCGGAAGGGTACTCGGTAGGTCCCGGGACTCTGGGGGGACGACCCTCGCCCCGCGAGGTCACGCTGCTGCTGGATCGCCTTGGACAAGGCGACCAGAAGGCGGCCTCCGAGCTGCTTCCGATCGTGTACGAGGAGCTTCGCAAGCTGGCGCGGAGCCGGATGGAAAAGGAGCCATCGGGGCAGACGTTGCAGCCGACGGCCCTGGTCCACGAGGCGTTCTTGAGGCTGGTCGGAAATGAGGACCAGCGCAAGTGGGATAATCGCGGGCACTTTTTCGCCGCCGCGGCACGTTCGATGAGGCGAATCCTGGTCGAGCGGGCGCGGCACCGGGGACGGATCAAGCACGGGGGTGGGCGGGCTCGCGTGGACCTTGGCGACGCCGCTGCCGTCGTCAACCCCGAGGGGACGGACCTGGTCGCGCTCGATGAGGTGCTCGACGCGCTGGAAAAGCAGGACCCGCGGAAGGCGGAGGTCGTCATGCTCCGGTACTTTGGTGGCCTGAGCATCGAGGAGACCGCCAACGCGATGGGGCTCTCGCCGGCGACGGTCAAGAATGAGTGGATGTTCGCCCGGGCGTGGCTCCACCGGGAGATGGAGAAGAAGGCCGAAGGGCAGTAAGTCGACCGCGAGCGGTCGACCCAGTGGGGGCAACCGAGAAAGGGTCTGCGTTTGCGGCGATCTCGGAGGTTCAAGGTCCTCGCGACCGGGTTCATCTGACGCGCCACAACGTTGCACGAGCAGTGGATCGAGATCGACTCATCGAGCAGATTTTTCTCGCGGTGGTGGAGGCGCCCCGCGAGGAGTGGCCGCGCGTTTTGGCGGAGCAGTGCGCGGGCGATGACACCCTGCGCGCCGAGGTCGAGTCGCTGCTCTCGCACCATGATGCCGCGGACGAGAAGTTCCTCGATGCCGCGGAACTGCACCCGGGGGCCGGGGGCGCCGGTGCCGGGGGCGGCGAGCTGGCCATGGCCCTCCCGCCCGGCACCAGGATCGGCGAGTTCACCCTCCTGGGCGTGCTGGGCGAGGGCGGCATGGGCGTGGTCTATCTCGCCCAGCAGGAGCGCCCCAAGCGAACCGTCGCGCTCAAGCTCATCCGTACCAGCAGCCCGGCGGTGCTCAGGCGGTTTGAGCTGGAAGCGGAGATCCTCGCGCGGCTCGAGCACCCCGGCATCGCGCAGATCTATGCCGCGGGCATCGCCGACGTCGACGAGTCCGCGGTGCGACAGCCCTACATCGCGATGGAGTACGTCGACGGGGCGCTCCTCTCGCAGTTCGCCGCCGAGCGGAAGCTCACGGTGCGCGAGAAGCTCGGGCTGATGATCCAAGTGTGCGAGGCGGTGCAGCACGCGCACCAACGAGGGATCATCCATCGCGATATCAAGCCCGCCAACATCCTGGTCAAGGAATCCCAGACCGGCGAGGTCGGATCCGGCACCGGGCTGACCGGCACCGAGTCGCCTTGGGCGACGCCGGCGTGGCAAGTCAAGGTTCTGGACTTTGGCGTCGCTCGTTCACTCGCGGGCGAGGAGGGAACGATCCTCACGGGTGCGGGCCAGCTCCTGGGCACGCTCCCCTACATGAGCCCCGAGCAGGTGCGGGGCGGTGAAGAGAGCGCCGACACCCGGACCGATGTGTATGCCCTGGGCGTCACGCTCTTCCAGCTCTTGTGCGGCAAGCTGCCCCTGGACGTTGAAGGCCGCAACGTCATCGAGGCCTCGCGGATCATCGGCGATGCGACGCCCCGGCGCCTGCGCGAGGTCGATCGGACGCTCCGGGGCGAGCTGGACACCATCGTCTGGAAGGCGATGGAGAAGGCCCGCGAGCGGCGATATCAGAGCGTTGCCGACCTGGCGGAGGATCTCCGCCGGTTCCTCGATGGAAGACCCATCCTCGCCAAGCAGGATTCCGCGCTCTATGTCGTCGGGAAGCAGGTCCGGCGTCACAAGCATCTCGTGTTCTCCGCGGTGATCGCGCTGATCGGGCTCGTGGCGTTCGCGGCGTACGCCTGGACGCTTGCCAACGAGGAGCGCCGCGCCCGCGTCGAGGCCGTCGAATCGCAGAAGCGCGCGCAGGCAGCGCAGGAGCGGGCCGACGAGGAACGAGTCATCGCAACGGAGCAGCGAGCGCTGGCCGAGGCGCAGCGCAAGGTGGCAGACCAGCGGGCGGAGGAGCTGCGCCGGAGCTTGTACCTGAGCGCCATGGGGCACGCCCACGCCGCGATCCTCAGCAACGACGTCGAGCGGGCCAAGGCGGTGCTCAAAGAGTGCCCGGAGGATCTGCGCGGCTGGGAGTGGAAGTACCTCTCGACGGAGACGGACCAGTCTGTTCGCACGACGAGCGTCGGGCGGGCGGACGTGCGACTGAACCGATCGGGCACAATCGGGCTCCTGCTGACACGCGGGGGTTTTCAGATCATCGACCTGGCGACCGGCAGCACAAAGCCTGTCGAGCGCGAGGGTGTTCTGGCGCTCGGGGCGTCCAACGACGGTCGGTGGATCGCGGCGGTCGGAAGCAAGGGCTGGGAAGTAATGGACCGCGAGGGCGTGACGCGGGCTTCTGGTGCGCTGGAGGGCGATGCGCCGCTGGTCTTCCCCGTGGGGCTCTCCAGCAACGGCTCGCGCCTGGCGGTCAACGCGCGGCGCGGCTACCTCACCATGATCGACGTCCAGACCGGGCGCACGCTCTGGTCAGCGGGTGAGCCCGACCGCCTCATCTCGTGCGTCTTCAGCCCGGACGATCGCCTCGTCGCCGCCGGTTGGCGCGACGGGCCCGTTGAGATCTTCGATACCGAGACGGGCGAGCGCGTCCACCTGCTCATCGGGCACGAGATCCTGTGCCGCGGGCTCGCTTTCAGCCCGGATTCCAAGCGAATCGCGACCGGTGGCGACGACAATGTCATCCGGGTGTGGGACCTTTCCACCGGCAAGGCCCGCGTGCTTCGTCCCCATGCCAACAAGGTCGCCACGCTCTGCTGGGCGCCCGATGGCGAGCATCTGCTCTCCTCCGGAACCGAGGCGATGATCCAGGTTACGCACATCGAGAGCGAGCGGGTCGTCTCCTCGCTGCGAGGCCACGATGCGGTCGTGCTCGCACTCGCAATGACGCCCGACGCCAAGCATGTCTACACCGTCGCCAACGACGGAACGCTGCGAGCGTGGGATGGCGACGCGGCGCTCCGCGGGCATGGCTTCCGCCTGCCGATCGTTTTCGTCGAGTCGGGGGATGTCTCCCGCGATGGCTCCCTGCTGCTGGGAGGCGGCAACCGCGAGGTCGCGGTCTCGGATTGGACGAAGATGCTCGCTCGAATCGAAACTCCGGCCCGGGTTTCGCGGGTGGTGCTCGACGGGCCGCTCGACCCAAGTGCAACGGGCGATGGCGACGCGGGATCGGGTGTGTCGGGCTTGAAGATCTTGCCGCCAACCACAGCGGCGATCGGGCTTGACTCGGGCGAGGTCCTGCTCTGCGATGCGCGGACGCTCGAAGTGCGCAGCACATTCAAGGTTCCAGCCGGGGCCGCTGGTGCGCTCGCCTTCGACCCGCTCGGGCGATATCTCGCGGCCGGCTCGCAGCACAAGTCCGTGGTGCTGGTGGATCCCAAGACGGGGCTCACGATCCAGGAGCTCCAGAACGAGAACGCCGGGTGTTCGGCGCTGGCCTTCTCGGCCGATGGCTCGCTGCTGGCCTCCGGCACGGGCAACGGAGGCATCCATTTGTACGATGCAAAATCCAGGACCAGGCTGGGCACGTACGAGGGCATGAAGTTCTGGATTGCGTCCGTCGCGATCTCGCACAACAAGCAGTATCTCGCAGCCTCGGACGCGCGCAGCGAACTTGGCGTGTGGAACATCGGCGATCCCAAGTCAATGAGGCTCCTGCGCGGGCAACGCTTCGCCACGATGAGCATTGCCTTCATGCCCGATGACGAGCGACTCGTGACCGGCGGCTTTGACAACACCGTCCGACTTTGGGATTGGCGCAGCGGGCAGAACTTGCTCACCCTCCGCTGGCACAACTATGGCGTGCCCTTCGTGGGGACTTCAATGGACGGAAAACGGGCGTTTTCCGCCAGCCGATACGGGCATTTTCGAGCGTGGGAGACGGAGCGCGTCGGGGGTGTGCAGATTCCAGTGCCCGGGGCGACAGCGCGAATGCAATAAGTCCACGGGCGGTGCGTTTTTGGAAGCTCGGTCACCCCGGGGACTCTGGCAGTTCAGATCCTCCGGCACATGGAAGCGTTTGCAGGCCCGTGATCTGCAACCACCGTTCGGGAGTTCGCTTCATTCCAGAGTTGGCGGACCAGAACGCGCGCGAAAGGTGCAACAGCTTGAGGTGGTTCGCGTAGGGATTGGCGTGCCGCTGATCGGCGGATTGCAACAGCGAACAAGGCATCGGACACAGGAACTCAGGAAGCGTTCAGGGCCTTGGTTCGCCTCCTTGATTGGGCGGATTTGGTCTGGTTGGTCTGGTTGGTTTGGTTCATGGGCTTGGAGCTTGGGGCGTTCGGGGAGCGGGTTCCCGAGCGGCGTCGCTGGTCGGAAAGTGGTTGAATGCTGGTGCGAGAGTGGTCTTGGGGTGGTCCGAGTCCCGGCGCCCGGTACGTTGACGATGCGGCGCTGGAGGAGAGAGCTGTCGCGGCTTGATCCGGCGTGAATGCTGGAGCGATCGGGAGACGCGCGACTCGGGGTTGAGGCGACGCGGACCCGGCGCGAGCGAAGTGGTCGAGGTGTTCAGGCCGCATCGCTCACAAGCGCGGCAAGACGCCGTCCGGTCGGTTTCGACGCGCTGGCGCGAGCGCGTCGGACCGGCCGACGGTGTTTTTGGATTGGGCAGTCGGCAATGGGCAATGGTCCACGGGCAAGACCCGCTCACTCGTGAGCCAGAGGAAAGAGAAAAGAGAAAAGAGAAAAGAGAAAAGAGGAAAGAGAAAAGAGGAAAGAGGAAAGAGGAAAGAGAGCGGGGCCGAGCCCGCTCTCTTCGTGCCGTGAAGTCACGCGTTCATTCAGCACCGACTCACCAAGTCAACGCTCGAACGCTCACGGGCAGCCGCTTGAGAAAGCCAGAGCGAAGTCGAGATAGTCGAAGAAGTCGACCTGTCCATCGCGGTTGAAGTCGGCGGTGGGATCGTCGGTCGAGTAGGCGAGCGCGAAGTCGAGATAGTCGAAGAAGTCGACCTGTCCATCGCGGTTGAAGTCCGCGGGGCAGGCGACGATCGTGAGGCGGACGCGAGCCGGATCGCGGGGGATCGTGAGCCCGGCGACCACAACGACCCCATCGGTCTCCGCCGTGGTGCTGCCGGTCTGCAGCGTCGCGTTGCTCACCCGGTCGGTCGCGAACCAGAAGCACGGTGTTCCGCGCGGGGGGTTGAAGTTGGCGGTCTTGCGCGGCGCCAGGTCGGTCGTGAACTGCGCGACCGGCGCGTTGTCGATGCTCACGGCGGAGAGCCCCGTGGCAAAGAGCGTCGCGGCCCAGCGACCGGGCTCGTCCACCACTTCCGTGAACTCAAAGTACCCTTCCCACGTGCCATAAGGATCGCCCAGGCTCGGGTCGCCCGGACCCGGGTCCGGCTGCCGCCCCGCCAGTGAAGCGTCGCTGTCGGCATTGAAGAAGCCGGGGTACGAACGATTGCTCCGGTACGTATCAACGAGATACTGCGCGGCGTAGCGGCGCGAGCGCACCGGGGCGACCCACTGACCGACGTCGGGCCAAGGGTCGGGGTTGCCGTCGTTGAAGTCGGGGGTTTCGTTATCCCACTTTTCGACACCATGCTCGCGCTCGTCCCAGGAGACGATGCCCCCGAGGCGGGAATCGTTGATGCGATCGAGCACCGCTCGCTGCGAAGTGGTCCATGACGCCGCGCCTTCCTGATCGCGCTTGCCCCAGTAATACCGCGTCAGCGTGAGGTCGCGTGCCCCGCTCGGTGCAATCGGGTTCCCGACCTCGAAAACTTCCGTGGTGCCCAGCGTGATGCCGTTGCGGCTGATGTTGGTGTCGAGGTTCTGAACGAAGTCGCCCCGAAGGAAGTTCTCAACGCCCGTTCCCGAAGTCGGCAGATCGGAGGCCGGCGTCTGCGCGACCGCGGCGCAGAACCGCTCGGGCGCCTGGCGGCTGATCGTCGAGGTTCCACGCCCGCCCCCGCTGTGCCCGACGATCGCAACGCGGGTCGGGTCGATCGTCAGAGGCGAGGTCGGGCGAAGCAACCAATCGAGAATCCAGAAAACGCGCCGGCTGGTGTAACTGACGACGATCGAGGTGTCGGGCGGATTGACGCGGGGCAGGTTGCTGAAGGGGTCGAGGTCGCTGACGTAACCGAACCAGGAGGTGTTGGTCCGGGTCAGCACGCCATTGATGTTGTTGTAGATGCTGTCGTCGGGCGTGATGACGATGCCGTCACTGAGGTTCAACTGCATGTTGCCTCGTGCGGCAACGCCTGGGCGGAAGAGTTGGTATTCACCTTCCCCGCCATGGAGCGCGAAGAGGCAGGACAGAGGCGCGGGCGGAAGGGGACCCGCGGGCGAAGTGATGGTGAAGACGTGGGGCACCCCGTTCTTGGATTCAGCGGCGAGCACCGGGATGTCGGGCCGCGCGTCGTCGGGGTCGACCCTTCCATCCGCCCACACGACGTACGCGGTGTAGGGCTGGCCTCCCGGCGTGTTGCCGCTGAACTGCGGGTGCGGACGGACGGGGTCGTTGACCGGGTCGTACGCGAACGCCGTGGCAACGCTGTTCGCCGCGTTGACAACCGTGCTCCCGGAATCAACCACCGCGAAGAAGAGATTTCCGGCGGCATGGGGCGTGTAGGCAAACGCGCCCTCGTTGGGCGCGAGGCGGTACGTCCCCCCGCCAGGCCCGGGCAGGAGCAGCCGCGCGTTGGGCACGAGCGCCTGCAGGCGCGCACCCGTGTATTCCGGGAAGAACAGACGCCCGATCCGGTTCATGTTGGCGGTATTCACCTGCGCCGCGACCGAGCTGTAGATCTCCACGGTGTCGAGCGGGGTGGCGGGGGGCGCCGGACGCTCCCACACCACGAACACCTGACCCTGCGCATACCACGCGCGGACATTGGTCGGCTGTGCCATCGCCGATCCGCACGAGGCCGCGAGGATCGCGGCGCCGAGCGGGAGCGACAGCCCAAAGGCCGATCGTGACGGTGACCAGAGCGACGAACGGAGGCAAGACGAACGCGATTCGTACTGCATGATGGCTCCTTTGCTCGTCGGGTCCTTCTCCCAACGACGAGCACGAGCGTTCATTGCACGCCGGGATTCTCGATGATCCCCATCAACGCCGGGAATCGAGCAGTCAGGCGATGCGGCTCGGGCCCACTCACGGCGATCGTACGAAAAAAGATGCCGGCGCCTCAGAGAAAGTGGTGGGGGCCGGCTCCGTCAACGTGGGACATCTTCGGGACGGTCCGAGATCCTCGCTATGGTTCGCTCGGAACACGAGCATGACACGCCTCCCGCTCACGACTGACCTGCACACCCACGTGCTGCCGCCGCCCGGGACGTGGCCGGCATGGACATCCAAGAGCGGGTATCCCGGATGGATCGAGCTTTGCGAAGCGCCGGGCTGCTCGCCGGGCCCTGCCCGCGCCGCCAGCGCCAAGATGCTCCAGACGACGAGCGTCGACGGCTCTTCTCCACCCCGCGATTTTCGGACGGTGCGGGCCAACTGCTGGGATCCTCGCACCCGCCTGGAAGACATGGACCAGTCGGGCGTGGATGTTCAGGCGCTGAGCACGGTGCCGGTCATGTTCTCATACTGGGCTCGACCGGAGCATGGGCGGGACGTCGCGCGCTGGCTGAATGACCACGTGGCCGACCTGGTGAGAGCGAGCCCACGGATTCGGGCGCTCGACGAACGCGCCGACGATGCCGATGGCGTGCAAGGTCGGGCGTTCGAGGCCCGCTGGTCGGTGCGCCGGTTCGTCGGCCTGGGCACGCTGCCCATGCAAGCGCCGGATCTGGCAATCCGCGAGCTTGAGCGGTGCGTTGGCGATCTTGGGATGGCGGGCGTGCAGATCGGCACCAACGTCAATGGCAAGAACCTGGACGACGCCGGCGTCGTCGCGGTGCTCGAAGCGTGCGAGGCCTTGGGCGCCGCGGTCTTCGTGCATCCGTGGGAGATGGTGCGCCTGGGGGAGCACGTCGCCGCGAGCGATCCGACGAGGCGCGTGATGGTCGATCGCATGGCAAGCTACTGGATGCCCTGGCTGGTGGGCATGCCGGCGGAGACAACGCTGGCGATTTGCTCGATGCTCTTTGCAGGGGTGCTGGATCGCCTCCCGCGCCTGCGGGTTTGCTTTGCCCACGGAGGCGGTTCGTTCCCGGGCACGCTGGGTCGGATCGCACACGGGCACGCCTGCCGCCCCGACCTCGTGGCCTGCCACAACCCCAGGCCGCCGACCGACTATGTCGCGGCGTGGGAGCCCACCCCAGGCGAAGGCCTGGCACGAAGGCTGGCGCGCCCCGCCCGGTTCGGCGTGGATTCGCTGGTGCATGACGCTGAGACGCTTCGCGCCCTCGTGCGGCTGTTTGGCCCCTCTCGGGTTTCGCTGGGTTCCGATTACCCGTTCCCGCTCGGAGAAGATTGCCCCGGATCGCTGATCCGAACCAGCGGGGCGATGTTGGAAGCCGAGTTCGGCGCGGGAACTGTTGAACAACTGCTGGGCGGGAGCGCGCTGGAGTTCCTGGGAGTACGCTCGAAAGACCAGGTGAAGCACGCGCACGCGTGATGGAGGCGGTCGATGCAGGCGGGATTCGCCAGTTCACGTCCGGCCAGTTCAGATCCAGCCAGTCCGAATGGGGCCAGTTCGCACGGAGCCAGTTCAAGCTGGACCAGCCCGGAATGGCCAACGTCGGATCGATCGGTCGCGCTCGAGCTCGACGCGCGTGATCCGCTGCGTGCGCTGCGCAGCGAGTTCGCCTTCCCGAGCCGCGAGGCCATCGCGCGCACCGGGGCCGGGGGGCTCGCAGCCGGGCCCAGCCACGACGCAACCAGCGTTGTCTACCTGACGGGCAACTCGCTGGGCCTGATGCCCAAGCAAGCGCGGGCGGACGTGCTCCAAGAGCTGGACGACTGGGCGAATCTTGGTGTCGAGGGGCACTTCCACGCGCGTCATCCGTGGTACCCATACCACGAGCCCTTCCGAGAGCCGCTCGCCCGGCTCGTCGGCGCGACGCCCCGCGAGGTGGTCGCGATGAACGGGTTGACGACCAATCTGCACTTGCTTATGTGCAGCTTTTACCGCCCGACGCGCGAGCGACACGCGATCGTCATCGAGGACTCGGCGTTCCCGAGCGATTCCTACGCCGTGGCGAGCCAGGCGCGCCTGCACGCGCCCGCCGCGGGCTTCGATCCCGACCGCGCGATGATCCGCCTTCGCCCGCGCGAGGGCGAGCGGACGCTCCGCACCAGCGACATCGTCGAGGCGATCGAGCGCGAGGGGCCGCGGATCGCGCTCGTGATGCTGGGGGGTGTGAACTACCTCAGTGGGCAATGGTTCGATATGCCGGTGATCACCCGTGCGGGTCGCAACGTCGGCGCGCGGGTGGGGTGGGATCTCGCCCACGCGATCGGCAACGTGCCTATGCAGCTCCACGCGTGGGACGTCGACTTTGCGGCGTGGTGTTCGTACAAGTACCTCAACGCCGGTCCCGGCGCCGTGGCGGGCGCCTTTGTCCATGAGCGGCACTGCACGGGCGCCGAGGCCAAGCGCCTGCCGCGAATGGCCGGGTGGTGGGGGAACGATCCGGCAACGCGGTTTGCGATGACGCCCGAGTTCGTGCCAGTGGAGTCGGCCGACGCGTGGTCGCTCTCCAATCCACCCGTCCTCTCGCTGGCGCCGCTGCGTGCAAGCCTCGAGCTCTTCGATCGCGCTGGGATGTCCAACCTGCGCCAAAAGTCGCTCAAGCTCGGGTCCTATTTCCGGTTTCTGCTCAAGCAGCGAGCTCCAGGCGTCCGCTGCGTCACGCCCGATGAGCCCGAAGCGCGGGGCTGCCAGCTCTCGCTGGAGTTTACTGGCCCTGCCAACGACGCCCGCGGAGCCCACCAGCGTCTTCTGGCGCAGGGCATCGTGACCGACTTCCGTGAGCCCAACATCATCCGCGCCGCCCCCGTCCCCCTGTACAACTCGTTCTCCGACGTGTGGGATGCGGTGCAGGCCATCGCCGCGCCATGATCGCTCGGGCCAGCGCGAGCCCCGATCCTCCATGGTCGCAGAGGCAACCCGATGAAGCGAGTTCCCACCAGCGAAGGCCCAAAGCACGAAGGCACGCAAGTCTCAGCCTCGGGCGACCATTCGCGACCTGCGCCCCTGCGCTGCAGCGCTGTGCTGCACCGCCCGCGCTCGACTACAACGAACATTGCCTGGAGGTTTCTGAACCTGCCGAAGCAGGTCAGCGACACCCTGCCATCGCGGGGGCAGGTTGCTGTCGAGGGCACCATCAACCGAGCGCCATTCCAGGCGATCCTTGAACCCGATGGGCAGGGCGGACACTGGCTCAAGCTTGAGGCGGGTGTCTGCGAGGCCGCGGGCGCCCGAGCGGGCGAAACCGTCCAACTGCAGCTCTCGCCCATGGACACCCAGCCCGAGCCCGAGATTCCCCCCGATTTGCAGCGTGCGCTCGCTGCCGCCCCGGCGAGGACGCTCGAAGCCTGGTCGGATATCACGCCCGCAGCCCGGCGCGACTTCGTACACTGGATCACTTCGCCCAAGCGGCCTGAAACCCGGCTGAAGCGGATCGCAACCGCCTGCGACATGCTCGCCAACGGGAAACGCCGCCCGTGCTGCTTCGATCGTTCCGGGATGTACTCCAAGAGTTTGCGTTGCCCGGTCGCCGACGACTGACAGTCGCCGACCGAACCATGTCCCGCAAGACGCCCAGTAGTCTGCCAGGGTCAACGGAAGGGAGCCCAGGATGCACCAGCCACGCGTGAGTCGAACGGGCCTTGCCGCCGCGGTCGTTGGGTTGCTCGCGCTGGCCTCCTGCGCGCGCGTCTCCCCCTGGGAGGCGGCCCTGGAACGAGGCGTGGATCCTGCCGAGCCCGGCGTGAAGTACGCGATGTTGTCGCCCCAGGAAGCAGCCCGCAACACCTCGCCCGTGCGCGTAAGAAGCGTGCCTTGGGAGCGGACGGACGCGACGATGCGGGCGCTGGAGGCGAAGATCGCCGCCAGCGACATCCATCCCGCGGAGTGGAGCCCCGAGCGCCGCGAGGATCTCAAACGCGAGCTGCTGCGGGGCCTGCAGGTGTCTGAAGATCCAGCTCGCGTCACCATCCTCGGGCGGAGCGTCTTCCGCACCACCGACGTCGACGCGAGCAGCGAGGAGGAACTGGTCGCGCTCGCTCGCCGGCTTGATGCCGACACCGTGGTCTGGTCGAGCCGGAGCCTCGGCAGTGTCGACCGCATCGTCCAAGAGCCCGTCACGTCGTACACCAGCGGCACAAACTGGAACAGGCGGTACGGCGACACTCGCCGGCGCAGCGAGTCGTTCAGCGAATCGACGACGACCTGGATCCCCGTCCGCGTCTCGATGCAGGAAGTCGGGTTCATCGCCTACTTCCTTCGGACGCCGAGCGGCCCGGGCTGAGCAGCGCCCGACTCACGTTCGCCCGGCTCAAGATTGCCCGGCCAAGTTCGCCCGTCCAAGATCGGGTACGCTCCCTGCCATGCTCCTCTCGCTGGCGGTGTTGTATGGAGCCCTGGCCGTCCTCTCGCTCGGCATCGCGATGCTGGTGGTGCGCTACGACCTCTACGACCGCGAGCCGTGGTTCATGCTCGTGATCGCGACCGCCGCCGGAGCCGCGCTGATGTGGTGCGCGGGGCGTGTCCAGGCCGGCCTCATCGACTGGCTCGACGATCATCCCGTCCTCATGTCCAACCTGTTCTATGCGAGCCTCGCGGCCCTCACCGAAGAGCTCGCCAAGTTCTCCGTGGTGCTGATCATCTGCTTCGCGTTCCGACGCCACTTCAACGACCCGATGGACGGCATCGTCTATGGCTCCTTCGCCGGGCTCGGCGCCGCCATCGAAGAATCGATCTGGGTCATGGGATGGCCCGACCAGATCCAGTTCCTACCCGCGCAGGAGCCCATCCGCCTCATGGGCCACCTGGTGATGGGCGGGATCGGCTGCGCGGCTCTGGGCTTCCGCCCGTTGGGCGGGCGCTCCGCCCGGTTCTTCGTTCCGGTGGGCTTGCTGGCCGCCATCGCGCTCCACGCGCTGTGGGATGTCGTCGCTTTCGCCAGCCACGACGAGTTCCGCGCCACGCAGCGCATTTCCGCGATCCACTCCTTCTTTGGCGTGCTCCTAATGCTCGCGGGCATGATCATGTTTCGCTTCTTCGTGTCGATCGCCTCGGAGTCTTCCCGGCGCCTGTTCGCCCGCACAGCAACCCGCGCCGAAGCCAGCGCGAACGGGCCGAACCACCAATAGACCCTGTTCGGAGCGTCGACCGGATGGGCCCGGACAGGTCCCTATCGTCTGCGCGTGCGTGAGCTGATCGAGGACATCCTCTGTGCTTCGGGGTCCGTTGCCGCGGCGCTTGGCGAGGCTTATGAGCACCGCCCGCAGCAGGTGCGCATGGCCCA
Organism: Planctomycetota bacterium; assembly: GCA_033763815.1. Lineage (GTDB taxonomy): Bacteria > Planctomycetota > Phycisphaerae > Phycisphaerales > UBA1924 > JANRJU01. The sequence continues at coordinate 200,969 of JANRJU010000028.1, forward strand.
CGAAGTCGCGGCGACGATGCACGCTGGCGCCCACCTGCTCGCGGAGGCGGGGACTGGCGTGGGCAAGAGCTTTGCGTACCTCGTCCCCGCGATGATCCGCGCCGCGCTCTATGGCGAGACCGTCGTCATCGCGACCAACACCATCGCCCTGCAGGAGCAGCTGATCGGGAAGGACATCCCGTTCCTGGCGTCGATCCTCCAGCGCGACGATCGCCTGACGAAGGCCGCGCCGGAGCCCGCGCTCGTTCGGCCCATCAAGGCGGTGCTCGTGAAAGGACGGGGCAACTACGTCAGCATCCGGCGCCTGGGCCTTGCGGTGCAGAGGCAGGATCGCCTGGTCCACGACGAGGCCGGCCGTCGCTCGCTCCGCGTCATCCAGGATTGGGCCGCGACCACGCGCGACGGCACGCTCTCGAGCCTTCCCCCGCTGGAGCGCGGCGCCGTCTGGGATTACGCCGTCTCCGATTCGGGCAACTGCATGGGCAGAAAGTGCCCGAACTTCCGCGATTGCTTCTATCAGCGAGCCCGACGTGAGATGGCCGACGCCAACGTGCTGGTGTGCAACCACGCGCTGTTCTTCTCCGACCTGGCGCTCCGCGTGCGCGACGCGAGCTTCCTCCCTCAGTATCAGCACGTCGTGCTGGACGAGGCGCACAACGTCGAAGACGCCGCCAGCGAGCACTTTGGTTGCTCCCTCGCGGAAGGGCGCGTCAACCACCTGCTCACGACGCTTTACCAGCCGCGCTCGGGAAAGGGCTTCTTGGGCCACCTCTCCGGGCTGGCGGCGGGTGATCTCGGGCAGCGCAACACAGCGATTGCCCGGGTTGTTGGCGCGATGGACGCCGCCCGCGTGTTCTTCGAGTCGCTCCGCAACGTCGTGCGTGAGAGCGGTCGCGAGGGCGGCTCGGGCCTGCGCGTGCGTGAGCCCGGCGTGGTTGAGAACCTGCTGGGCCCGGCGATGGGCGAACTCTCGCTCGCGCTGCGCGGGCTCAAAGAGAGCGTCCCGCTGGAAGCCGACAAGTTCGAGCTTAACTCCTACGCGCAGCGCGCGGCGGACATCGCCCTCGCCGCCGAGACACTCGTCGACCAGAAGCTCCCCGCGTGCGCCTACTGGATTGAGGTTGCCGGCTACGCCGACGCAGAATCGGCCCGCGGCGCGCGCACCGCCCGCGTGACCCTCGCCTGTTCGCCCGTCGAAGTCGGTCCGATCCTCGCGCAGCACTTGTTTGGCGACACCGCCAGCGTGGTGCTGACGAGCGCCACGCTCGCGACCGCAGGCTTGGCGTCGCGAGCGACGACGCGCCCTCGCTCCGCCCCCGAGGTTGCGCCGGAGTTCATGCCCGACGCCGCGAGTGACTTCGTTCCCGACCTTTCCGCGCACCGAGGCAACACCAGCCCCGATTTGCCGGGCCACGATGCGGATGGCGACAACTCCCAAGGCGACGGGCACAACCGAGGTGAGTTCGAGCACGCGATGGAGCGGCTTGGCTGCCGCGCCGCGAGAACGCTCAAGCTTGGGAGTCCGTTCGATTACGCGCGCCAAGTTGAGTTCTTCGTCGAGGGCGATGCACCCAACCCGCGGGGCTCCTTCCACCGCCGCGGGAGGGGCGGGCACCAGCCCAGCATCGTGCGGCACGAGGCCGGTTCACGCGGGCGCTTCGACCCGGCTTCACACGCTTTCCCCGACGGTTCGAGCCCGGATTCGGCCTCAAGCAGCGATGGCGCTTCGGGCGGCGGCTTCTCCGCCAGCCTCGCCCGACGAGTGCTTTCGCACCTGGACGCGACCGATGGCGGGGCCTTCGTGCTCTTCACCAGCTTCGCGTCCCTCTACGCCCTGGCCGACGAACTCCGACAGCCGCTGCTGGAGCGAGGCATGCCGATGCTCGCGCAAGGCCGCGACGGGTCACGCTCCCTCATCCTCGAACGGTTCCGGTCCAACGAGCGCTCGGTCTTGCTCGGGGCCGCGTCCTTCTGGCAGGGCGTCGATGTCCGGGGTAACGCCCTGCGGAACGTCATTATCACCAAACTGCCCTTCGATCCGCCCGATCGGCCGCTCACGGAAGCCAGGGGCGAGTTCATCCAAGCTCGGGGAGGCGACCCCTTCCGCGAAGACGCGTTGCCCCGCGCCATCATCCGCTTCAAGCAAGGTTTCGGACGTCTGATTCGCTCCGCCTCCGACCGCGGGAGAGTGGTCTGCCTCGACCCGCGTGTGCTGACCACCGCGTACGGAGGCCTCTTCCTCGCGGCGCTCCCGCCCGGTGTCACGCCACGGCGCGCGTGACCCGCGACAAGCGACCGAAAGTCGCGCGAAACGGAGGCGAGTCAAGCAAAGTCAAGCCGACCGAAGCAGCGAGCACAGCCCATCGCTCAGGGGCAGCCCGCGTCGAACGCTTCGGTGAAATCGAGATAATCAAAGAAGTCGATCGTGCCGTCGCGATTCACATCGGCGCAGATGTTTCGTGCCGAGTAGTCGTCGACGAACGAGATGAAGTCAAAGAAATCGGCCTCGCCGCTCGCGTTGTAATCCGCAAGACACTCCACAGCCATCTCCGCGATGAACCCGTCGGTCTGCCCGGACGCATTCGCGGATACGCCCACAACGCGCCGGCCAAAGTCGTCCAGGTCCGTCGCCTCGATGAGCCTCGTGCCCGGGGGCAGAATCGCCCCTCGCTCCAGCAACACATCGACCAGCGGGCGCATCCCGCGCCGTGCGGTCCAATAGAACGCGGCCCGGTCCGACGCGGTGTTGTACGACACGCCCACCACAATCTCGCCTCGCTCACTGATCGCCAGCGCCTCCGAGTTCTTCCGTCCCGGAAGCGTGCCCAACGGCACGAACCCCGTCGATGCGCTCCATAGAAACGCCTCGCGGCAGTTCTGCGCATCGCAGGCAATCGAACCGACCCCCGCGACGGCGCTCCCGTCAGGCGCAATCGCCAGCCCCGCCGACGCATCCGCCCCGCTCGGAAGATCGCCCAGCACCTGCACCCCGCCAAAGCTCGTCCAGCGGAACGCCAGAGGGTTGGCCCCGAGAACCGTTCCAGCGATCGAATCCCCGCCCGCCGAGACGCACGAAATCGAGAGCGGCTGCCCGTCGCCCGAGGCGATGTACTCAAACCCGAAGCCCACTGTCCAGCGAAACGCTTGCGACGCGACGCTCGCCGACGAGATGTCTCCCGCCAGCACCACACCGTTGGGCGTGACATCAGCCGCCGACCCATACGTGAAAGGCTCGGGCGTGAGGTTGAGCATGCCCCCCGTTGGAGTCCATCGGAACGCCTTCGTGCGGCCGTCCGGGAACTCCTGCACGTGCCCGGTGACGACAACGGCGTTGTTGGCAATCCCCAGCGGAATCGTCGAGAAGCTCGTCGCCTGCGGGCAGCAGACGCTGAACCAATCCGTCGGCACGGGCAGCAGCGTGAGCGCCCCGGTCTCAGGGTTCCAGATGAACCCCTGCTCGATCACCACGCCGCCCGGGACCGAGAACGTGCCCACCAGCGCCGACGCATCGTGTGCGACGCCCGTCGCCTTGGCGTTCAGAACGCCAGCGGGCTTGGGGACTGTTCGGAATGTCGCCAAACGCGGACACGCCGCTTGAACAAACCCGACGGAGGCGAACAGCAACACCGACGCGGACACACTCACGACGCACTTCATGGATCGCTCCAGCTTGCCAGCTCCACGCGATCTTCACTCCAGTTTATCAGATTGCCGCCGCAAGAGCAAAGAAAACACCGGAAGGTCGGCCCATCCTCCGACTTGCGCGTCCGCGCCCGCCCGTTTGGTTCTCGCCGCGCGCAACGCCTTTATGGTTGCTTCCATGTGCGCACGCGCTGGGTGATCTCGCCGGCAAGCTCGTTCGGAATCGGGAAGTGAAGGTTGTATTGGACGATGAGCCAGGTGGGCCGGCTCGAATCGCGGACGAGCCGGAGCACGCCGCTCCCTCGGCAAAGCCCGTACTTCTCATTCCGCAGCAACTCGTCGAACCAGGCATAATCGCGGGCCGTGTCGAAGTTGAGATGCCGTCCGCCCTCGACCGGGACATACGTCCAGCCCTTGCCCTGCGAAAAGTAGGGCTCGGCATACGTCCGAAAGTCCGCCACGCTCCAGCGTTCGCTCGCCTCGGTCCCCAAGAACACGCCATCTGGCGCAAAGAGCGCGAAGTATGCGTCGGAGTCGGCCCGCGCCGCCGCGCCATGGAACCTGTCGAGTGTTTCTTCCGCGCTCGATCGCAGCTCCGCCTCGCTCGGTTGACGCAGGCCTGCTCGCTCGGGCGAGGCTGAGCACCCCGCCAGGAGCGCCACACTGACCGCAGCCAAAGCACACGAACATTCAACGATTGATTGGAACATCAGCGACATGCGCGATGTTGTAGGTTGCTTGGGGCGCCGTCGCGACGCTCGTCAGATGAACCGCTTGCGCAGGCGTCCGCACAGGAAGTCGATGATCGCGACCACCACGATGATGATGATCATCATCGTGCACACCTCGCGATAGCTGTAGCCGTTGATCTTGTCGACCATGAACTTGCCAATCCCGCCCGCGCCGCAGAACCCCAGGATCGTCGCGCTGCGCACGTTCGTCTCAAACCGCAGCAGGCTGAAGCTCACCGTCGCGGGGATGATCTGCGGCATCAGCCCGAACGAGACCACCTGCAGCGGGTGCGCGCCCGTCGCGACCACGCCCTCCAACTGCCCGCGGTCCGCCTCCTCGATCGTCTCGCTGATCTGCTTGCCCAGCACGCCAACGGTGTGGACAAAGAGCGCCAGCACCCCCGCGAACGGCCCCAGACCGATCACCACAACCAGGATCAGCGCCAGCACGTACTCGTTGAACCCGCGGCAAAAGTCGAGAAAACGCCGGACGAAGAAGATCGTCGTCCCGCGAATCGTCCGCCGAACCGGCGTGTCGCCCGGCGTCATGATCTGCATCCCGCGCTGCGCCGCGAAGATCGCCACCGGAACCGCCACGACGATCGCCAGCAAGGTCCCCCAGAGCGCGATCGCTAAAGTCTCCAGCAGCGCCGCGAAGTACAGCCGCAGCCGCGGCGCGTCCGTCACAGGCGGAAAGTACCCCTCTTGTCGCCGGGCCAAGCTCCGCTCAACTTCCTCGTTGATGATGCGCTCCCGCTCGGCCTCGGGCTGCGCAGCACGCAGACGCTCCGCCTCTTCCTCCACGAGCTTGGTTTCTTCCGCCGGCGTCAGCACCCGCCCGGCTTCCTTCGCCTGCCGCTGCACCGTCTCCCGCGCCGCCATCTCGTGGATCGTGTCCGGCATCCGCTCGGCAATCTTGCGGACTTCCGCTTCGACCTCGGGCGTCACCGCCTCGCCAAAGAAATAGCCGTGCGCCCGGTGCCGGTTCTCGATCAGCTTGAGCGGATTGATCTCCGTCGCGCGAAAGCTCAGCACCAGCACCACCAGCGCGATGAGCAGCATCGCGAACCGCACCAGGCGCGTCGCCAGCGATGCCCGCTCCCGCGGCACGCTGATCACCCCGCACGACTCGCAGCGGGCGACATCCGGCCCAACGGGCTTGTCGCAGTTCCAGCAGGAGTCCCCCTTGCTCATGACTGCTCCTTCAACCTCTGCAGGTAGCGGATGACGTCGTAGTCGCTGTCCGTCGCCGGAGCGAAGCCCCCGTTGCCCATCCGCTCGACCACCTTCGGATCTTCACTCGCCGAGAGGATCGCGCCCAGCAACGCCATGCGAAACGCCGGAGGCAGCGAGCGCCGCGCCGCGATCGGGGAGCCCGGAATCATGTCTGATCGCCACAGCACCGTGAACTCGTCCTCGCTCACCTGTCCCGACTGCGCGATCTTGCGAAGGTCAAGGTCGCTCGTGGCGCCCGCGTCCACCTCGCCATGCTTGACCGCAAGGATCGAGCCCTGGTGCGAGCCCGCGTTCTTCACCTCGCGGAAGAACTCTTCCGCCGTCGTGCCAAGGTCGCGCCGGAACAGGATCTGCGGCACGAGATAGCCCGATGTCGAGTTGGGGTCCACGACCGCGAACGTCTTCCCGCGAACGTTCTCGATCGTCGTCGCGCTCGAGTCTCGCCTCGCGATGATCACGCTGTGATATCCGGGCTCCCCCGCTCCGTTCAGCTCAACCGCGATCGCCTCCGCGTTGGCACGCAGCGCCGCTTCCACGTAGCTCTTGGGACCGAAATACGCGGCGTCGACATGTCCCTGCGACATCGCCGTGATCATGCTCGCGTAGTCGGTCACGGTGAACGTCTGCACCTCAATATCGAGCGAGCGTCGCAGATGCTCGACGAACGGCGCAAACCGATCGGCCAGATCCGCCCCGCCCTCGGTGGGCACAAACCCGAGCACCAGTCGCTTGGGCCACGGGGTCGTTTGCCCCGAAGACGATCCAGCCAAGCCCGCCGCCCCGGACGAGTCTGCGGGGACTGCCGCCCCGGTCGTTGTTTCTCCGAGCAGCCCGCCGCCCCATCGGGCGAGCGAGAAGCCAAGCACGCCCGCAATCACCAGCATCGTCGCCCAGGCGAACGCGCCCAGGCCCGAGCGAGGCGGGGCCAAGGGCTCGCGCGAGAGCCCACCCGCAGGCGTCGAACGCGCCGCGATCGATCCAACCGCGGGGGCGATTCTCCGCGCCTCGGGCCCGGTGCCATGCAGGGCGTCCGCGCCCACTTCGCTGGCCAGCGGGCTGCTCGCCCGGATGCCGCTTGCAGGCACGCCGCCCGCCTGCGGAGCGCCCGCATAAATCCGGGCAACGCCTTCTTCGCTCAGCGACTCGGGGGCTCCATCAAAGACGACTTCTCCTGCCGCCATCCCGACGATCCGCGTCGCGAAAGCCCGGGCGATATCGACCTGGTGCAAGTTGACGACCACCGGAATGCCCCGATCCTGCTGGATCCGCCTGAGGCTTTCCATGACCGCGTCGGCGCTGACGGGGTCGAGGCTGGCGATGGGCTCGTCGGCGAGGATCAGGAGCGGATCCTGCGCCAGCGTGCGTGCGATCGCGACTCGTTGCTGCTGCCCGCCGGAGAGCGTGTCGGCGCGCTGGTGCGCGAGCCGCTCGATTCCCACCGTCGCCAGGCATTCCATCGCGATTCTTCGATCGTGCTTTGTCGAGCCCCGGACGAGCGAGCGCATCAGGCCCGCTGGTGTTGCGCCAAACCGCAGGCGTCCGCACACCACGTTTTCGAGCACCGACAACCGCCGCACGAGATTGAACTGCTGGAAGACCATGCCCACCCGGGCCCGGACTTCGCGAAGCTCGCTGCCCGAGGCGTGCGTTACGTCGCGATCCAGCAGGACGATCTGCCCCGAGGTCGGCGTCTGCAGGCGGTTCATGCACCGCAGCAGCGTCGATTTGCCCGCGCCCGAGCGCCCGATCACCACCAGCAGCTCGCCCGGATACACATTCAGGCTCACGCCCCGCAACGCCCGCGTCCCGTTCGGGAACGTCATCTGAAGTTCGCGCACCCGTACGACCGCCGCGCTCCCACGAGGCATCTCCGCATGGACCAATGGCGGGGGCGACGTCGCTGGCTGCGGGCTGAGCGGCATACCACGTACCTCGTCGCGCGCTGGCGCGGCTTGACTTCAACTCGGTCACGAAGGATCGGCTCACCACCACACGCCCGAGCCGTCAGCGTCCTCCGGGGCGTCATGGTATCCTCCGCCCCGCTGCCTCGCCCCCGCCTCGGCGAAGCGCGCGACTACATTCGCACGCCCGGCAGCGCCGGCCCGCTCGCGCGCCTCATCCTCCACCGTGTCCCGCGCCGTCCCCGGGCCCGTCCCGCTCCGCCTCAAGAGAACCGGCACGAGCTGAACGCCACGGCAAAGTCGAGATAGTCAAAGATGTCGACCAGACCGTCCGCGTTGAAGTCCGCCCCCGCGCCCTCGTCGGAGAATGCCTGCGCAAAGTCGAGATAGTCCGTCACATCCACCTGGCCATCCAGGTTCAGGTCGGCGGTGCACGTCAGCCCGCTGACGACCAGCGCATAATCCGCGTCGACCGCCGGCGTCTCGATCCGCGCGTCCTGGACGATCTCGCTCGCGCGCACCTCAACCGTCCACACCCCCGAGCTCGGCGCCGCCAGCCACACGTTCTCGACCGTGTCCACCAGGTTCTCCGTCCCGTCGGCGGTCGTCACGTTCCCAAGGCGCAGGCCCGCATTGCCCCAGTACGACGTGCCGTCCGGATTCACCACCCGGAGCGAAAGGTTGTTCACCCGGTGCCGGGCGCTGTTGGGCGTCCCCGCCGGATCGGTGTAAACAAGCGTTGCCCGCAACGCACCGGCGTTCTGGGGAACTCGCACGCGGTACGTGTGCGTCTCCAGGTTCGAGATCACCTCCGTCTCGTCCACAACCAGCGTGTTCTCCCGCGCGTTGTAAAGGTTCCGAACGCTTGCCACACCCCAGCCCTGACGCACGCGCCGAAGGTCCGCGTTCTCGCCCGTGAACGCATACGCGTTCGACGAGTTGATCATGATTGCCTTGGCCGTCGCCATCTTCGGGCGGTTGGCAAAGACGTTGCCCGTCCCGTCCGTCGGGTTGCCGAAGATCCCTTCCGCCCACATCTGGAACATCAACCCGAAGTAACCGGCGGTCATGGGCGTCGCGGCGGACGTGCCGCCAAACCCGTTCGTGTACCCGCCCCCCGTCGCAGTCGTGCGGATGTTGTCGTACCAGTACGAAAGATCGGGCTTGGTGCGCCCGTCGGACGCCGGTCCGGTGCTGCCCGAAGCGCCACTATGAAAGTCATCCGCCCGGGCGAGCGTGCCGCGATGCTGGATGCCGCCCACCGAGACGAGGTTTTTGGCAAAGGCAATGACGTCCGACGAGTTGTTCCCCGTGTTGGCCTGGGCCTGCAGCAGCGTGAAGTCGTTGTCAAAGAGGATGTCGTCGATATCCGCCGCCTGCGTCGTGTACGTCGTGAAGCAGCAGGAGCCCCACGAGTTCGTCTGGAACACCGCGTTGAGCGGCGCCTGCGTCAGCGCGTTGGTGTGCGTCCGGCGATTGCCAAGGTTGGTGTACGTCGCGAAGATGCCCTGAGCGTCGGGCAACAGGCCCCGCGCGGTGCCGCTGCCGGCACCCGTGCCGAACACAATGCCATACACCGACGTTCCGTGGCTCGTGCTTCCGCTGTTGGTCCGGACGATTGGCGCATTGCGCGCAAAGTCGCCATGGGTGTTGAATAGACCGCTGTCGAGCACCTCGCCCCGCACGCCCCGCCCCGTGAAGCCGGCGACGCTCTCGACAAAGTTGGCGCCCCCGTCCTCGCGGACGTTGTCCATGTAGCTCACGGGCGGGAGCCACCGGTCGATGAAGAGCACCTCGTCCATCGCCGCGACGCGTGCCAGCTGGGCGCGGGTCAGCGTCGCTTCCATCCGGAAGCCCTCATCCAGCAGCAGATCGATGCTGCCACCAAGCGCGGCGATCTTCCCCGCCGCGGCACGCGCCTCCGCCGGCCCGCCAACGCCCGGCCCATCCGTCCCGAGCCACGGCATCACCATGATGCTGTAACGTGCGGCCGGTTCATTTGACGCAACACCCGCCGCCTCACCCGCGAGCAACTGCTCCAGCAACACCGGCTCCAGCCGATACGCCGGGTGCAGCGGCCCCGACCAGCGGACGAAGGGCAAGCCCGCCGCCGCGGCCGCGATCGCCTCCCGCTCGCCCCGCACGACCACCGCGTGGTTGCCAACGTGCGCGTGAACCTCAACGCCCCGCTGCGCCAGCGTCAGCCGATACTCCTCGAGCATCGGCGTGTGGAACTGCATCAGCCACACCCGGCCCTCGGGGCCCGATGCGAGCGACCCCCAGTCGCGCTGCGCGTCCCGCAAGGGCTCGAACTTCTCCGCTTCAAGAAGAACCTCGTACGACGTGCGAGCCGCCTTTGCGACGCGCTGGCCATCCAGGCTGATCGCGTAGAAGGTCTCGCCATCCCGCGTCCAGTGCCAGACGCGACCGGCCGCAGCCCCCCCGCCAGCCGTCTCACCGGCGGAGATCGCATAGCTCCGCACCTCCGCGACTCCCGCCGCCCGGACCGCGTCCAGCATCGCGCGGACGTCGGTTGTCGACCCCGGCGCAAACCCGAGCCACGGGTGTGCCGACTCATCCACGCCGATGACACCGACTCGCGGCGCCGCGCTCGCGACGCCGACCTGCACGCCCGCGCAAAAGCCCGCCATCAGCGCAAGCATGAGCCGGCGGCGTCCAAGAGCCAACGCCTGCGAAGCTTCCATGCGCGTGCGGCTGCCAACGCGATTGCCAGACGATGTGGGAGCAATGCTCATCGGGGCGAGTCCTTGTGCTAGATGCTGCCGGGGGGTCGCCGAGACGCCGCCGACGGAACAAGCGTAAGTTCGTCTCGTCATCGAGAATGTACTCGAAAGCCAGCGTCCCCGTCGAGCGTCACCTTGGTGTTATCGGGATTGCGCCACCTCGCGTTTCCTTGTGCCTCCCGCCTCTGCCCCGTGCCTCCTGCCTCGCGCCTCGTTCCTCAGACTCTGTCTTCCCAACCTCATAGTCTTCGCCGTGCGATTGACCTTTCTTGGCACTGGAACCTCCGCGGGCGTTCCCGCCATTGGCTGCGACTGCCGCGTCTGCACCAGCGCCGACCCGCGCGATCAGCGACTGCGCACCTCCGCCATGCTCACCTTTCGGGGCGAGCGAGGCAACGACCGCTGCGTCCTCATCGACGCCGGCCCCGATCTCCGCCAGCAGGCGCTGCGCGCCAAAATGCAACGGCTCGACGCGGTCCTCTTCACCCACAACCACGTCGACCACACGTTCGGCCTGGACGAAGTGCGCCGCTTCAACGCCATCCAGAAGGGCCCCATCGAGGTCTACGCCGAAGATCACACGATGGAGCACCTGCAACGGGTGTACGCGCACATCTTTCAGAAAGACCGCAACGTCAACGACTCATTCGTTGCCACCCTCTCGCCCCACCGGGCCCGCGTCGGCGTTGCCATCAACCTATGGGGCCTTCAGGCCACCCCGATCCGCGTTCTTCATGGCAAGCTGCCCATCGTCGGCTATCGCTTCGACGCCGCGCAACCTTCGCTCTTTGAGGCCAGCGGCGCTGAACCCGCCGCGACCCCCAACCCCGCCAACGACGAGGGTGTCGGTGCCCGCCCCATCCTGCCTCTCGCCTATTGCACCGACGTCTCGGCGATCCCCCCGGAAACCTGGCCCCGCCTCCAAGGCTTGCAGACGCTGGTGCTCGACGCGCTTCGCCTTCGCCATCACCCGACCCACCTCACCCTCGAACAAGCGGTGAACATCGCGCACGAGGCCGCCGCGGCACGCACGTACTTCGTGCACATGGCGCACGACCTGCCGCACGAAGAAACCCAGGCCTCCCTCCCGCCTGGCATGTTCCTCGCCTACGACGGTTTGGTGATCTGAGTTGGAGGGCATCCGGGATCGGAGATGAGGGGAGAGGCTTCCGAAAGCGAGCCAGGGGAAGAGCGAGCCAGCGATCCAGGGAAGCAGTCTGCGACACCACGTGCTTCTCTGATGCCCAATGCCCGATCCCTGATGCCTCTTGCTGCCCGATCCTCGATGCCTCGCCTTCTGGCATCCCCTTTGCGTTCACGCTCTCGCGATGAACTACGGGCTTTATCTCTCAGCCGCGGGGGCCCTCTCGGCGTTGCACCGCCAGGATGTCTTCTCCAACAACCTCGCCAACATGGACACCATCGGGTTCAAGCCCGATACCCCCATCCCGCGCGAACGCCTCCCCGAAACCCAGGAGGACGGCCTCGCCTTCCTGCCCTCCAACAAACTCCTCGAACGCCTCGGCGGCGGCGTCTGGATGGCCCCCACACGAACCTCCTTCTCCCAAGGCAGCTTCGAAACCACCGGTAATCGCCTCGATCTGGCCATCCAGGGAGAGGGCTTCTTTGTCGCTCGCGATGCCACCGACGTCAACACCGATAAGGTCCGCCTCACCCGCGACGGACGCTTCGCCCTCAACGCCAACGGCCGCCTCGTCATGGCCAGCAGCGGCATGCCCATCCTCGATGTCGCCAACCAGCCCATCGATCTCCCGCCGGGAGAGATTCGAATCGACCCCAACGGCATGATCCGCGTCAACGGCCTGGAAACCGTGCAGATCCAGATCACCGCCGTCCCCGATGAATCTCGCCTCCGCAAGCTCGGCGACAGCCTCTTCCTCGCCCCCGCCGACGCCATCGACAACCGCTCGCGCGGCGCCGGCCGCGTCATCCAGGGATCCCTCGAGATGTCCACCGTCGACGAGGTCAAGGCCATCATGCAAGTGACCTCCGCCGGCCGAGAAGTCGACGCCAACGTCGCCATGATGCAGCAGCACGATCGCATGAGCGAGCGCCTCATCGGGGTCCTCGGACGCTCCTCCTGATACCGACTGATCCACGCGGGCATGCCACGAGCCCCGCCGCACGCAAGGACCAAACGCTTGGCGATCAACGCACTCCAATCCGCCGCTTCAGGGCTCTCCGCCCTCAACACCTCGCTCGACGTCATCGCGCATAATCTCGCGAACGTCAACACGCCCGGCTTCAAGGCCAGCCGTGCCAACTTCCAGGACCTCCTCTACATCGAAAAAGCCCAGCCCGGCACCGAGAACGCCAACGGCGACCAGCGCCCCACCGGCCTCCTCGTCGGCCTTGGCGTCAAGGTCTCGGGCACACAAAACAGCTTCATCCAAGGTGCCCCCCTCGCCACCGGACAGCCCTACGACCTCATGATCGAAGGCGATGGCTTCTTCCAGGTCGGCGTCGAGGCCGAACTGGGCGGCACCGCCTATACCCGCGCCGGCAACTTCGTCCTCAACAGCGAACGCCAGCTCGTCCTCGCCAACGACCAGGGCCGTCGACTCCAGCCGGAGATCGTCATCCCCGACAACGCGACCAACGTGCAGATCGGCGCCGACGGACAGGTGCTCGTCACCATTCCTGGCGAAGCAGCCCCACAGCCCGTCGGCACCATCGAGCTCGCCACCTTCGTCAACCCCGCGGGCCTCAAGACTGTCGGCGAGAACCTCTTCATCGAGACCGCCGCCAGCGGCGCCCCCGTGACGGGCGAGCCCGGCACCGACCGCCGGGGCAAGCTCAAGCAGGGCTTTCTCGAATCCTCCAACGTCGATCCCACGCGCGAACTGATCGAGCTCATCCGCACGCAGCGCGCATTCGAGATGAATAGCCAGTCCATCCGAGCCGCCGATGAAGCGCTCCGCAGCATTGCTCAGCTTCGCCGCTGATCCCGTCGCCTTTCCCAACCGGCCAACCTGACCTCCCCGCGTGAACGCCCCCAATCCAGCAAACCCCCAAACGACCTCCCAAAGCAGCCAGCAAGCCGCTCCGAGGGAACACATGCCCGCCCGCAAGTCGAACCATCACGAGCCTTCCGCACACGACGCCACGTCGCGCCCAAGCTCCCTCGCCCGCGTCTGTCTGCTGGTCGTCCTGGTCCAGACCATCCTCGCGTCGTCGGCGTTCGCCCAAGCTGTTTCGATCGCTCTGCGGGCAACGTCGCGCATCGAGCCCGGCGCGCCCGTTCGTGTGGGCGACATCGCCGCCGTCACCGGCCGCGACGCGCAGCGCGTCCGCGAGGTTGTTGTCCTGCCAGCCCCTGAGCTCCCCGATGGCCAGTGGCAAGCCCTGACCCTCGCCGAGCTGCGGGCCGCGTTGCAACGCGCCGGCATCGACGCCCAGTCGTTCACGATGAAGGGCGGACCCTGCCACGTCCGTCGCCGTCCGGTCGCGATCCCTGCCGGGGCGAGCGATTCGAACGCCATCGCCCCAAGCGACGACGCGCCCTCGACCGACGAGCCCCGCGTGCGCGATCTTGCCTCCGCCCGGGTCGCTCAGTTCCTGGGCGTGGACGAGGCCGACCTTCGCGTCACCCTCAGCGAGGGCGATCTACTCCGGACCGTCGCCGAGAACGCTCTCGGGCGTCCTCCCGCCCGCGCTTCTCGCGGGAACTCGGGCGACCAAGGCCTGCTCGATCTGCCCACGACCGGGCGAACGGTCGTCATTGCCCCGATGGGCAGCGCGGACCGCATGCCCTTGAAGGTCGACGTCTACGACGCGTCCCCAGCCGCGGCTCGGGCGCTCATCCGTACGGGCACGGTGTACGCCGACGTGCTCGTTCGCCGCCAGGTCGCGATGCCGATCGCCGCCCTCTCGCGCGGGCATGTGGTCCAGCCGGGCGACGTACTCGCTGACGAGCAGTGGCTGCCCCCGAGCACGCGGGCCCTGACGTACGAGCGTGTCGTCGGAAGCGTGACGCGCACCAGGCTGACGCCGGGGCGCGCCGTCTCCCAAGGTGAAGTCGAGCTCCCGCTGGCCATCCGTCGAGGGCAACTCGTCTCGGTCCGCTGCGTCACGCCGACCGCCGTGATCTCGCGCGAGGCCCGCGCCATGGATGACGGCAAAGTGGGGGAGGTCATCCGCTTCCAGCCCAAGGACGCGATCGGCAAACGCCGAGGTGTCAGCTTCCAGGCGCGCGTCGAGGCTCCCGGGCTCGCGGTGATGAACCTGGTGACGCCGAGCGCTCGCGACGAGCAGCCCCCGCGCCAGGCCGACGCTCGCGCAACCCCCGGCCCAGATGTCTCAGGCCCAGATTTCTCAGGCCCAGATATCTCAGGCCCAGACTCCGGGCACGATCACGCCAACACGCGCCCGGGGCACGCGGACACCGCACCACTTCACGACATCGACGAGTCCTCGTCCGCCATGAGCCCCGCTCGAGCGGCAGAGCTTCTTTCCAGGATCGGAGCCAAGCCATGAGTGCTTCTTCCCTCAACCGCGGTGGCCCCGCTTGCCGCGTCACCCACACCGCAGTGATTCAAGCGAACGGCACCATGCTGGCCTTGGCGTGCCTCGCGTCGCTCGCGGCGAGCCCCGCCGCGCAAGCCCAGAGCCTCTTCCTCCGCCCGGTCGAAGTCGTGATCGACGAGAATGGGCTGGAAGATCACCAGGCTTCCCTCCGTCTGACCAGCCTCCTCTTCATCGATCCTCCCAAGCCCCGCACCTACAAGATCCACGATCAGATCACCATCATCGTCGATGAAACCAGCCGGTCTTCCAGCAAGCAGACCCTCGATACCAAGAAGGACTACTCGCTCGACGCCGGGGTCACCGACTTCCCGAATCTCGAAGCCTTGCTCGATGGCCGCGTCGAGAACGGGGAAAGCTCGCCCGACCTGGGCCTGACCAGCAACCAGAAGTTCAAGGGCGAAGGTACCTACGACCGCAGCGATCGCTTCAACGCCCGCATCACCGCCACCATCATCGACGTCAAGCCCAACGGCGTGCTCGTCCTCGAAGCCCGCAAGATCGTCCAGCGCGATGAGGAAGTCACGACGCTGACCCTCTCGGGCCGCGCTCGCACCGAAGACGTCACCTCCAGCAACACCGTCCTCTCCAGCCAGCTCGCCGAGCTGACGTTGAGCAGTGCCAACTCGGGCCAGGTCAAGGACGCGTCCACCAAGGGGATCATCCCACGGATACTGGAAGCCATCTTCAACTTCTGATCCCCGTCAGCCTGCCCCAGCCACAGGCAGCCCAGCAGCACGCAGCCCAGCCGCCCACCCAGCCAATCCAGTCGTTTGACGCAGCGGGAGTCGATACATGCGCCGTGTTACTCGTTCATCCTGGGCCGCCTTCGCCCTCGCCCTGCTTGCCTCCGCCTCGCCGGTCGCCCACGCACAGCTCGACCGCGTCGAGAACTTCGTCCGCGTCAAGGGCCACGGGCGCTCCGTCCTCCAGGGCATTGGCCTGGTCATGGGCCTCAACCAGACCGGCGATTCCGGCAAAGAACTCGTCATGGCGCGCCCGCTCGCGACCGTCCTGCAGAACAGCGGGAGCGCCGTCGGCGCGCTCCGCGAGCTCGAGAAGTCGCGCGCCGTCGCCATCGTCAGTGTCACTTGCGAGATCCCCGAGTCCGGCGGGCTGACCAACGACCGCTTTGACGTCCACGTCGCCGTCATCAATAGCGCCAGCAGCCTCAAGGGCGGGCGCCTCTACCTCTCTCCCATGAGAGGACCCTTCAAGGGCGGGCCCATCTACGCCGTTGCCCAAGGGCCCATCCAGCTCGAAGACGACACCATCCCGACCGTCGGCGTGATCCGGGGCGGAGCGCAGCTCGTTCAAGATGTCTCGATGCCCGCGCTGGGCGATGAGTTCCAGATCGTCGTCGAGCCCCACTTCCAGGGCTGGTCCGCGACCGCCGAGATCGCCTCCCGCATCAACAGCGAGGTCAACCCCTTTGGCGCTCCTATCGCCAAGGCCCTCGACGAGCGCACCGTCTCAGTCCGTGTGCCCGAGCCCGAGCGGGGCGATCGCGCCAACTTCATCGCCTCGGTGTTCGCAACCCCCGTCAACATCTCCGCGATGAACCTGCCCGCTCAGGTCATTTGCAACCGGCGCACCGGCGTCATCATCGCCACGGGCGATGTCACCATCGAGCCCGCCGCGATCACTCACGCCGACCTCACCATCACCACAACCATCCCCCCGCCCGTCCCGACGCCCCAGGACCCGCTTATCCGCCGCGAAAAGTGGATCGGCGTCCAGTCGCCGCCCGCCTCCGCGACAGACGCGACCCGGCTCTCCGATCTCCTCGCGGCGTTCAAATCGCTCGACGTTCCCGTCGAGAAGCAGATCGAGATCCTGCAGACGCTCCACAAGACCGGCCGCCTGCGCGCCAAGCTGATCATCGAGTAATCGTCGATCTGCCCCCGGCCCCGCCGCCGCCCATCACCCCGCGCTCAGACGCTCGCATCCCGCGTCCGGATCAGCAGCGTCGACTCGCCCACCAGCGCCCCTTCCTCAATTCGCAGCTCCGGCGCTTCCAGTTCGCCCTGCCATCGCGCCCGCGGGCCGATGACCACCGGCCCGAAGCTCACGATCGCCCCTTCAAGCTCGCCCTCGATACGGATGCCGTCCCCCGACCTCACCGACCGAGCTCGGACGCGAGCCCCCGGGCGAATCACAATCCGCCCGCACGTCTCGATCGCCCCGCCCCAGAACTTGGTCGTAATCTCGATGTCATCGAGATTCACCCGCCGATGGCACTTGGGGCAGGACCCGCTCCGCGCGTGCGGGCTGAACTTCATGGCGTGCCCGCAGTGATAGCAGGACACGCTGCGCTGGGGCTGTGAGGCGTGGCTGTGCATGGCCGGCAGATGGCGAAGAGGCGCGTGCGAGCGCGCACCGGCGTTGCTCGCCGGCGGCGCTCATGCTCTCGTTGCATGGTGGCTCGCGACAACTTACGCCGACAGCGCGTCCACCGCGCTCTCGCGCGTGTCATACGCCGACATCCGCGACCCGTTCATGCCCAGGCCGTTCAGCGTCGGCTTCGCCTCGATCAACCGGTTCGCCGCGGGCGTCAGTTCGTCCACCACCGCCGAAGGCCCGACGCGGCACTGCCCCACAAAGCTCGCGCCCCCCGCGACCACCAGCGACGCGCCGCGCAGATTCCCAACCACCTGCGCCGACTCGTTCAGCTTGATGCACTCGCTGGCGACGATGTCCCCCTCCACCCGCCCGTCCACCGTCACCGACGCCGCCTCGATGCTCGCGCGGCAGCGAGCCGTCTCACCCACGTGAACCTCGCCCGCAGAGCTGATCTTCCCCTCGAACCCGCCCAGGATTCGGGCGCTCCGCTCGAAGCTCATCTCGCCCTTGATGCTCGTGTCCTTCCCGATGACCGTCATGGTTTCCGACTCGTTCATGGATCAGCTCCGCCGATGTTGGACCGTCACGTTGCTGCGCCCGACTCCTTCGGGCCGCGTGCGTGCTGTGTCCATCGGCGCTCGCCTTCACCTCCGCATCAATCGTGGGGGGTGGCGCGGCAACTTCCGCAGCCAGGCGCACGTCTCGCCCCGCCCGCACACGAGTCCGCGCACGAACTGCCCATCTACCGCACACCCCCGACATACAACCCCCGACAGGCCACCCCAACCGACCACGACACCGTTCCCGACCCCGCGCGCGTCACACCCGCGCGCGTCACACCCCCTCTGTGCGACTTTCCGCGCAGGCCTCGTGCCTCAACATATGGGTTCAGAGTCCGCGCCGAGCTGGTCTATGCCGCCGGGCGGGGCTTGAGCTTCACCGGCTCGCTTGGCGTCACCGGTGACACGGGCACCCCGCTTGGGATCACCGCGCCGCTTGGGGTCATCACCATGGGCTGGCCCGCAACCTCGCCCGGTGCGCCGGTCGCTTCGCCCCCGCTCCCGCCGGCAAACCCCGTCGTCGCCGCCAGTCTGGCTTCCAGCGCCGCGATCCGAGCGTGCAGCGCATCAACCTCGCTGGCCTTCCCCTCAATCTGGGCAGCCCCGGCTCCGCTCAGCTTCGACTGCCCGCTGGAGCTGAACAGCGGGTGATTCACCCACCAGTCCATCCCCATTTCCTTCGCCTTGTCCACCGAGCAGATCACCAGGCGAAGCTGGATGCTCAATAGCTCGATGTCGACGAGCTTGATCTTGACGTCGCCCGCGATCACGACGCCCTTGTCCAGCACCCGCTCCAGCAGGTCGGCCAGATTCGTGCTGCCGGTGCTGTGAGTTGGTGATCTCTGGACGGTCATCGCCGCGTGCCCGAAGGGCTCCCGTGAGGGCAAGTCTCAGGTTGGCGCGGCTGGCTCGCGTCAACGCACCGCTCAAACGAGCCTGCCCAAAGGCCCCAGATCCAGGTGCAGCTCCGACTCATCCAGCTCGAACGCCTCGCACAGTCTTCGGATTTCCTCCGCTTGCAGCATGAGAGCCGTGCCCACGCGCTCCACTTCCTCCTCGCTTAGCGTCCCGGCCTCCATCCGGTGGATCGCCTGTCTCTCCAGCAACTCGTGGACCAGCTTGATCAGCGTCATCGCCAGTTGCGACAATCCCTTCGCCGCCTTCCCCTGATCCAGCACCAGCCGCGGCGCCTGACTCGCGCTCCCCGCCGCCTCGAGCGGCGCGCCGGGCTCTCCCGTCAGTCCGCCCGCGGGCCGGTTCAGGGCGTCACCAACCTTGGCCTCGATCATCGTGCTGGGCATGGATTCCACGTCCTAAGCCTCCTTGAGGCCCGCTGCCGCGCTCGCCGCCATCGCGTGCTCGCGGAGCGTGTCCACCGATGCCAGCAAAGCGTGGACCCCGAGATAGATCAGGTCCACGTTCGCCACCGAGATGATCACCTCGCCCCGGACCACGACGCCCTTGGTCAGCACGCGGTCCAGCGCCTCGCAGAGCGTGACGCCCTGCTCCTCGTCGCCCCCCGAATCCAGGGAGCGCCAGTCGGCATCGCTCGCCAGCGCTGCCGAGAACGCGTTCCCGCTGCTCGCCGCCGCCGTCGTTTGCGCTTCACGCGGCACGGGCGACCCCCATCCGGCCGACCCGTGGCGCAAAGATCGCGCTGCCCAGCTCGCTCAGCGCTGCAACTCCCCGGGGCGGCACGCCCTTGAACACAACCGCCTGTGGCGTCGTCTTGAACCGTTCCGCGTAGGTCTCCAGCACCCGCGCCTGCTGCGCTCGCATCCTCCCGCAGCTTTCCCCATCTGCGTTGAGCTCAACACCCTGGTTGATGATGAGCCCGGGGGTCGCGATCCCCGCCCGTGCGCACGCCGCGAGAAGGTCGCCCGTCTCTGCCAGCGCCATGCTGGTCGGGATCGTCACGCCGTAGATCCCGCACTGGCGATGATCCGCGAGCATCGCCCGCACACGCTTCACCCCCTTGGAAAGGGTGATCAGCTTCGCAGTCACCCGGGGCAACCGCACGATGTTCTCGTATTTCAGCAGCAGCTTGAAGATCCCCGCCAGCCACTTCTCGATCAGTTCGGGCAGTTCCAGCAGGCGAAGCAGGTGCCCCGTGGGCGCGGTGTCGATGATGATCGTGTCGAACGTCGCGGGAACCGTCGCCCCCGCCGCGGAACTCGCGCCGCCCGCAGCCCCGAGTCCGAGCATCGCTCGGGCCCGCGCGCGGGCCTGCGCCGCCAACCCGCCCCCCGACCCGCCCCCCGATCCACCTGCCCCTCCGCCCGCCGACGCGCCGCCTCGCTCCGCCGCCGACGCCCGCTTGCCCTCGCTCTCGTCGCTGAGCAGTTCCGTGATGCGCGTCAGCGCCAGGATCTCATCCAGCCCGGGCGGCGAGAGCGACAGCAGCTTCTCCATCGCCTCCCGGTCAAAGCTCAGTTCTGCACCCCCGAGTAGATTATCAAAGAAGCCCTCAAGCTCCCGCTGGTACTCCGCCTTAAGCGACTCCAGCTCCGCCTCCGCGTCCAGTTCCACCGCGAACGGCAAGTCGTTCGTGCTTAGCCCCACCGGCGCCGCGCCCCCAGAGAGCCACGCTTCGGGCATCGCCAGCCGCACCGGCTGCGCCCCGATCGGCTGATCCAGGCAGTCCGCGACCGAGTGTGCCGGGTCGATCGACACCAGCAGCACGCGGCGTTTCCCCTCGCGCGCCAGCTTCAGCGCCAGCGCACACGCCATCGTCGTCTTGCCCACGCCCCCCTTGCCTGCCAAGAAGATCAGTCGCGCCGAAGCCGGGTCCGGCAGCGGAACCACGCCCTTGGTCGCCAGCCGCGCCGGCGCATTCTCGAAGCCGAGCGCGCCGCCATTGTCCAGCCCGACTTCAACCCTCTCGTCACCCGCCGCAGCGTCCAACCCGCCAAGCCCCGGCATCACGCCGCGAAGCTGCTCCGTTCCCGTGGGCTCCGCATCGCGCAGCATCGATCCCAGCAGGCGTGCCCGCCCCACCCGCTCAGGCAGCGTTTCCAGCACGCGGCGTTCCCGCTGGCGCTGCGCCCGCAGCGTCGCTCCCGCGTTGCCCGGCGCCAGCCGATTCACGATCACCTCCGGCGCCGCGATCTCAAGCTCGTCCAGACTCCGCAGCAGATCGTCCGTCTCATGAACACTCAGCGCCTCAGCGATCATCACCGGCACGAACCGGCACCGCGCCTTGTCCGACAGCACGCGCTCCACCCGGCCAACCGTCGCCCGAAGCGTTGCTAGGAATCGCTCGCACGGGTCGTTCGCGTCGATGCCCCGCCCGCCAAACTTCTCCCGCATGAATCGGTGCTTGGCCATGAGCGCGTCGATCGCCTCGATCCACGACCCGATCAGCCCCGGCATCTGCAGCAGTCGCAGCGTGTGCCCGCTCGGGGCGGTGTCGACGAAGATCCGCGCGGGCGCTGGCGTGCCCTCGGGGTCAAACGTGCTGCGAGGCAGCAGCAGTGGGGGCTCCTGACCCGGATTCTGGCTCGCCAGATGCTGCGATGACGTGTCCCCGCCCGCGACCAGCCACACGTCGATGTGCAGCAGCGCCATCAACTCGTCAATCCCCGGGATGGAAAGCGACATGAACTCTGTCACGTCCCCCGCGTCCAGCATCGTGCCGCGCAGCGCGATCTGCTTGAGCACCTCAGCGTGCTTCGCCAGGAAGGCGTCGTAGGTCCGCGTCGCGTCCAGCTCAACAACGCGGAGATTGGCCGGCGGCGTCGAGCCGCTGAAGCAGTCCGAAACCGAGTGCGCCGGATCGGTCGAAACCAGCAGTGTTGGCGTCTGCGGGTGCGCCTCCGCCCATGCGATCGCCGCGGAGCACGACATCGTCGTCTTCCCCACGCCGCCCTTGCCGCCAAAGAACACCAGTCGCAGCGATTCCAGCGACAGGAACTCCGGCGCCATCGCCGACCCGGGAGACGGGGAGGAACCAAGCGCGCTCATGCTCCACCTTTCTTCGAGTCGTTGGCCGCGTTGGGCTGCTGTGCACTCGCCTCAATGCCGTTCGAGCCCCCGTCGTCCGATTCGCCGTCGAGGTCTGTTTCGTCGTCCGCCTCGTCTTCGTCCTGGGCGTCGTCTTCGCGCTCGTCTTCGTCGACCGCTTCGTCGACTTCGTCGACCGCTTCGTCGACTTCGTCGACAGCGCCGTCGGATAGCTCCTCGCCCTCGCCCGTTTCGTCCTCGCCCGTTTCATCCTGGCTTGACTCGTCCTCGCCCGCACCCGCCTCACCCGCGGCCGCATTCGCCGCCTCGATCGCGTCGAGTCGATCCAGGATCTGCCGCTCCGCCTGCTCGAAGTCCGCCTCGCTGATCTGCCCCGTTTCCAGTTGCATGTACAGCGAGCTGAGGCGCTGCGTGAGCGCCTCCACCTCGTTGGCGGCTTCCTGGTCCACCGCCTTCTGGATCTCCTTGGCGATCCACATCAAGGCCTTGATCGGGCCCAGCGCGATGTCATCGAGGATGAACATCAGCCGCCCGGCCCTCGCGAAACGCCGGTGACTCCACCCGCCGCCGGGTCGCTCACCCCCGCGACGCTCTCGGGCTTGGCCTCGATGCCCGCCGCGCTCCGCGCCGCGCTCTCGACCTCATCCGCTTCGGGGGCGTTGATCCGCAGGTTGGTGAAGCTGTGGCAAGGCCAGGGCCCCGAGAAGTCAAACGCGTAGCGATCGTCGAAGCTCGCCGCCGCCTCGTGCACCGCCGCGTCGAAGGCCGCGACCGCATCCCGCGACACCAGGCAGGCCAGGTTCAGCAGTTCCTTCTCGTTGCGGGCCGGGTGCCGATGGATCTCGCTCGTCGCCGGCGCCAGCGACGCGGAAGCCAGGATCATCGCCCGGTCGCGCTCGCGCTCCAGCACGCGCTCAAACAGCTTGCCGACTTCCAGCAGCTCGTCGCGCGAGCCTCCGCCTCGGGCCATCCGGTCGCGTGCATGCCGGAGTTCCGGGTCCTGCTCGACGAAGAACGCAAACGCGTTATCGCTCGCGAGCGTCACCCGCACCGACATCTCGAGCTTTCCTTCGATGCGGTCCAGGGCTTGCAGCATGGATTCCGAGTGATCGCGCAGCAGCGCCGCGCACGCGCTTTCACTGGGGAGCACCATCCCGAACGACACCGGCAGCGCGTCGAGGTTGTCCGCCAGCGCTCGCACCACCCGCTGGTGCGCCACAAGGTTCCGGCGTTCCGGGCGGATCCGCGCCCCAGCGGGCTCGCTCACCCACACAGCCAGCTCCCCTTCCAGCACCGGCGCAACGGCACGATCTCCCAGCCCCGCCGGGATCCGCGAATCCCCATTCCAGCGTTCGCCCTCCAGGGCCCGGGTCACCGCATACACGTATCGGGTGCTGCTCACGCCGCCTGCCTTTCGTTGCCCGCCGACGTCTCGCTCGGAGTCACGCGGAGTTGGGGTTGTTGAGTTGCCGCCGCGGGCATCGCGATGGGTGCCGGCGCCGCCGTCTGCACGGGGATCACCCCGAAGCGGACGGTCTTCACGTCGCCATCCTGCGTTCGAATGTCAAGCAGCGTTCGGCATGTGGAGCAGCGCACCAGCCCCTCGTAGTCGTCGTACGACTTGCCAAGGTCAAAGCGGTGCCCGCACGAAATGCAGTTGATGTGCATGATCGACTCTCGAAGAAACAAAGACCAGGAACCAGGAACCGGGGGATCACGTAGCCGGCATCAGGCATCAGGCATCAGGCATCAGGCATCAGGCATCGGGCGTCGGTCAACAGCACCAAGCACGGGTCATGCCAAATGGACGACTCCCCATCGCCCATTGCCCATTGCCCATCGCCCATTGCCCACGACTCAATACGAATATGGCACGCCGCTCCCGCGGTTGACAACCTTCGGCACCAGCGCCGGCGCCGTCTTCTTCTGCGGAACCGCCGGCAGCTCGCCATCCGCCACCGCCCGGATTCCTCTCAGATTGATCGCGTCCAGCAGCGTCTGCACTTCCGCCTCGATCTGCTCGCACCGCGCCTGGCACTTGGCCGCCCGCTCCAGCGCCACCCGACGCTCCTGGTCGCGGCGGTACCGCTCCATCTCCAGCGTGCACAACCGCATGTGAACCTGGTGGGGCACCGCCGCTCGCGTCGCGCCCACCGCGCCGCTGTTCGTGCGAACGTCCTGCAGACTCTTGACCGGCCGTCTTGGGCGATCGTTCAGTGCCATGCTGGCCCCCTGTCTCTTGGTGCCACCGGTCTTCGGACCGGGGTCGCTTAGTTTCGCTCACTCACGCGCCGCGCCCGCATTGGCGGCGTCACTTCCCATCGAAAGCCCGGCGCCAGCTGGAAGGCCTGCCCAGTGCGGATCGTCTCCGCCGCCTCGCGCATGATCCGGTCCAGGAAAGCCTGGTTCCAGGTCGCACGCGCTTCCGCCACTCCGGAGAACACCCGCCCGAAGATGTCCCACGCCGCCCGCGCAAAGAACGCGTCGTCTGGGTGCGCCCGCGCGTCGCGCGCCGCCACCGCCTTCGCCAGCGCGATGCACGACCGCACCGTTGGCCGGTGGCCCGAACCCATCGAACGCAGCGCCCGCGACGTGTCCACGATCAACTGCACTTCTTCCGAGTCCAGCCCGCTCTTGGCCTTGGTGATTGCGCACTCCGTGTCGCGGTCGTGGTGCTCCACCTCGATCGTCACGAGCCGATCCAGCAGCGCGTCCTGCGTCCCGTGCACGCCCGCGTACTCCTCCGGGTTGGACGTGAAGATCGCCCGGAAGTTGGGGTTCACCTTCAAATATCCCCCGTTGCCCCCCGCGCGAGGCACGCTCAAGATCCCTTCTTCGAGGATGCTCAGCAGGATGTTGTTGGTCTCGGGCCGGCTCCGGTTGAACTCGTCATAGATCAGCGTGTGCCCGTGCTCGCACGCGACCGTCAGCCGGTTGTCCATCCAGTGCACCTGCACGTTCTCCTCGGTCTTCAGCACCGAGCGCACGTAGTTGTCGACCAGCGTGCTCTTGCGATAGCCCGAGTCGCGCCCTACGAGGTCCGACGAGCCAAACTCGTCGTTGCCGTGGATCAGCGACACCGGTCGCCCAAGCTGCGCCGCGATGTGGAACGCCAGCGTCGTCTTGCCCGTTCCCGACGGACCCGCCAGGTGAACCGCGTACCCGCACGCCAGATACGTCAGCGCACGCTCCGTTACGTCCTGAACGCCCGCCGAGTTGATGAAGCTCTCGCTCGCCGCCGGAACCACGCTGCCGCCCACCGGCGTTGCGCCGCCCGCGTTCACGCCAGCTCCACCCGCCGAGCCAGCACTCCGGTCGCCCTCATTCCGGGGCGGGGAGACTTCCGCGCGAGCGGGGTCGTACTTGAGTTCCGTCGTCATGTTCGCGGCTTCAGCGCTTGAGAGTTGACCAGGCATGCACGCTGTATCGGTTGCGCCGCGCGTGCGATCAAGCGCGAGCGTGACGGCTGGAGAACTTACTCCGCCAAAGATCCCGGAACTGGGCATCGCGTCCCCGGTGGCAACACAGGCAACTTGACGCCTTCTGCTGCGCACGGATCGCGTCAAGGTCGTGCTAAGAAAAGGCTAAATGATCGTTCCACAGGCACGAATCTCCGTGGCCCGGGAACCCCTGGCGCTAGCGTCTCTCCAGAACCCCGAAATTGGGTCGCGCTTGGCGTGCGGCCGTGGAGTGATCGCTCCTGTCCCGCCGGGACATGACCGCCCTCGTCGGGATTCGACGCGAATCGGGGGGCTCGGGACGTTCCAGTGATGGACGAGTTGGAAACAGAGGAGATTTGCTTATGAAGTCGATCGTGATCGCGACGCTTGCCGGCCTCGCCGCCGGTGCATCCGCCCAGACCTGCGCCACCCCGGTCATCCAGCCCGGGAACGACCCCTTCACCAACCAGCCCTTCCAGGGGCCCGGGCCTTGCCCCGCCGGCGTCACCGCCGCCAACTTCCAGGTTTCCCTCCGCGTCGGCACCGTCCTTGGCGCCAACGACGACACCGGCGACCAGGCCCTCAAGGTCTTCCCCATCCGCTCCGGCCCCCTCACCTGGACCAGCGGCTGGACCAACGAAGGCGATATCGACGCCAACATCTCCCCCGTCGAGCCCAGCAACCCCCTCAGCTATCCGCCCGACGCCTTCATCCGTCTCCGTGACGGCAACGGCCTGCCCAACGGCGGTGGCCTCCGCACCTACGCCTGGGCCATCAACCAGTACGAAGGCAGCGTCATGATGTCCGTCCGCGTCAACGGGCGCGACAACCAGGACGTCCTCTTCGTCGGCGGGCCCTCCATCGGCACCCTCCACGGGCTCGTCAACGTCTCCGCCGACACCTTCCGTTCCGGTCGCGCCTACGACATGAACGACGGCACCCACCGCAACGGCAACGGGTCCATGTACCTCTCCATGCACTACGCCGGCACCTTCGGCAACCAAGAGATGAACTTCGACTGCGGCGCCGCCTGGTTCCCCTACGACCAGGGCTGGGTCGCTGGTTACGTCAGCCGCACCATTGGCTCCGAAGGTGAAGCTTCCTTCCTCACCGACGGCACCAAGGTCGCCCGCTCCGACGCCGCCGCCAACGCCGAAGTCTTCTGGAACCTCTCTGGCGGCAACGCCCCCCAGCTCAGCGTTCGCATCCCCGGCGTCAACGCCAACACCGACGGCATCCTCCTCGCTCAGCCCTACCAGGACAGCAACGACCCCGCCTTCGTCAGCGTCACCTCCGACACCTCCAACGCCTTCCAGCTCACCTACCGCCTCACCCGCCTCGACGCCTTCAGCGAGATCCAGCCCAACGCCAACTGTCGCTTCCACTTCGTCTACGTCCCCTTCTGCGCCGAGAACCTCGTCGCTGCCAAGGCTCGCGTCCTCGATGGCCGACTGAGCATCAACGGCAGCGCCGGCGACTTCACCCTCGTCCGCACTGGCACCGGCACCTACCGCCTGTCCATCCCCGGCAAGAGCGACGCCACCGGCACCCTCATCCTCCAGAGCATGGGTGAGGATTCCGACACCGCCCCCGCCGGCAGCCGCCGATTCCTCTCCTACGCCCCCTCCGGCAACGACTTCATCATCGAGGCACGCTACCTCACCACCGGCAACAACATCTTCGGCGAGGACGCCGTCCTGGGCGACACCGACTTCGCCTTCGTCTACATCGACCACACCAACCCCATCGCTCCCTGCAACGACGAGTGCGCCGGCGCCGACTTCAACGGCGATAGCCAGGTCGACTTCTTCGACTACCTCGACTTCGCCTCCGCCTTCGGCAACGAAGAGCCCGCCGCCGACTTCAACAGCGACGGCCAGGTCGACTTCTTCGACTACCTCGACTTCGCCTCCGCCTTCGGCAACTGCTCGTAATCGCCCCCGGACCCCCCTTCGGCGCGTCTCCGGCCCCTGGGCGTCCGGATCTTGCTCGAGCTCACACACCGCCCCGGTCGAAAGGCCGGGGCGTGTGCTTGATGATCGGAGGTTGAGAGCTTTTCCGTGGCGCCCTGCCTTCGAGCCGCCGCACCTGAAGGTTCGCGAAGGTGGCGTGCAGCCCAACCGTCAGGAGGGCTCGCGATCGACGCCAGTGCTGTTCGCCTAACCTCAACCTCGTTGCAAAGTGCAACACAAAAAGCACACCGCTCGGAGAGCGCCGCCACCCCTCGGAGGCCCGGCGTCGGCGGTAGACTCTGGTGCTGGAAGATCCGGGCGAGCAACGGAGATGAGAGATGAAGCGGACTGGTGTTATCTCCTGGGTCATCCCGATCTTCGCCTTCGCTGCGGGCCTTCCTTCGTGCGAGCGCCAGCCCCGTGCGGCGACAGGCGAATCGGGGACCGCCGCTTCCGATGTTGATGGGGCTGTCGGCGAGCCGTCGGCTTCAGAGTCGTCACAACTGAAGCCGGAGAGTGAGAGTGACTCTTTCCTCGTCGACTACGAGCCCGATCCGGCATGCGCAATCAGCGAGCCGATTCCCGAAGCGTTCAGTAGTCTTCGAGAGATATTTGAAGACTCGCGCAAGCGAATGACGAGCTTGATCGAGCAAGGACAGTCAGCCGGGGAGGATGCGGTAGCTCTCATCGTCCGCGCGGACACCATCCTGCGGCAAGACCGAGCGGCGATGGCCCAAGAACTCGGAAGTGATAAGAGCTTCCATTATGCCAGTACTGCGGATCGCTCGCTGCCGCAAGAAATTAGAGACAAACTGCGTGAACGTATCGAGAACCTCGAGAAATCCGAGGTTGGGAGCATCATTTCGCGGATTGCAGATACTCAGCATGTCGCGCTTAGAGTCAGTAACTCTATGGTGCCAGACCATCACGAGCCATTGCTTTTATCAAAATCCGTAGTCGGCTTCAACAAAGGGCGCGCAGTCCTCGCGGCGATGAGACATGACAATACGGCATTCAGCGCACGTGTCCGGGAGATGCTCGCGCTGGGACGTATTGTATCGACTGGCGGTAACATGCTCAGTTGTATCCTGGCAATGCAGACTCACTTGGAGGCTCTTAGTCTTGTAGAACTTCGATTAGCAATCACCGCAAACACCGATCAATCGCTTGAGTCTCTCGACCACCTTTTCCGAGAGATCCAGATCTACCCTGTCTCTCGCACATTTCATGCTGAGTTGATACAACTGAACAAAGTCTGTGCGCTGTCATATTTCCTTGGAGATCGGTACTCCGAAGTGCTGCAAACTCCCATCTCAGAAGACTTGTGGAATGCGAAACCAGCCATGCCGGAGGGAGAAGGATACGTGTATGACACGAGTGCTGGTCAAGTGTTCTTGGATCGCCCGGCACACCACCAGTTGATACGTATCGGCATCCAAGCCTGGGCGTGCAAGGCGCTTAAGCCAACTTCCGCAAGGAGCGGTTCGACAGAAGCGGCTATCATCGAGCGTTGTAACATGATACCAAGCATTGGAAAGATGTCAAAGGCGTTTACTGGCCTGATCCAAGCGTACGATATTTACCTCGCGCAGCGTACAGGCACGCTCACGCTGATCGCCATAGAGCGGTACCGCCTTGCGCACGGCAAGCCACCAGACCAACTTGCCGATCTCGTGCCGCAGTATCTGCCGACGGAGCCCGTCGACCCGTTCACTGGCAACACTCTTGGATATCGTGTAGCGAAGCAGAGCGCTCTCGAGAAAGGCCGCGAGTTTGACCTCTACGCCGCCGGGCCGGATGGAGTCGACGACGGCGGCATCGACTTCCAAACAAACGGCTTATCGCCCGAGCCGGGCAAGGACTTGTTGATCAACCGCTGACCCGGCGACCGAACCGGTTCAACCCGGACAACGTCTAAACTTGCTCCCATGCTCCCTCGCCGCCCCACTCGTCAGATCACCCTCGGAGATTCCCGCGTCGGCTTCGTGAAGGTCGGCGGCGGCCTGCCCGACAAGTTTGGCAATCCGACGACGCCCGCCCCGATCTCCGTCCAGACGATGACCGCCGGCTACACCCACGATGTCGCCGCCTGCGTTCGTGAGATCCACAAGCTCGCCGCCGCCGGGGCAGATGTCGTCCGCGTCGCCGTGCCCGAGAAGCAGGACACCCAGGCGCTCAAGGACATCCTCCCGCAGGTGACCGTGCCGATCGTCGCCGATGTCCACTTCCACTTCCAGCGAGCTCTGGAAGCCGTCGAGGCCGGTGTCCACAAGATCCGCCTCAACCCCGGAAACATCACCGACCGCGCCCAGGTCATCGACGTCATCCAGGCGTGCAAGGCCCGGAACCTACCCATCCGCGTCGGCGTCAACGAGGGCTCCATCATCGAGCGCAAGGACAAGCAAAAGCGCATGAAGGAGCTCGGCGCCGTCTTCAGCGACCACAAGCATGGCTACATGCTCGCCATCATGATCGCCAAGCTCGAGGAATACCTCGACATCTTCTACGAGCAAGATTTCTACGACATCGCCATCAGCGCCAAGAGCATGGATGCCGCCCTGGTCATTGACGCCTACACCGAGATCTCCAAACGCTTCGACCACCCGCTCCACCTGGGTGTCACCCACGCCGGCCCCAAGGAAACCGGCTGCATCCGCTCCATCGCCGCCCTCTCCGCGCTCCTCTGTAACGGCGTCGGCGACACCATCCGCATCAGCTACGCCAACGACCCCGTCTACGAAGTCGAGGACGGGCTCGAGTTGCTCTACTCCCTTGGCCTCAAGCCCCGCAAGGGCGTCGACCTCATCGCCTGCCCCACCTGCGGCAGGATCCAGGTCGACCTCTTCACCCTCGTTCAGGATGTCCGCAAACGCCTCGCCGAGAAGATCACCGTCCCGATGAAGGTCGCGGTCATGGGCTGCGTCGTCAACGGCCCGGGCGAAGCCGAAGGCGCCGACGTCGCCGTCTTCGCGGGTGATCGCCGAGGCATCATCTACGTCCAAGGCGAGCGCGTCGCCAATGTCCCCGAGCCGGAAATCCTCGACCGGCTCTTCAACGAGTGCATCGAGTTCCAGGGGCGCGTCCTGCGGGGCGAAGCCAAGCTGGGCGAGAAGAAAGTCCAGATCATCCCGCCCGACCCGATCGGCGAGCTCGGCAGCGGCTGGGAAAAGGTTGCCGCCGGCCTGGTCGAGAACGCCGACAAACGCGAACGCTCCGCCCAGCTGACCATCCGCGGAACGTAGTCAGCCGATCGCCGCGCCTGGTCTGCTTGCCGATCGCATCGCCGCGCATCTGCTCGATGTAGCTGCCAGAGCCCGGCGTCCAGCGTCGTGCCGCGGGCCCTCGCGCCCCCCAGTCTCGGCCCCAAGCCAGCCCAATTCAGCCCAAAAAGACCGAGATCGGCCTGCTACTGCCAAGCCGATCAGTCCTTCGCACGCAAGTTGTTGATGAACAGGTCGAGCAGACCTCGCGATCGGGCCTGACTCAGGCGGTCACGCCGGTCACGCGAACGCGGGTGTACCGCTGGCGGTGACCCGTCTTCTTCCGCCACGTCTTCTTCTCGCGGAAGTGCTGCACGTAGATCTTCTTCCCCATCACCACCGGCTCGATCACCGTCCCGGTGACCTTCGCCCCCGCGACGTAAGGCAGCCCGATCTTCGCGCCGCCGCCAACCTCGCCGATCACCAGCACGCGATCAAACGTCAGCTCTTCGCCTTCCGCGGCCTGCCCCTCCCTGTACAGGTCGATGAGAATCTCATCGCCCGAGGAGACCTTCCGCTGACCGCCCGACTCTTCAATGATCGCGTACATGGAAAAACTCCGACTCCGGCTATCCGGACTGCCCCCGAACGCCGCTCGGGGAGGGTCGAGATATTAGCCCGCCCCCGTGGCACGATCCACCCGCACGCCAGCCGTCCACCCGCACCCACCTCCCGCACCCATCCCCGCACGAATCCAGTCGCTGGCCCTCACTGCCATCCGAACGCCCTTATCGAGGCGACACCGTCCGTTGCTCGATCCGCTTCACGCTCGCCGTCTTCACCACGCGATCGACGAAGTTCCCGGGCGTGTGGATGAAGTCCGCGTCCAGCTCGCCCGCCGGAACGATCTCTTCCACTTCCGCGATCACGAACGCCCCGGCCGTCGCCATCATCGGGTTGAAGTTCCGCGCCGTCATCCGGTAGATCAGGTTGCCGAACGTGTCCGCCTTGTACGCCTTCACCAGCGACAGGTCGGCAAAGAG
Source organism: Planctomycetota bacterium (assembly GCA_033763815.1). Lineage (GTDB taxonomy): Bacteria > Planctomycetota > Phycisphaerae > Phycisphaerales > UBA1924 > JANRJU01. The sequence goes on from JANRJU010000028.1 coordinate 232,269, forward strand.
CCCCGTCTCCAGCACATAATCCCGGCGTTCCGGCGCCTCGCCCCCCGTCCTCTTGGGCGTCGAACCTTCCTTCGGAGCCCGATTCTGCAGCATCGTGTCGTCGCTCGGGCGATAGAACGCCCGCGTCTCCTTCCCGTCCGCCACGATCGTCCCCACTCCCGTCGCCGTATAAAACGCCGGGATCCCCGCCCCGCCCGCGCGGATGCGCTCCGCAAGCGTCCCTTGCGGGTTGAACTCAACCTCCAGCTCGCCCGAGAGGAACTGCTTCTCGAACGTCGCGTTCTCGCCCACGTAGCTCGAGATCATCTTGCGGATCTGCCGCGTCTGCAGCAGCAGCCCGAGCCCCCAGTCATCCACGCCCGCGTTGTTGCTGATGCACGTGAGCTCGCGAACCCCAGAATCGCGTAGCGCCAGGATCAACTGCTCCGGGATGCCGCACAGCCCAAATCCGCCCACCATCACGGTCATCCCATCGCGAAGGACGCCCCGTTGCTTGAGATCCGCAAACGCGGCAGCCGTATCAGCAAAGACCTTGTTCGCCATGGTGGGGGAGCATACGCGCCGGCCTTTCCCCGCGGGACAACCGGGCCCGCCCCGCCCGCGCCCCCGCCGCCCCAATCCAGCCCCAATCCAGCCCCAGCCGCCCATCGCCGCGGGGCTCGACGTTCCGCCTGCCAACTCGCCCGCCAACTCAGCCAGCAGGGGTTCTCCGGATCCCACCGACGCCCGGCTATGCTGCTTATGCCCTCCCGCTTGGCAACCTTTCCGCCTGGCGGAGCATCGCGACACCGCGGTCCGCCGGGGTGGTCCGAGGATTGATTCCGGGCGGCTCGTTCCGCGGGTTCGGCTTCCGGGGTTCGGCTTCCGGGGTTCAAATTCCGAGGTTCAGATTCCGGGGTGGGGTTCGGGGTCTGGTGTTTGGGTTCGGGGGGACCATCCGGGGGCGGGCGAGCCAGCGACTGGTTGCGTGGCTCGTGCGATCATCTTGGCCTGCGAAAGGGGTGAAACCGTGTCCAACGCTTCAACCGCTCCCGCCTCATCGTCCCCTGCTGCTCACGCCGCCGACGCGCTCGCCAAGGGCCTCGAAGGCGTCGTTGCTGGCGAAACCGCGATCTGCTCCCTCTCGCCCATGGGGGGCTTGTTCTATCGCGGCTACGAGATCCACGACCTTGCCGAGCACGCAACCTTCGAAGAAGTCGCCCACCTCCTCCTCATCGGGCACAAACCCTCGCCCGACGAGCTCCGCGCCTTCAAGGCCGACATCGTCCGCGAGCGTGCCCTTCCCGCCCCCGTGTTGAGCTTCCTGCAGGCTGCCAAGCCCATGCTCGCCGCCGGCACCGCCGTCCCCATGGACGTGCTCCGCACCGCCGTCAGCATCCTCGCCCACCTCGATCCCGACTGCCAGGACAACTCCACCCCCGCCAACCTCCGCAAGGCCAAGCGCCTCCTTGCCAAGATCCCGACCATCGTCGGCTCCATGCAGAACGTCATCGACGGACGCCCCTTCGTCGCCCCGGAGACCGGAGGCGACCCGGCCCTCGGGCACGCCGCCAACCTGCTCTATGTCCTGACAGGGCAGAAGCCCTCCGAGCAGGCGGCTCGCGTCATCGACGTCTCGCTCATCCTCTACGCCGAGCACGAGTTCAACGCCAGCACCTTCACCAGCCGTGTCGTCGCCGCCACCCTCAGCGACCTCCACGGCGCCGTCTGCGGCGGGATCGCCGCGCTCAAAGGCCCTCTCCACGGCGGCGCCAACGAAGCCGCCATGGAAATGCTCAAGGAGATCCGCACCTTCGTCGACGCCGGCAAGGGCTCCGTCAACGACTGGCTCCAACGCGCGTTCGTCGAAAAGCGCAAGCTCATGGGCTTCGGTCACCGCGTCTACAAGAATGGCGACCACCGCGCGCCCATCCTCAACAAGCTGGGCCGCGCAGCCGCCGCTGCCAAGGGCAAAGACGCCCTCCGCTGGTTCGAGATTGGTGATGAGGTCGAAGCCATCATGCTCCGCGATAAGAAGATCCATCCAAACGTGGACTTCCCCTGCGGCATGACGTACTTCACCCTCGGCATCCCCGTGCCGCAGTACACACCCATCTTCGTCGTCGCCCGGATCACCGGCTGGGCCGCCCACGTCATCGAGCAGCACGCCAACAACCGCCTCATCCGACCCCTGAGCATCTACACCGGGCCCGCCCAGCGCAAGTGGAACGCCTGAACCCGCCCGCCCGACCCGCCCGCCCAGGCCTACCCCCGGCCCCGCGGGTGGCTCGCGTTCTGCCCGCGAGCCATCCTCCGCTGCCCTCGCCGGCGAAGCTCAAGACGCCGACGGCAAGCCAAAGCACCGCCGCCACGTGCTCACCTGGCCAAGGTGCATCATCGCGTGGTTGTTGAGCAAGAAGATCGTCGCGGTTCCCAGCGTCGGAAAGCTGGCCCGGGCCCGTTCGTCGGGTGTTTCCCGCGCGAAGATCGCATCGTCCACCGTCGCAACCTTGGCAATCGCGTCATCGGTCGCCCGCAGAAAGAGCGCGCTCACCTCAGCCAGCGACGGGTAAATCGTCCCTTCCACGTCGTCCTTGCACTCGACGCCCGCTTTGAAGAGGTCGGTGTAGCTCGCCGGCGCTGCCGCGTTTCCGACTTCAAGCCCAAGCAACGTCAGCACACGCTGCGGATAGATCGCCAGGTGCCCATAGACGAACGTCGGATGGTTGCAGTCGATGACCACGCCGCCGAATCGTGGCTTTCGCGCCGCCTGCGCCTGCGTCACTTTGTCCAGGAGCCGCTCCCCATAGATGCGTGTCCGCGTCGCCGTCTTGCAGATCGATTCCGCCATGTTCCCCATCGTGCATCCTCCTGTGTGCTGTGCTTCAGCGTAGCGGGCGCCCCTCGTCTGCCGCGATCACTCATCCGCCCACGTATCGTGCCACGATCGCGCGGGCGTGCTCGACATCGCGCACGGGCTTGACAATCGCTCGCCCGTCGGCAAACAGCGTCAACTCGATCGCCTCCGCCGCCCCGCCGCTCAACCACGCCCGCAGCAGCCATGGCGTCCGTTGCACGCGTGCCACGCCCCCGAGCCGATCCGCGATGGCCGCGAGATTAATCGCAGCGGCTCCCAACTCAGGCTCCCGCGTCCATCCTGTCGCCCATCCAGCCATCGGGATCTGCACCGCGTTCTGCCCGCAGAGCGTCGCGCCGCGATCGCCTTGCGCATCCAAAAACTCGAACTTCCGCTGCCCGCAGCAAGGGCAGTCCTGCCGCCGCGCCCGGGAGAGATCAATGACGCTCCGCGCGCCCGTCCACGCGTCCAACGACACCAGTTCGCCCCGCAGCGATCCTTCATTCCCGCTCAGAATCTTGATCGCATCGCACGCCTGTGCCGAAGCCACCATCGCCACGCTCGCCCCGAGCACGCCCGCCGTGTCGCACGTGGGTGCCGATCCCGGCGCTGGCGGTTCGTAAAACACACACCGCAGGCACGCCCCGCCCCGCTGCGGCGTGAACGTCGCAGACATTCCCGACGTTCCCACTACTCCGCCATACACATACGTGCGGCCAAGTTTCACGCACACGTCATTGATGAGATACCGCGTCGCGAACGTGTCCGTCCCATCCAGAACGACGCTCTCGTCCGCCCCCAGCCCAAGCAATCGCTCGGCGTTCCTGCTCGTCACATCTGCCACAATGCCCCGAACATCAATGGCCGGGTTCACCCGCCGAAGCCGCGCCTCCGCGGCGACCGCCTTCGGCACGCCCTCCATCGCATCCTGATCGTCAAACAGCGTCTGACGCTGCAGGTTGCTCCGCTCCACAACGTCCCGATCAATCAGCGTCAGCCGCCCGACACCCGCCCGCGCCAGCAGATCCGCGGACACGCACCCGAGCGCCCCGCATCCGACCACGATCGCGTGCCCCCGCGCCAGCCGCTCTTGCCCCGCCCGCCCGATCCCAGGCAAGAGCATCTGACGCTGGTATCGCTCGAAGCCGTCGGTCATCGAGCGATTGTTGCCGCCGCGCTGTGCCCGGCCACCAATCGCTCGCCCTCCCGGGGATCTGCTGGCCGGGGGTCTGCTGTCCGGGGGTCTGCTGTCCGGGGGTCAGTTGTCCGGGGGTCAGTTACTGGGGGCCGCACTGTGCCATGCGCCGCGTTACCGGGCGTAAACAACTCCAGCATCTTGACCCTGCGGAACTCGAAGATCCGCTCCAGATCGCCCCGCACGAACAGTCGGTGCACGATCGGCTCAACGATCCACCCCGGGACCTTGTACCTCACAATGTCAATCGCCCGGGTCGCGGCACGCCCGTTCAGCGTCGTCTCCTCAAAGCGGTGCTCGTGATGCCACAGCACATAAGGCCCGCGAATCTGCTCATCCACGAAGCGGTAGGGCGGCTCCCACGCGCTGATCCGCGTCCGCCACGACACCGCAACGCCGCGAACCTTGATCCGGTAGTCGATCAGCGCCCCAGCCGCCATCACGATCGGCATGGGCGTCAGAATCCGGAAGTTCAGCCAGGGCGGCGTGATCGTCTCCAGGTTCCCAGCGTCCGCAAAGAATGGGAACACCTCTGCCAAGGGTGCCGGAATCACAAAGTCCGAGTTCAGCGTGCGTTCCGCGGCCATGCCTTGCGTTTCGTCCGCCAGCCCCAAGCCGATTCGACTGGCCCTTCCCCCGCGCCGCCTTCCGCCGCCTCACTCGTTCTTCAGGTGTTCCCGCAGCGCGGCCCCCGGCTTGCCGAAGTTCCGTTCCCGATCGTGCCACACCGCATGAACGTGGTTCGCGCCGTCCTGGCTGTTGGCATATTCGATCACCGCCGTCGGCGTCGTTATCCGGTAGTACCGAGCCTTGCCGTCGCCCGCCCCCCCTATCTCACCGCCCACCTCCTCGCGCACCGTCGGCCTCTCGCCGCCCCAGGCAAACCGCACCTGCTCCCATCCCGCCCGCTCCACCCGGGCCAGTTCCCGCTCCGCTAGCTCGCGGCGTAGGTTGCGAGCAAACGTCGCGACCAGCTCTCGCAGCAAGCCGCGCTGCCCATCATCCAGATCCGCGTATCCCACGCCGATCGCCGTCGCATCTTCCAGCAACCGCTCGTTGATCAGCACGATCTCGCGGGGTGTCTGTCCCTCCAGCTTCGCCCGGCTCATTTGCGCCTCGTCGAGCGAACTCGCCAGTCGCTCCCCGATGTCTTGCTCGTCCGCCAGCACGCGAAGGCCCGCCTGTCCGCCCTGCGGCACCCTCGCCGGGCTCGCCCCGACAAAGAACGGCGTCGCGCTCACCACCACCTTCGCCTGCACTGCGTCACTGCCCGTAACCGCACGACCCTCCTCACCAACGCCAACCGCGACATTGATCGAAAGATGATGCCCTTCAAACTTGAAGCCCCAGCGCTCGTCCTCGGGTGCGCCAAACACCGCAATGCCGTAGTTCAACGAGTCGCGACTGGCGCCCGTTCCGCCGCGTGAGATCTCCATCTCGCGAAGCACGCTGTCGAGGCTCATGATCGCTTCCGCCTTGAGCATCCCGGGTGCGCTCAGCAGCGAGCGCAGCAGTTCCCTCGCCCGCGCTCGCTCGTCGCCCGAGAGCTCGCGCATCGCCAACCCCGCTCGCACGCCCGGCAGAAAGCTCCACTGCGTCCGCCGCCCGTCGTCGAATCCAAGCTGCACGCGCGCCCGCTTCGCCGCATCAAGCGAACCGAGAAATGCCCGAGCCCGGCGAGCCAGATCCGCCGCGACCACCCGATCAAGCTCGCCGGCTTCGTCCTCTCGCTGCTCGCCCGTCGCAAGCCCTTCCGCCGAACCCCGCGAGCCGCCGCTCCCAGCCGCAACGATCACGCCGGCGAGAAACAGCGAAAGAGCCATGTGCTTCGAATGCGCGGATGCCGCCATGCCGCCCAGCCTATCAGGATTCTCGCCCCGCGTGCCGCGGTTCGCCCCTGTCGGCCAAGCCTCACCACCAACCCACCTCGTCTACGCTGTGCGCTTGACTCGCGCCACCGCCAATGCTGCTGTCAACGCCGCCGCCAAGGCCGCGGCGAATGCCGCCTTCGTTCCGGCCCTTCCTTCGACGAAAGGTTGTCCCATGACTGCCTCGCGGGATCGTCGCCAGTTCCTTGGCTCTGCCGCACTCGCCGCCGGCGCCGCCGCGCTCACCAGCGCCAATCGCGCCCTCGCCCAGCGGCCGCCCGCACCAGATCTCGCCGCCCAGCCTGCGCCCTCCCCCCAGTCCACTCCCCAGCGCCCGCTCCGCATCGGCGTCTCAACCTACTCCTACTGGCACTTCCGGGGCGACAAGCCCGACCTCCTCGAACTCATCGATCGCTCCGCCTCCTACGGCTTCGACGGCGTCGAAATTCTCCACCAGATGATGCCCACCGAAGACAACGCCTTCTGCCAGCAACTCAAGCACCGCGCCTTCGTCAACGGCATCTCGCTCATGGGCTTCTCCATCCACCAGGGCTTCGTTACCCCCGATGAAGCCGAGCGCCAGCACAACATCGACCACACCCTCAAGTGCATCGAACTCGCTCACGAGATGGGAATCCCCACCCTGCGGCTCAACACCGGCCGCTGGCGAACCATCAAGAGCTTCGACGAGTTCATGGCCAACAAGGGCATCGAGCCCGCGCTCCCGGGCTACACCGAAGACCAGGCCTTCGAGTGGACGATCCGCGCCATCGAGAAGCTCCTGCCCCTCGCCGAAAAGCGGGGCCTCTGCATGGGCCTCGAGAACCACTGGGGCCTCGGGCGAACCGCCGCCGGCGTCCTCCGCATCCACGACGCCATCAAGTCGCCCTGGCTCAAGATCACCCTCGACACCGGCAACTTCCTCGAAGACATGTACCCGCAGATGCAGGCCATGGCCCCACACGCCGTCCTCGTCCAAGCCAAAACCTACTTCGGCGGCGGCGAGTGGTACACCCTCGACATCGACTACTCCCGCGTCAACACCATCCTCCGCGACGCGGGCTTCAAAGGCTGGGTCTCGCTGGAGTTCGAGGGCAAGGACCCGCCGGAGAAGGGCGTGCCCGAAAGCCTGAAGCTGTTCAGGAAGTCATTCGCATAAGCCGCGTGGTCGCCGAAGCCCGAGCGGGCTTCACTCCCCCGTATCCAGCACCGCCATGAACGCCTCTTGCGGGATCGTCACGCTCCCCACGTTCTTCATCCGCTTCTTGCCTTCCTTCTGCTTTTCCAGCAGCTTCCGCTTTCGGCTCACGTCGCCGCCATAGCACTTGGCCAGCACGTCCTTGCGGAAGGCCTTGATCGTCACGCGTGCGATGATCTTCCCGCCGATCGCCGCCTGCAGCGGAATCTCAAACTGGTGCCGCGGAATCTGCTCCTTCAGCTTCACCAGCAGGTTCCGCCCACGGTGCTCGGCCTTGTCGCGGTGCACGATCACCGCCAGCGCCTCCACCGCCTCGCCGTTGATCAAGATATCGAGCTTGACGAGGTTGTCCGGGCGATAATCGATCACCTCGTAGTCCATCGTGCCGTAGCCGCTGGTGATCCCCTTCATCTTGTCGAAGAAGTCGTAGATGATCTCCGCAAGAGGGATCTCGAACTTGATCAGCTCGCGCGACGCCGAGACAAAGCTCTGATCCTTATACACCGCCCGCCGCTCCAGGCACAGCTTCATCACGTCGCCGATATATTCCTTCGGCACCATGATCTCCAGGCGGCAGATCGGCTCGCGGATCTCCTCCACATAGCTCATGTTGGGCAGGTCCGCCGGGTTGTGAACATCCAGAAGTTGGTGCCCGGGCGGAATCTTGTACTTGTCGCGCAGCTTCGCGTCCTGCTGCGCCGCGATCAGTTCCTGCGTCCCCTTCGTCACCGTCTTGCCTTCGCCGTCCTTCGCGGCCCCGGTCAGCGCGTCGGCGCCGCCCGCGAGCGCCACCAGGTCCACCGGCTTGAGCGCCTGCCCGCCCGAGCCCGTGATCGTGTCCACACCCCGCACCAGAACGTGGTAGCTCACCGTCGGCGCCGTCTGCACGATCTCAACGCCGCCCTCGCGCTCCAGCCGCTCCTGGATGATGTCCATATGAAGCAGCCCGAGGAATCCGCAGCGGAACCCAAAGCCCAGCGCCTCCGAGTGCACCGGCGTGAACGTGAACGACGAGTCGTTCAAGCTCAGCTTCTCGATCGCGTCACGAAGGTCCTCAAAGTCCGTCGACTTTCCGTCCTCGCTCGTCGCCGGATAAAAATCGCAGAACACCATCTGCCTGGGTGGCAAATACCCGGGCAACGCCTCATCCGACGGATTGTTCTCAAGCGTCACCGTGTCGCCGATCCGCACGTCCTTCAGCGAGCGAATCGCCGCCACGATGTACGCCGTCTCGCCCGGCCCGATCTCGCCCCCCTGCACGCGAACGGGCTTGGGCGTCATCTTCCCGATCTCGGTCACGAGGAACGTCTTGCCGATCCCCATCATCCGGATCTTGTCGCCGACGCGCAGCCGCCCGTCGAACACACGCACGTACGTGATCACGCCCCGATAATCGTCGTACACCGCGTCAAAGATCAGCGCCCGGAGCTTCTCCGTCACCGGCTTCCGCGGCGCCGGAAACTGCTCGCAGATCGCCGCCAGCAGCTCCTTGATCCCCTGCCCCGTCTTCGCGGAAACCAGCAAGCACTCTTCCGCCCGGAAGCCAAGCGTCTGCTCGATCTCATCCGCCACATCGTCCGGGCGTGCCGAAGGCAGGTCGATCTTGTTGATCACCGGAATAATCGTCAGGTTCTCGTTCACCGCCAGATACGCGTTCACCAGCGTCTGCGCCTGAACGCCCTGCGTCGAATCCACGACCAGGATCGCCCCCTCGCACGCCTTCAGCGCCCGGCTCACCTCGTAGTTGAAGTCGACGTGCCCCGGGGTATCGATGAAGTTGAGCATGTGCAGCTCGCCATGCTCCTCCGCCCCTTCCTTGTGCCCACGGGCCATCTTGTGCTCGCCCGAATCATCCACCGGCGCCTCGAACTCCGTCTCCAGCTCGTCGGCCCTCGAGCCCGGCTTGTGCCGGTGATACACCGTCACCGCCGACGCCTTGATCGTGATGCCCCGCTCGCGCTCGATGTCCATCGAGTCGAGGATCTGTTCTTTCGCCTCGCGCGCCGAGACCGCGTTCGTCGCCTGCAGCAGGCGGTCCGCCAGGGTGCTCTTGCCGTGATCGATATGGGCGATGATCGAGAAGTTACGGATGTGTGCGCTTTGTTCGGGCATGCCGGGGGGATTGTAGGGGCTTTGTTTGCGGTTTCGCGACGATCGCGACTCGTTCCGCTCCAGCCTGCCACGCGAACCGCTTCGTGAAAGTGCTCCGCAATCGGCGACAGCCTTTCCTCGATGCCTTGATGCCGCCTGCCTTCCTGCCTTCTTCAAAGCAACGACACGACTTCCTCAAGCAGCACCGACTCGTTCCGCTCCAGCCTGCCACGCGAGCCGCTTCGCGAAAGTGTCCCGCGATCGGCGACAGCTTTTCCTCGATGCCTTGGTGCCGCCTGCCTGCCTGCCTTCTGCAAAGCACCGACACGATTTCCTCAAGCAGCACCAACTCGTTCCGCTCCAGCCTGCCACGCGAACCGCTTCGCGAAAGTGCTCCGCAATCGGCGACAGCCTTTCCTCGATGCCTTGGTGCCGCCTGCCTGCCTGCCTTCTTCAAAGCACCGAAACGACTCCCTCAAGCAGCACCAGACCATTCCACAAACATCGTCAGACGCGTCTCGTCATCACCCCCGCGCACGTTCGACTTCTCTCCCCACATCCCTCGCCGTGCGCACAACGCGGCCGCGCGCCCCCGCGGCATCTGGCGCACGCCAACCCCTCCCGCAACTCGTGTTTCTCGGCTCATCGCGGGCGCTCACGCCCCGAGCGTGCGCGCGCCCGCGAGCGCCGCCCGTCTTGTAGAGCCATGCCAACCGACCTCGGCCAACTTCTCACCGACTACGCCTCAGGCGACTTCACCCTGGATCAACTCTGCGAGCTCCACAAACTCCCCCTCCGCGACCTGCGCGAACTCATCAAGAGCGACGGCGCCCAGCAGCGCCTTCAAGCCTACCACGACCTGTTCCAGCACCACGCCAAGACCGTCGCGCTCCAGAAGCTATCCGCCGCGGTCCACGCTCTTTCCGAAATATTAGAAACGCGGCCGGACCCGGAAACCACGCGCCGCGCCGCCGTCGCCATCATCAACATCGCCCTGGGCCGCCCGGGTCGGCCCAAGCCCCCGCCCCTGCCCCCGGCCCCGCCCCCGGCCCCGCCGTCGCCCCCGGCCCCGTCTCCGGCCCCGCCTCCGCTTCCGCCGCCGCCCCCAGCCCCAGCCCCAGCCCCGACCCCGCCCCCGGCCCCCGTCCCGGTCCCGTGCCCGCCTCCTCGCTCGCCCGCCTCGTCCGGGCCCCGCTCACCCCGCTCCTCTCGCCTAAGCCGCCCAGCGCGTCCCGCGCCGGTCCCAGCCCCGGCGCACGCATTCCCGTTCGCCTGTCTTTCGCCCCGCAAAGCCCCGGTTCTCCCCGCTACCATCGCGGGCCATGCCCTCGATCACCATCAACGGCGTCAAGACCGACTTCTCTCCCGGACAAACCATCCTTCAGGTTGCCAATCGCCTTCAGAAAGAAGGCAAGGCCATCGAGATTCCGCAGTATTGCTACCACGATGGGCTCTCCATCGCCGCCAACTGCCGCATCTGCCTCGTCGAAGTCTGGTCCCCCAACGCCAAATCAGGCCAACTCGAGCCCTTCATGGGCGGCAAGCTCCTGCCCAGCTGCCAGCAGACCGCCGCCGACGGCATGGTCGTCTACGCCGACTCTCCCAAGGCCGTCGCCAACCAGAAGGCGGTGATGGAGTACCTCCTCATCAACCACCCGCTGGATTGCCCCGTCTGCGATCAGGCTGGCGAGTGCTGGCTCCAGGACTACTCCTACAAGTACGGCCGAGGCGTCTCCCGCTTCGAAGAGCAAAAGGTCAAGAACCCCAAGAAGGACCTTGGCCCGCACGTTTACCTCTACGCCGACCGCTGCATCATGTGCACCCGCTGCGTGCGCTTCACTCGCGAGGTCACCGGCACAGGCGAGCTTCTGGTCACGGGCCGAGGCAACAAGGAAGAAATCGACGTCTTCACAGGCGTTGGCATCGCCAACGAACTCTCTGCCAACGTCACCGACATCTGCCCCGTCGGCGCGCTCCTCGAGAAGGACTTCCTCTTCGCCCAGCGCGTCTGGTTCCTCAAGACCACCCCCAGCATCGACGGCATAACCGCCAGTGGCGACAACATCTTCGTCGAGCACAACGAAGGCAAGATCTACCGCATCAAGCCCCGCGAGAACCTCGCCGTCAACACCTTCTGGATCACCGACGAAGTTCGTTTCGGCTGGAAGCACGTCCACGCCGAGCAACGCCTCCGCTCGCCCTTCCGTCGCCAGTATGGCACGCTCGTCGAGTGCGAGTGGAGCCGTGCGTACGAAGACGCTCTCAGCGGCCTGAAGAAGGCCACCAGCCTCGGCGCTTCCACCGCGGGCAAGCGACTCCTCGTCATCGTCAGCCCCAACCTCTCGTGCGAGGAAGCCTTCGCCCTCGCCACCCTCGCCCGCACCCTCGATCCAAACGCCGTCCTGGCCGTTGGCGCCGTGCCCGTCCGAGGCCAGGACAAGGTCTTCCCCAACAAGCCCGCCGAGCAACGCTTCGGCATCAAGGACGGCTTCCGCGTCTACGCCGAGAAGGCCCCCAACGCTCGCGGCGTCCGCCGCGTCCTCGAGGCCATCGCCGGCGCTGGAAACGTTCTCGACGATGCCGGCACGCTCCGCGCCCTGGGCAGCGGCTCCGCCCACAGCGACATCGGCGCTGTCATCGTCACCGGCAACTACACCCCGGAGAACGCCGACGCCTTCGCCACCGAACAACTCCGCCAGGCGCTCGGAGGCAAGTTCGTCGTCCTCCTGGACACCTTCGCCAGTTCCCTCCTCGACGCCACCAACGTCTTCCTTCCCGCCTCCACCTGGATCGAAAAGGCCGGCGTCTTCGAGAACGCCAAGAACAAGCTCCAGGCGTTCGAGCAGGCCATCCAGCCCATCGAAGGCACCCGCCCCGAGGGCCAGATCGCCTTCGACCTGCTCCATCTCAACGCCCTGGGCGGGCAATACGAAAACGCCCTCTCCAACGCGCGCGGGCCCGCCGGTTCAACCACCATCGCCCCGCGTCCAGAGACCTTCAAGGCAGCCAACGTTCGCCAGCTCATGGCCGAACGCCACGAGCCGCTCCGAGTCTTCGTCACCTCCGTGAGCTTCCCCGAAGTCTCCGCGCAGCAGCAGCCGGACATGGAACTCATCGAGATCTGATGATTTTCTGGCAATTTACCGGCTTTTGTCCCGTCTTGAGGTAGGTTTAGGTGTTGGCGTGTCGATCCGGCCGGAACTCCGGTCTGGACGTTGCACGCCGTGGCCTCGACCTTGTGAGAACGGGAGCTTGTATGAAGACTATTGCGTGCATTGCCGCCGCTGTATGCTCGTTGTCCGGCGCCTCCGCCCAGCCCCTTGTCGCGTCGAGCTTCCTGAACCAGATTGTTGATGTGGATCCAACCACGGGAGCCGTCTCGAACGTTCGCAATGTCAACCTACCGAGCGGGCAGTTCATGACCGGTATCTCGCTTGGCCCCTCGCCGTCCAGCTATTACACCGTCGGGGCGACGCAGGACGGCGCGGCCCGGAGCACGCTCTACAGCGTTGACCGCTTGACCGGCGCGGCCACCCCGTTCGCGGCGCTCGGCGCCCGCCTGGTCGAGGGCGAGCTCCGCTACAACCCGATCGACCGCAGCTTTTACGCCTCCTGGGCGACCGACTCTCGCCTTCTCTACCGAATCAACGAGGGCGGCAATGTCAGCACGATCACGCTGCCGAGCTTCCTGCGCGATCCCAGTGGCCTGGCCTTCAGTTCCGCGGGCGAGCTCTACGTGCTCGAAACCAGCCAGTCGACTTCCGTCCCCGGACGAGTTGTCGTCATCGACCTGGAATCGGTCACGATCACGCGTGAAGTTGTCCTCGACCGGACGATCGGATTGCTGGCGGGCCTTGAGTTCGTCGGCGAAGACCTGGTCGTTGCAGACCGGACCGGTGCGTTTTATAACGTCGACGCCCTCAACGGCGCAACGACGCTGCGTTTCCAAGCGTCGATCACCGACCTGAGCGGCATAGCGCTCGTCCCCGCCCCGGGTGCGGCCGGCGTCGCGCTGATGATGCTCGCCACGAGCTCGCGTCGGCGACGCCGGATCTGACGCCGGCGAGTCGCCCGGGCTCAGTCGATGCCCTGAGCCGCCAGCCACCGCTCGGCGTCGAGCGCCGCCTGGCAGCCCATTCCCGCGGCGGTCACCGCTTGGCGGTAGTTCGCGTCGGCGACGTCGCCCGCGGCGAAGACGCCGGTGAGGTTCGTCGCCGACGATCGCCCGTGGAGCGCCACGTACCCGCTCGCGTCGAGTTCGATCCCGCTGCCCTTGAGGAACTTGGTCGCCGGCGTGTGCCCAATCGCGATGAACAGGCCCTTGACCTCGAGCGTAGAGGTTTCGCTGGTGACGGTGTCTTCCAGCAGCAGGCCGGTGATTTTGTCGTTGCCGTGCTCGTCGGGAGCGGAGAGCACGTCCTTGACGACCTTGTTCCAGATGACCTTGGCGTTGGGGCGCGAGAGGTATCGCTGCTGCATGATCTTGCTGGCGCGGAGGGAGTCGCGCCGGTGGATGACGTAGACGACCGAGGCGAACTTGGTGAGATAGGTGGCCTCTTCCATGGCGGTGTCGCCGCCGCCGACAACGGCGAGCGGCTGGTTGCGGAAGAGCGGGAGTGCGCCATCGCAGACGGCGCAGGCGGAGACGCCGCCGCCGCTGGTTGCCAGGCGGAGTTCGTTGGGCAGGTTGAGCCAGTTGGCGGTGGCACCGGTCGCGACGATGACGGCGCGAGCGTGAACGACTTTGCCGTCGGAGAGATGGAGCTTGTGGGGCTCGTGGGGCGCCTTGGGGGACCAGTGGCAGCGTTCGACGTCCTCGGAGATGACCTTGGTGCCGAAGCGTTCGGCTTGTTCCTGGAACTTGGCCATCATCTCCGGGCCCATGACGCCATGCGGGAATCCGGGGTAGTTTTCGACCTCGGTGGTGAGCATGAGCTGCCCGCCCGGGAGGACGGGGCCGGGATCGTTTTTGGGCACGCCGCAGTAGACGACGGGGTTGAGCTGGGCGCGGGCGGCGTAGATTGCGGCGGTCCATCCAGCGGGCCCGGACCCGATGATGACGAGCTTGTGTGGACGCTGGGCGGAGCCGTCTGCGGGGGCCTCGGCGTGAGCGGCGTGGGCCCCGGAAACTGGAGTCGGAGATGTCATGCCCGAGGATAGCTTCGGTGGGGCGGACTCGCGACCGAACTCGGCTCGACCAGTGGCTGGATTGGGAGCAAGCGGCAGTCTGGCGTTCGACGCGGTACCATGCAAGCCGCACGGAAGCGTTTGCAGGGAACAGGCATGGCCAAGCGACCCACTCAAGCCAAGGACGGCCCACGGCTCTTCGAGCAACAAGAACGAGCGTTAGAGCGCCGAATCCGGCGCCAGCGTGCACTGTTTATCCCGAAGTACGTGAAGGAGGCCGCCTCTTACGCAGCGCTGGCGGGTCCGTCGCAGGATCGGGGGTACGCGCTAGTCGTGCGCTGGGCCGACTTGGAGTCGGCTGGCCATCTCGCGACGCACAAAGAAACCTCGATCGACACGCAGTTCCTCGATCAACTGTTTGGCGAGGGGCTCGGCTACCAGTTGAAGACCAAGAGCCCTACAAACTATAACCTTGAACACAAGTACGCCGTCTCGGGAGTCGGAATCGCCGATGCCGCGCTGGGCGACTTCCCGGCCGTCAAGTCTCCAGCCGTGATCATCGAGCTGAAGGACGCTCGGACCGATCTGGACCGTGACCGGTTCAGCGGACGAACAGCCGTTCAGCAGTGCTGGGATTATCTCAACGCGCTGCCGAACTGCGAGTGGGGCATCGTCTCGAACTTCTCAACGATACGGCTTTACCACCGTAGCAAGGGAACGCTCAACTACGAGGAGTTCACGCTACAGGAGTTACGGAGCCGCGCTCGCTTCGATGAGTTTTATGCCCTCTTCGAGCGTGGCGGTCTGCTCGCGTCAGGTGTTCGCCACCAGCCGCGCGCCATCGAGCTCCTCTCCAAGACTGAGAAGCGACAGAAGGAAGTCGGTGATGATCTGTACGAGTCGTACCGATTGCAGCGGCTGCGTCTTATCGACCACTTGATGCGTAAGGAAGGCAAGACTCTCGATCGGGCGATCGCGATCGCGCAGAAGCTCCTCGACCGGATCATCTTCATCGCCTTTTGCGAGGATCGCGACCTCCTGCCGGAGAACTGCCTTGAGCGGGCCCACACTTCTATTGAAGCCTTTTCTAGGGTCAGAAATCCACGCTGGCACAACTTTCTCGGCCTTTTCAGTGCCGTAGACAAAGGTAATCCCGGCGTCCCCCCCATCGATCGATTCAATGGCGGGCTGTTCGCCGATGACCCGGAGATCGACGAGTTGGAGCTTGACGATGAGCCGTGGACTACGGGCTTCAAAGGCTTCGGGAGATACGACTTCTCCGAAGAAGTCAACGTCGAAGTCCTCGGGCACTTGTTCGAGAGGTCCATCACCGAACTCGAGAAACTCCGCGTGGGTGGGCTGTTCGCGCTTAAGGCGCACATTGAGGGCACGAACGGCAACGGGCATCTCGTTAGCAAGGGCGGCCGAGCAAAGAGGAAGTCCTCAAAGGCTGTGCCCGCTCCCGACGACTCGCCCCTCTCGAAAATGCCCAAGAGCGCGCAGCGTAAGCGCTTTGGCATCTACTACACGCCCCCGGCGTTCACGGGGCTCATTGTCGAGCGCACAGTTGATGTGTTCGTTCGAGACCGATTCGCCCTTCTGGCCAAGCAATACAAGGTGGATCCCGAGGCCCGCGTCAATCAGGATCCGAAGAAGCTACTGGCATACTGGACCGCGTGCCTTGAAGCGTTGAAGACCGTGACAGTCTGCGATCCCGCCTGTGGCTCGGGCGCATTCCTCATCCGCGCCTACGACGCGATGGACGCTCACTACAAAGCAGTCGTCCACGGGCTGGGCGGTGCGGGCTTGTCCGCAGCCGAAGTTGCGACAATCGAAGACTCCGTTCCTCATCTCATTCTGAGCCACAACCTCTACGGCGTGGATCTCTCTCGCGAAGGCGTGGAGATCACGCAACTCGCCCTGTGGATTCGCTCGGCCCGTAAGGGCAAATCGCTGGTGGATCTTTCGAAGCACATCATCCACGGCAACTCGCTGGTGGCCGATACCGCGGTGGATCCTCATGCCCTCGATTGGGCCAAGACGTTCCCGCACATTTTCGGCGAGGGCGGACCAGGTCGGGGCGGCGGCTTCTCCTGCGTGATCGGTAATCCTCCGTGGGAGCGGGTCAAGGTGCAGGACCGCGAGTTCTTTTCCCTCACTGACCCCGAAACGGCGGAAGCGGTCAACGCCGCGGATCGGAGGAGGCGCATCGCCGCGATGCCGAAGGCCAACCCCGAGTTGCACGCGTCGTACCTTGCCGCTCGCGACAACGCCCAGAAGATCCTGGATTATGCGCGCGGCTCGGATCGCTATCCGCTCACTGGGAAGGGCGACGTCAACCTCTACATGCTCTTCGCGGAACTCGCCCGGTCGCTGGTTGCTCCGGACGGCCTCGTCGGCATCCTCGTCCCCTCGGGCATCGCCACGGACGATACGACCAAGGAATTCTTCAGCGGGCTGATGGAGGACAAGCGACTCATCTCTCTGTATGACTTCGAGAATCGCGATAAGGTCTTTGAGGATGTCGACGGACGGTTTAAGTTCACCGCGCTCGTGTTCGGCGGCAAGCAACGTAAGACGGAGCGGGCCGATTTCGTGTTCTTTGCTCACAACGTCGAGGAGACGACCGAGGCCAACGAACTGCGCCATATTCCCCTCACCGCCGCCGACATGGCCCTCTTGAATCCCAATACGAAGACCTGCCCCATCTTCCGCACCCGGCGAGACGCGGAACTGACCAAGACTATCTACAAGCGTGTCCCCATCCTTATAGATCGCAACCGCAAGCAGGGTGGCAACCCTTGGGGTGTTCAGTTCTTCACGATGTTTCACCAGACGAACGACGCGGAGCATTTCGTCGAGGCGAAAGTATGGAACAAGAAGGGGTACGCGCTCGCGGGGAACGTGTACGTCAAGGGCAACAGGCGAGCCTTGCCGCTCTACGAAGCCAAGATGGTGCAGGCCTTCGACCACCGGGCCGCGAGCGTCGTCGTGGATGACGAGAACTGGGTGCGCCAGGGCCAGAAGGCGGAAACTTCGCTGGTGCAGCACCAGAACCCCGAGTTCGCCGTGCTACCCAGGTGGTGGGTCACGGGCGAAGCCGTCGCCGCAGTCACTCAGGGACGTACGCGCGATTGGCTTCTGTGCTACAAGGACATCACGAGCGCGACAAACGAGCGCACCATGATCGCCGCCTTCACGCCGTGGGTCGCGATGGTCAACTCTGCGCCGATTATGTTCGTGGATGAGGGCATCGCGCCGCGTCGTGAGGCGTGCTTGCTCGGCAATCTCGATTCGTTCGTCTTCGACTTCGTGGCCCGCCAGAAGGTCGGGAGCGTCCACCTCAACTATTTCATCGTCGAGCAGCTCCCAACGCTCCTGCCCGACACCTACGCCGACAAGTGCCCGTGGTCCAAGCTCGAAACGCTCGAACAGTGGTTCAGCGAGCGCGTGCTGAAGCTCTCCTGCACCGCCGAGGACATGATCCCGCTCGCCAAAGCCTGCGACTTCAAGGGCAGCCGGGGCGATGGCGTGCATCTCTGGAAAGAGAAGGAAAGAGCTGAACTGCGGGCCGAACTCGACGCTGCCTACTTCATTCTCTACGGCATCGAGCGTGCCGACGTGGAGTACATCCTCAGCACGTTTGCCGGCACCGGGTTCATCGTCGAAGACGAACGTGGCGATGACGGCAGCGCCTGGCGACGCGGCGGCCAAGGCGACATGATCCTCGAAGCCTACGACCACCTCTCTGGCCTTTCGTCAATCCGATGACGGCAAGCACACCGTCCCAGGGCCACGGTCGGTGGAGTACGTGCTCAGGGTAGAACTCATCGAACGCTCGTTCAGCGAAGGACAACCCAGAGGGCGTGGATGAGGCCCGGAATGTAGAAGATCAGCGTCAGGACGATGTTGACGATGAGGGCGATGCTGAGGCCGCGCTTGAGCCCCACGGCGAGCGGCGGGATCAAGATCGCGATGATCACGAGCAAGAGCTTATTGGTCTCGTTATTGGCCCAGTTCGTTCCATTGGTCATGCTCGGGCTCCTGATCGAAGCGGTATTCAAGGCGGGCTGGCTCCTTTCTTCCTTCGGCGTTCCGGGGGCCCGGGGGACAGCCCGAAGCCACCCGGCGCTGAGTGTTTTTGGGAAGCCGAAGTGTTTGGTTGCGAGCATTCTCGACCCTGCCCGACCCGGTGTTGACGCGGGCTTCGCCTGAAGCAGAGAGCACCGACCGCCTGAGCGCGGTCGGTGGCATCGCGGAACGCGGCCGGTGGCACTCTTTCAGCATTCGACCGAGAACGCCGCGGCGAAGTCGAGGTAGTCGAAGAAATCGACTTGGCCGTCGTGGTTGAAGTCGGCGCCGGAGTCTTCCTGGTCGAGGAGGAAGACGAAGTCGAGGTAGTCGAAGAAGTCGACTTGCTGGTCGCGGTTGACGTCGGCTTGGCAGAACACGAGGAGGGAGAATCCGGTGCCGACGCCGGAGCAGTCGTTGGTGAGCCCGTAGTCGTAGTTGCCGGAGTCGGAGGGCTGGAGGTCGGTGATGGTGAGTCGCTGTGTGGTGGCGCCGGAGATTCGCCCGCCGTCCTGGAGGTTCTCGGCTTCACCTGTGCGGCGCCAGAATGGAGCGCGGGGGAGGGAGCCGGTGCCATCGAACTCGAAGACGGCGGTTTCGCCCTGGACGAACTCGACGTTTGGCTGGAAGCTGGTCAGATCGACGGGACGACACCCACCGGCGTAGGAGAGGAAATCCCACTGAAGGATGGCGTGCTCGGCGGTGGCGGCGCCGGTCCCGGCGGTGAAGCCGATCCAGGCGCAGGATTCGCCGCTCAGGATGTCCTCGCCTCGGAGGTCTTCGAGGTCAAGGGGCGTGTTGATGATGGGGACGACGAGGTCGTCAAGGTAGACGCGGAGGAAGCCGTTCTCGTAGGTGATGAGGGCTTCGTGGGTTTGGCCGTCGTTGAGATCGAAGGGGAGGATGGCGCTGGCGAGGGAGAAGTCGTCGGCGGCGTCGTTTGGGGCGTTGCCGTTGGATTGGACGCTGACGTGGTCCTCGGGAAACTCGTCGGAGAAGGCGAAGGTGTCGAACTCGATGGCGACGGAGCGTGTGATGCCCGAGACCTCGCCGGAGGCGAAGCCGATGCCGGATCCGCCGCTGCCGAGGGCGGTGGGGGATTCGAGCTGGATGATGAACGTGAAGCCATCGCCGGCGTTGAAGCCAAGGTTGAAGGCGAAGCGGGTTTCGAAGCCGGAGACGACGCGGGAGAGCTCGGTGGTGTAGTACGCGGCGCCGCGCTGGCCGACCTCGTCGGGCGTGAGTATGAGGAACTCGCGGATGTCGTCGATGAAGGCGTTGCCAACGAGGGACAGGCTGGACGTGGGCGGGAAGCTGGGGAAGTTGAAGGAGCTGGCGCATTGAGCGCGGGCGGCGGAGGCGGAGCAGGCGACGCCGGCGAGCACGGAGATGGCGAACGAGCGGGCGAGCATGGTGAGGAAACTCCTGGTGTGTTGGTCGACGACTTTCCAGGGACTAGTGCGCGCCGGGCGAGGATCTGACAGAAACGCGGCGTTTCTGGCGGTCGGCTCTTGACGTTGGAGCGTTGTCGGACCGCTTGGGGGGGCGGGCTCGAAGTGGCGTGTGGGGCGAGGGGAGGATGGCGGGGGTTGGTGTGCCCTCAGTGCCGATGGATCGTGCTCGGGCTTACACTCGGCGCATGACGACGACGCAACCAGTGGCGGGCGCGCGGGGGGAGCAAGCAACCCGCGTTGAGAAGGACACGATGGGCGAGATGCACGTTCCGGCGGACGTGCTGTATGGGGCGAGCACGCAGCGTGCGGTGCTGAACTTCCCGGTGTCGGGGCGACCCGTGCCCGAGGCGGTGATCCGGGCGTATGCGGTACTGAAGGCGGCGTGCGCGAGCGTGAACAACGCGCTGGGGCGTCTCGACGGCGAGCGGACCAAGGCGATTCTGGAGGCGTGCCGCGAAATCGAGGATGGGTTGCCGGCGCTCGGGGGCATTGCCAAGCACTTCCCGGTGGACATTTTTCAGACGGGTTCGGGCACATCCACGAACATGAACGCCAACGAGGTGATCGCGAACCTTGTGTGCGTGCGGAAGCACAAGCCGATCGGCTCGTCGAAGGACGCAGCGTATCTGGCGGGCGGCGGGGTGCACCCCAACGACCATGTGAACATGGGGCAGTCGTCGAACGACACGTTCCCGACGGCGATGCACCTGGCGGCGGCGATCGCGATGCACAACGAGCTGCTGCCCGCGGTGCGGGTGCTGGCGACGGAGCTGGAGTCGAAGGCCAAGGCGTGGGACGCGATCGTGAAGATCGGGCGGACGCACCTGCAGGACGCGACGCCGATCCGGCTTGGGCAGGAGTTCAGCGGGTACGCGTCGCAGATGCACCACGCGGAGGAGCGGCTGCACCGGGCGCTGCACACGCTGGGCGAGCTGGCGATCGGCGGGACGGCGGTGGGGACGGGGATCAACTGCCACGAGCAGTTTGGGCAGCTCGTGGCGGGAGAGCTGACGCGGCGGACGGGGATCCACTTCCGCGAGGCGGCGAACCACTTTGAGGCGCAGCACGCGAAGGACGCGTATGTCGAGGCTTCGGCGCAGCTGGCGGTGGTGGCGGTGTCGCTGAGCAAGATCGCCAATGACATCCGCTGGCTGGGCTCGGGGCCGCGGTGCGGAATTGGGGAGCTTGTGCTGCCGGCGGTGCAGCCGGGATCGTCGATCATGCCGGGGAAAGTGAACCCGGTGATCTGCGAGAGCCTGGTGATGGTGTGTTGCCAGGTTCTGGGGAACGACCACGCGGTGAAGCTCGGCGGGCTTGGGGGCGTGGGCTCGCTGCTGGATCTGAACGTGGCGATGCCGATGATGGCGGCGAATGTGCTGGATTCGGCGCACTTGCTTTCGCGCGGGATCATGATGTTCGTGGAGAACCTGCTCAAGGGGCTCGCTCCGGACGAGGCGCGGTGCAAGAGCCTGATCGAGGGGTCGCTGGCGATGTGCACGAGCCTGGTGCCGGTGATCGGCTACGACGCGTCGGCGGGGCTGGCGAAGGACGCGTTCAAGCAGGGGAAGACGGTGCGGCAGCTTGCGTATGAGACGGTGGTCGGGAAGCCGCCCAAGGCCGATGCGCCGGCGGGGAGCGCCACGGGGCCGGGCAACACGCTGACGCGGGAGGATATCGATCGGCACCTGGACCCATGGTCGATGACGCTGCCAGGCGGTGAAGGAAGTGCGGGAGGTTGAGAGGGCACTGGGGATCGGGGATCGGGCAAAGGTGAAGTCGTGCCGGCGGCGGGTGGCGGGTGAGAACAGGCGACGCATGCAGGTACTGCTGGTCACGGAATATGTGCGGCGAAGCTCGATCTCGATCAGCCGATGGGCGGTCGAGCTGGCGCACGGGCTGAGGTCACGCGGGCACACGGTCTCGGTGGCGTGCGATGGGCTGGACGATCCGGCGACGTTTGAGCCGATGGAGTTGCATGTTCACCGCCCGCGGCGCAGTCACCTCGGGGCCAACCCGTTCCCGTTCCAGGACTGGGTTCGGATGGTGCGGGAGAAGCTCCGGCACGTCGGGCGGTTGGATCTGACGGTGTCGCTCTCGCCCCTGGTTCGTGGAGACCTCTGGCTTCCGGTGGGGCCACGGGCGATGGACACGATCACGGCGCTGGTGCGGACGAAGAAGCCGCTGTCGGCGGCGATGGAGTTGGTGCACGTTCCGTGGCTGCCGGCGACGTCGATCGCGGAGATGCAGGCGCGGGATCACTCGGGGCCGCCCGGGACGCGGCTCTCGATCGGGCCTTACCGAGTGAGCGGTGGGGTGGGTGGGGGATTCGGGAGCGGGCGCGCGGAGCAGATCATCCGGCTTGGATATGCGAGCCGGTTGCCCGCGCCGGACCCTGAAGAGCAGGCAGCGCTGCGGTCGCGGACGCGGGAGCTGCTGGGGATCAACCCAAGCCGCCCGGTGGTGCTGGCGACGGCGTACAACAACGAACGGCGGGGCTTGCAGGAGTTTCTGGAGGGGTTTGCGCAGGTCCGCCGGGAGAGGACGTTTGGGATCCCGATTGCGATATTGGTGGGGCGGGCGGGGGCGACGGAGCAGGCGGCGGCGATCCGGGCGGGGTGCCTGGATGGCGTGAGGCTTGTCGGTCGGACCGAGCGGATCGATGCCCTGATGGCGGCAGCGGATTTGGTCGCGGCACCGTTGGCGGCCCGGGACCTTGGGATCACGACGGGACGGTTCATCTGCGACGCGCTGCGCTGCGGGCGGCCCGTGGTGGCGCTGCGGCGGGCACCGGGGTCAGAGCTGCTGGACCCATCGTGGCGCGGGGGCGACCCGGTGACGCCGGGGTGGATCATCGAGCATCCGGACCCCAGCGCGTGGGTGCTGGCGCTGAACACGACGCTGTCGGAGAACTGGCTGGCGCACCGGACTCCGGTCGCCCGAGCGGCGGGGGCGGCGCTCTCGATGGACGCGCTGCTCGATCGTGTCGAGTATTGGATGCGGCAGCGCGTCGAGGCGGGCCCGGGGTGAGTTCGAGCGCTGGCTCCGACGCGGCGCCGTCTTTTCGGCATCAGCAGGGGCTGGCGAACGCCTGGGCGTAATCGAGATAGTCGAAGAAGTCGACCTGGCCGTCGCTGTTGAAGTCGGCCGAGGGATCAACGGCGGCGAAGGCGGCGGCAAAGTCGAGGAAGTCGAAGAAGTCGGCCTGTGCGTCGGCGTTGAAGTCGGCGGGGCAGGCGGGGCGGAAGGAAGGGACATCCAGGGCGATCAGGCGATAGCCATTGAGGCCTCCGATGGGGGAGGGCGAGGCTTCCTGATCGAAGATCCCGAGGATGTCGAGGGTTCCGGTTGGGGCCGGGGCGGTATCGAAGCTCGGGCTGGTTCCGAGGATGGCGGGGATGGTGCGCACACCGTCGGTGAGGGTGATGAGGCCTTCGCGGCGCCAGTCACTTCCTGGGGCGATGGTGACGTTGCGGAGCAGGACGAGCTGGGATTGGAAGCGTTCGCCGCCGGCGGTGCGGGCGGGGTCGAAGATGTCGAGGTTGGCTGGGGACTTGACGTCGCTGAGCTTGACGCTCAGTGGACGTGGCAGGCCAAAGCCTGCCTGGAGGAGCACGACGTCGTAGTCGTTGGATGGATTGTTGGAGTGGGCTTCGTTGATGTTGAACTTGCCGGAGAAGTGGAGGCCGGCACGGGCGCGGACCTCGACGAGGTCCCCGGGCTGGAAGACGTGTCCGGTTGCGGCGTCACGCGTGAGCCGGAAGACCTCGGCGGTCCATTGCTCGTTGGTATAGCTGAAGGCGTCGTCCTGATTGACGGGGTGGTTGCCAAGGCACTGGGCGAGGAACATGGCGGTGCCGCCCGAGTCGTTGAGGTCGACGGCCTGGACGTAGGGCTGTTGGCGGCCTCCAAACTGGAACGCGGTCCGAGGCCAGTCAACGGGGATGAAGCTGGGAGCATCGCTGAAGACGCTGCCTGGAGCGTTCAGAAGCACGCCTCGGACGCGGAGCGGGAAACCACCGGCGTATGCGGGCGAGCCGTTGGAGTTCACGGCTTGGAGATCGGCGTGGCGGGTGTAGGGGAGCGACTCCCAGTTGACCTGCGCCGTGGCGGCGGGCGCGAAGGCCAATGCCAACGCCAGGACGGAGAGATTTCCAACGCTCGAACGGATGGCGGACATACGTGATCTCCGGAGAGTCATGACGCGATGCGTGCTGGTGCAACTGGAACACAATGAACAAGCTGACACGGGCTAAGTCGACTTACGTGCCATTCGGACGCGAGTTGAGCATTTGCGGCGAGGGGCTGAGCTGCGGCTCACCGTCGAACACTGCCGGGTTCTCGATCGTCTCGACGAAGAACAGCTCCTCGACGGGCATGGAGATGAGGCGGCGGGCGTCGTCGGCGAGGGAGTCCATCGAACCCTCAAAGAGGACTCCGAGGAGCTTGGGGGTGGGGGTGTAGCGGAGCGCGGCGAGCGTGCTGTGGTTCGGGGACTGGGCGAGGATGAAGATGGGAGCGGGTGTGCTCGCGTGTTCGGTTGGGGCATCGGCTCGCTCCAGGTCGGGACGATGCTGGAGCTTGACGGTTTGTTTGCCCATGCTGACGCCGGCGCCGACCTGGAGTCCATCGAGGACGCACATGTAGCCGGCGGCCTGCTGGTCGGGAGCGAGGGAGTAGACGACGTTGATGGTTGCGGCGGGATGGGATGTCTTGAGCTTGGCGGACCCGTCTCGTCCGGCGATGGCGCCGGCGATGGCCCACGGGCCAAGGCCGCCATGGAGTTCGGCGGTGCGGCGAGCCCAGTCGGGGATGTCGCCCCAGGTTTTGGGATCGTGGTGGTCGGACGGGTGGGCGTGGGTTGTGCTCGCGGATTCGTGGGCGGGTTCAGTGGCGGGTTCGTGGGCGGGCGAGTCCTGATCGGAACAGGACGCGAGCGACAACAGGGCAACGCAGGCCAACGCGCCGGGGAGACGGAAGGAGGAGAGTCTCATGATCCAGGGCTCCGGAGGTCGGGCGTGCCGTTGCCGATGATGTGCGTGACGATGCCGTCGTCGTGAGCGCCGGTCATCCAGAATCGTCGAAGCACGGGCGCTCGTCCGGGGTTTTCGGCGAGCTTGCGCGACTCCGGCCGCGGGCCCATGGACCAGATCGCGTAGCGGATGGGCGAGCGGACGGGGTCGAAGACGTATGCGCCGGGCTCGTTGAGGCTCACCGGGTAGTCATCGGGGATGAAGAGCTTGGATCCCTGCGCGCCGGTGAAGAGCGAGACTTCGTTCATGATCATGGCGCCGGGGGCGCGGAAGCGGTAGGAGCCGCGGGTGAATGGATCCTTGAGCAAAACGCGGACGATGCCCGCATCGTCGATCGAGGGGAGGTACTCGCCCACGGCAAGCTCGGGAGGCGGCTCGTAGGCCGAGCGAAAGGCGCACCCGCTTCGCGTCGGGGGGAGCTGGTCTTTGTTGTCGCCGGAATAGAGATCGATGGCGAGGCCGATCTGGCGTAGGTCCGAGTGGGCGACCACGAGACGCGCGCTGGTTCGTGCGGCGCCGAGGCTGGGGATCAGCAATGCCATGAGAGTCGCGACGACGGCAAGGACGACCAGCAGCTCGACGAGCGTGAAGGCTCTGCGAGATTGGAGGGTGGTGGCACGCATCGCGGGATCGTCGGCGGTCGGAGGAACTCGTGTCAGCGGGGATCGGCCCGGTTCATCTGGGCGATCGGGGGCGTGAAGATTAGCGCCGGGCGTTGGGCGTGGGCCAGTGGCGGGGGCGGATTCGGAGGGTTGCGGCGGTCGTCTATGGTTGATCATGCCCGTCCCCATGGAACGCACGGACGACGCGGTGCTGCATCCACGATCGGCCGCGAACCGGCAGCGGTCGCTGCTACTGCGAATCGTTCGCATCGCCTTCATCGTTTTGTTTACGGTCGTGACGCTTCTGGCGATTTTGAAAATTGAACCCGGGAGCGGGCAAACGGAGATCAACTTTGCGCTGGGGTGGCCGCTCACGATCAGCACGGCGCTGGTGCTGGCGGCGCTGGTGCTGCTGATCGACGTGCTGACGCCGACGAAGAAGATCAGCACGCTGTTCTCGGTGTTCTTCGGGTTGTTCGGGGCGATGGTGGCGACGGTGGGGTTCGGGTTCATCATCGACCTGCTGGCGTCGACGTATGACATCGATTCGCCGGAGCTGGTGGGCACCGTGAAGGTGTTGATGGGGATCGCGCTGGCGTATCTTGGCATCACGGTGGTTCTGCAGACGCAGGACGATTTTCGCCTGGTGATTCCGTATGTGGAGTTCAGCAAGCAGCTGCGCGGGCCGCGGCCCATGATCGTGGATACGTCGGCGCTCATCGATGGGCGGTTCATCGATGTGGCGGCGCGTGGGCTTGTGCAGAGCCCGGTGATCGTGCCCAAGTTCGTGGTGGATGAGCTGCACGCGCTGGCGGACCAGCCGGACAAGCTCAAGCGCGGGCGCGGGCGGCGCGGGCTGGACGCGGTGGGGCGGTTGCAGCGCGTGGCGGGGCTCGAGGTGCTGGTGGATGACACGCCCGTCGCGGCGACCGGGGTCGATCACATGCTCGTCGAGCTCGCCTCCGAAATGCAGGGCACGGTCGTGACGACGGATTCCGGGCTGGCGCGGGTGGCGAAGCTCCGCAACATTCCGTTGCTGAACGTGCACGAACTGGCGGCGGCGCTGCGACCGACGTTTACGTCGGGGGAGTCGCTGAGCGTGCGCATCCAGAGGCGGGGCGAGCAGCCGGGGCAGGGGGTTGGCTATCTGGACGATGGGAGCATGGTGGTTGCGGAGGGCGCGGCGGAGAGCGTCGGGCGCGACGTGCAGGTGGTGGTGAGCTCAACACTGCAGACGGCGGCGGGGCGGCTGATCTTCGGGCGGGTTGCGTCGGAAGGGTCGATGTCAACGGGGGTTTCGTCGGGGGCGTCGTCGGGGGCTTCGACGCGGGGGGCGACGAGTTCGCCGGCGCCGGGCGAGGCTTCGGCGGGCGACGTGGGAGCCGGATGGGTTCACGATCAGGCCGGCGGCGAAGGGGCCCGCGGCGAAGCTGCGCGCGGCGGAGCTTTGTCGGAGGCGCGGGCAGCTGGTTCCGACGCTGGCGTGGCTCACCCCCCGGAAGAGCTTCCGGAACAGGCCCTGGATCAGCCTTCGGATGAGCCCCCGCGGGACCAGGCGCCAGATGAAGCGCACGGTCAGAATCGGGTTCCGAATCAGGGTCAGGGCGCAGACCCCAGCCCGGTGCAGATCAGGCCGCGGGGAGCGCGCGGGCCGGATAGTGGGAACCCGCGCGTTCGTCGCGAGGGCACACCTCGGAACCCGAGGCGGTGATGAGGTGGTGTTGGCGGGGGTTCGCGCGGGTTGGCGGGATGAGAGGCTTTCACGCAATCTTGACGCGACGTTGACGATTCCTGAACGCTCGGGCCAGGGGTGAAAGGCGATACTGCAAGCTGGTTATCAGCCACAGTGCGCGTGCGCTTGGCCCGGACGCCAGGATTGGCGGGGACGGGCGTTGAGGAGGAGAACATCGTGACCAGCCGCGTTTTGACTGATCGCGTTCGTGTTGCGTCGCTTGTGCTCGGGGTTTGCGGCGTGGGGGGCATGGCCCTGGCGCAAACGGGCTCGGTCCGCTCGGGCGGGCAGGGAGTGCCGTATCGGAACGAGCCGGGGCGCTTCACGCTGGTGGGGATGCCGGACACGCAGAACTATTCGGAGTTCTATCCGGAGATCTATGAGGCGCAGACGCGGTGGATTGCCGAGAACCGGCACGGGCAGAATATCAAGTTTGTTTCTCACTATGGCGACGTGGTGAACCATGGCGATCGCGACAACGAGTGGCGGAACGCGCGGCGTGCGATGGATACGCTCGACCGCGCGGGCGTGGCGTACGGCGTGACCGCGGGGAACCACGATGTGACGCCTTCGGGGTCGGCTGGTTCGCCATACATCCAGCAGAAGTATCTTGAGTACTTCGGGCCGCAGCGGTACGCGGGCCAGTCGTGGTACAAGGGCGCCTCGCCCAGCGGCATGAGCAACTACCAGACGTTCGCGGGGGGCGGGCGGGAGTTTCTGATCATGCACCTGGAGGTTGATACGCCGGTGCGGGAGCTGGCGTGGGCGCAGGGCGTGCTGAACCAGAATCGGGATAAGCCGACGATTATTACAACGCATCGATATCTGCAGGACGCGGAGGATTACACGGGCGGCGTGCCGGTGGTGCCGTCGGGCCGCTACCCGGGGGTGTGGTACAACTTTGAGGGGATTTATGCCGACGGGGGAATCCAGACGGAGGAGCTCTGGAACAGCT
The DNA here is from genome assembly GCA_033763815.1 of Planctomycetota bacterium. Taxonomy (GTDB): domain Bacteria; phylum Planctomycetota; class Phycisphaerae; order Phycisphaerales; family UBA1924; genus JANRJU01. The sequence continues at coordinate 260,428 of JANRJU010000028.1, forward strand.
TCATGCGGGTGAACAAGCAGGTGTTCATGGTGAACTGCGGGCACTTCCACGAGGAGTTCCGCCAGACATCGACAAACCTGCATGGGTTGCCGGTTCACGAGGTGCTGGCGGACTATCAGGACGACCCGAACGGGGGCGATGGGTGGCTGCGGCTGATGCAGTTCGACACGGCGGCCAAACGCATTGATGTGGAGACTTACTCGCCCACGCGGAACGAGTTCCGCACGGCGGACGAGAGCCGCTTCTCGCTGAGCGTGGACTTCGATCGGTATGCAACGCGGAACTCGCTGAGCTTCCATCAGGGGATCAACGGCTATCAGGGCGCCAAGGACACCTGGATCGACGAGAACCGTCGCGACACGAGCTTCGGCAACGACGCGACGTTCGATGTCGACGACGACACCACGAACAGCGTCTTCAACGACCGACGCGGGCAGGGGCTGGTGAGGTTCGACGACATCATCAGCAGCACCGGCGAGGCGAACAAGATTCCCGCGGGGGCGACGATCACTTCCGCGACGCTCCGGCTGGTGTTCGAGGATGACGTGGACAGCCCGTTCAGCGACCCCGGCTTTTTCGTCTACATGATGACGCGCGACTGGAGCGAGAACTCGACGTGGAACTCGGTCTCTGGCGGGCTGACGCCGGGCGCGGACTACGGGTCGCTCGTGGGAGTGCTGGCGGGGGACAACAACCCGGACGCGGACGCCTGGCGAGTGCTGGATGTTCGCGCGGCGGTGCAGGCGTGGGTGAACGGCCAGGCCAACTTTGGCTTTGCGCTCATCCCGGAGATCATTTCGGGCAATGACGACGGGATCACGGTCTGGTCGAGCGAAGCCGGGAACATCTTGTATCGCCCGGTGCTCGACGTGACGTGGACGATGAACATCCCCGCGCCGGGGCTGACGCTTTGGCTGGGGGCTGGCCTGCTTGGGCTGAGTCGGACGCCGCGGCGGAGAATGTGATCGCCGGGTGAGGGTGATCGCCGGGCGAAGCCCGCGGCTTGAGGGCTTACCGGAGGTGCACTGAGCGGATAATGGAAAGCCGCGAGGGTGACCGGTGCGCAAGAACGATTCGGTCAAGAAAAAAACCCTCGACCAAGGTCGAGGGTTGCGTTGGTGTCTTAGGCAGTGAATGCCGCGAGCTGCAAGGCTCGACAGGCGGCGACCGGCCTCAAGGTCTGAGGGCGGCGTTACTGCTTGGGCTGCGCGAGCTTGACCTTGCCGGCCTCCTGGCGGGCGAAGGGGCTGCCATCCATGCCGACCTTGGCGGCGGCCTGGCCGACCAGGACGCAAGCGACGAGGAGGAAGACGACGGCGATGGCGGCGAGGACGGCGTAGACGTCCATCTGGTTTCCGCGGCGGAGGCGGCTGCCGCCGGGCATTTGCATTCCGATCTGGCTCATGGTGCGGGCTCCTTCGATTCGTCCATTGAGGCCGTGTCAGCGAAGAATGGAAGAACGCGTGAGTTTAGTTGAGGCGGCTGCGGACGATGTCGTTGGCCTGGATGGCCTCATTCTGAGCCAGGAGGGTGACGCGAGCGACGGAGGCCCGCTGGTCGGCACGGACGACGACGAGGTTGCCAACGAAGCGGTCGCCGCGATGGACGGCGAGCTTCATGTTCTCGCGCACCTGGTCATTGGTGCCGACGGTGATCTGGACGAGGATCTGGCCGGTGGAGCCGTCCTGGCGGACGCTGTCGACGCGGCCCACGATGGTGGGGCCGGTGAAGGTGAAGGCATCGCTGGCGGTGGTGGAGGCGGTGGTGACGGCGCCTCCGGACTGTGCGGCGAGACGTGCCTCGGCGAGCTGCTCCTGAAGGGCGCGGTTGGCGGCTTCGAGGACCTCGCTCTTGGCGGAGAGGTCGGCGATGCGATCGCTGAGCTCGAGCTCGCGCTGGCGGTACTTGAGCTCGTTGTCGCGGAGGGTGCTGTTCTCATCGCGGAAGACGGTGATGAGCGAGGCCTGCGTGCGGGCGGTCTCGCCCAGCTCGGAGATCTTGCCGGCGATGACCTGGCGCTCGTCCTCGGCAGCGATCTTCTCCTTCTGGAGGCGGGCGTTCTCGGCTTCGAGGGTGCGGAGGCGAGCTTCGCCGGCGGCGACCTTGTCGGCCAGGCTGGTGGCCTCGAGGCGGGCGTTGCCTAGCTGCTGGGCCATCTGCGACTGATTGAGGGCGAGGGAGGCCTCGGCGGTGACGGCGCGATCGACCTGCGCGTTGTAGTCGGCGACGATGCGGTCGGCGTTGCTGGAGTAAGCGATCGTCAGGGCTGAGAGGAAGACCGCGAGCACCGCGGCAAACACGACCAGGATCTTCGTCACGATGTGCACGGTTCGCTTCTCCTTCAACGCCCGATCGGGGCACGGTGGTCTTCAAGGGGACTGACTGTCGAGCCGGAGCGGGTCGCTCGGGCGGAGGCTGGCAACTGCAACGGGTCCTGTGGATCTCGGTGGCTTGCTGACGCACCGAGCCGCGGTTCGCGGGGCTGCCGAGAATCCTGACCCTCGGGGACGAGGGAAGGACGCGGCAGACTTCGGGGCGGCGCCTGGTGCTGCGGCTGGTCCTGCGCCTTGCCCTGCGACTTGCCCTGAGCCTCGCCCTGCGACGGGCCCTCGGGTTGGCTGCCCGGGACGCCCCGGACGATTTCGCCTGTCAACCGGCGTGCCTCGGTTTGTCTGCCGACAGGCGAGCCAGTCGGCGGGTTCGCAGGCCCCTGGCATGGCATTCTACCGCTTTGGGGGGTCGAATGCCAAGCTCGGGGTCGGCATTCTACCGGAGACATGGATTCCTTGCACGCGGAACTTTGGCGGGCGATGGTCTGGCCTGATCCACCCAGAAGCGCTGGACTGCGCCACTGGCGGGCCAACGGTAGACCCGCCGGGCGGTTGATCTCTCGCAAGTTGGTTGTTACGGGGCGGGGGGCTTGTTCCCGAGGGCGTGTTGGAGGTCGATCATGGTTCCCGGTACTTCGGGACGCTCGACACGGCACCGAGCGCGGAGTTCGGCGACGAGGGCGGCAATGTCGCCCCGGAGGGGCGCGGTGAAGAGCAGGGGCGTGGTGTCGATCGGATGGGTGAAGCCGAGCATCGCGGCGTGGAGCGCCTGGCGTTGGATGATCGATCCCGGGAGCGGTAGGTGTTCGGCGGCGGCTGCTCCCGATTGGGCGGCGACGCGCTTGTGCCAGTCGTCGGGCGGGAAGGGTTTGCCGTCGTACATGTCGTCGCCGACGATCGGGAATCCGAGGTAGGAAAGATGGACGCGGATTTGGTGTGTCCGTCCGGTGTGCAGTTCGAGCTCGACGAGGGAGAACTCCAGGGGCTTGGTGCTGGCGGAGCGGACGGCTGGCGCGGACGACAGGGGACTGGCGCCCCAGGCGGGGGCGGGGGGTTGTCTGGCGGGTGAGGAGAGGGCGGGTTCGGGAGTGGTGGTTTGGGGTGGCAGGTCGAGGGTGTACCACTCGCGGACGCGGACGGTGGTCTGGGCGCTCTTGCCCTGTTCGTCGTGGCGGACGACGTACTTCTCTCGGTATCCCTTTTCACGCGATGGGTGCGGTCCGATGGGCAGGTCGATGAGGTCTTTGGCGGGCTCGAAGCGACCATGCACAACGGCGAGGTAGCGTTTCTGGACGCGGCGATGCTCGAACTGGTGGCCGAGTTTCCAGTGGGCTTCGTCCTGCTTGGCAAAGACGATGCAGCCGCTGGTGTGGCGATCGAGGCGATGGACGACGCCGGGGCGGGCGAACTGCTCGCCGACCTTGGAGAGCTGGCCGCCTTGAGGTGAGCGGTGGCGGAAGTGGAACTCCAGGGCGCTGAGCATGGTGCCCTTGAGGTGGGTTCGCGCGGGGTGGACGATGATGTCGGGTTGCTTGTTGAGGACGATGATGTTCGCGTCTTCATAGAGGACATCGAGGGGAATGTCCTCGGGCTGGATGTTCTTTTCGGGCGGGGGAGGGACGACGACCTCGACCACGTCTCCGGCGCGAAGAACCGTGGAGGCCTTGGGAAGGCGGTTGTTGACGAGCACGCCACCCTCGTCGATGAGGCGCTGGAGCTGCGTGCGGCTCGTGAAGCTGATGCGATCGGTGAGGTACTTGTCGAGGCGCTTTTGCAGGTCGCGCTGCAGCTCGAAGCGGACGCGGCGGAGCTCGGCGTCGTCGGATTCGTCGGCGGCTTCGAGGAGTTCACGCACCGAGTCGGCGTCGATCTTCCCGCCCGGGCCTGGCGCCAGAGATCGGCGTGAGCCGGAGGCGAGCGATCCGGCGAGGACGACCTCGTCGGCGCTGTTGGGTTCGCCTGAGCTTGCATTTGCGGGGGCGTTGTCGGGGGCCTTTCGCGGGTTGTTCTCGGGGACTTTGCGGGAGGATTTGCCGGGGGCCTTCGCGGGCGTGGGATGGCGTTCAGAGTCGCCCCCGGCTTGCTTCCCGGGGCCGAGGGGACGGTGCGGCATGAGCGAAGTGTTGGCGCGATCCCGCGAAGTGGGTGCGGACGCCCTCGCGAGCGAGGGCGGGATTTGGCGCGGCACCTGCACGTCGGGATGCGGCGGGTCGATGCAGAGCGGAGGTTGATAAGGAGCTTGACATGAGCCATCGCTTCCCCACCAGTTCGCTGTTGGTGCCGCCCGTCGGGGGTTCGGACGTGCGGGCCTCGGTCCGCGCGCCGCTGGCATTTGTGCCTGGGGTTGAGCGGCGACGCTTCGAGCGCTTCGCGGTGCCGACGGCGTACCGGGCGGTGGCGCTCCGCCCGATCGACGACGAGAAGTATCGCTTCGAGGGGCGCGTGATCGATCTGTCGGAGGGGGGCGTGTGCTTCGAGCTGGACCGGGCGATCGAGCCCGGGGTGGCGTTCGGGGTGCAGATCATTCCGACGACGCCGGTGTGGGATGGGGTTGGGCCCGGCCGGGCGATCTTCGCGATCGGGCGCGTGGTGTGGTGTGCCGAGAGCGAGAGCCCGGGCAAGGTGGCGGCTGAGGAAGCCCCGCCGGCTCGCTTGGCGATCGCGTTCACGAACTTTGCGACGGAAGCGGACCGGGCGCGGGTTCGGGCGCTGGGCGAGGTCGCGCGGGTGCAGCGACGGGCGGCGTAAGTGTTCCGCCGGGTGCGTGTTACGATGACGGATTGATCAGGCTGCCGATCCATCCAGAGTCAGGCCAACAGAGCGGCCAAGCGGCGGGCCCCCGGTCGGGCCAGCAGTCGGGCCCCCGGTCGGGCGAAAGCGAGGGCCAACACGCAGGCCAACACGCAGGTGAACCGACGGGTGGAGATTCGCCCGGCGTCGAGGCCACTCGATCGGCGGAAGCGCCCCGCGGCTCGCCCGATTCGCTGGTGATCTCCGAGACGTTCTCGTCGGTGCAGGGCGAAGGGTCGCTCACGGGCGTCCCGAGCTTTTTCATCCGCGTGAGCGGGTGCAACCTGCGCTGCGCGTGGTGCGACACTCCGTATGCGAGCTGGAAGCCGGAGGGAACCACGCGACGCGTTGCGGAGCTGATCGACGACGCGGGGCGATCGGGCGTTCGGCACGCGGTGGTGACCGGCGGAGAGCCAATGCTGTTCGAGGCGATCGAACCGCTGTGCGCGGGGCTGCGCGAGCGCGGCATCCATGTGACGATCGAGACGGCGGGAACGGTGTTCCGGCGGGTTGCGTGCGATCTGATGAGCATCAGCCCGAAGCTGGCGAACTCGACGCCGACCCAAGAGCGAGCCGGAGCGTGGGCGGCGCGGCACGAAGAGCGGCGGATCAATGTTCCGGTGCTGCGGGCGCTCGTCGACGCTTACCCGGATCGACAACTGAAGTTCGTCGTGATGGACCCGGCGGGGCGGGGTGACTCGGGGGAGGCGGCGGACTTGGCGGAGATTGAGGCGCTGGTGTCAGAACTGGACGGGGTGCGTCCGGAGCAGATCATGCTGATGCCGGAGGGCGTGGTGAGCCCCCGTGCGGAGTTCAAGCAGTGGGTGGCGCGGGCGTGCGTCGAGCGCGGCTGGCGCTATTGCGGGCGGCTGCACATCGAGATATTCGGCAACAAGCGCGGGACGTGAGGCGAACTCAACCCACTTGTGCGGCTGTGGGCTGACCAGCCTGCAAGCCTGCTTGCAAGCCAGCCTGCTCGGGGTTCTGGCCCAGGCTGCTGGTGCGCATGGTCCGCTTCTGGAGTTCCAGCTCGGCGGGCAGGGTAGCGAAGGTGTAATCGAAGATGTCGTCGTTCGTGGGCTTCTCGATGCCCTCGGCGGTCTTGACGACTTCGGTGACGATGACCTTGGCGCGGTCTTCGATCTCCCGCTGCCAGGCCTCGGTCCACACGCCGCGCGATTCGAGATACTTGCGAAGGCGGATGAGGGGGTCCTTGCCGATCCAGGCTTCGACTTCCTTGGGATCGCGGTAGCGTCGTGCGTCGTCGGCGGTGGTGTGGTCTCCGAGTCGGTAGGTGACCGCTTCGATGAAGCTGGGGCCGCCGCCGGCGCGGGCGCGCTCAATGGCCTCTCGGCTGGCCTTGTAGACGGCGAAGAGGTCGTTGCCATCGACCTGCACGGTGGGCATGTCGTAGGCGAGGGCTTTCTGGGCGACGGTACCGGAGTTCATCTGCAGGTCGCGGGGCACGGAGATTGCCCACTGGTTGTTCTGGCAGAAGAACACGCAGGGGACCTGGAGCGTGCTGGCGAAGTTCATGGCCTCGTGGAAGTCGCCTTCGCTGGTGGCGCCGTCGCCAAAGTAGGTGATGGCGACGCGCGGCTCTTTGCGGAGCTTGAAGGCCCAGGCGATGCCAGTGGCGTGGAGCATCTGGGTGCCGATCGGGATGGCCAGGGGCGTCATGCAGACGCCGGGGGGAATCTGGTTGCCGCGCTCGTCGCCCATCCAGTGGAGGAGGACGTAGTGCATGGGAAGGCCGTGCATCCAGAGGGCGGCGTTCTCTCGGTAGCAGGGCACGAGGAAGTCCGAACCCTTGCGAGCGGCGAGCGCGGAGCCGATGGCGGCGGCTTCCTGCCCCTTGTTCTGCGGGTAGGTGCCCATGCGTCCGGAGCGCTGGAGCTTGAAGGCGATCTCGTCGAGCGTCCGGCAGACGGTCATGAACTCGTACTGCTTGGCGACTTCGTCATCGCCCAGCAAGTCCTTGCCCAGCTTTTCGTCGATGACGCCGTTCTCGTCCATGATCTGGAGGAACTCGATCTGGGCTTTGTAGACAGTGCGGCTGGGCATAAGCATCTCCGGTGGCGGCAAGCTGGGAAGTCCCAATCAGACGCCAGCACTGCAAGCATATCCGATCCAGAATGAGCAGTGGACCCCCGATTGTCGCCCGCGCGGCGGAGGCCGCGTGCTCATTCTCGACAGGCAAACCACGCGATTGGGAATAGCCGGGCTGTCGGAGGTGGTGCGACCACCAGAGGCCCCCGGTTCAAGCGTCCGCGTCGGGCACAGCACAAGAAAGTGAACCCCATCCCGGAGACTCTCGATAACGCAGACCATGACGCTTGCTCCCTCTCCCGACGCGAACACTGACGTTGCAGAATCAGGACGGCTCAGTGGCGAGTCGTTGAGCGGCCTCTTCGCACGCGAGTGGTACTACTCGATTGAGCTCAAGCCCGGGCAGATCTCGCCTGGCGCGGGGCACCCGAGCGTCTCGCTCACCAGGCAACTGGTCGCCCGGAGCGATGTCCAGGGCGCGCGATGCCTCGACATCGGCTGCATGGAGGGGTTGATCTCGACGCTGATGGCCGCGAGGGGCGCCGAGGTCACATCGATCGACGACAAGAACAAAGTCGATCAGATCCGAGCGGTGCAATCGGCGTTCGGGGTCACGTTCCGCTATCTCCCGGGCATCGCCTCCATGCATCTGCTGGACCGCCTGGAGCAGGATTGGAATCTGCAATATGCCTCTCGCGACGGGCAAAGGCCCGGCTCACACCCCGACGAGCGCTGGTTTGACGTGGTGGTATGCAGCGGCGTTCTGTACCACGTCTGGTCTCCGTTGCACGTGCTCGGGGCCGCTCGTTCGCTGGTGCGCCCGGGCGGCCTGCTGATCGTTGAAACAGCGGCGATCCACTCTCCCAGGGCGGCGATGACGTTCAACTTCGACGGGACGAACTACATCTACGCACACCCTTCGAACACGTGGTTTCCATCTGATACGTTGCTGGACCATCAGTTGCGGATGCTGAAGCTTGAGCCGCTGGACTGCGTGCATCTGGGCGCCGCGACGCCCGACTCGGTGATCCGCGCTGCGATTGTGTGCCGCGCGGTCGATCACATGCCGGCGACGGGCGCGGAGCCCGACATGGAAGCCATGACGAGGAACTACGAGTTCATTGATCTCGTGCCGCTCAGGCATTTCAAGGGCGCTGCTGGCGAACCGGTTGGCTACAGGCCCGGGCCATGGAAGCGGGTGATGCGACCGGACATCGGCACGTGCGACGTCCATCAGACCTTCAAGGCCCAGCCCCAGTACGCACCCGAGCCGAGCGAGATGGTGCTTCGCCTGGGTGACGTGGAGTAGTCGAAGCCTCGTTCGTCCGGGGTGGCGACACGCGCCGACCGACGATGAGGGTCTGGGAAGAGCGGCGCGGCGCGAAACCGGGGGGAAAGAGTCCCGAACAAGCGGTCAGCGCGAGGCGGGGCGGCCTCGCTGAGGGACGAACATGCTTCGCACCGCGCGCAATCTTCGGTCGATTCTGCTGCTTCCCGTCACGGTGCTGTGGAAGTTCTACGGCGCGGCGTGGTGGGCGTTTGATCCGGCGCCGGCGTCGCCTCGGCGGGTGCGGCAAGCCGCCCACGGGCATGCACAAGGTGGCGGAAGGAACGATGGTGCAACGGGGGCCGGGGCTGGGGCTGATGTCGGGGCGGGGCGAGAATCCGTTCTGCGTTCAGCGACGCAGCGGCTTCCGGGCGACATCAAGCCAGTGCGAGCGCTACGGCGTGGGTTTGCGGCGTGGCTGGTGGGCGCGGCGTTGCTCGCGCTCTTGTGCCGCGTGCTGGTTGCCAGCGACACCGTGTCGCCCTCGACGGGGGCGCTGGCATGGGTGTGGTCGACTGGTGCGGCCCTTTTGGGAACGCTGTTCTTTATTCGTCCCGCCGCGGCGCGCGAGCGGGCCCGGGCGCTTGCGCCCAACGTTCTCCAACGCATGGCGACCGGCGGCGTGGCCTTCGGTCGAAGCTTCCGGCGGCGAGCTTCCGCGTGTGTGTCGCAGTGTGAGAGTGCGGTCTGCGGCGCTGCATCGGCTTTGGGCGGGGTTGTTGGCGGGGTGGCTGGTGGGGTGGTGGGCGGGGTGACGGGCGGACGGGAGGCGGGCCAGCGGAATCCGCCCCAGGCAAATCAGCCCCAGGTCAGCGCGACACAAACAAACACGACCGAGCCAAGCGGGCCCGGCGCACCCGAGCCCCAGGACGGTGCGAAGGCGGGCAGCGAAGGGGATTCTGAGCGTGCCTGGCGCGGGCGGAGTGTGCGTTGGCGTCGGTACTGGGAGCAGCAAGGGCGTCGCGGGCTCGCGATGGCGTGCGCCGGGGCGGCGGCTGGTGCGTCGAGAGCGGCGAGCACCATGAAGCAAGCGGCGGCGCGGTTTGCGAGCGAGCCGGGGGCGACCTGCCAAGGCGACGGAGATCGCAGCGGAAGCGAAGGAGCGCCTGGCCCAGATCGAGGCGGGCGCGCCGCGCGGGCGAGCACCGCGGATGCGGCTCGGGCGGCACGGGAGCTTGCGGATGCCGCGGTTCGTGCGGGATGCCGCGCGGCCATCTGGGCCGGACCTCGGGTTCGGACGCTCGCGTCTCGGGCGAAGCGCGGCATCGAGACGCTCGCGCCGAACGAGCCGGCGTGAGGTCGTTCGAGACCCTGGAGAACTGGGCGCGCGGGGCGAGCGGTGAGGCGTTAGCCGGTTGACTGCTTGTCGAGCGCGAGGAGGAGACCATCCCACCCGAGCTTTGCCGAGGCACCGGAAGGCTTGAGGAACTCGACGCCCATCACGAACCAGCGATCGAGCTTTGAGGCGTTGCGGACGATCGCTTCGCGCTCGAAGCCCTTGCTGACGGGCGACTCAGACACGAGGAGGCGCAGGCGCTTTCCGATGGGAAGGGCCTCGGCGCCCTGGAGGCGCATCCCGCTCAGGCTGATGTCGGTGGCAAAGGCGTGGAGAAGTCGTTCGGGCCTGCCATCGCCATCGAGGGTGACAATGCTGGCGGAGATTCTCGACTTGTGCCTGGAATGTCGGCGTAGCGCTTCGAGCTGCGGATTGGTGCCTGTGTTATCTTCCTTCACGCGGAAAGCTCCTTGTGCCGTTGGAGCTTTCGGCTATCGCCCGGGCTCACTCACCGTGGGAACGCACCAACGCCGCGGGCGAAGCGTGTGGGCGTATCGATAGCGCGGTTCGTGGCGGAAGGATGAGGGAAAACGTCTGAGATTACCGGACACCGGCGGGCTGCAGCGACGCGACGAGCGCGTCGATCATGACCCCGATTCCGGTGAAGACCTCGTGGGGCTTGGCATCGCACATGTAGGCGGGCGTCGAGAAGAGGTTGTTGGCGGCATCGACGTAGGCCTCGCTGACGTCGCGCGGCACGTTCCTAGCGCCCATCTTGGCGATGGCCTCGGCGGCGGCGCTATCGCGACCGATGGTCACTTCGCACCCCGCGCCGCCGCTCGCGGAACCAAGGACGCGGGCGGCGAGGACCGGCGCGATGCAGACGAGGCCGATGGGCTTTCCCGCGCCGTGGAAGGTCTTGATGACGCGTTCGACGTCGGGGAGGACTCGGCACTCGGGCCCGTCGTGTGCGAAGGTGCAGAGGTTCTTGGCGGCGCCGAAACCGCCCGGGAAGATGACCATGTCGAAGTCTTCACTGTGGAGCTGGGCGAGGGGGAGGATGTCGCCTCGGGCGATGCGTGCGGCCTCGACGAGCATGTTGCGCTTTTCGATGGCGAGCTGGCCCGTTGCGTGATTGACAACGTCGGCCTGGGGCGCATCGGGCGCAAAGCACTTGTAATCGACCCCGCTTCGGCTGAGATGAACGAGGCAGCTGACGGCCTCGGTGATTTCCGAGCCGTCGCCACGCCCACAACCCGCCAGAACGATCGCGGCTTTCAGACTCATGACGCGCTTCCTTTCCCGCCAGCTGACTTGAAGATCCTATTCGCGCGCCGGCATGCCGCTACACTCGGGCAATGAGGTTGTCCGCATCCGGTTTCAATACGTGGGGGTCCGGCGCGCATGTACGTTTCTGAAAGCCGCCCGCGTGACCTCAAGTGGTTCCATGCCGGCCCCCTTCTCTTCGGGGATTGGGGGACAAGTCGTCTGTACGTGCTGGGTCTGGCGTTCTACTACACGGCGCACGCGTCGGTGCTGTATCTGAGCGTGATGTCGGTGATCATGGCGGCGGTGGCGTGGGGCTACACGATCGCGTGCCGGTGCTTTCCGGATGGGGGCGGGGTGTACGCCGCGTCGCGGCAACTGAGCCCGATCCTGTCGGTGGTCGGCGCGACGCTGCTGATCTGCGACTACACGGTGACGGCGGCGCTCTCCGCGGTGGAGGGCTTTCATTACTTTGGCGTTCCGAGCGCGTACGTCGTGCCAGCGTCGATCGTGACGATGCTGGCGCTGGGGATTTTGAACTGGCTGGGCGCTCGGGCGGCGGGGCGGTTTGCGCTGGTGATTGCGGTGGTGGCGCTCGGGGTGTCGGCGTTCATCGCGATGCTGTGCCTGCCGCTGATCCCCGCGGGTCTTTCGAGCGTGACGCCCAACGTGGAGGGCGTGACGTCGCCCTGGGACCGGTGGGAGTCGCTGGTGCGGATCGTGCTGGCGCTCTCGGGCGTTGAGGCGGTCGCGAACATGACGGGGCTGATGAGGCAGCCGGTGGCGCGCACCGCGAAGCGGACGATCTGGCCCGTGCTGTTCGAGGTCGTGCTGCTGAACCTGATCTTCTGCATCGCGCTCAATGCACTGCCTTCGCTTCGCGATCAGCAGGTTCCGCACTATGTCGCGCTGGAACTGAGGCAGGGCGTCGCGAGCGATCAGGTGCCCCAGGAAGTCCGGGCGTATCGCGACACGGCGCTGAACGAGCTTGCGGAGCACGCGGGGACGAGCGCGATGGGCGAGCGCGGCGGGAGCGTGCTTCGCGGCGTTTCGGGGATCGTGTTCGGGCTGCTGCTGCTCTCGGCGGTGAACACGGCGATCATGGCGATGGTGTCGGTGTTCTATTCGATGGCGCGGGATCGCGAGCTGCCCTCGAAGCTGGCCAAGCTGAACTACTCGGGCGTGCCTTGGATTGGCCTGGTGCTGGCGGTGGCGCTCCCGTGCGGTGTGCTGCTGTTTGAGGCGGATCCCAAGTCGCTGGGCGAGCTCTACGCGATCGGGGTTGTGGGGGCGATCACGATCAACCTCGGGAGCTGCGCGGCCAACCGCAAGCTACCGATTGCAAGGTGGGAGCGGATCGGGCTGTGGACGATCGCGGGCGTGATGGGGCTGGTGGAACTGACGATCATTTATGCAAAGATGCACGCGACGATCTTCGCGGGGTCGCTGATCGGGGCGGCGTTGCTGATGCGGTTTGCGATTCGCGCGTCGGCGCCGCCCGCCAAGCCTCGCGATCTGCCCGAGCCCCAGACGGGCTGGCTTGGGGAGCTGCGCTCGGAGCCGATCAAGCCCGGGCTGGGCAAGCGGATCATGCTGGCGGCGCGCGGGCAAGACCAGGCGGCGTATGCGGTGGACCTGGCCAAGCGCGAGAACGCGACGCTGTTTGCGATCTTCGTTCGCACGCTGCGCCTGCTGGACGTGACGCCCAGCCAGGCGCCGAAGATCGAGGACGATCCCGACGCGCAGGCGGCGCTGGGCACGGTCGCGGTGCTGGCCCGGCGTGCGGGCGTGCCGTTCGTACCGATCTATGTGACGTCGGCGGACGTGGCGGCGGAGATCTTGGATTACACGGTGACCTTCGGGTGCGAGACGCTGATCATGGGCAAGACGCGGCGCGGGCTGTTCAGCCGGCGCGTGGAGGGCGATGTGGTCGCGAAAGTGGCGGCGTCGCTGCCCGATGAAGTGTCGCTGATCTCTCGCGGGGCGACTACGACGCCGACGGACGTGAGCGCCGGCGCGACGTATCAGGACCCCGTGAGGCCCGGTTGAGGCGGGAATCTGACTGGGTCCATGAGCCCAGCATGGGCACACGGACGGGCAACGAGATACTCAGGTCGCTCCACGGGAGAGCGCTTGGCGGCGGTCGGTGTTGCTTGCTTTCAGTGGCCAGTTGCCAGCGCGGCGATCTGGTCAAGATACTGAGCTTCGAGCTTTCGGGTGTAGCGGGCTGCGTCGCCGAGGGGGCTTGCGGCGAGTTGCCCTGGCAGCTCCCGGCGGAGGCGTTCGAGCAACGCGGCGTCGTGCGCGAGCGCGATGGCCTTCTGGCAGTAGTCGTCGGCGGTGTCGGAGATCCACTCGGGATGCTCGATCGCCGAGAGGAGCGAAGCCCCGACGCGGGAGCGGTGCGTGTCGCCCCTGCGGGTGATGACGGGGACGCCCATCGCGAGGGCTTCGAGCGTCGTGGTGGTGCCGTTGTACGGAAAGGTGTCGAGCGCGATGCTGACCTGGTTGTAGAGCATCAGGTGCTCGAGCGTGGTCTTGACGCTGGCGCGAACGTCGAGCTGCTCACGCGCGAGCCCGAGGGAGACGAACCGGTCGACGACGTCGTCGCAGGCGTCTTGCGTCGCAAGCTTGTGGCTCTTGAGCAGCAGGCGCGAGCCCGGCACGGCGCGGACGATGCGGGCCCAGGCGTCCATGGTTGATGGTGTGAGCTTGGTGATGTTGTTGAATGAGGCGAAAGTGATCGCTTGGGACGCCAGCGCGGCGCGGGCGAGGCGGGCTTCCTGGGCGGCGTTCGGCGGCAGATAGCACAAGAAACAGGGGTCGATGCGGCGGACGCGATCGGAGGATGAATCGACCGATGGGCTGGTTGGCGTGCTCGCTGGTGTGACGGACGGGGGATCGGTGATGGCGTCGGCAATGCGGAAATCGACGAACGAGGCGGGCAGCCCGTGGGGGTAGCCGATCGCCGAGGCCTGGACGAGGGCAGGGCGGAGCGAGAGCGTGCGCAGGCGTTGCCCGGGCGTGAGGCCTGAGAGTTCAATGAGAACGTCGATCTGGTCTTCGCGAATGACGCTGGCCAGCGCGGCATCGTCGAGCGTGGAGACCGCCCGCCAGGCGTGGCCCAGTTCGCGGAGTCGCCGCGTCGTCGCGTCGTCGCCCTTGGGATTGGAAGTCTGGTAGCAGAAGATCTCGAAGCGGTGGCGGTCGTGGGCGCGGAGGATCGGCTCGATGAAGTACGAAACGGAATGGCCCCGGAAGTCGCCCGAGAGATAGCCGACCCGGACGCGACGATCGCCCGCCAAGGCCGCGTGGGCGCGCCGGGCTTGCTCGCTGCGATCGGGAGCGGGCAAAGGGCGGGGGAGGGTGAGCAGTCGGCCTGCGCCGGCGTGAGCGTCCTGGCACTCTTGCGGGGCGACCGATTCGGCGTAGAGCGTCGCCTGGGCATAGTCCGCCCAGAGCACGGCGACATCCGGCGCAAAGCGAGCGGCGACGCGGAAGTGCTCCATCGCTTCGTCGGCGCGGCCGATCTCCGTCAGCACGCGAGCCAGGCGCAGGCGCGCTTGCGGGTCGTTTGGCGCGAGCGAGACGGCTTGGCGCGAGCACGCCTTGGCTTCCTTAAGGCGTCCGAGCAACTGGAGGCAGTTGGATTTGCCGTCCCACGCTCGGGGGTGCGCCGGGTTCAGTTCGGCGCCCCGGGAGAAGGACTCCAGCCCCGCGTGCTCATCGCCACCGGTGAGCTGCATCATGCCTAGGGCGACCCAAGCCTCGGCGTCGCGCGGCGCGACCTGCGTCGCCCGGCGCGCCTGGTAGATCGCCTGCTCTTTCTGCCCCGCTTGATGGAGCAGGAGGCCCAGCAGCATGATGGCTCGCGCGCTCGATGGTGCTCGGTCGACGGCGCGGCGCAGGATCTGGATCGCGCGCTCGACCTCGCCCGCCTGCGACAGCGACATCGCCTGCGCTATCGCCTGTTCCAGCGTCGCCATGCTCGAGAGAACTCCAGGGCGGGGTTGGTGCTTGCGTTTGGGCGTGAGGCCGTCAGCCTTCGATGGGCGTCGCCCGGGCGACGAGCACGGTGCGATCGTCGGATTGTGCGGCTCCGGCGGTGAAGTCGTTCAGCGAATCGAGCAGGATCTGCAGCGTGGCGCCGGGAGCGTCGCGGTGTTCGGACATGATCTTGACGAGGCGGTCGGTGCCGAACTGCTCGCGGTCGTCGTTCATGGCCTCGGTAATGCCGTCGGTGTAGAACATGAGGGTGTCGCCGACCTCGAGGCGCAGGCACTGCTCGTTGTAGGCCGTGGCGCCGAGGACGCCCAGGGGAATGTCGGCGTCGGACTCGACGAACTCGACCTTGCCGGTGCTCGCCCGGCGGAGCAGGGGCGGATTGTGCCCGGCGTTGGCGAAGGTGAGGGATCGCGACTCGGCGTCGTAGACCGCGTAGAACGCGGTGACGAACGAGGCGAACTCGCTCGTGTAACGCTCGGACAAGCGCGCGTTGAGCAGTTCGAGCGTCGAGCCGGGCGCGGTGGGCTGCTCGGGAAGGGTGTGGGCGAGCGCGTGGAGGATGGCCATGATGACCGCGGCGGGAGCGCCGTGCCCGGAGACGTCGGCGATGAGGATTCCCCAGCGCCGGTCGGGCAGGGTGAAAAAGTCGTAGTAATCGCCCCCCGCGACGCGCGAGGTCTGGTAGTGGGCTGCGATCGAGAGGCCGGGGATCAGGGGCGTGGCCCTGGGCAGCAGCGCCTGCTGGATCTCGGCGATGGTCTTCATCTCCCGGTCGAGGGCGCCGAGCGCCTCGCGAAGCTGGCGCGAGAGCACCAGGGATTGCGTCGTGCGCCCGAACAAACCCGCGGTCCAGACCACCTCGGGGAAACGCTCGGGGTCCTGGTGGTGAGGCCTGGTGCCGAGCGAGAAGAACATGTTGATGACCTGTCCGTTGTCGAACTGCGGGATCGCGGCCAGCGAGCGGGCTCCACGCAGATACTCAAACGCCGGGTCGGATGGATCCGGATGGAAGTCGCCGATGAGTCGGGCCTCGCCGGCGTAGAGCAACTCGCCCAGCAGCCCCGAGTCGTGGACGGGGAGAAGCTCGGGGTTCTTCCACGGATCGATGTTGGAGGCGAACTTCGTGCTTCGCGTGATCCGGTAGCGGGGGGCGGCGAGGTTGCGCCTCGATACCGCGACGAATGCATCGACCCGCGAGATGGCCCGGGCTCGCGCCCCGTAGGCCATCACCATCTCCTGCGGGTCGGTGTACAGACTCACGTCACGCATCAGGGCCACGACGGCGTCGAGCCGCTCGCGCCACGGAGCGGCATTGGGTGGAGCGCCTTCGTCCAGGTACGGGTTGCTCATCGGGCGATTGTTGCCATCCACCGACCCCGGGCGGGGGTCGGCCCAAGGTCTCGCGGGCGGGGTTACGGCTCGGCGTCCACACGCAATCTTCGCAGTGGATCTTGAACCGCGGATCGAGTAGTATGCCGATAGTAGATATCGAGGTCCATTTCTCGAATCTATTGCCGTCACTCCGGCTCCATCGAACATGAGCGAAGGACACGCACCAACTCCAGATTCTGAAGCCCGCGACGCTGGGTCGCGCGACGAGGCAGGAGGGCAAGGGGCGAGGGCCACCGCCGCGCCGCCTTCCCGGCAAATCCGCTGGCCTGCGTTCGTCGTGGTGCTGGTGGTCGGGGTATCCCTGGGCATCGCCGGTTTTACGTTCGACCATGCGGAGGGGCTGTCGTATCTCTCGGACGACCCCAAGGCGTGCATCAACTGCCACGTGATGCAGGAGTATTACGACGCGTGGTCGCACGCCTCGCACCACGCGAACGCGACGTGCAACGACTGCCATGTGCCGCACGACTCGGTGGTTCGTAAGTACATGGTGAAGGCGGAGCAGGGGTATCGGCACAGCAAGGGCTTCACGTTCAACGACTTCCACGAGCCGATCCAGATCACCAAGGGGAGTCGTGACGTGGTGATCGAGAACTGCATGCGTTGCCACGCGTCGATCGCTGGGGATCTCTCGGCCCACGCCCCGCCAGCGCGGGGTGAGGCCTCGCCCGCCTCGCTCGGGGTCGACTGTCTGCACTGCCACGTCCGCGCGGGGCACGGTCCTCCGCGATGAAGCTTTGGAGTTGCCATGCGCACGCCTTCTTTCTTGTCGTCGAACGCAGCCATGAGCGATCAGCGGGCCAACCGAGGGGCTGGCCTTCGTGCGCGAGCGGGCGTGAGCCGGACCGCGATGCTGCTCTGGCTCGCGGGTGTTGGGGGCATCGCGGGCGGCGTTGCCGCGATGCTGCTCTATCACAACATCTCGCAGCGCAAGCGCGAGGCGACATCGACGGTGACGCAGGTCGTCGAGCTGACCGAGCGCACCGTCGACCCGGCGGAGTGGGGAAAGAACTATCCGAGGCAATACGACGGCTACGTGCGGACGGCGATCAACCCGCGGGCTCGCTTCAGTTGGAGCGACGGGGCCCCGCCCCTGAACTCCACCAGCGCCGATGCACCGGAACGCGTGGAGTCGGCGGATCAGGATTCGATCGGCGACCCGCACAGCAAGAAGGCCGAATCGAAGCTCGAGGGCGACCCCCACCTGCGGACGATCTTCAACGGATATGCGTTCGCGATCGATTATCGCGAGCGGCGTGGGCATGCCTTCATGCTGCAGGATCAGCAGGAGACGGAGCGTGTCAAGCAGCGGCCCCAGCCAGCGACGTGCCTGAACTGCCACGCGAGCACGGTGGTTGCATTCCGCGAGGCGGGGCTCTCGCAGGGTGCGCCGGGCACGCTGGATGATCCGCTGCTTTCGGCCCAGGGGCAGCAGCAGCTCTTCAAGGGTTGGGAGCATGTGAACCCCATGCCCTACGCGGAGGGGAGCAAGCTGGTCTCGCATCCGGTGACGTGCCTGGATTGCCACGATCCCAAGACGCTGCGTCTGCGGATCACCCGTCCGGCGTTCATCGAGGGGATCGCCAACCTCGCGGCGTCCGACGACCCGCTCCCGCACCTGCCCAGCGTCGAGCAGTGGCGCCGTGGTAATCGCGCGCAGCCCTACGACCCCAACGCGCTGGCGAGCCGCCAGGAGATGCGCTCGATGAGCTGCGCCCAGTGCCACGTTGAGTACTACTTCAAGGGAGATCAGAAGCGGCTGACGTTTCCGTGGCACAACGGGCTGAAGATCGAGCAGATCGAGGGCTACTACGACGCCGTGGGCTGGAAGGACTGGACGCACGCGGACTCCGGCTCGGCGGTGATCAAGGCGCAGCACCCGGAGTTCGAGCTCTGGAGTCAGGGCATCCACGCGCGGAGCGGGGTGTCGTGCGCTGATTGCCACATGCCCTACAAGCGCGAGGGGGCGGTCAAGTTCAGCGACCACCAGGTGAAGACGCCTCTGGCGGATGTGGCCCGCTCGTGCCAGACGTGCCACCAGTACAACGAGAGCGAGTTGCTGGCGCGGGTCGATGCGATCCAGCAGCGGACGAAGGGCCAGCTCGACCGGGCGGAACTGGCGGTTGTGCAACTCATCCGCTCGATCGCGTCGGCGAAGGCGGCGGGGGCGAGCGATGAGCAGCTTGCCGCGGCACGCGACCTGCAACGCCGCGCGCAGTGGCGCGCGGACTTCATGAACGCGGAGAACTCGATGGGCTTTCACGCCCCGGCGGAGTCGCTGCGAATCCTGGGCGAGGCGATCGACTTTGCGCGTCAAGGGATCGTTGAAGCGGTTCGAGCCGGGGGTACGCCCCCGGCGCCCGAGCCGCGATGATGAAGGCTGGGGCGTGGGAAGAGCGCTCAAGGATTAGAGCGGCCGGCCCGGGATCGGCATGAAAAAACCCCCGCTTCGAGCGGGGGTTGAACGTGAAAATCTCGATTGCTGGGTTTCGGCTTTCGGCTTTCGGCTTTCGGCTTTCGGCTTTCGGCTTTCGGCTTTCGGCTTTCGGCTCGCTCTCGCCTCGCGCCTCGCGCCTCGCGCCTCGCGCCTCGCGCTTACTTCTTCTTGCCTTCCTTGCTCTCGGTCATTTCCTTGAGCAAGCCAGCGGGGATGGCGCGGTACTCGAGGAACTCCATGGTGGAGCTTGCGCGACCCTGAGACATGCCGCGGAGCGACGTGGTGTAGCCGAACATCTCGGAGAGCGGAACCTCGCAGGTGACGAGCTTGACGACGCCGCGGTCATCGGTGTCGATGATCATGCCGCGGCGGCTGGAGATGTCGCCGGTGACGTTGCCGAGGTAGTCGTTGGGAACGGTGACGACGACCTTCATGATGGGCTCGAGGAGGACGGGGCCGGCCTTCTCGACGGCTTCGAGGACGGCGAGGCGTCCGGCCTGCTCGAAGGCGACCTGAGACGAGTCGACGGGGTGGTACGAGCCGTCGACGATCGTGGCCTTGACGTTGATCATCTGATAGCCGTACTTGACGCCGGTCAAGCAGGTCTGGCGGATGCCGTGCTCGACGGAGGGGACGTATTCCTTGGGGATCGAGCCGCCGACGACCTTGTTCTCGACGGCGCAGTTCTCGGTGAAGTCGAGTTCCTCGGCCTCGGCCTGTGCCGCGGTGAAGGGCTCGAGGTGGATCGTGCAATCGCCGAACTGGCCGCGACCACCGGTCTGCTTGACGAACTTCCCGCGGACGTACTCGACCTTCTTGGTGATGGTTTCGCGGTAGCTGACCTTGGGCTTACCGACCTCGACGTTGATCTTGAGGTCGCGGACGAGCTTGGTGCGGATGATGTCCAGGTGGAGCTCGCCCATTCCGCTGATGATGGTCTGCCCGGTTTCTTCGTCGAAGTGGAACTTGAACGACGGATCCTCGCGGCGGATCGTGAGCAGGGCCTCGGAGAGGCGGCGCTTGTCGTCGGCGGTCTTGGGCTCGATGGACATCGAGATGACCGGCTCGGGGAAGTGCATGCGCTCGAGCACGATGGGCTGGTCGGGGTCGCAGAGGGTGTCGCCCGTGTAGCTCTTCTTGATGCCGACGACGGCGACGATGTTGCCCGCGGTGACCTGGTCGAGCGGGATGCGGTTGTTGGCGTGCATCTCGAAGATGCGCGAGCAGTTCTCGCGCTCGCCGTTCATGGGGTTGAGCACGCGGCTGCCCTTGGTGAGCGTGCCGGAGTAGACGCGCATGTAGGTGAGGTCGCCGTGCGTGTCGCTGACGACCTTGAAGACGAGGGCGGAGAAGGGGGCCTTGTCGTCGTGGGGGCGCGTCATCCGCGATTCCTTGTCGCGCGGATCGCTGCCTTCGACGTCGGGCTTCTCGGTGGGGGCGGGCAAGTAATCAATGACGGCGTCCAGCAGCATCTGGATGCCGATGTTGCGGAGCGCCGCGCCGCACAGCACCGGGTTGCACTTGCGCTCGACGCACCCCTTGCGCAGGCCAAAGCGGATGTCGGCCTCGGTCAGGGGCTGCTCCTGGAGGAACTTCTCCATGAGGCCGTCGTCCATCTCGGCGACCTTCTCAACGAGCTCGGCGCGCCAGCGTGCGGCTTCTTCCTGCATCTCTTCGGGGATGGCCTTCTCGATGACGACTTCGCCCTTGTCGCCCTCGAAGAAGAAGGCCCGCATGGTGACGAGGTCGATGATGCCCTTGTGCTCGGGGCCGGTGCCCATGGGGATCTGGATGGCGATCGCGTTGGCCCCGAGGCGGCTGCGGATCGTTCCGAAGCTGAAGTCGAAGTTCGCGCCGAGCTTGTCCATCTTGTTGACGAAGCACATGCGCGGGACGCGGTAGCGGTCGGCCTGGCGCCAGACGGTCTCGGACTGGGCCTCGACGCCTTCCTTGCCGTCGAAGACAGCAACGGCGCCGTCGAGCACGCGGAGCGAGCGCTCGACTTCGATGGTGAAGTCGACGTGGCCCGGGGTGTCGATCAGGTTGATCTTGTAATCGCGTCCGCTGCGGGTCCAGGGGCAGGTGGTCGCGGCCGACTGGATGGTGATGCCGCGCTCTTGCTCGTCCTGGAGGAAGTCCATGGTCGCGGTGCCCTCGTGCACCTCGCCCATCTTGTAGTTCTTGCCGGTGTAGAACAGGATGCGCTCGGAGACGGTGGTCTTACCAGCGTCGATGTGGGCGCAGATGCCGATGTTGCGGATGTGACTCAGGTCGGCTGCCATGGCGAAACCTCTCTTGTTCTCGTGCTGTGCGATGCTCGCGCTGCCGCGCCCGAGCTCTCGTGGTTCCAATCTCAAGCTTTCACAATCAACGTGTTCAACGTGTTCGGTCGATCGGGGTCAGGGATGACGGATGGCGTCGGCGGACTTTGGGGGAAGGGGGAGGGGCGGGACAGCGGTCCGGCGAGCTTGCCGCTGCGCCTGGCTGACGCCCTGCCGATCCTGCTCTTGGCCCGTTTCGGGCCCAGAAGAGAGCCGACGGCGTGCATCGCGTCATGTTTCGTGCGAATGCGGCGAGGAATACGCCGCTCAGCGCCGCGGGAGTCGCTCCCGTGACGCGAGCCTGGGCGGGTTGTCTTCCTCGTCGTCCATGAGATCTGGTCTTTCGCTCACCAACAGGTCTGCCAAACAGGTCGGCGAACCCAACAGGTGGGCGAACCAAACGGGTCGCCCACTCAGCCCATCAAACCGGCCAACCAAACCGGTCGGCCAACCTACGCTCGAACTCCGCTCAGACGCCCACCCGACTGAGAAACCGGGATGCATCCAACGCGCTTTGGTTGACGCCTTGGAGGCAACTGGATTCCAGCTCGAACAAGCCTGGATCGAGCGCGTGCGTAAGGTGCGCAGGTTCCATCAATGGTAAGCGAGCAGTCGCGGGAATCAAGAAACGAACACCGGGGGACGCTCGCACGTGGGTCCGCGGCTGTGGACTCGCTCCCCGGGCTGGTGTTTCTCGCGCTGCTTGGGCTCCTGCTGGCGCCGCTCGGGGTGGCGATCGCCCGCGTCGGGGCGGGGGTGGCTTCCGGCGTTGGGTTCGAATCGGGCGGGCCGCTGCAGATCGAGTGGCCGGCGCTCGCCCGGACGCTGGCTGTCGGTGCGGTCGTCGGGATCGGTGCGACGCTCGTTGCGGTGCCTTTGGCCTGGGCGGTTCGACGCCGGGGCTGGAGCGCTGGGGCGTGGCTGCTCGTTGTGCCCATTCTTCCAAGTTATCTGACCTTTGCGGGGTGGGGCGTTGTTCGAGATCCCGGAACTTGGCTCGGCGATGCTGTTGCTGATCTTGCCCAGGGTGAACCCTGGCGGTGGCTCCCGGCAGCGCTCGGCACAACCCTGGCCATCCTTGCAATGGTGCTTTGGGCCGCCCCTCTGGCATCGTTGATCCTGGTGGCCAGTTTGCGTGGTGTGTCCGACGCCGCGTTTGACGCTCTCCGGCTCGAAGCGAGGCCGACCTTGACGGGGAGGATGCGTTATCGGGCTACGCAGCTTGGATTGATGGGGCAGGCGCTGGCGGTCTCGGCTGGTGCGGCGGCCTTGGTGGCGATGGGGTCTGCCGTTCCATTGCACTTGGCCCAGATCAAGACGGTCGGCCTGCGAGCTTGGATCGAGCTCGATCAGCGGCCCCTTGAAACCCAGTGGGTCGCGGCAACCCGGTGCTGGCCCCTGCTGGTGGTTGCGGCAATCGCGGCGGCGGTGGTGGTGCGCGCGATCCGGCGGGCGTCACCCGATTCTGGGGATGAGGTTACGGGATCGCGGCTCGGACCGGGGCGGTGGGTGGGCGTGTTTTTGGTGGTGAGCGTGGGCGTGCCGCTGGGCTTGTTGGTGAGCGAGGCGGGCGGAGTTGGCCATGTCCGGTTGATGGGTTCGCTGCACGCGGACGCGATCGGAGGCAGCCTGGGGGTTGCGATGGCAACGGGCGTGTGCGGCGCGGCGATCGCGGCGGGGTGTGCTCGCTGGGCCCTCGTTCGTGGTTGGCTGGGGTGGGGCGTGCGGCTGTTGATGGGCGTGCTGGTTGCGGCGGCGCTGTCGCCGGGAGTCGTGATCGGGTGGGCGTATGCGTGGGCGTGGAGCGGGTTTGACGCCCCGGAGGCGCTGCGGGAGTCGATCGCGCCGGTGGTGGGTGCGCACGTCGCGCGATTTGGTGCGCTGGCCGCGGCGATCGGGGCCTGGGTGGCGTTGACCGAGCCTCGGGCGCTTGCGGAGATGATCCGGCTGGACGGCGCGTCGGGATGGCGGGGTTGGCTGGGCGCGGTGGTGCCCAGGCAGCTTCCGGCGCTGGTTGGCGCGGGGCTGCTGGTTGCGGCGCTCTCGTTTCAGGAGATTGAGTCGGCGGTGATGGTGCAGCCCGCGGGGGTGCAGTCGTTCCCGCGGGTGGTGCTGGCGCATTTGCACTTTTTCCGCACGCGCGATCTGGCGGCGTGCGCGGCGTGGGCGACGCTCATCGGGGGCGGATTTGCGGCGATCGGCGTGGGGCTGATCGGGCTCTCGCGGGCGCGGGGGCGCGGGGCGACGAGGGCGAGGTGAGCGGAAGCTCGGCGGAAGTTGCATCTTGGATGCTGGAGGGCGGGTAGCATCGTGTAGATGGGACCTTGCCGCGTTCGTGTGGTGCCGTGCGAGCGTCGCCCGCTTGGGAAGCGAGCGGCGTGGCATCGCCGAGTGGTTTGGCCCGCGTGCGTGGGTCTCATCGGTTCGTCGCGAGCGCTGCTGGGCGTGCTGAGCGGGGTGATGGTGGGCGCGTCGGGCGTGAGCGCCGGCTGTGGCGCGGGCTCAGATGCGACGAGCGACCTGCTCCCTATTCGTCAGGAGATTGGCGAGGTCGGGTTGTCGCCCGGGCAGTTTTCCAGACCCCGGTGCATCGATGCGGACGAGCAATCGCTGTGGGTGATTGATAAAGAGGCGCGGGTGCAGCGGATCGACGCCCGGACGGGGGCGTGCCGGCGAATCTTCGAGATGCCGGATTCATCGCTGGGGAAGCCGACGGGGATCACGATCGGGGCAGCGCCGCAGACAGCGACGGACGGGGACACGACCGGCGCGCGGGCGGTGTGGATCGCGGATACGCACTATCACCGCGTGCGGGCGTATGCGATCGATGAGCTTGGTGTGCATGAGGGGCGGGCACCGGAACTGCTGATGGAGTTTGGCAGCTACGGGCGCGAGGGTGGTCAGTTCATCTTTCCGACCGATGTCGCGGTTCTGGCGGGGGCGGACGGGCGGGTGCGGCGCATCTACGTGAGCGAGTACGGGGGCAATGATCGCGTCAGCGTGTTCGACGGAGCGGGCGCGTTCTTGTTCGCATTCGGGGGCTTCGGCGAGGGGCCGGCGAACGATGTGGGGCCCGAGATCCGGTTCAGCCGCCCGCAGTCGATCGCGATCGTCGGGGACGAGTTGCTGGTGGCGGACGCGTGCAACCACCGGGTGGGGCGGTTCACGCTCGACGGGAAGCTAGTGAAGTGGATCGGCGGGCTGGAACTGGCGACAGAGAAGCAGCGAGGTTTCAACTATCCGTACGGGCTTGCGCCGCTGCGGGATGGAACGGTGCTGGTGAGCGAGTTTGGCAACTGCCGGATTCGTCGCCTGGATCCGCGCACGGGCGATTTGCTGGACGTGATCGGGGGCCCGGGGCGGGGGAAGCAAGGGTTCAGCACGCCGTGGGGTGTGGCGGTGATCGGGGGCACGGCGTTTGTGCTGGACACGGGGAACAACAGGATTGTCGGGGTCGAGTCTCCTCGAGCGGGCGTGGACGTTGCGAAGCGGGGCGTGGTGAGCGACGAACAGCTTGACGGCCAGTTGGACGGCCAAGGCGGCTCGCCGCGGCGCACCGGAACGACGAGCACGCCTGAGCACAGCGTGGAACAAGGGAGCTGACGCGGCATGGGGTGGGCGGCGCCGATGATGAGCCTGGTCAGCAACCTCAGCGGGTACGCCTCGCTGGCGAGCCTTGGTGTTGCGCCGCTGGCGAGCGCTTGGGTCAGCGAGAAGGCTGGCATGACGGGCGGCATGACGGGCGGCGGGACGGGCGGCGGGGCGGCGACGCTTGCGGCGCTGGCGATCGGGCCCTTGAACTTCGAACGTCCCGCGTGGCTGCTGCTGATCCCCGTGCTCGGTGCGCTGACAATCTGGATTGGGCGGCGAAGCATCGCGGGGCTCGGGAGTTCATCGCGCTGGGTGACGCTGGTGATCCGTCTGCTGGTGATCACGCTGCTGGCGGGCTCGCTGGCGGAGCCTCACTGGAACAAGACGAGCAAGAACGTTGGCGTGGTGGTGGTGCTGGATACGAGCCGCTCGGTGCCGCTGTCGCAGCAGTCGTGGGCGGATGATCTCATCGCGCGGGCGTCGACGCTGAACCGGGAGACGGGTGACCGGCTGGGCGTCATCACGGTTGGTCGCGATGCGTTCGTGCAGTCGCTCCCGAGTTCGCTCAACACGCGGCTGGAACGCCGACACGTGGGTTCGCTGGACGCGACGAACCTGGCGTCCGGGCTGCAACTGGCGCTGGCGGTTCGCCAGCGCGATGCGGCGTACCGCGTGCTGCTGGTCAGCGACGGGCTGGAGACCGACGGGAGCCTGCTGCAGGCGGCTGAGGCGGCGCGGGCGGCAAAGGTGCCGGTTGACATCCTGCCCCTGCGATTCCGGCACGAGAGCGAGGTTGTGCTCGACCAGCTGGTCGCGCCGCCCACGGCCCGCGAGGGCGAGA
Source organism: Planctomycetota bacterium (assembly GCA_033763815.1). Classification (GTDB taxonomy): domain Bacteria; phylum Planctomycetota; class Phycisphaerae; order Phycisphaerales; family UBA1924; genus JANRJU01. Next base: position 286,053 of record JANRJU010000028.1, read on the forward strand.
CCATCAGCGTCAAGGTTCTGCTGCAAGCGACGAAGGCGACCCGGGGCAAGCTGTCGCTCCTGCTCAATGGCGCGCCGGTGGACCTGGACCCGGATTCCGACGGCGTCAGCACGCCTATCGAACTCGCGGCGGGGCCCAACACGTTCACGCAGCAGGTGACCGTGCCCCGCAGCGGGCCTCAGGCGTTCAAGGTGGTGTTCGAGCCGGCGGTGGGCGAGGGTGGGCGCGTGATGGGCGACGCGCTGACGGAGAACAACCAGAGCGAGTCGGTGACGTTCGTCGGGGGCGACGGGCGCGTGCTGCTGGTGGGCGAGAGCCCGGATGAGACGGATTACCTGCAGCGGGCGCTCGAGGAGGCCAAGTTCAAGGTCGAACTGCGGCGCGGGGAGCAGTTTCCGGCGACGCTGACGGAGATGAACGCGTTCGACGCGATCGTGCTGGTGAATCAGCCGGCGTTCCAGTATTCGCAAGCACAACAGGAAGAGCTCAAGCGGTACGTGCACGACTCAGGCGGGGGCCTGGTGATGGTGGGCGGGCCCAACTCCTTCGGCGCGGGCGGCTGGATCGGGTCGCCGCTCGAGGATGCGCTGCCCATCCGCCTTGATCCGCCTCAGAAGAGGCAGATGCCCAAGGGCGCGCTCGTGCTCGTCATTCACTCGGTCGAGATTCCCGAGGGGGTCTTTTGGGGCAAGCGCGTGTGCGAGGCGGCGGTGAACACGCTCTCGCGATTGGACCTTGTGGGGATCAACGAGTTCACCGGGATGGGCGGGACGCAGTGGGTGTATCCGCTGTCGGCGCGCGGAGACGGCACGGCGGTTCGGCGGGCGATTCAGAACCTGTCGTTTGGAGACATGCCGGACTTTGCGCCGTCGCTCGAGCTCACGTACGCGGCGCTTTCCAAGAGCGACGCCGGGCAGAAGCACTGCATCATCATCAGCGACGGGGATCCGAACCACCCCGGGGCGTCGCTGCTGCAGAAGTTCGTCAGCTCGGGGATCACGATCAGCACGGTGGGTATCGCGACGCACGGCCCGGGCATGGTGAGCAACCTGCAGGCGATCTCGAGCGCGACGCGGGGGAAGCATTATCAGGTGGCGCCGGGCGCAGTGGCGACGCTGCCACAGATTTTCATCAAGGAAGCGCAGACGGTGAAGCGTTCGCTGATCTGGGAGGGATTGCCCTTCTCGCCAGCGCCGGTGGTGCCGACGGAGGCGATGCGGGGCGTCGGGCTTCCGGTGCCGTCGATCTCGGGGTACATCGTTGCGGCGGAGCGGGAAGGGCTGGCGCTGGTGGCGCTGCGGGGCAAGGAACAGGACCCGATCCTGGCGCAGTGGCAGTATGGCCTGGGCAAGACGGTGACCTTCACGTCGGACGCGAGCTCGCGGTGGGCGGCGTCGTGGGTTGAGTGGGAGCAGTTCAAGTCGTTCTGGGAGCAGCACGTGCGCTGGGCCATGCGCCCCAGCGGCTCGGCGAACGTCCGCGTTGTGACCGAGAGCGATGGCGACGAGACCGTCGTGACGGCGGACATCCTGGATTCGCAGGGCGAGCGGCTGAACTTCGCGGTGATTCGCGGGCGTGTCGCCCGGCCCGATGGCACGGGGCAGGATGTTGAGATGAGGCAGGTGGCGCCCGGGCGCTATCAGGGCGTGCTCAAGACCGATCAATCCGGGTCGTACGTGATGAGCTTTCGGTATGGAGCGCCGGGGCGGGGCGAAGGAGCGGCGCCGATCGAGGGAACGATCCTGGCGTCGGTGAGCCGCCCGTTTGCGGATGAGTATCGGTTCCTGGAGGACAACACGGCGCTGCTGCAGCAGGTTCGCGCGATGACGAACGGGCGCGAGCTGAAGATCGAGCCTCAGCGGGCGGAACTGTTCAGCCGGGAAGGCTTGACGTATCCGGTGGCGACGACGCCGATCTGGCTATTGGTGGCGTTGGCGGGCCTGGCGCTGTTCCTGGCGGATGTTGGCGTTCGGCGCGTGCGGATCGACCCGGCGATGATCGGGCGCGCGATCAAGCGAGCGATGCAGCCCGGGAAGGCGAAGACGGGCGAGCAGATGGCGTCGCTGCGCGAGGCGCGGGAGAAAGCCAAGGCGAAGATCGCCGAGCGGGCCAAGGGCGATGGGCGGGGCGCGGGGACAACGGGGGGCGCTGCCGTCTCTGGTGAATCCGTGGTGGCACGCGGCGGGGGCGAGCCAGACCTGGCCATGTCGCGGGGACGCAAGTTCGAGGCGAGCGAGGCGGAGATTCGCAAGGGCGCGACGGCGAGCGTGCTCGGCGGCGCCGAGGCGATCGAGGCGGAGAAAGAACGCTTAGCTTCGGCACGGCGCGCGGCGGAACAGGCCAGGACGCAGAGCCAGGGCGGGGAAGGGATGTCGCGACTGCTCAAGGCCAAGCAGCGGGCGCAGGAAGACATGGAAGAGACTCAGTAGGAGAGAGGCAAGCGGCAAGAGGCAAGAGGCAAGAGGCAAGAGGCGCACCCAGCACTTCAGGAGCATGGCATGACGAGCGTTCATTTTCCGGAGCCCAAGACCGACGCGGAGGTGCGCGAGGTGTGCGACCGGTTCCGCGACACGTTCAAGCGTCTGAAGGCGGAGATCGGGAAGGTGATCGTCGGCCACCAGGAGGTGGTGGACGCGGTGCTGATCTCGCTGTTTGCGGGCGGGAACGTGTTGCTGGAAGGCGTGCCCGGGCTGGGCAAGACGCTCTTGGTGCGGACGCTGGCACAGACGCTGAGTTTGCCCTTCAGCCGAATCCAGTTCACGCCGGACCTGATGCCCTCGGACGTGGTGGGCACGAACATCGTGACGGAAGATCCGGAGACCGGGCGGCGGCAGTTTGAGTTCCAGCGTGGGCCGATCTTTGCGCAGGTTGTGCTGGCGGACGAGATCAACCGGGCGACACCCAAGACGCAGTCGGCGCTTCTGGAGGCGATGCAGGAACGGAGCGTGACGGTCGCGGGGACGACGTACAAGCTGGCGGCGCCGTTCATCGTTCTGGCGACACAGAACCCCATCGAGCAGGAAGGCACGTATCCGCTGCCCGAAGCGCAGCTCGACCGGTTCATCTTCAAGGTCGTTGTCGGTTACTCGCAGATGGACGATCTGATGACGATCCTGGACCGGACGACGGGGTCGGCGGCGCCCGAGTCGTTGAAGGTGCTGGACGGGCCCTCGATTTTGGAAGCGCAGCGACTGGTGCGGGGCGTGGTGGTGGCGCCGCACGTCAAGCAGTATGTCGCGAAGCTGGTGTTGGGGACGCACCCGGGAACGGACACGGCGGCGGGCGGCGGCGATGGGCCCACGAATAAGTACGTCCGCTGCGGGAGCTCGCCCCGCGGGGCGCAGGCGATGCTGCTTGGGGCGAAGGTGCGAGCGCTGACGGAGGGGCGATACCACGTGAGCTACGCCGACGTGAAGATGATGGCGCCGCTGTGCCTCCGGCACCGGTTGATCCTGAACTTTGAGGCGGAGGCGGATCGCGTGAGCACGGACACGCTGGTGACGCAGCTCCTGCAGTTGATTCCGACGCAGGAGGGTGTGAAGGCGGGCGTGTGACGGCGAGGGTGACAAGGGACCACGAGACGAGGCGATGCTTGTCGAAAAAAAGGGCCACGAGGCACGCGGCAGGAAGGCAACGAGCGTGCCGCGGCGGATGAGAAAGGGAGCTTGCGATGGTGATTCGAGCGGCGGCGGTGCTGGGTATTGCGGCGGCGGTGCTGGGTACGGGGATGGGGGGCTGCTCGAGCAAGCCCAAGACGGCGACGCTGGTCTCCGGCGCGACGATCGAGCTGGAGCGCCTTGAGGGGGAGTGGACCGACGGGCGGGGGACGATCGTGGAGATCGAGCACGAGGGGAAGCAGTACGAGATCGAGGTTGAGCAACAGGCGGGCGCGTTCGTGCCGGATGACGCGGATCTGGTGTATCCGATGAAGCTGGTGCGTTCGGGTAGCACGACGATCGCGGAGGTGGAAGCGAGCCGCACGACGGAGAATGGGACCCAGGCGGTCGCGATGCTGTACGGGCAGATCGCGGTGGAGGGGGATGTGCTGCGGTTCCGGCGGCTGAAGTCGAACTGGTTGGGGACGCGGGGCGACCTGGCGGAAGATGTTAAGGTGACGCCGCTGCAGGGTGGACGGGTGGCGCTGGCGACCGGGGACGCGGGGGCGCTTCGTCGGCTGCTGGACGCGGCGACGGCGGACGACGGCGCGTGGGATGCACCGGAGATCTGGACGCGTGTGACGGCCAGCCCGAGCGGAAAGAACTAGGCCAACGCATGCTGAAGACAACCGCCGAACGCCCGATCGAACGCATCGACGATCTGCTTCCGCCGGCGCTGGTGGCGAAGATGGAAGCGCTGGACCTGGCGAGCCGGAAGATCTTTTATGGGAAGCTCATCGGCGAGCGGCGTTCGAAGAAGCGGGGGCAATCGGTCGAGTTCGCCGACCACCGGCCTTATGTGGTCGGCGACGACCTCCGCCGGATCGACTGGAACATCTTCGGGCGGCTTGATCGCCTCTTCCTCAAGCTGTTTCAGGAAGAGGAGGATCTGGGCCTGCACGTCGTGATCGACGCGTCGGCGTCGAGCGGGTGCGGGACGCCCAGCAAGTTCCGCTTCATGCAGGAGGCGGCAATGGCCCTCGGCTATGTGGGGCTCGTCATCCTGAACCGCGTCGCGGCGACGGCGATGGGCTACGCCGACGGGAGCGTCGTCGCCAGCCTCCGCGACTTGCGGGGCAAGCGGCGAGTCCGCGATCTGTTCGAGTTCTATCGCCAGTTGGAGCCCGCGGGCGGATTCTCGTTCCGCCAGGCGGCCGAGCGGATCGCGCTCTCGCGCCGGGGCAAGGGCGTCATGCTCGTGTTCAGCGACTTTTTCATGAAGGACGGCTACGAGGACGGTCTTCGCCTGCTGACGGGGCGAGGCTATGACCTCATCGCGGTGCAGGTGCTGAGCCCGCAGGAGCTGGAGCCGGACATCGCGGGCGATCTGCGACTGAAGGACGTTGAGGATGGGGACCTGGCGGAGGTGACCATCTCCGCGCCCCTGCTCAAGCGTTACAAGGCGAACCTTGCGGCGTATACGCGGCAGTTGCAGGAGTTCTGCGCGCGGCGCGAGATCACGTTCCTGCCGCTGCGGAGCGATACGCCGGTGGAAGTGTTGATCTTGGATTACTTGCGCAAGAGGGGAGTCGTCAAGTGACCTTCCTCACTCCCCTTCTCGGCGCCATCGCCGCGGCGATCGCCATTCCCTCGCTGCTGATCTTGTACTTTCTCAAGCTTCGCCGGCGGGATCTTGAAGTTTCGACAACGCTCCTCTGGAAGAAGGCGATTCAGGATCTGCAGGCCAACGCACCGTTCCAGAAGCTCCGGCGGAACATTCTGCTGTTTTTGCAGCTCTTGATCCTGGCGGCGGTGCTGTTTGCGCTGGCGCAGCCGCAGGTCAAGAGTGAGTCCACGGTTGGCGACAAGCATGTGATCCTGATCGATCGTTCGGCGAGCATGATGTCGCGCGACGAGCAAGCGCTGGGCGGCGGGTCGGACCCGATCACGAGGCTGGAAGCGGCCAAGCAGCAGGCGACGGCGCTGGTCGAGCGGATGCGTGAGCCAAGCGTCTTCCAGCCCGAGAGCGCCGACGAGGCGATGCTGATCGTCTTTGACAAGACGGCGGAGGTTCGCCAGCAGTTCACCAGCGACAAGCGAGCCCTGCGCGAGGCGATCGAATCGATCGAGGCGGTCGAGGGGCCCGGCAGGCTCACGCAGGCGGTGCAACTGGCTAAGGCCCACGCGCCGCGGCGGATCGTCGAGGGTCAGGCGATCGAGGGTCTGACGGCGGGTCCCGTGGGAACGATCCACATCTGGTCGGACGGGAACCTTGCTGATTCAGCCGAAGCGGGCACGGGCCCGGAAGACCGGGTCGAGTTCCACCAGGTTGGTGCGCCCGATGCTTCAAACGTCGGGATCACCAGCCTTCGGGCGGATCGTGCGTACGACGATCCGCAGAAGCTGTCGATCTTCGTCGCGATTGAGAACGCCGGGCCGCGACCGGCGTCGATCGACGTCGAGCTGTTGCTGGACGGGCAGGTCTCCGGCTTGAAGTCGGCGACGATTCCGGCGTTGCAGTCTCTCACCCCGGAGCGAGAGGGCGATCCTCCCGTGCGGAAGCCGGGGACGGGCGGCGTGGTGTTCCAGATTGATCGCACGGATGGCGCCGTGGTGCAGGTTCGACTTCGCGCACCCGGCTCGGATCAGCCTCCCGAGGGAGACGTGCTGGGCGTCGATGATCGGGCGTGGCTAGTGGTGCCCCCCGCGCGCAAGCTTGCGGTTGCAGTCGTCACCGGTGGCAACCTGTTCCTGCGGTCGGCGATCGAAGGCATGTCGCTGGCGAAGGCGGACGCGTTCACGCCCGCTGAGTTTGACAAGAAGGTTCAGGATGGATCGGCGCGCGCATACGACATCGTGATCCTGGATTCGTGGCTTCCGACGGTGCCGGAGGGCGCCTCGCTCCCGCCCGGGCGGTGGCTGGTGCTGGGGACGGTTCCGGCGAATGTGCCGGGGCTGGAAGCCGAGGAAGCGCCGCGCTTCAGCGAGGTGCTCTTCTGGAAGCGGGACCACCCGGCGTTGCGATCGGTCGAGCTCTCCTCCATCGTGTTCGAGGGCGGGAGGGTGATGCAGATTGCGTCGGACTCGGCGGCGCAGGCGATCGCCAACAGCGATCGAGGCGCGATCCTTGCGGACGCGACGGGACCGGATTGGCGTGCGCTGATCTTCTCGCTCGATCCTGCCAGCTCGCGATGGCCCTTCGACGCCAGCTTCGTCGTGTTCCTCGCGTCCGCGGTGAGTTACCTGGGCGACGATGCCGGCGCGGCGTCGGGAATCGCGGCGAACTTGATCCAGCCCGGCTCGATCCTGTCGGATCGGCTGCCGGATGGTGCCACGGACGTGCGCGTGATCCAACCCGATGGCGAGACGGCGGACCTCTCGCCCTCGCGCGACGGTCGAATCGCGTTCGGGCCCGTGCGAACCACCGGCGTATATCAGGTCACCTGGCGCGGGCAGGCGGGAACATCGGACCTCACCGATGGGAGCGTGGTTCGACGTCCGTTCGCGGCGAACCTGATGGACAGCACGGAGACGCTGGTCCCTGCGGCGGCGAAGCTCCCGCTGGCGGGGGTGGTCGTGGCGGCGGGAGACAGCGGGCGACTGGCGCTTGACCGCAAGCTCTGGCCCTGGCTGCTGCTCGGGGCGCTGGCCATCGTGATGATCGAGTGGTATGTCTACAACAGGAAGGTGCATTTGTAGCGAAAGAGCGGGGAGGCGACGGCGAGGAGGAGCGGCGACGCTGCGAAGCGGGGGAATGCACGTTCTGGAGTGAAACGCCGCGGGGCTTAATCGGAACTTCTGGGATCACCATGAGCGTCCTCGTTGAGCACCGAACCCCGTCAGCCGCGAGTCGAGGTCGCGGGCTTGGCCGCCTTGCGGGGCTCCGGTTGATGGCTCTGGGCATGCTGGTGTTGGGGCTTGGAGCGCACGCAGGGGGCGTTGCGTGCGCGCAATTGGCTTGGGCATCGGCGACGGCACCGGGTGCCGACGCCAACCAGCCCGGTGCCACTCAGCCCCAAGCTCCGACTTCGCAGCGCCCGGGCATCGTGCGAGTGGACCCTGGGTACGAGGGCCTGCTGGCCGCGGAGCGAGGCGGGCCGTTCACAGTGTGGGTCTCGGGGGGACGCCGGGGCTTCAGCGGGTCGGTTTCGCTCCTCTTTCTGCAAGACGGAACGCAGCGCGCCGAGGTGTGGGCTCCGGCGGCGGCGAACCCTGGTGGGCTGACCCCCGTGCGCCTGGTCGGAGCGATGTTGAGCAATCCGCAGCGGGTGGTGGTTTCGCTGAGGAACGACCGGGGCGCGCTGGTGCAGTCGATCACGCTGGACGGTCGGAGCATTCCGACTCTGGCGTCGCTCTTGGTGACCCGTCCGGGGCTGGTTGGGCGGGTGGGCGATGCGACGGTGGGCGACGCGATGCAGCGGGCGACGGACGGATTGTCGCGATTGCCCTTTGTGGCGCGCCGCTCGCATTACGAACCGAACGCAACGCCGCCGCCCCCGGAGGTGCTCGCGAACGAGCGCTGGAGCGTGCTGACGTGCGTGACCCTGTCACCCGAGCAGGCGCCGGTGGAGTGGGCGGCGTACGAAGGACTGGACGCGCTGGTCGTGCGGAGCGACGACACGACTCGCCTCGATCCGCGGGCGGTCCGGGCGATCAAGGCCTGGGTCCATTCCGGGGGTCGCCTGATCGTGATGGCGGACCAGGCGGGTCGAACGTGGCGCTCGTGGCTTCCCGATGGAGCGGATGGCGACTTGGTTGTTGTTGACGAGCTCAATCTCCACCCGGGCTTTGCGAGTATGCAAAGTCTGCTGGACGACAGCAAGGCGTCGTACGACGCGGCGCTCGCGCAGATCGAGCGCCAGGGCGAATCCTCGGCTCCGCAAGCGCCAGCACAGCCCAACGCGGGTCCTGGATTTCCTCCGCCGACGGGGCTGGCACTGCCCGAGCATTCTGTGCCGGGGGTGGAACTCATCGACCCGCTGCGGGAGGACGAGCTGCCTTCGTCGGCATTCCAGGCGCTGCCCAGGGTGCTGGCGCGGCCGATGACGCTGACGGAGCGGGGTCGATCGATGCGATGGAGCATCCGGTGGGAGATGGAAGCAGGCGAGGGAGGGCAGCAAGGCGTTGACGGTCGGCGCGGGCTGATCGCGGAAGGGCCGGTGGGGTCGGGCTGGGTCACGCTGGTGGGGACGGATCCATCGGGTTTGGCGGTCGAAGGGTCGCGTCCCGGAAGCCGCGGGCCTTGGAAGGATGCCGCACTGAACGCGCTTCGCCCGTGGCAGAACGATGATCGCGACCAGGAGCAACCGTTCTTTGGCTATTCGATGATCATGGGCTCCGGGGCGGCGTCGCTCGAACGAACCAGCGTTCGCAGCTTGAGCGACTTTGGCGTGGGGTCGATGGACGTGCCCATCTCGGACCGGCGCCTCTTCGGCGCGGTCGGCGCCCTTTTGCTGGTGCTGCTCCTCCTCGTTGGGCCCATCGATTATCTTGTGCTTCGCAAGCTGAAGCTCCGTCAGTGGGCGTGGCTCACCGGGCTGGGCTGGGTCGCCGGCGCTTCGGCAATCGCGTATGCGCTTCCGTCGCTGCTTCGCGGGAACGAGCCGTCGACGCTGTTTCGGATCACGAGCGACGACCTGGTCTTGGCGCGGAACGATTTCAATGCAGAGCCGGGCGTGCAAGGCGAGCTCGGCGCGGTCGAGGATGGGCCGACGACGTTGGCGTGGCGGAGCGGGCTTTCGGGCTTCCTCGCGTCGAGATCGGGGGATTACGAGCTCGCTCCGATGACTCCCGGCGCGTGGTGGCGCGGGGCGTCGTCGGTGACGAAGTATCTCTCGCGCGAGCCCCGGGGGCTTCCCACGGTGAACGTGAAGAGTGTGCCGGACCAGACGGGGACGGGGGCGTTCGCGTCGCTGCACCTTGGACGAGTGCAGCAGGGGCAGTGGACGTTGCGGTCGTTCTTGGATCAGGGGCCGACGCCCAGCGAGGTACGCATCGCACTGTGGCGCGAGGGGCACGAGAGGCGGATTCGGTTTCGCGGGCTTCCCGCGGGCGCTGTGGTGGAGAGTGCATATGTGCACGCGGGGCACCATGTGTGGACCTTGAACGTGGGCGGGGAGAAGATCGGCAGCTCGGGCGAGCTTGCGACGACGCTCAGGCGAGGTTCGTTCTCGGCGATCCTGAACTGGACGGCGCCGCCGAGCGATCGAGGGTCGCGGAGGGACTTGGTCCCGGCCCCGCTGTCGTGGCAAGGACATGCGCTAAACCTGCCGGGCGCGTCCCGCCGCGACGACGTGGCATCGTGGCTGGCGGGTTTGGATATCGGAGCGAAAGCCAAGGCCGGGTCGGATGGGGCGACGGAAGAGGCGGGCGTGGCGCACGCGATGGTGTGCATCTCGATGGCACAGGTTCCGCCGGATGTCACGCCGCGATGGCTGGATGGCGAGGAGACGCCGGTGGTGAAGCGGTGGCACGTGCTGCGTGCGATGGTGCCGATCGAGCCGGGGTTCGTGCCGGGACTCAGCGAGTGGGAGGCGAGCGATTCGGGGTCTGACGGGGAGAGCGTCGCTCCGATTCCGACGCCGCTGGACGGGCTGCGTGGTGATGTGGATGACGTCGGCGGGAGGAAGGGGGATGAAGGATGATCAGCACGACGGGCTTGACGAAGCGGTTCGGCAAGGGCGAGGGTTCGCTGCTTGCGCTGGACAACTTCACGATCGAGGTTGAGGCCGGGCAGGTCTTCGGGTTCATCGGCCCCAACGGCGCGGGCAAGAGCACGACGATGAAGATCCTGGCGTGCTTGCTGCGTCCGGACGCGGGAGTGGCGAAGGTGGCGGGGTTGGACGTCACGCGAGACGGGGCCAAGATCCGCCGCCTGATCGGCTACATGCCGGACTTTCTCGGTGTGTATGACGACCTGACGGTGGATGAGTATCTGCAGTTTTTCGCGGCGGCGTTCTCGATTCCCCGCTCGGGTCGGCGCGCGATCGTCGACCAGGTGCTGGAACTGACGGACCTGACCAGCAAGAAGAAGGCGATGGTCGACAGCCTGAGCAGAGGAATGCAGCAGCGGCTCGGGGTGGCGCGGGTGCTGATCCACGACCCGAAGGTGCTGCTGCTGGACGAGCCGGCGAGCGGGCTGGACCCACGGGCGCGGATCGAGATGCGGTCGCTGATCACCGAGCTTGGGCGGATGGGCAAGACGCTGATGGTGAGCTCGCACATCCTGACGGAACTGGCGGAGATGTGCACGAGCATCGGGATCATCGAGCGGGGCAAGCTGCTGTACGCGGGATCGATCGACGACGCGTTCTCGCGGGCAAAGGCCGCGTCGCAGGCGGGCGAGCGCGTGGTGGTGCGTCTTGAGCCCGGGAGCGCGGCAGTGGAGCTGGTGCGAGCTCGGCTCGAGGCGGACCATCGCGTGACGCGGGCGCAGCAGACCGATGACGGGCTGACGATCGACCTGGCGCCGGGCGAGCACGGGCACCACTTCCTGATCGAGGCGTTGATCGCCTCGGGGGCGCGGATCGCCTCGTTCGAGCCCCAGGAGATGAAGCTGGAAGACGCGTTCCTCAAGCTGACGACCGGGGCGTTGCAGTAAGCGTGTGCCGGGGTCGGGCGGGCTGACTGGTGCGTGGGGTGTGGCGCGGGCTGGGGCGCAGGAGCAAAGGCGATGGATTCGGAACGTTCGATCGCACCGCCCGAGGAGGCTCCCGCTCGCGCGTTCCTGCGGGCGGGACAGCGGACGGGGTGGCTCCGGGCGGCCTGGTCGCTCCCGGCGCGGGGCGTCGCGTTCCTTCTTGGCCCGATCTTTGAGCGCGAGCTCCGCGTGAACGGTCGCAAGTCGCTGACGTACGTGGCGCGGGCGCTCGTCGCGGCGCTGACGGGTGGCGTGTTCTTGCTCGCGCTGCTGGAGACGGTGGACAGCGGTTCTCCGAGCGCCGCCAGTCGCCTGCAGGAGCTGCAGAGCATCGTGCCGTCTATCTCGATCATGATGATCTGGATCATGTTCGCGCTGCTGATGCTGGTGGGTCCGACGCTCACGGGCAGTTCGATCAGCGACGAGCGGCGGGCGCGCACGCTCGCCACGCTCCTGACGACGCCGGTCACCGCCCGCCAGATCGTGCTGGGCAAGCTCGCCGGCAAGTCGTTCGAGCTCGTGCTGCTGGCGTTGATGGTGGCTCCGGCGCTGCTGGCGCTCCGGGTGTTTGGCGGCGTCGATACGGTCGCGCTCCTGCTCATGCTCGCGATCGTCGTCGTGACCAGCGTGCAGGCCAGCGCGATGGCGCTTCTTCTTTCCATCTGGAACAAGCGATCGTTCGGCGCCATCGGCGGTGGGCTGGTCTTCGTCGCCTGTGTGCACTTTCTCGTACAGCTCGTCTACTTCATCTCGCTCGCGGCTGGCGGCACGGGAGGCTCGCTCTCGACCGATATCGTCATCTCGTCCAGTTCGATCTTCTGCCTCATCGCGCTCACGTCGCTGATGTTCGGCGGCGGCGGCATGCCCACCGAGAGCCCGCCCGAAATCCTCTCGCTCATGCACCTTGGGTACAGCGTCGCGACGACGGTGGCGATCATCCTCGTTGCCATCGCCTCGCTGCGACGGGCCATGCGACGTGAAGCCGAGGGCGGCGATGTGGTGACCGAGGCCAGCAAGTCGACCAGGGGCCGCGGCGCATCGCGATCCCGCAGGTCGAAATCTGACGGGCGCCGCGACCTTGCCTCAGATGGAGCGAGCGGTGCGGGCACTCTCGAGGCGCTCAAGGGCCGGGCGGAGGATCCCGGGCTTCAACCGAAGCGAGCCGACGACGGGGCGACCGGGGCAGCATCCGCGGGCGAGGCAACCGTTGGCGTGAGCCGCGAGGAGATCCGCGAATCGACACGCTCACGCGAAGTGGGAGATCGCCCCGTGCTCTGGCGCGAGCTGAGCACGCCGCTCTTTTCGAAGCGGTGGTATGGAATCGTCATCGCGCTCGTGCTGACCGCTGGCCTGACCTGGATGGCGTCGGAAGTCGGGCTGCTGGAGGAGGGGCTCTATGGGATAACCGCGGCCCTGGGGTTGTTGACGGTGCTGGCGCACGCGGCGCTGGCATCGACGGGCGCCGTCGCGGGCGAGCGGGATGCGCAGACGTGGCAGGTGCTGCTCACCACGCCGCTGAGCGCGCGAGAGATCATCCTGGGGAAGTTCTTCGGCGCGATGCGGCGTTTGTGGTACGTGCCCTCGCTCACGCTCGGCGCGCTGGTGGTGCTGAGCCTGGTGGGCAATGTGCTGCATCCGATCGTCATCGCGACGTGGGTGCTTGTCTCGTTCGGCGGGGCGGTGTTTCTCGTGGCGGGCGGAATCTTCTGGAGTCTCGTGCTGAGACGTCCGACGACGGTCGCCGCGACCAACATGTTCGTGGCTTTCTCGATCTGGCTCGGGCTACCGATCCTCTGTGTCGCCATCGAGCCCTTGCGCCGGTTTACGGGGACGTTCCTGCTGGATCTGCCGATCATCGGCAATCCGATGGTGCTCGTCGTTTCATCGATCGAGGGCGGGGTGACGGATCGGGATTGGTGGAGCGAACCGCGACTCAGCTTCGAGCTGCCCGCGCCGACGGGCGATATCGACCTTTCGGGTGTTCAGTTTCTGCTTGTCGTGATCGGCGCGTGCGTCGCGCACTGCCTCCTGGCGATTGGAGCGCTCACGCTGAGCATTCGCAACTTCAACCGCCTGGGCGGGCGGAGTTCGTGAACGTCCGAGTCTAGAAACGCTCGGCGTCCGTCTTGGGCGCGTTGGCCCATTCAGCGGGTGAGACGCCGTTGATGCTGAGCCCGCCGTGGACGACAGCGCCGATCCCGGCCAGGAAGTCCGCGGGAAAGTTCAGTTGCGGACGCGAGACCTCGTCGAGGCGAGCGACTTGCTCGTTGCTCAGGCGAACGCGCAGGCTGGCGATGTTCTCTTCAAGCTGGTCGACGGTGCGGGCGCCGATGATCGGGCTGGCAACGGCGTCCTTCGTCCGGAGCCACGCGAGCGCGACCTGAGCCGGCGGGACGCCGATCGCCGACGCGATCGACGTGAGCACATCGATGACGGTGTACGTGCGCTCGGTGAGCCACTTGGTGACCCATTCGCTGGCGCCGCGGCCCTCGGTCGGACGCCCCTGGCGGGTGTACTTGCCGCTGAGGATTCCATACTTCAAGGGCGACCAGGGAGTGACTCCCAGCCCGAGCTCCTTGGCCATGGGGAGGAGCTCGCCCTCGACGGTGCGCTCAAGCAGCGAGTATTCGATCTGCAGCGCGACGAGGGGGGTGAGGTTGCGAAGGACCGCCTCGTACTGGGCCTGCGTGACCTTCCACGCGGGCGTGTCGGAAAAGCCGAGGTAGCGAACCTTGCCGGCGCGAACGAGGTCGTCGAGCGTGCGCATGGTTTCGTCGATCGGGGTGTGGCGATCAAAGAAGTGCATCCAGTAGAGGTCGATGTAGTCGGTGCGGAGCCGGCGGAGCGACTCGTCGCACTGATCGAGGATTGCTTTTCGACCTGAGCCGCCGGCGTTGGGGTCGGTGCGGAAGAGGTTGCCCCCGAACTTGGTCGCGATGACGACGCGGTCGCGCTTGCCGCTCCATGGAGTGCCGGAGTCGGGCGAAAAGTAATCTCCGAGGATCTTCTCTGAATGCCCACGGGAGTAGATGTTGGCGGTGTCGATGAAGTTTCCGCCGGCATTCAAGTAGGCGTCGAGGAGCGCGAAGGCCTTCTCGGGCTCGACGCCGATGTTCCACTCCGTGCCGAAGGTCATCGCGCCCAGGCAGAGCGGGGAAACGCGAAGGCCGGAGCGTCCGAGCGTGACATAGTGATTAATCGCCATGAGTGAGCGTAGCTGGGAAGGTGTCGAGTGGTAAAGTGGAACGGATGAAGCGAGCCCCGGCGTGGCCGTTGAGCGGCGCGGGCAAGCGACACGGGGCGTGTCGACAGCAGCGGCGACTTGATATTCGCGACGGGACGTGCTCGTGCTTGACGTGCTCGCGACTGGAAGCGATGTGCAGCGCGCCGCGGACTTGCGTGGCACTTAAGCCTTGCGGAGTTTGGCGAGGAAGTCAGCGAAGCGGTCCATGCCCTTGTTGATCTGATCTTCCGAGCAGGCGAAGGAGATGCGAACGTGGTTGCGTCCGCACCCGCCGAAGTCTTCACCAGGCACGAAGGCGACGAGGGCTTCGCTGAGCAGGGCTTCGCAGAGGTCCATGGCGGAGTTGATGGGCTTGCCGGCGGGCGAGATCGTGCCGAAGTGGTCCGAGACTTCGGGGAAGGCGTAGAACGCGCCGGTGGCACGAACATTGCGCACGCCCGGGATGGTGGCAAGGCGTTGGTCGATGACGCGTGCACGGGCGGCAAAGGCCTGCCGCATTCGTTCGACGCTCTCGCCGCCCTGGGCCAGCGCGGTGCGGATGGCCGGATAGACGAAGCTGGTGATGTTCGTCGACATCTGCCCCTGCAGGGTCGCCATGGCCTTGGTGAACTCGAGCCCAAACTTTCCGGCAGAGCCCGTGTAGCCGATGCGCCAGCCGGTCATGCTGTATGCCTTGGAGAGCCCGTTGAGGGTGATGACGCGCTCGGCGATCTCGGGCATGCTGCCCAGCGAGAAGTGCTCAACGCCACCATAGACGATCTTCTCGTAGATCTCGTCGCTGAGGACGAGCAGGTCGGGCGCCTTGGTCGCGGCGGCCTCGGCAACGACTCTTCCCAAGGCCCGGAGCTCATCCGGTGAGTACATTGTGCCGCACGGGTTGCTCGGGGAGTTGATGATGAGCAGTCGCGACCGGGGCGTGATGGCGGCTCGCAACTGCTCGGGCGTGATCTTGAACCCGCCCTCGGGCCCCGTCTCGATCTCGACGACCTTGCCCCCGGCCAGTTCCGCGATCGGCGCATAGCTCACCCACGTCGGCACGGGGAGGAGGACCTCCTGGGGCGGGAGGCCCTTTTCCGCCCGCAGGCGCGGATCGTCGAGCACGCAGTGGCAGGCGACGAAGAGCGAGTGCTTGCCGCCCGAGCTGATGGCAACGTGCTCGGGGGTGGCGGGCACGCCATTCTCCTCGTTGAGCTTCTTGGCGATGGCGGCCCGGGTGGCCGGGTCGCCCAGCGTCGGCATGTACTTGGTCTGCCCGGCGCGGAGGGCGGTGATGGCCGCCTCCTTGATGTTGTCTGGGGTGTCAAAGTCGGGTTCGCCGGCCGCGAAGCTCAGCACGTCCTTGCCCTCGGCCTTGAGGGCCTTGGCGCGGTTCATGAATGCGACGGTCACCGAGGGCTTGAGGGCGGCGACGCGGGAGGAGATGGCGAGCGGCGAACGCGAGGTGGTCTGTGTCATACGAGGCCGACTTTAGGTCAACACCTTCTTGGCTGTGTCGATCGCCTGATCGACGACCGCGAGGAAGGCCGAGGCGGCATCCAGAAACTCCCGAAGCTTCTGAATCTGGCCTAGTGCGTCGTTGACGTGCTTGCGAGCCTTGTTCACTTCCGCGACCTTGGCATCGAGCTCCGCGGTCTGGGCCGTGAAGAGCAGCGAGCCCACGAGCTGCACCCGGTGGGTGATCTCGTCCATCTCGCGGATGAGCGCCTGGCGCGTCTCGTTGTCGTTTGAAGCGGCGAGCGCTTCACGTAGCTTCTTGTTCTGTTTGACCAGCGTGTCTTGAAGGTCGGCCAGCGCGAGGTTCATGGTCGGAGCCGCGGTGCTCGCGGCATGGGCTCCGGTCGCAGGCTTCTTGGACATGGTTCAGACTCCTGTAAGAGGAAATGATGGGATCAAACGCTGAGAATCGTGAGGCACGGGGCGAGTGAGTGCGGGCGCCGGTGTGCTCGCAACTCGCTCGCGCTCTGAGGGCGGTTTACGCCCTCGGCTGTGATTCAGGTCGTGTTGCGGTGTCTGGGACTTGGGGCGGCGGGGCTCTTCGTCTCGTGCCGCTCCGCACGCTCGGCGCCGGAGCACCTTGCCCGCTCGTTGCTGCCCGTTCGATTTCGGCTGGCGCGATGAAGCCAATCTGAGCAGTTCAGGCTGCGCCGGTGCAGCAAGAAATCAGTTCTGGCTGCGGGCCGCCTTGAGCTCGGCGAGCAGTTCCTTCACGATCTCGATCTGCTCACGAGCGGAGGCAATGATCGAATCCAGATCGGCCTGGCGCCCCTGCGCGGCTGCGGCGTGCGCCGGGGCCAGATCGAGGATCGTGCTCCGCAAGCTGAGGATCGCGCCCACCGCCGCTTCCTTGGAGTTGAGGGCTTCGACGTACGCCCGCACCTGGCGAGGTTTTTGGTCGGTGCTTGCGCCGCGGAAGTCGGCCTGCAGCTTGGCGAGGCGGTTGTCCCACGTTTCTTCCACCGTCACCACGACGCCGCTGCGGATCAGCTCGGGCTCGCTCATGCCTTGCTTGGTTTCCATGCGTTCCCAGAGCAGGATGTTGCCCATCGCCAGGCACAGCTCTTGCACGCTCGGATCCGCCTGGAGCATGATCTCGCGAGCCTTGGCGTTGGCGGCGGCGTTGACCAGCGCTGTTCCAAGCCCGCCGATCGCCCGGGAAAGCACGCCGTCCTGTGCCAGCGCGGGAATCTCCGCCGTCTTGCCAAGCTGCGCGCCGGTGCGGCGTAGGGACTCGCCCACGCCCTTGCCCTGTTCGGGCGAGAGCAGTTGCTCGAGCGCTCCCGCGTAGGCCGCCATGGCGCTCAGGGCGCCGTTCCACCGATCGATCGCGTTGCCTTCCAGCGCGGGCGTGAAGTCCTGTTCGCTCAGCCGATCGAGCTGAGAGGCCCGAGCAACCTGGCTCTCTCGCACGAGCTGGTTGACAGCCTTGAACGAGAGCTGGGATTGCTCGCGGGCGGCGACGACCGCTTCACGCCACGATGCCACGTCCGCCTTATCCACCGTCGGGCAGCCGCCCAGGACGAGCAGCGTGACAAGCCCGAGCACGAGCGTCATCGCCCGGCGTGCTTTGGCGCTGGCGGCGCCGACGAAGCGATGCGGCGATTCGCGCCGGAGGTCAACCGTTGATGCTCTCACGTGGATGGTGTTCATGTCGCTCCCTCGGGGTTGGTGTTCTCTCGATGGCTCGCACGGGCGAGCATACCCAGTGGAACCCTGCTGTGCGTCCGCCGATGCATGCGCCCCGGGACGGCGAATGTGGACACGCGTGAGAAAGGAGGTCGAGCGAGGAGCGCGGCGCACCGAACCGCAAGCCACGCGCCCGAGCAAGCCTCCGCATCGCGCCTTGGGGCCTCGCGAAGCCAGGGGTGCTGGCTCGCTTTCTGGCGATCGAACGCCGATATCATGGGTCGTTCGAGGGTTTTAAGCACAACGAGCAAGCACCGCAGGAAAGCGAGGGTTTCGATGTCGTCCGCCGCGTCTGCCATCGGGATGAACAACGGGTCGAGCGTCGCCCCCAGCCAGACCCACGGGGCGGCGCTGCGTCATCGGCCCGGCGTCCGAGCGGCGATCGACACGCTCGTCAACGAAGTGCGCGCCGCGTCGAGCGAGATCACCGACGTGCGCCCCCCCAATCCGGGGCTGAAGGAGAGCTATGAGTCGCTGATGGCGCGGGCCGCGGCGGTTCGTGGACGGGGCCTGCTGTATCCCTATCTCGGATCGGGCCTGGGCAATGGCGCGCTGGTGGAACTCGCCGATGGCTCCGTCAAGTGGGACATGATCATCGGGATCGGCGTCCACATTTTCGGCCACTCCGAGCCCGATCTGGTCCGCGCCGCCGCCGAGGCTTCGCTCGACGACACCGTCAAGCACGGCAACCTGCTGAGCAACTTCGAGGCGTACGAGTTTGGCGAGACGCTCTTGAACGAGGCGAAGAAGGGAAGCCGTCTGAAGCACGCGTACGTGAGCACGTCGGGCGCGCTGGCCAACGAGAACGCGCTCAAGGTCTGCTACCAGAAGCACGCGCCGGCGGGACGCGTGATCGCGTTCAAGGACTGCTTCATGGGCCGGACGAACACGTGCGTGCAGATCGGCGATTCCGCCGACGGGCGCGTGGGCCTGCCGCTGAACGTGCAGGTCGATTACATGCCCTTCTGGGATCCCGCCGCGGCGGAGCGCATGGGTCCCGGGCCCAGCGGCAAGAAGCGATTCATCGACATGTGCGTCTGGCATCTCAACCAGTACGCCGATCGCTACCCCGGTCAGCACGCGTGCTTCATCTTCGAGCTGATCCAGGGCGAGGGCGGCTTCAACGTGGGCGATCGTGACTACTTCAAGGCGCTGATGGACGTCTGCCGCGCGCGGAAGATCGCGATCTGGGACGACGAGATCCAGACGTTCGGGCGCACGAGCCGGATGTTCGCGTACGAGCACTTCGACCTGGGCGACTACGTCGACGTCTTCTGCGTCGGGAAGCTGACGCAGGCGTGCGTGACGATGTTCACCGAGGAGTACAACCCCAAGCCCGGCCTTCTCAGCGCGACCTTCACGGGCGAGGGGCAGAGCTTCCGCGTCGGACGGCGCGTGCTGGAGAAGCTCCGCGACGAAGGGCTGTTCGACTCCAAGCCCGCGGCGGGCGATGGTCGAATCCACAAGCACCACGCCGCGTTCCGCGAGCACGTCAAGCAGCTCATCGCCAAGCACCCGGCGTGGTTCCCGCCCGTGCACGAACTGGGCGGCGGGGGCGACGCCCTCGTCGGCGGCGTCGGCGGGATGATGCGCTTCACGCCCTTCGGCGGACGCAAGGACAAGATTCAGGCGTGCTGCAAAGCCTTCTTCGACGAGGGCGTCATCGTCTTCTACTGCGGGCACGGGCCCTGGCACGTTCGCATGCTGCCGCCCCTGGGCGTCATGAAGCTCGAAGATTGGCCTCGCGTCTTCGCGTGCGTCGAACGCGCGCTGGCCAAGGTCGCGGGGTGAGGACGAACCTGCGTCGCGGTTTTTCGACCACTTCGCCCGCTTCGCGACTTCTTGTTTAGATCCCCTGCCTCACCATCGTCAGCAGCCTGCTCGCGTCGAGGCCTTTGCTTTGTGCCTCAATCGCGCCGCGGTGCTGCGCGTAGAGCGATTTGGCCTTCTCGGCCTGCGACGTGAAGACCGTCTTCAGGTCGATCGCACCGAGCGACCGCCCGCCGGCGTAATACGCCTTCGCGGCGTGTCCAAGCGCGTACGTCGTCGCGAATGAGAACGCCGAACTGGTCGCCTGGTCGGCGACCGCGCCGCCGATGCGTCCGAGGACGCGCCGCCCGAGCCCGCCAAGAAACTTGCGGGCGTAGTTCTCGATGACCTGCGACGTCATGCCGACGCCGACCGTCGCGAGGAAGTCCTTGATGTGCCCGGTGCTCAGCGTGAAGCCGTAGCGAGCGCCGATGCGATAGACCATCTTCATTTGCAGGGGGATGATCGCGGCGGTCGCCAGCCCCTGGGGCAAGAGCTCGATGGCCGCGTTCAAGATCGCGTATTTGGTGATCGACGAATCGATCTCCGACTCGTTGACGCCCGCGACAGGCACCCCCGCGGCAGGAACTCCCGCGGCAGCAAGCCCGACCGGCTTAGCGGCGACTTGCGGCGGTTCGAGCCCAAGGTCCATGAGCTCGTCGGCTTGGTCGAGCGCTGCCGTCGCCGAGCCCGTGTCGATCGAGAGCGCCGCTCGCAACTTCTCCAGAAATGCCCTTTCTTCCGGCTCGGCCTTGCCGTCCGCGTCGCACACCGCCACCGCCATTTCGTACGCCAGCGTCCGGTGCTCCGGTCGTGTCAGGGGCCGCACGGCCTTCTCAACGGAGACTCGTCCCAGGAGCACGTCCTGATACAACGCTGAGAGCCCACGCCCGCCCGGAGGCCCATCCGTCGGGTCGCCATCAAGATTGTCCACGATCCGGCGAACCTCTTCGCGTTCGGCATCGCCCTTTCGCCCGTCGGCGAACGCGGCCAGCAGGCACACCGTCACAACCGCATCCTGTTCCGCTTGGTTCATGAGTCCTCTCCCGGCTTTCAGGTTCGACGCCAGCTTGCAAATGTCCCAAATCAGCGAAACCCCGAACGATCTTGACCAGTTCAAGCTTACTCGGGAACCGTGCTCAAACGTTGCTGGGTGCTTGGAGTGTGGCTGCGTTACCGGCCACGGCGGCGCGCAGCGTGGAGCGTCTGAGGCCACGTTCAGTCGCCTCTCACGCCCCGCGAGGGTGCGGGTCTCACCCCGCGAACATGCCCCGCGTGAGAGAATCTCCTCTCTGCCCGCTCTGCGATTACCCGGTGCCGGGTCGCTCGCCCGGACGATGTCCGGAGTGCGGAGCGATCGATGAAACGCCCCATGATCTCGATGGCGCCTCGCCCCGGTCTTGCACGGTGCCCGACGAGATTCCCGAGTTGGTGCTCGCGATCGTGCTGGTGGGGCATGCGCTGGTGACGAGCGCGCTGGCGTTTGGGATTGTGTGGACCTGAGCTATTCGCTGAGCAAGAGCAGCTCCGCGGCGCGGTGGGCATGCACACGGAGTTCCGGCACCGCGACGCACTCCCAGTGCAAGGGCCTTTGGAGCGGGCCAACGAGCAGCAGCCCGTGGGCGGGCTTGCCGCTGCGGGTCAGGACTTGGTAGTCCGGAGTTGAATCCAGCCCGAGCGCGAGCTCGTCGACGCGTGCGATGCCCGTCGAGATGAGCTTGTGAACGAGCGGATCATCAGCGCCCGCGGGGCTGGTTTCGGGGCCCGTGCAGTTGATAACGACGTCGGCGTCGATCGTCGTGACATCGTCCGGGCGTCCGCCGCGGGGCATGATTCGCAGCCTCGCGCCGCCCGCAAGTTGCTCCGCGTCGACCACTCGCGCGGGGCGGATGGTGAGGCGTCCGCTTCGCATGAGCTCGTCGATCTTCGCGGCGACTTCGGGGGCGGCTCGATGGCGATGCGTATCCCAATATGGCCGCAGGTGCCGGAGGAAGCGTTGCTTTTCGACGAGCGGGAGTCGCTTCCAGAGCGCGGGCGTGTCCTGACGGATGCTGGTGACGACCTCGCGCCAATCGACGCCCTTCCCCGCCGCTTCGAGCACGGCCCTTCGGAGATTTCGCAGATAGCCGATCGCGGTGCTGGGCCAGAACTCAAGGTCGCCTGGGCGATCGCGGTGGTAGGGCTTGCTGAGCGTTCGATGGGGGAGACTGAGGAGCCCGCGCCGCGAGATCGCGGCGATGCTCCCGCGATGCCCGGTGCTGTCGAGCTGGAGTACCAGGTCCATCATCGTCAGGCCCGTGCCGATGATGAGCACGCGATCGTGTACTGCGAGTTCAGACACCCGTCGGCGAGCGTCCGCGCTCCATGGGTCGCGGATCCACGTTCGCGGGGCCAGCGACCGCGACCAGGCAAAGTCGCAGGGCGGTGCGTTGCCCAGGGCCAGCACCACCCGCTTGGCGACAAGCTCGGCGGTGGCCTTGGAACGCCGGTCAGGCGCGATCGCGAGCCGCCAGGGACCGATTGAACGTTGGAGGTCGCCGGTGGCGGATTGCAGGTCGATCGCGTGCCCGTTGATCACTCGGAAGCTTGGCGCGCTTGCAGCGTGCTCGCGGAGAATGTCCTGGAGGTATTGCCCGAAGACTCCTCGCGAGACGAACGTGCCGCCGGTCACCGCCAGCTCGCGTCCCAGGCACCAGCGGACGAAATGGTCCGGGTCGCTCGCCAGCGCGCTCATCCGACCGGCCGGGACGTTGAGCAGGTGGCTCACGTCAGGCGTTGAGTACGCCAGCCCGGGCCCGGCGATGTCGCGAGCTTCGATCAACGCGACCGAGGGCGGGGCCTGCCCGCGCTCGCGGGCGAGTCGGAGGAGATTGACTGCGATCATGCTCCCTGTGAACCCGCCGCCGATGATCGCGACTTCCACGTTCGGAGATTGGGTCGGGCTCAAGGTCATCTTCGGATACCTGAACGAACGGGCTTGGTGAGGCGGCGCGGCTTCGGCGGGCCAAACGAAGCGGTCCGCCGACCGCGGGTTGTTTGTAGCCCGATTCTCGCGGCCCCGCGCGGCCAACCGACGCTCGCGTCCTCATTCGCCTAGGACGTCCGAATCGCGCTCTGCGGCTCTGGCATCGCCCTCGATGCTCCGCAGAATGTCCAGCAGCGCGTCCAGCGTGTCTGCTTCTTCGGGCTTCTTGTCCGTCCTCCAGCGGGCGATCCGCGGAAATCGCAGCGCGACCCCCGACGCGTGGCGCGGCGAGCGCTGCACGCCCTCGAACGCGATCTCGAAGACCTGCTCGGGTCGCACGGCGCGCACCGGGCCGAATCGCTCGGTCGTGTGCTGGCGGATCCACGCATCCAGACGAGCGATCTCGTCCTGATCCAGGCCTGAGTAGGCCTTGGCGAAGGGCGTGAGCACGCGCCGGGCGGCGCGTGATTCGTCGACGACCCCTTGCGGCGACTCTCCTTGAAACCCGCCCACATCGCCACCGGGCGTCGTCCACACCGCGAAGGTGTAGTCCGTCAGCAGGCTCGCCCGCCTCCCGTGACCGGGCTGGGCGTACACCAACACCGCGTCCACCGAGAACGGATCGACCTTCCACTTCCACCATTCACCCCGTCTGCGGCCAACGCCATAAGGCGAGTCCCATCGCTTGAGCATCAGCCCTTCAACTCCACGCTCGCGCGATTGCCGCCGCAGCGCTGCCAGGGCCGTCCAGCTCTCGGCGTCGACACTCGGCGAGAGCACGATGCGGCTCGACAGGCCCTCGAGCCTCTTGGCGAGGAGGTTTCGCCGCTGACGCAGGGGCTGGTTGCGCAGATCTTGGCCATGGAGCTCGATCAGGTCGTAGGCGATGAAGACGACTGGCGCCGCGCGGAGCACGCGCGGGCCAAGGCTCTGCCGCCCGATGCGCCGCTGCATCACGCTGAATGGCAGAGGTCTTCCCTCCGCGAAGGCGAGCAACTCACCATCGATGACGACATCGTCTCGCAGGCGCGCCGCGGCATCGAGCACTTCGGGGAAGCGATCTGTCAGGCGTTCATCGCCGCGCGACCAGATTCCAACTTGCCCGCGGCGTCGGATGAGCTGGGCGCGGATGCCGTCCCACTTCCATTCCGCCAGCCAATCCGAAAGTGGCCCGAGCGATTCGGGCGAACCATCCAGCGGGCTCGCGAGAAAGAACGGGTAAGGCCGCAGGGCGGCGTCCGAGCGTGCCCGTCGCGTGCGTGCGGCGGACGACAGACTGCGCGATGGATCGGGCGACTGGCCAGCAGTCGGCTCGCCTTCGAGCGGCGTGTGTTGGTCATCGCCAAGGTTCTGCGGGGGTTCATCCCCGCCCGCTTCGCCAG
This sequence comes from Planctomycetota bacterium, assembly GCA_033763815.1. GTDB lineage: Bacteria > Planctomycetota > Phycisphaerae > Phycisphaerales > UBA1924 > JANRJU01. The sequence goes on from JANRJU010000028.1 coordinate 309,871, forward strand.
CGTGGTGCTTGGCGTCTGCGTGCGGTGACGCGTGTCGCGGTTCAGCGGGACGCATGAGGTCGCGAAAGAACGCGGCGCTGGGTTCCCATGCGCCGGCGAGCCGCTCGGCAGCGAGATCGGGATCGATGCCGGCTGCCTGCGCGACGGCCCGCTCGACTAGCGTCCGCGAAACGCCGACGCGCAGCGAGCCCGTAACCAGCTTCACCAGCAGGAAGACCTCGCGCTCGCTCAGTTCGCCCCACCAGGCGAGCATGTGCCGACGCTGCTCGCTCGCATCGAGCCCGCGCAGCGGCAGGACTCGATCGATGATCCACGAAGTAAGCGATCGATCTTGTGCCGCGTCGCTCGCGCCGCTGGATTCGGCTCGATTCGAGATCGAATCGTGCGCGGATTGGTGCGAAGCTCGCACGCCTGCTTCATGCGACCCAGCGCCATGATCGTCGTCGCGCAGATCCCACAACGTCGCGGGCGCCGCGGGCCTTGGCGTTGCCGGGCGTCGCGCGGCGACGGACGCCAAGCCCGTGCCAGCGTCGGTCCTCGTCGGGGTGAGCGGGGAATCTTCTCCCCGGCGAGCGACCAGCAGGGCGACCGTTTCTGCCAGGTCGCCCACGGCGACATAGCACTCATCGAACAGCCAAGGCGAGACGCCCGCGACTTGGCGGGCCCACGATGCGAGCTCGCCGCTCGGGATCAGCCGCTTGATCTTGAGCCCGGACAGGAAGAACAGCCCCCATGCCGCGTCGCTGGCGGGCGCCGCGCGGAGATACGCCGCCATGGCCTCGACCTTGGCGTTGGTCGAAGTCGTCTGATCGAGTCGAGCGAAGAGCGAGGAGAAGGCGCGCATACGGCGTCGGCGGGTGCGGTTCGAGCGTTACGGAGCGGCGGAGCCCGGGCCGGCATCGGTGTTTGATGGCGAATCATCATCCTCGGCGCCGTACGGCGTCGCCAGAGGCTGGGCATCAAGCCCAAGCTCCCGGAGGTGCGAGGCGAGCGTCTCTGAGTAGCCATGCGTGCACAGCACTCGCCGAGCGCCGCTCTCGCGAATCGTGCGCAGCAGGCCGGGCCAGTCGGCATGGTCGGAGATGACGAACCCGCGGTCGTAGCCTCGGCGGCGACGAATGCCCCGGATTCGCATCCAGCCCGAGGCGAACCCGGTCTGAACCATTGTCGACGGTCCGAAGCGCCTCATCCAAGGCGTTCCCGCGGCGGATGGTGGCGCCAAGATCAACTCGCCCGCGAACGAGCGCGATCGCTTGCGCTTGCCTCGCGCCGATGTCGCCCTGGCTGGCGCGATCGTCCGTCGAGCTTCCTCGTCGCTCCCGAGAGGCGACGTCCCCTCGGAGAACGCCAGCTCCGTTGGCGGCGCTGGCGTGGGCGCTGCTTCGGCGGGTGGGGGCTCGCGCCCAAGCTCCGCCTCGACCGTCGCGGGGAATGTGGCCAGCATCTTGACGCCCAAGGCCCGGTACGCGTTGGTCAGCGGGAGCAGAGCGCCGTGCAACAGCGCGCGCCGCCCGGCGGTCCGCGGGTGACGCTCAAGCTCCGCCAGCACCCGCTGCGCCTTGCCCAGCGCGTAGCCAAAGAGCACGCTCACACGCCCCGCAGCGCGATTCTCATCCCACCATTCGGCGATCTCGCCGATGCTCTCGCCCGGCGGATCCCAGCGATAGATCGGGAGCGCGAACGTCGCCTCGGTGATCAGCGTGTCGCACGCCACGACCTGGAACGGATCGCACGTCGGATCGGCATCACGCTTGTAGTCGCCGGTCACCACCCACGTCTGCCCGCCTCGCTCGACGCGAACCTGGGCGGAGCCTCGCACGTGCCCCGCCGGGAAGAAACTCACGCGTGCGTTTCCAAAGTCCAGGGTTTCGCCGTAGGGCACTCCGACAACCTGCGCACCCGCCTGCACCCGCAGGCGCAGGAGCTCGACCCCTGGAGCGGCGCAGTAATAGCGGGCGCTCCCGGGGCGAGCATGATCGCTGTGAGCGTGGGTGATTACGGCGTGTTCGACCGGACGCCATGGGTCGACGTGGAACAGCGCTCGCTGCGTTCGAGAGTCTCGCGGGCACGCCAGCCCGTGTGCGGTGACGCGGAGAACGTCGCTCATGGCGAAGGATCTTTCGGCTCGCCGGGCCCGCCGGGTGCATCGCTCGCGAGCGAACCCGGATTGAAAGCGAAAACGCAGCCCCGGGCCAGCTCTCCGGGGGCGGGGCAGCAGCCCGGGCCAGAACAGCCCGGGCCAGAACAGTGCGGGCCAGAACAGTGCGGGCCAGAAGAGTCCGGGCCAGTTACGGTGCGGGCCAAGGTGGGCTCCGCCAGTTCGCGGGCGAGAGCGGGCGCGTGTCAGGCCTTGCCGTTGGCGCCGCCGCCGGCAACGCTGGTGCGCGCCGGGGCCTCGCCGTCGTCCGACAGGTCGGGCAACAGGAGGGCCTGGCTTGTGCGCACGGTACGGGGTTCGATGCTCACGCTGGAAAGCTCGGGCAGCGCTCGCTCCGCCCCCTCGCTGCAGGTTGAAAACTTCTCAAGGTGGGGGACGAAGCGCCCCTGGAAGCTGCCGACGAACTCGTTGTATTCGCGCACCGAGCGGCTGAGCGAATCTCCGAGCCTGGCGACTTTTTCGAGCATGATCCCGCCGCGTTTGTGCAGCTCGGCGCCGAGGCGGCGGAGCTCCTGGGCTTCGTCCGCGAGCCTTTGCTCTCGCCAGCCAGCCTCGACGGCCCGCAGCAGCCCGATGAGCGTCGAGGGGCTCGCGAGTACGACTCGCTTCTGTGCGGCAAGCTCCAACAGATCGGGCCGGCGCGACAGGGCCGCGTCGATGTACTGATCTCCAGCGATGAACATCACGACGAACTCGGGCGATCGCGCCAGGCCGGGGAGGGAGGAGTAGCTCTTCTCCGACAGGCGCTTGACCTGCTCCACGACGTTGTCGGCGAATCGCTCCAACAGCGCTTCCTGCTCCGCTGGGTTGTCGATGCCGAGTGCTTCGACGTAGGCGTCGATGGGCGTCTTGGCGTCGATGACCAGCGAACGCTCGTTGGGCAGGCGGACGATCATGTCAGGGCGAAAAAGGCGGTCATCCCCGTCGCGGAGCGTGGTCTGGGTGGTGAAGTCGCAGTAGTTTTTCATGCCGGCAAGTTCGACGACGCGCTCGAGCTGAATCTCGCCATATCTGCCGCGCACCTGGGGTTTCCCGAGGGCCTTGGCGAGCTTGGCGGTTTCGGAGCGCTGGGCGGCGCTGGCCTCGATCACACCCCGCAGTTGCTCGTTCACGCTGCCGAAGGACTCGGCACGCTTGCGTTCAAACGCTTCGAGGCTGGCCTGGGTGCGCTGGATGGCGTCGCTGAGGGGCTTGACGAGCTGGTCGATGGCGGTGCGGCGTGCGTCGAGCTCGCTCGACGCTTTCTGCGATGCCAACGCGTGTTCTTCACGAGCGCGCTTCTGGAACTCCTCCGCTGCGGAGCGGAGCGTCTGCCCGGCGAGCGACTGGAAGGTGTCGCGCATCTGGTCGCGAAGCTGGGTCAGGCGGGACTCGAACTCCCTTTGTGCCGTCGCCCGGGCGAGTTCAGCGGCCTTCAGCCGCTCGTCCGCAACCTCGCGGACGCGAGCCAGCTCGGCGCGATGCAACTCGATGGCACCATTGGCGCTTTCGCGGGCCCCGGCGAGTTCGGCGAGGAGTTCCGCGTGCTCGGTTCGCAGGTGATCGAGCGCGGCGCGGAGTTGTTCGCGCTGGGTGTTTGACTGGCGGAGTTCTTCTTGTCCCGCGGCGAGCGCCGCCGCGGCGTCGGCCTGCGCGCGGGCTCGAAGATCCTGCTCGGCTTGCCAGGCTATGGCCACCCGCTGGCGGGCGAGAGCAAGCCAAACTGCCAAGGCCGCCGCCAGCATCGCCACCAACCCAAGAACCCCGTGAAGAGCATCCATCCTTCTATGATACCAACGTGAACCCTACAAGTTCCAAACAACAAGTTGTCCACAACGCGCCGGGGGTCCTGCCGATTTGGCACGCTGGGGGTCGGTGAGCGGAACCGGTGGCAGGGCACCTGGAGCTCGGCAGACGAAACCAGCGGAACGCACTGGAAAAATCGGTGCGGGAACTGGTTGGCATCCCGTTTGCCCACGAGTTGGTTCTGTGATGAGCGTCCCGTTTCAACCTTCTGGAGTCCGCCCGGACTCGACCAGTGCTGCCGCGGCAGCCGGGGATTCCCCATCGAGCGGTGGCGTGGCGGGTCTGGGAAGCTCAGGGGGCCCGACTGGGGGGCCTTACTCGGGAGGGGGGAACTCGGGAGGGGGGCGTCTCAATCTTCTGTTGTCGTACGCCGGGTGGCAGCCCGACCCTTGGGTTGACCGTCTGCCCCGCCTGCTCGAGCCGATGGGCGTGGTCTCGCTGACGGCAAGCTCTGGGCGCGAGGCGACGCGGATGATCGAGTCGTTTCCAATCCACATCGCAATTGTGGATTTGGCGCTCCCATTCGATGCTACTTCTTGCGGCGTGGCAGGTCCGGGGCGGGCGGCGAGCGACGAAGCGGGCGCGAAGCTGCTGGAGCTGCTTGCGAGGCTGTCGCAGCCGCCGCCGACGGTGGTGGTGAAGCGGTCGCGTTCGACGCGGGACGATCGGCGGGAGATGAGCGCGGCGCTTCGAGCTGGGGCGTTTGCGGTGGTGGATCGCCCGCGTGACGCGAGCGATCTGGAACGGATTCTTGAAGTCCTGAGGCGGTGCCTGCTCAGGCACTATCAGGGGCGTTGGCCCGGAGGCTGCACGCCGGGCGGGTGATTGGGAACACGAAAGGCTTTTGAACTCGGCCGCCAACAACGGATCCAGGCCGATTTTTCTTTTCCGAAGGAGCTCGAGAACTATGGCAAAGACCGCGTCCGCACCGGTGAGCAAAGTGACCGTCCGTCCGCTGCACGACAAGATCCTGGTCAAGCGGGACGAGGCTGAGACCAAGACCTCAAGCGGGATTTTCCTGCCCGAGGGGACCAAGGACAAGCCCAAGACGGGCGTGATCCAGGCGGTGGGCGACGGGGCGCTGAACACCGACACGGGCGAGCGGATTCCGCTCTCGGTGCGCAAGGGCGACCGCGTGATCTTCTCGAGCTATTCGGGGACGGAAGTGAAGATCAACGACCAGGAGTTCCTGATGATGAGCGAGGACGACATCCTCGCGGTCGTCGATGGCGAGTGATCCCGTGAGCCCGGCTCGATGAGAGAGGAAGAGGGACCATGGACGCCCGAGCGTTTGCCTACACGATCCTGAGCGCGGCGGAAGGGGGGCACCCGGTGACGATCCTGTGCGCTGGCGGAGCGGTGCGGATCACGCCCCGAACGCTGGTGGTGCCGGAGGCGCACGTGCAGCCGCTCTCGCCGGTGATTGGCAAGTTTCAGGCGACGCACTTTCAGCGGACTTCGCTGGAGGCGTATGGGGTAATCGGTCACGAGCCGGACGACGCCTCGCGGGCACTGACGCTGACGATCGACCCGAGTCTGGTGGGGTGCGTGGTCCGGGGGTGAGCGGAGCGTTGGCAGGGACATGACGAACGATCAGCTTCGACAAGTGCTGCGGGAACTGGATGGGGAGCGCGACCTTGAGGTCGTGTTCTGCCACGTTCTGGGCCCGCTTGCCCCCGGTGGGAGCAACGCGCACCTGAGCCTGCACAAGGCGATGCTGATCCCCGATGAGCCCGACCACATGGTGAAGGTGACGGACGGGAAGAGCATTTACATCCTGGACGCCGAGCGAGTGGCGTATGTGAGGATCGGGCTGAGGAAGCTGTGAGTTTGGTTGGGACGTGAGCGTTTGAGAGCAGGGAACACATTCGAAGGGTGAGTCACGCCGGGCCGCAGGCAAGCGTGAGCGAGCCCGTTTCAAGAAGGAAGCGAAGACATGGCCGCAAAGTTGATCGCGTACAACACCGACGCCCGCGAGCGGATCCTGAAAGGGGTCCAGAAGCTGGCTCACGCCGTGAAGGTCACGCTGGGCCCTTCGGGCCGGGTGGTGGTTCTGGAGAAGTCGTTCGGCGCCCCGACGGTGACGAAGGACGGGGTGACGGTGGCGAAGGAAGTGGAGCTTGAGGATCAGTACGAGAACCTCGGCGCGCAGATGGTGAAGGAAGTGGCGAGCAAGTGCTCGAAGGACGCGGGCGACGGGACGACGACCGCGACGATCTACGCCGAGGCGATCTACGCCGAGGGCCTGAAGGTGATCACGGCGGGCGCGAACCCGAACCAGGTCAAGCGGGGCATCGACGCGGCGGTTGCCTCGATCGTCGACGAGCTGGCGAAGATGTCCAAGAAGGTCGACTCCAGCAAGGAGATCGCACAGGTCGGCACCTGCTCGGCCAACCAGGACGCCCAGATCGGCAAGATCATCGCCGAGGCGATGGACAAGGTGGGCAAGGACGGCGTGATCACCGTCGAGGAAGGCAAGAGCATCGAGACGGAGGTCGAGCTCGTCGAGGGCATGCAGTTCGACAAGGGCTACCTCTCGCCTCATTTTGTCACGAACCCGGCGACGATGGAGTGCGTGCTGGAGCAGCCTTACATCCTGATCCACGAGAAGAAGATCAGCTCCGCGAAGGACATGCTCCCGCTGCTGGGCAAGATCGCGGAGGCCGGCGCGAGCCTGGTGATCATCGCGGAAGACATCGAGGGCGAGGCGCTGGCGACGCTGGTGGTCAACAAGCTGCGCGGCGTGCTGAAGGTGGCGGCGGTCAAGGCCCCGGGCTTTGGCGATCGTCGCAAGGCGATGCTTGAGGACATCGCGATCCTCACCGGCGGGAAGGCGATCATGGAAGAGCTGGGCATCCAGCTCGACTCGGTCGAGCTCTCCGACCTTGGGCGCGCGAAGAAGGTCTCGATCGACAAGGACAACACGACGATCGTGGAGGGCGCGGGCTCGACGAACGACATCAAGGGTCGCATCGAGCAGATCCGGCACCAGATCGACAACACGACGAGCGACTACGACCGCGAGAAGCTGGAAGAGCGTCTGGCGAAGCTCGCCGGCGGCGTGGCGCAGATCAACGTCGGCGCCGCGACCGAGGTGGAGATGAAGGAGAAGAAGGCCCGCGTCGAGGACGCGCTGCACGCCTGCCGCGCCGCGGTGGAGGAGGGCATCCTTCCGGGCGGCGGGGTTGCGGTTCTCCGGGCCCGCAAGGCTCTGGATAAGGTCCGCAAGAAGGCGGACAACAACGACGAGCGGGCGGGCGTGGACATCGTGAGCCGGGCCGTGACGGCGCCGGTGAAGCAGATCGCGGCCAACTGCGGGCTCGATGGCTCGGTGATCGCGTCGAAGGTCGAGGAGAACGAGCTCGCGGCGTTCGGCTACAACGCGCTCACGCACGAGTACGGCGACCTGATCAAGATGGGCGTGATCGTGCCGACGAAGGTCGAGCGCGTGGCGCTGCAGAACGCGGCGAGCATCGCCGGGCTTTTGCTGACGACCGAGGCGGCGATCGTCGAGAAGAAGGAAAAGAAGAAGGCCGGTGGCGGGCACGACCACGACCACGGCGACGACTATTAAGTGATCAATCATCGGTGCGTCGTCGAAAGGCGCCGCACCGGGTTCAACGAATCAGGACTCGACAAATCTGCCGCGGCTGCGCTGAGGGCGAGCCACAGTTCAGGCATACGCGAGACCAAAACAGCAAGATCAGGCACAGCAAGACCACGCACAGCGAGACGCGGGCCTTGTGCTGGTTCCGAGTTTTGGCGGACCGTGTTGATGTGTTGCGCGGGTCGATCGAGACAAGGTTGCTTGAACACGTTGCGTTGCCAAGGGTCGCGAGCCGCGGTTGTTTATGAACTGATCGCGCAGGTGCTCCGGACCATTGCGAACGTCCGGACGCCATCCGTAAAGCAGCTTGCACGCCCCGGTTGTTTGTGTTGCCAGTTGGTCGCCGTTCTTCATCTCAGTGCAAGCTGCCGTTACGCCGCGACAACGCCGACGTTCGCGGGGATGATGATCTCGGCCTCGGTCTGGGCCTTGACCTGTTCGGGCGTGACGTCGGGGGCGACTTCCTTCAAGACGAAGCGGCGGCCTTGCGGGCTGTGCGGATCCATGACCAAGACGCCGAGCTCGGTGACGATCATGTCGATGCATTGTCGTCCGGTGAGCGGCAGCGAGCATTGCTTGACGATCTTGGGAGCGCCCTTGGCGGTGTGCTCCATCATGACGACGACGCGTTTGACTCCTGCGACGAGGTCCATAGCGCCGCCCATGCCCTTGACCATTTTGCCGGGGATCATCCAGTTGGCGATGTCGCCGACCTGAGAGACTTGCATGGCGCCGAGGATGCACATGTCGATGTGCCCGCCGCGAATCATGCCAAAGGACTCGGCGGAGCTGAAGAACGCGGCGCCGGTGCGGGCGGTGATGGTCTGCTTGCCGGCGTTGATGAGGTCGGGATCGACCTTGTCGTCGGTGGGGAAGGGCCCGATGCCCAGGAGACCATTCTCGGATTGGAGCCAGACGTCGATCCCGGGCGGGATGTGGTTGGCGACCAGGGTGGGCATGCCGATGCCGAGGTTGACGACGAAACCATCGCGGAGTTCGCGAGCGGCGCGGCGGGCGATCTGTTCACGGGAGAGTGGCATGGAGGTCGAGTGTATCGCCCCGGGTTTGGCCTCGGTGGGGCGAGCTGGTCGGGCCAAGCTGGTCGGGCCAAGCTGGTCGGGCCCTGAAGGTTGAGAGTTGCTCAGCCGCCCGTGTTCGAGCCGCGCGTGTTCGGCGCTGGTGATTCGGAAGGCGGCGGGAGCGCGGGGGTGGTGGCGGGCAGGAAGCCATCCCAGTCGTCGCGGTCGTGATCGTGCGGGACAAGGCGGGCGAGGACGAAGGCGGGTTCGGAGGCTTTCACGCCCGTCGCGAGCTGGACGGGGGTGATGACCTGGGCGTAGGCAAACTCGGGTCGCGGGAGGCGGATGGTGACAAAGAGGGCCCGGCCGCGGGCTTCGACGGAAGTGTGGTCGAGCGTGGCTTGGTAGCCGGGGCTTGGCAGTTCGACCTCGACGACATGGTTGTTCTGGCTCGGGAGGTGGCGAAGGGGCACATCGGTGAAGCTGGGGCCGTCGAGATCGGGAAGGCTTGGGGCGGGTGGGGAACTGCAAGCGGGGGCGGCGGCGGCGAGCGTCAGCAGACCCAGGCGCATGAGCAGCCGGCGAACGACCCCGGCGGGGGTGGGCGGGCGGCTGGTTGGCGGGCTGAGTGGCTTGGCGGGGGCCGGTTGCGAAGAGTGACGCGAGTCGGGATTGTCGCGGTGCGTGAGCATCGGTCGATATGGTACGGACGCTGGCGGAGGGACCTTCGCGGGTGTTCATGGAGCGCGGGCGGTGTTCGCATCAACCACAAGAAACTCCGGGGCTGAGGCCCCAGCGACGCCCGACCTCGTCGTCGGCCCGGTGGGTCGCATCCCGACCTGGTTCGGGATTGGAGGCGGGGCGGAGCGACTGGCGGTGCTGCGGACGCGGGCGCACGTGGTGCGGGCGCTGGAGCTCGATGCGGATCTGCGGGTGCTGGGCGACGGGGCCAACCTGCTGGTCCGCGATGCGGGCGTTTCGGAGCTGGTGGTCGACTTCAAGCAGGGAAAGAGGTCGGATGCGCTGAGCGCGACACCGATCGAGCTTGAATCGGCTGATGCGCCGCTGGCACGGGCGTGGATGGATGTCGCGGGCGGGCGCGTGCTGGCCGGGGCGGGGGTCGACCTGCGCTTGCTGATCAACGAGACGGCGCGCGCGGGCCTGGCAGGGCTGGAAGTGCTGGTCGGCATCCCTGCGACGCTCGGGGGGGCGCTGGTCATGAACGCTGGCGGAGCGTTCGGACAGATCGCGGACGTTGTTCGAACGGTGTTCGCGGTTGACCGGAGGGGGCGGAGCGTTCGGCTGGAGCGGGCGCAGATCGCGTTTGGCTACCGCCAGAGTGGTCTGGGCGGGTTGATCGTGACGGGCGCGGAACTGGCGCTGACGCCGACGGATCCGGCGCGGGTGCGAGAGCGGCTACTGGAGTGCAACGACTACAAAAAGCGGACGCAGCCTTTGGCGGCGGATTCGGCGGGTTGCGTCTTCAAGAACCCGGTGGCGCCGCGAGACTTGTCGTCGGAGCTTGGTCGGCCATCGCCGGCGGGCGGCCGCGTGTCGGCGGGGTTGCTGCTGGACCGGGCGGGGTGCAAGGGCATGAGCGTGGGGGGCGCGAGCGTGAGCCCGGTGCACGCCAACTTCGTGGTGACGACCGCGGGTGCGTCGGCAGGGGACGTGCTGGCGGTGATGGAGCAAGCCGCCGGGCGCGTCTTGGATCGGTTCGGGGTGGAGCTGGAGCGCGAAGTGGTGGTGTGGTGAGTGAGGAATGGGCAGTGGGCAATGGGCGGCTGGTAGTTGCAATGGGCAATGGATCGAGGCAGGGGGGATAGAGGGTGGTGGCCGACTACCCTATTGCCCCGCTGGGTCAACAGGGCGGTGGCGAGACGACGGATCGAGCGTTTGAGCGAACGTTTGGGGGCCAGGCAATGCGCGTTCTCGTTCTTGGCGGCGGACCGGATGCGGAGCGGGAGATCAGCCTGGTTTCGGCCAAGGCGGTTGCCGATGCGCTCCGGCAATCGGCCTCGCACCATGTTGACCTTGTGACGATCGATCGGGCGACACAGGCGGAGTTGGCGAGCAAGGCGGCGGACGTGATCGTGCCGGTGCTGCACGGGCCCTGGGGCGAGGGCGGGCCACTCCAGGACGAGCTTGAGAAGGATGGACGCGCGTTCGTTGGGTGCGGGGCGGCGGCGGCGCGGATCGCGATGGACAAGGTGCTGACCAAGTCGGTCGCGCTTCGCCTGGGCGTGCCGACGCCGGACTTTGCGATCTTGCGTGCGGGAGATCCGGGCGTGCCTCTGCCCTTGCCGGTGGTGGTCAAGCCGGTGCACGAGGGCTCGAGTGTCGGGCTGCACGTGTGCCGAACGGCGGAGGATTGGTCGCGGGCGAGGGCGGCGGTGGAGGCCGACCTTGCGGAGCATCCGCGCCGGGTGTACATGGTGGAGCGGATGATCGAGGGGATCGAGATCACGGCGGGTTTGCTGGACCCGTTGGGAAAGAAGGCGACGCTGCTCCCGCTGATCCAGGTTGTGCCGGCAACGGGGACGTACGACTACAAGGCGAAGTACACGCGCGACGATACGAAGTATGTGGTGGCGCCTTCGCTGCTGCCGGGGGTGGAACTGGTGATCGGGCAGTATGCGATGAGGCTGGCGCGGGGCATGGGCGTCCGGCATGTCTGCCGCATGGATTTCATGGTGGATCGCCAGAACACGCCCTGGCTGCTGGAGGTCAACACGATGCCCGGGTTTACCGATCACTCGCTGGTGCCGATGGCGGCGCGTCGGCTGGGCATGGAGATGCCGGCGTTGTGCGAGCGATTGGTGGAGATGGCGATGCGGGATCACGGCGCGCGGTAAGGCATGGGCACGAGGCACACCAACCCCGAGGACATGGATTCGCGCGCCGGCGGCGAACGCGAGCCCTTTCACTGGGGACGTTTCTTCCGGGCGCTGGCCGCGTGCCTGGCGGTGATGCTGGTTGGGGGCCTGGTGGCTGCGATCGTGCTTGGTCGCGAGAAGCTGGAGACCAAGGCGACGGAGGTCATCCAGCGGACGCCGCCCAGGATCACGTTTGTGTGGCCCCCACTCCGAGAGAGCGAGGCGGCCCAGCGGGAGCGAGAAGCGGCGGAGAACGAATCGCGGCAAGCGGCGGAGGCGAAGCGCGGTGACGCACAACGCGGGAACGCTGGAACTGGCTCAAGTGGGGCGCGGGTGACGCCCGCGGCCCAGACAACCAACGCGCAGGGCCCCGGCGCTTCGGGGCCCGTCGTTGAGCCCAAGCGAGAGCCCAGGACCTGGCTCCCAGCGCAGTTCCGAGATGAGATTCAGCAGATCGCGAGCCGGGCGATCGCGGGCCATGGCGATGTGCTGAGCCCGGTCGGCTTGCGGTCGATCGGCGATGCGCTGGCGGCCTCGGGCTGGTTCGACGGTCAGCCCCGCGTGATGCGCACCGGGGCCAACGAGATCACCATCGACGGGGCGTGGCGCATCCCGGCTGGCGTGGTGCGCTGGGACGGCAAGGACCGCATGATCTCCTGGAGCGGGAAGGCGATGCCGCCCGCGTACGAAAAGGATGCATCGGGCCTGCCTCTGCTCCTGGGCGTGGCGACAGGGCCCGCGGTTGGTGAGGGCGTGGGCGAGGACGAGATCGACTTCGTGAGCCCCTGGCCCGGGGAGCAGGTCCAGGCGGCGCTGGAGTTGCTGGGCGTGGTCCAGCGGCAGCCTTGGAGCAAGCAGATCGCTGGGATCGATGTGTCGTCGTACGGTGCGACGCGGCAGCTTTGGCTCCGCACCACCTTCGACACCAGCGTGCTGTGGGGAGGCATGCCCAGCAAGCCCTTACTTGGCGAGCCCCCGACTTCCAGCAAGCTGGCGACGCTGAGCGAGATCTTTCGTCGCTTCCGGCGGGTCGACGCGGGGAAGAAGGCAATCGACGTCTCGAGCGCCCACCCGGTGGAGATCAACATATCCGCGACGGCGCGGCCCGACCCGCTGCGGGTTGATGGCGAGCCATCCGGAACTGGGACTCAGCCTGGGGGCGGGGGCCCACGGTGATTCCGCCCAACGAGAGCACGAGCCGGTGGCTGGGCGACGGCTCCGCGGATGGGCCTTTTCCTCGCGCGGGGCAGAGTCGCCCGGATAGCCCACGGAATGGCCCAGGGGATGGCCCACTGGACAGCCCGGCGAATAGCTCGGCAGACAGCCCGGCGAATAGGCCGGCGGACGGGCCATTCGGCAGCCCAGTCGCCTGGCCCGTGCCACATCGAGACTTGGCCGCGGAGCCGGCGGCAAGCACGGGCGGCGACGGCAACGCCAGCGACCAGGGTGGCGGGTACGTGAACGGGGCGCCGGCAGGCGGAAATCCTGGCGGAGCGCGTTCGGACACGGGTGGTGCGCAGGCGACCGAGCCCGATGCCGACGAGTATTTCTGGCCCGCGCCACCAAAGCGCGACAAGTGGGCGCATCGACGGGGCGAACCCCGGCTGTTTGCGTTTGTGTGGGTTTCGTGGCTGGCGATCGCCAGTGTCCGCTCGCTCAACCCGCTCGGGGTGCCCGGGCTTACCGACGTTTCGGCGTCGCAGCACGCCGGGAGCGTGCTGTTCATGCTCATCGCGGCGGGGATGGTCGCGCTCTGGCCCATGGTCCGGCTGTCGCAGGCGATGCCCCGGTCGATCGGGCGAGCGTGCATGCTCGACGCTCTGGTCGTGCTCGTCCCGGTGCAACTCATCCTCTGGCCGTGGCGGTTCGTCGGATGGTGGGCGTGGGTCGACCTTTCCCGGGTCTCGTTGGCGTTCGTGGCGTGGGCGGTGCTTCTGGCGGGCCTCGTTGCGATCGCGATGCGGGATATTCAGTCGGCTGAGCGACGTGTGGAGCAAGTCGGCATCGAGCAGGCGCAGGAGGGTCGGGCTCCGACGGTGGCGGCCCATGGAAGGCGGGCGGCGTGGATGACTGGGATCGTCGCCTTGTGCTCGATCGGGGCGCTGGCGACGCTGGTCGCGGGCCCGTTGCCCGAGCCGGGCGCGCGTGAACAGGGCCGCTCGGAGCGATCGAATGCGGCAGGGGGCCAAAGCGCGCGAGGTGGGGCGGAGATCGCGGCTTTGATGAGCCCGATCACGGGCGTGCGTCTGCTTCTGGACACGCGGAGCGGTTTGCGGTTCAGCCCGTGGCAAGCCGGGGGTGTGGCGGCGCTCGTGCTGGCGGCGGGGGCGGTGCTGCTGGTGGCGGGCGGGAGTGGGGACCGTGGCCACCGTTCGCGGCAACGCCTACATTGACCGAACAGGGGCTCGCTCCGCAACACGACGTCCTGCGGATCGGGGCCGCGCGAATGACGCTTGCGACGGACGAGCGCGGACCACGAGAACGAGCGAGGATCAGCGATGGAAATGGTGACCAAGGCGGAGAAGGAAGCGATCGAAGCACGCCTGTCGGCGCTCATCGCCAATCGCCCGGCCATCTCGCTCCGCATTGCGGAGGCTCGCGCGCTGGGAGACCTGAAGGAAAACGGGGATTATCACGCGGCGCGCGAGCAGCAGGGGATGGAGGAAGCCGAGATCCGCCGCTTGCAGGAGCGGCTGGCCAACCTGACGCTCATCGACGAGAAGATGGCCAAGGCTCTGGGCGATGTCGTGTTTCTCGGTGCGACGGTTCGCCTCAAGGACCTGGCGAGCGGCGATACGGACCTGTTCAAGCTGGTTGGCGAGCCGACCGGCGCCGTGCCCGAGGATGTGACCGAGGTCACGCTCAATAGCCCGATGGGCGAGGCGATGCTCAAGGCCAAGCTTGGGGACGTGATCAGCGTGCGAGCGCCGCGCGGGGTGAAGCGGTTCGAGATCGTCGAGATTGTGACCTGAGGCCGTGGTCTTTGGACGGCGGCGGAACGGTTCGCCCGTGGGCTGGCTCGAGCGACCTGCCGAGAGACTTCGGGCCCCTTGAGGGGACCTTCCGGGGACGTTCCGGGGGGCTTGGTGGGGGCGGGTTGGCGAGAGGTCGCACGAAACGTCCCCTCAATCCCAGGAACTCACGCGTGAAGACCCAGGCGATTCCGGCTCCAGTGACTTCTGGCCCGGCAGCAAACCAGGCTCAGCGCATGCAGACGCTCCGCCTGCGCGTGCTGGAGGCGCATCGTGTCCTGTTCGACTCCGGGCTCACGACCCTTACTTGGGGCAACGTCAGCCAGGTGGACCGGGAGGCGGGGCTCATCGCGATCAAGCCCAGCGGCGTGCGATATCAGGATCTGACGCCCGAGACGATTGTGGTGGTTGATCTTGAAGGCAACAAGGTCGCGGGCGAGCTTCGCCCGTCGTCGGATACCCCGACGCACGCAGCGCTCTATCGCGCGTTTGCGGGCGTGCAAGGCATCGCTCACAACCACAGTTCGTACGCGACGATGTTCTGCCAGGCAGAGGCGGAGATCCCCTGCCTGGGAACGACGCACGCCGACTTGTTCCATGGCCCAGTACCCGTCACACGTCAGCTCACGCCTCTGGAGGTTGAGTCTGGGTACGAGGTCAACACGGGATTAGTGATCGTGGAACGGTTCCGCTCGCTGGATCCAGCGGCGATGCCGGGCGTGCTCGTCGCGGGGCACGCGCCGTTCACGTGGGGCAAGGACGCGATGGCGGCGGTCGAGGCGATGATCACGCTGGAAGAGGTGGCGAAGCTGGCGTGGGGCACGCTGTCGCTGAGGCCAACAACCCCGCCGCTGGCTGGGCACATCGTCGCCAAGCACTACTCGCGCAAGCACGGGCCGAAGGCGTACTACGGGCAGTGCTAGTGTAAATGCTCCGGGCCCGATGGCGACTTCGCGGCGTGGGCGAACCAGTACTACGAGGCGGTCAAGAAGTTCTACGACGCAGAGTCACCCGCGGCGAGACGTCGCTGAGTTTGGAATAGGGCGGCATGCAGGCCCACTACCTGTCGCGCTTGGTCAGCACGAGCGGGGCCAGGTGCCTTGGAGCGACACGGCCAGCGCGAGGGAGGCCGCGTAACGTTCGAATATGCCCTACAGACTCTCTGGTGGTGAGCGGGCGTCAATGCTAAGGGTGACCGACCTCATGAAACGCTACGGCTATTGCGTCAAGAGGATCGCCGATGCCGGTTCGCTCTACTGGCTGGAGTCTGAGCAGGGCCGCTGCGTGATCGGACCAGACGATCGGGGCGTGACCATGTTGCCGGTCTGGCCGCACCCGTGGTTTGCCGAAGACTATTTGGCGCGAGACCCGGTGGCGAAAGCGTCGTGGGTCGGATCGGGGCCAATCGAGATCGGCGTCCATGAGTTCCTTGACGAAGACATGCCACAACTGCTCGCGGACGGGTACGCCATCGCGGCCTTTCCCGTCGCGCCGGGCAACGCCGCGATCGTGACGGCAGCAGAGTTTGAAGCCAATCTCCGGCACGAACTCTCGCAAATCGAATAGCCCGCGCCGACCGACCCCGCGGCGCTGACATTCCTGACCATGACCGCCTGCCCGAGTTTGCTGGCGAGCCACTTGCCCGCGTAACACAGGGCAAATCTTGCAGCGACCGTACCTCAGACGACGAGTACGGAGGCCGCGGCCACGGCGGCACGTGCAACCGCAGCCAGCGAGAGGCACGAGGCCGTCGCTTACAACTGGCCGATGGCATCGCCAAAGGCTTGCGAAAACGCCTGGGCGTCTGCAAGGGGAGAGTCCAGCATTCGCTGGCGTAGGGCGAGGCCGGTCGGAAAACGATCTGAACTGGGCATGCCCGAGCTGGGTATGCCCGAACTGGGACCGCCCAGTGTCCGCGCGTCGGCCCAACGGGCGGCACGGCGAGCCTCTCCCATTTCGATCGCGATCTGCACGTACGCCTCGGGCGCGGGCGCGACCCACGCGTCGAGTTCCATGGCGTGAAGCAGGCTCTCGCTGACCCGGCTGGCGTGAGTTGCGCGTTCGCTGGCCAGTTTCAGCGTCACGAGAGGCAACCCCATCCACAGAGCTTCGCACGTTGTTGTGGTGCCGTTGTAGGGAAACGGGTCGAGCGCGACGTCGTGCTCTTCGTAGAGGCGAAGATGTTCTTCTATGGAAGCGACTCGACTCAGGAATCGAAGTCGCTCCGGATCGACGCCCCGGCGGTCGAACGCGTCGCGGAACTGCTCTTGCACCCACGGGTCGCCCAGCGGCTTGCTCTTGAGCGTCAGCGTCGAGCCCGGGCTGGCCAGCATGAGTTTGGACCAGAGATCGATCGTCCCGGGGCAGAGCTTCGTGGAGGCGTTGAACGAGACGAAGCGAACCGCAGGTTCGTGTTCGGTGGACCGGCCGCAGCGGAGCGAGGGCGGTTCGCCCCAGGGGTGGGTGCGACCCTCGCGGGCGGCAGCGGCCGGGCCGAAGCACAAGAACGTGCGAGGCAAACGGAGAAGCGATTCAGTCGTGCGGGGAGGCTGGACCGGGGAGTTTCGTTCGGAGGTTGCGGGTTCGAGAGGATCGGTGATGGCGCTCACGACCCGGTGCGTGATGGAGCGCATGCCGGTGGTGTCCGGATAGCCGCAGTACGTGAGCTGGATCGGCGCCGGGCGAGCGGCGAGCGCCCAGAGACGCGTGCCCTTGGTGTGTCCCCCAAGATCGACGACGATGTCGAGCGCGTCGCGCGCGAGCGTCTGGGCGAGTTCGTTGTTGCCCAGCCCGTGGACTTCGGTCCACGCGTCGCACGACGCCCGCACCGCCTCGGTGATGTGATCGGGCTCGGGGGTGCTGGAATAGGCGAGCACGCGGAAGCGGGTGCGATCGAGTGTGCGCAGCAGGGGCTCGACGAAGAACGCAACGGAATGCGAGCGGAAGTTGGCCGAGAGGAAGCCGACACGGATGGGGCCGGAAGCAGCTTTGGGCGTCTGCCCGCGCCGTGCGGCGGAGAGATCAGGAGCGCCGCGTTCGATGTGAGCACCAAGGTCTTGGTGCAAGGCGAAGATCTCGCCCGGAGACGCGCGGTCGTCGTTGTGGATTGCCAGCGCGAGGGAGGCTTGCAGGCGGAGATCTTCCGGACGGAGCGAGATGGCCTCGCGGAGGCGGTCGATGGCCTCGTGGGTCCGCCCGGCTTCGAGCAGAGAGCCGCTCATGCCGCTGAGCGCCGATGCACGAATGCTCGCTGGCGTAAAGGAGGCGGAACGCGCGGATGGACTCTGGTCGCGGCACGCGACTTCGGCGCTCGCAAAGGCTTGGAATGCGTCTCCGACGCGGCCCAGCGACGCGAATCCAGCGGCGAGGTCGGTCGTGCGGCCCGGGTTGGCGGGGTCCAGTTCTTGAGCGCGGGTAAGGGCGGCGATGGCGTCTACTTCTTTGCGACACAGCAGCAACGCGCGTCCGAGGAGCGAGAACGCGTCGGCGTTGCGCGGAGCGGCGAGCGTGAGGCGCTGCGCGATGTACGCCGCCTGGTCGCCCTGCTGGCGGTCTAGGAGCGTGGTCCCCAGCGTGCCCAGCGCCCAGACGTCCGACGGGCTGCGTTGCAAGATGCGGCGGAGGGCGGCGTCGGCCTCCGCGTGCTTGCCCGCGGCGAGCAGTTCGCTCGCCAGGCGATGTTGGGGCGTTGATGCTGAAGTGGGCGGCTTCAAGACGTGCTCCCGTCCGGTTGGCGGTCTGGCCCCGGGCTCACTGGGTTCGGTGCAGCGGGGTGCTCGCGCAGGCTCAGGAGCGCTCGCGAGAAGCGAGCTACAAAGCCCGGAGCGTCGCACAGGGGCGAACGAGGCAGGGTTTGGAGGATCTTCAAGCTCAAGTCGGCGCGCTGCGGGGGGCTGAGTGCAAGGTCTCGCGCGATTCGGATGTACTCATCTTCGGTGGACGCCACGAGCTCGGAGCATGAGCACGCGTTGAGCAGCGAGACGCCAACGCGCCCGGCGTGGAGCTCGCCCGCGAGCGTGACGACCGGGACGCCCATCGCCAGCGCCTCGCAGGTGGTCGTGGTGCCGTTGTACGGGAACGGATCGAGCGCGACATTGACGTGGTGGTAGCGGGCGAGGTGATCAACAAGCGAAGGCGTGGCGTCTTCCATGCAGATTCGATGCTGCGGGACGTTGTGGTTGGTGAAGCGGGCGAGCAGAGAGCTTCGCAGCGCCGGATCGCCAAGGTGGTTCGCCTTGAGATAGAGGACCGAGCCGGGTGTCTCATGCAGCAGCCTCGACCATACGCGAATGACATCGTCGGAGAGCTTGGCAACGGCGTTGAAGCTTCCAAAGACCGGCCCATCGCCTAGGCGAGCGCGGGCTTCGCCCCAGCCAGCGCAGCGATCGACGGGACTGACCCCGAGCAGCGCGTCGCGTTCGGGGAGCTTGCCCCCCGAGGCGAAGGTCAGGAGTGGCAACGAAAAGCACAGGAAGCATCGCTCCAGGCGCAGCAGGCGCTCGCCGGCGAAGGCGTCGTTGCCCGGTGGGTCGGTGTGCGCATCGACAAGGCGGGCATCGAACTCGCGGAGACCCGTGGTCGACGCGTAGCCGCAGTATGTGACTTGGATCGGCGCCGGGCGGCGTGCGAAGACCCCGAGGCGATCGTCGCGCGTGTGCCCGCTCAGGTCAACGAGGATGTCGACCGAGTCATCGCGGATCAGCGCGGCGAGCGCATCATCGCTCTGGCCGGCGGCATCACGCCACGCGTCGGACCTTGCCCGAAATCGCTCGGTGACGGCGTCGCTCCGGCGGCCCGTGTGGTACGACGCCACATGCCAGGTATGGCGGTCGAGGTGCTCGTACACCGCGTCGAGGAAGAACATGACCGAGTGCTGATGAAAGTCGGCGGAGACGAAGCCAAGGCGAAGACGCTCGCCGGGCGCGGGACTCGATGGCGTCGCGGAACGCAACGATTGCGGCTCGTGCTGCTGGGCCTGACGGGGTATTGGATTGGCTGTGCTCAGGCGGATTGCCTCGGCGGCTCGCTCGTGCGCGAGGCGAACCTCCTCGCCCCGCATTCCCGGCACGTAGTTCATGGTGAACGCAATCTGCTTGAGCACGCGAGCATCGGGAGCACGCGAGCCCAGCGACAGCGCGGCCTGGCGAGCCGAGTCGAGAGCGTCCCGGGCGCGAGCGCTCTGCAGCAGGTAGAGCGACCGGGCGTAGAGCAGTTCACGATGGTTTGGCTCGACGCTCAGCCCACGCTCGACCCATTCGAGCGCCGAGGTTGGCTTGTCTTCGGCCCCCAAGATGGTGCTCATGCCCAGCATCGCGTTTGCCGAGCGAGGGTTGAGCTGCAGCGCTCGGGCGTAGCTGTCGGCTGCGAGCGCGAACTTGCCCGAAGCGCGCCGGAGATTTCCCAGCGTCACGTGGCAGGCAAAGTCATCGGGCAGCAGCGAGGCGGCACGCTCGGCGTAGTACAGCGCCTGCGGGAGTTCGTTGAGCGATGAGAGCGCGATCGAGAGCGCGTTGCATGCGGCGCCGTCGCGCGGGTCCTGGCGAAGGGCTCGCTCCAACTGCGTCCGCGCACCGGCAAGATCGCCCGCGCTGATGAGCGTGCGGATCTGGGCCAGTCGAGTCGGTGAGAGCGCCATAATGCGAAGCGAGTGTAAAGCGCAGGGGGCTTCGCCGCCGTGGCGGGGACGCATGGAGCGAGCGAGTGTTGGCAGCCACTGGAAACAGCGACAGCGGCTAGACTCGCGGTGTGCGTCGCGGCCGGTGCGCCGTTGCGCTGCTCGCCGATCGCTTTGGGAGAACATCCGCCCATGAACGCTCGTTTTCTGCTCCTGACGCGTCCCAGTCTGTTGATGTTCGGGGCGTTGCTCGCGCCTTTGTGGGCTGGCGACGTGTGCAACGCCCAGCAGCCCGTTCAGCGGCAGGTCCAGCAGGGCCAGGCGACGCAGCCCTCGGCGCGAGTCGTTCCGGCTGAGAACGCCGGCGACGTCGGCGCTCCCGCGGAGATCGACTCGGGCTCTCCCTTTGCGGTCGTCAATGGAGAACGGCGCGCCCCGCCCCCAATCCCGATGGGTGATGCGGGCGTGATCGAGCGGGTGATCCAGGAGGCGAAGTCGAGCTCTCGGGTCGTCGAGCACGCCAGGCACTTGTCAGAGCAGATCGGGCATCGCCTGACGGGTTCGAGCAACCTGGACGAGGCTTGCCGCTGGGCGGCGGAACAGTTTCGCGCGTGGGGACTGGACGAGGTGCGGCTTGAACCCTGGGGCGAAGTTCGTGTGCGGTTCGACAAGGTGTCTTCGCGCGGTCGAGCCTTTGCGACGCAGACCAAGCGGGGCGACAGCGCGGACGGTGCGCAGCCCGTTCCGCCAAAGCCGGACGATTTCACCGAGACGCTGGACCTGAGCTTGACGACGCTGTGCTGGGTGCGGGGGACGGACGGGCCCAAGCGGGGCCGAGTGCTTCGCATGCCGCGGGACGATGCGGAGTATGAGCGGATGGAGGGGCAGTACTCGGGCGCGTGGGTGCTGATCCCGTCGACGGACGATGATCGGACCGGGCCGCGGGGCATCAACGCGACGATGCGCGACCGCTACGACCGCTGGGCGAGCATCCGTGCGGACCTTGCCGCGGGCAAGGAGCCGCTGGACGCGCGCGGGGCGCTGGAGGCCCGCGTGCTGGCAGAGAACCCGCTTGGATTTCTCTCAAGCTCCCGCGACCAGACGCGGGTGTGGACGACCCGGCCCCACGAGTGGCAGGATGTCGCGCTGGCGGAGATTCTCAAGCGGGATATTGAGATCAACTTGACTGCCCCCGGCTACGACTTCATCAACTCCCGGCTTGCCGACGGGGTGGTGGTCGAAGCCGAGTTCGACCTGCAGCATCAGTTGACCGAAGGCCCGTTCACCCAGCACAACGTGGTGGGGGAGATTCGCGGGAGCGTGTGGCCCGAGCAGGTTGTGATCGTGTGCGGGCACCTGGATAGCTGGAACACGCCCGGCTCGCAGGGCACGACGGACAACGCAACGGGCTCGGCAACAACAATGGAAGCCGCTCGAGTGCTCGCCAAGGCACTGGGCGAAACCGGACTCCGCCCCAAGCGGACGATCCGTTTCATCTTGTGGACGGGCGAAGAGCAGGGGTTGCTCGGCGCCAAGGCGTATGTTCAGCAGCAGAAGGACAACCTGGAGCGCATCTCGGCGGTGTTTAACGATGATGGAGGAACGAACTTCCATGGCGGCTTCCCCGCCGCGGACGCGATGGTCGACATGCTCGCGGCGGCAACGGCCCCGATCAATCCGGCGTTCCTCGCGCTGCCCGAGACGCAGCGGACGCTGACCCGCACCGCGTTCCCGACCGCCCCCGAGGTTGATGCCGACGGACAAGACCTGCTCGTGGACATCACCACGACGGGACCGGTGTTCAAGATGCACGGCGGGAGCGACCACGCGGCTTTCAACGAGGCGGGCGTGCCCGGCTTCTACTGGCGAGAGTCGGGGAAGGCCTACTACCCGCGCGGCTGGCACACGCAGTTCGACCGCTCCGACCTGCTCATCCCGCGATACTTGATCCAGTCGGCGGCGACGTCGGCGGTCGTCGCGTACAACCTCGCGTGCGCCGACGAGCTGCTGCCGCGGGGCGAAAAGGTGGATGGCAAGCTGAGCGCGCACGCGCCGGGTTCCTGGGACGTTTGCTATCACGGCGACGACGAGCACCCGCACCACGCGGAGCGGCTGGCGGCAGGCGGACCAGAAGCAACGCCCCCCCAAGCGCAATCCCAGGCGAGCGCACCCCGTGGCAACTGACCGGATCTTGAGTTCCAAGGCACGCACGCCCGAGGAGGAGCAGGCGAACGTCGCGCTGCGCCCCGCGGCGTTGTCGGAGTACACGGGCCAGCGCGAGCTGATCGAGCGGTTGTCGATCGCAATGCAAGCGGCCAAGGTCCGGGGGGAGCCCTTGGAGCACCTTCTCCTGCACGGGCCGCCGGGCCTTGGAAAGACGACGCTGGCGCACGTGGTGTCGAAGGAGATGGGAACAAGGCTGGTGCTGGAGAGCGGTCCGGCGCTGGCACGCGGGACGGACCTGGTCGCGGCGCTGCGCGGGCTCTCCAAGGGCGATGTGCTCTTCATCGACGAGATCCACCGGATGCCCGTCGCGGTTGAGGAGTTCATCTATCCGGCGATGGAGGACTTCCGCGTCGATGTGAGGGTTGATAGCGGCATCCACGCGACGACCGTGCACCTGCCCCTGCAGGCGTTCACGCTGATCGGGGCGACGACGCGGGCGGGGCTGCTCTCCGGGCCGCTCCGCTCGCGATTCGGGCTGGTGCACCACCTTCGCTACTACGACGAGGCGGAGCTCACGACCATCCTGATCCGCTCGGCGTCGCTGCTGCGAGCGCCCGCCGAGGCGGCGGCGCTGACGCGGATCGCGAGGCGCTCGCGCGGGACTCCGCGCATCGCCAACCGCTTGCTCCGGCGCGTCCGCGACTTTGCGCTGGTGCGGGCCGGAGGGCAGATCACGCCGGAGGTGGTCGACGCGGCGCTGACGCTGGAAGGCGTGGACGACATGGGCCTGGATGAGCTCGATCGCTCGTACATCAAGGCGCTCGGCACGACGTATCGGGGCGGACCGGCGGGGCTGGAGACGATCGCCGCGACGATGAACGAGGACCCCGGGACGCTCGAAGACGTCGTCGAGCCCTACCTGCTCCAGATCGGGTATCTCGCGCGCACCCGCCGCGGGCGAGCGCTCACGCGAGCTGCGGTCGACAAGCTTGGCGCAGCTCTTGGGCTGCAATACAACCCCGAGGCCTTCGGCGGCGGAGGCGGGCTCTTCGAGGGCTAAGCGTCCGCGCCCCCGCGCTCCGCGCTGGTTCTCGACGAGAATCCGCCACGGGCTATGTGCCCCGGATTGCCTCAGGGGCGAGCGCTTGGCGGCCCGCGGAGCGCCCTTCCTACGCTCGGCGCATGGACATGCAGGTTGCTCTGATCATCCCTGCCGCGGGTGCGTCGCAGCGGTACAAGCAGGCCAAAGGCGGTCTTCACCCGGGGGTTCAGCGATCCAAGCTGGATGAAGATCTGGGCGGGCGTCCGGTGCTCCAGCGAACGGTCGAGCTCTTCGCCAAGCACGAGACGGTCGGGCCGTTGATCGCGACGACCATCGTCGCCGGTCCGCATGATGAAGAGACCTTCGCGGAGTTCAAGCTCCGTCACGCGGACCGCCTGGGGTTGCTCGGGGCCAAGCTTTGCAGGGGAGGCGTGACGCACCGATATGAGTCGGTCGCGGCGGCGTTGGCGTTCCTCAAGACGCTGCCTGAGGCGGGTTCGATCACCCATGTCGCGATCCACGACGCCGCGCGCCCCTGCACCCCGGCGTCGCTGATCGAGACGATCTTCGCTGCGGCCCAGAAGCACCCGGGCGTCGTTCCAGGCGTTGCCTGCTCCGACACCATCAAGCGCATCGTGATCGAGCAAGCGGAGGCGGATATCGATCCGCTCGCGGCAATCCTCGGCGCCGCCAAGGGCCCCGCCAAGCGCCAATGGGTGACGCAGACCGTCGAGCGTGCGGGGCTGGTGCTTGTGCAGACGCCTCAGGTGTTCCGGTGGGACGTTCTCCGCCGGGCGTACGAGCAGCGAGACCTTTCGAGCACGGACGACGCTTCGCTGGTCGAGCGCTTGTTCGATACCGAGAAGAGCCAGCAGCGCGTTCTTGTCGTCGAGGGCGATGCTCGGAACATCAAGATCACAACGCCGGACGACCTGGTGCTGGCACGGGCGATTCTGGGCGTGAAGGGTCCGGACGAGAAGCCCGCCCACCTGAGGTTCTGATTTGCAACCCATCGGGTGCGGGCGGTCGCGTGCCCGCATGGGGACGCCGGCCACCGCTCGAACGATGGACGCCGACGTCGCGCGACGATCGTCGCACTACACCCGCTCAACAGCCCTTGATCCGGCCGGAAGGGCGCGGGCGGCATGCTCAAGGCGAGCCTGCTCGCTCGGGGCAAGCGAATCGAGAAGGCCCAGCGCTTCGTAGGTTTCCAGCAGGCTGTGGGCCTGAAGCCCGGCGTAGACCGCGTCGGCTTCGATGATTGGCTTGCCCAGGATCTCTTCCAGCATCGCGCGGGTGTAGACGGGGCGCTCCACAGCGGTCGACTTCGTGCCGTACTGATTCAAGTTGCTCGCAAAGATGCCCGCGGCGGAAACGGGCAGGAAGTCCTCGTATCGCAATCCTTCAAACTCAACCAGGCCGGCGGCGACCAGATGGTCGATGCTGGTGGATTCGATGGTGCCGCGAGCGGCAAGCCCGCGGGGCGTCGGGAAGAACCGGGCGTAGACCAGACCCTTGGCGACCAACTCGGGGAGCGTCTTGGGGAACGGGGCGAAGTGCTTGGAGTACATGGCCTCGTACGCCGCAAAGTCGCGCTTCACCAGGCCTGGGTCTTTGTCCTTCTCCGCGTCCGCGGCGGTGAGGCAGCGGTCGTAGAGCTCGCGCCCCGCTGGCGTGGTCGCATAAAAGCGCTGCTCGATCTCTCCGAATCGGGCGGTGTGCACCGTCTCGGTCGTCGTTCCATCGTCGTTGGTGAACACCACCCGCTCGGTCAGTGCCTTATACGCGTCCTGCCTCAGCAGCACCGGCGTGTCCTGGCTTGGGCCTTCTGTGAAGTCCTTGAAGCCCGCGTGAGGAAGCTTGGTGAGAGCAAGATCCGCGCTCGCGAGTCGATCCGAAAGGTTGCTGACGATTGCCGCGGCGCTCCCGGGCGACAGAGGCCGGCGCGAATATGCGTCGATCTCTGGCCCGGAGAGGTGCTTGAAGTGCAGCTTCATCCAGTGGTGGTCGGCCTGTTCCGCCAGTCGCAAGAGCGCTCGCTCGCCTCGCTGGCGGAAGGTCTCAGTGTCCATCTCTCCCATGCACGTCTTCATGGCCGCGGTGTAGAGGTCCATGCAGAACGTGTTCGGAGTGAGGTGGTTCAGGTGGTGCCGTTCAAAGCACGCGATGTCCGCGGCAATCTTGAACCCGCCATCGCAAAGCTCCTTGTAGAGCGCGTGGTCCCTGGCTTTGCCCGTCCACTTGAAGATTCGCTCGGCACCCTCGCGGATGAGGTCGTTGGCATCGCTCCAGCTCAGACCGCCCTGTCGCTCGCCCTTCTCGATCAGTTCCTTGGCGCGGGTGGAGAAGACGTCTCGCTTGGCGAGCAGGGCCTCGATCCGCGACTTGGTCTTGGGATCGAAGTAGCTCGTCATCAGCAGCGATGTGAAGACGCGATGCTCGGGACGGATGACCGACCGGAAGGCGGTGGCGATGATCGGCTGGCTTTTTGTGCCGACATCGGCCATGTTGTAGTAGTTATGGGGCTCCATCGCGAACTGGGCGAAGAACCGCCCGATCCAGCGATACTCCTCGGGCTTGCCGATGCGAATCGCGCCGTGGCGTTCGCCGCTGGTCTTGTCGAGCTGCTCGTCGCTGAGCGAAAAGCCGGAGTAGATCTGCCCGAGCAGTTGGCAGACCGCCTGGTTGCAGACCTTGTTCACCAGCAGCGACTTGTCGTAGAGCGGGACTTCGCCGCCGAACATCCGAGACAGCTCGGCAAAGAGCTTGTGCTGCATCTCAAGGCGGCTGGCGAAGGTGTGCATGATCGCTTTCCCCTGCTCGCGAGCCCCCGACGCCTCGCTCCGCGATTATATCGAGACACTCACCGCCCCCACGGGCCATTCGAGGCGGTGGGGACGCGGATTCCGCCACCTGTGGGGCGCTTTGTCCAACCCGCTTCAGTCGAGCCTTCCCCGTACCGGATCCCGTCCGGCCTGGGTCCGGATCCCGTCCGGGCCTGATCCAGCAGGCCGCCCGCACGCTCTTGTCGCTCGGTCCTAGCCTTGGTCCCTATGGCAGCTCACGACTCTCGTCCGCCCACCGTTTCGAGCGTCCGTCGCGGCGTGATCCACCGCTGGTCGCGCACGCTTATTCCGACCGCCCGCGAGGCGCCCGCCGACGCGGAGGTGCCAAGCCACGTGCTGCTGCATCGCGCCGGCTTCATCCGTCCGGTGGGCGCAGGGATCTACGACTACTTGCCCCTGGCGTGGCGGACGCTTCGCAAGATCAGCGACATCGTTCGTGAGGAGATGGACGCCGCGGGCGGGAGCGAGATGCTGATGCCCGCGCTCGAGCCCGTCGAGCTTTTCGCGGGCACCAAACGCGACGTGGACTATGGCGACAACCTGTTCAAGCTGACGGATCGCAAGGGGCGGACCAACGCCCTGGCGCCGACGCACGAAGAGGTGATCACCGACGTGATGCGCACGAGCGTGAACAGCTACAAGCAGCTCCCGCTGAACTTGTACCAAATCCAGACCAAGTTTCGCGACGAGGCGAGGCCCCGGGCGGGGCTACTCCGCTGCCGCGAGTTCATCATGAAGGACGCGTACTCGTTCCACGCCGCCGTCGAGGGCCCCGGTGGGTTGAACGAGGCGTACGACGCGATGTATCGGGCGTACACCAACATCTTCACCCGCTGCGGCCTGGACTTTTCCGCGGTCGAGGCCGAGTCCGGACCTATCGGCGGGTCGGCCTCGCACGAGTTCATGGTGAATTGCGCGAGCGGCGAGGACACGGTGCTCAAGTGCCCCGCCAGCGGATACGCCGCAAACGTCGAGAAGTGCGAAATTGGCCCCCGCCCCGCGCCGAGCAAGGGCTACTTCGCAGGCGACCCCAGCGGCGCTCTCGAAGAAGTCCACACGCCCAACTGCCCGGGCATCGACGATGTCTGCAAGGTCTTGAAGGTCAAGCCCCAGAACATGCTCAAAAGCGTGCTCTTCAAGGTCAAGAGCACGCCGGAGGAACTGGCGAAGTATGGCGAGGAGTACATCCTTGCCGTCGTCCGGGGCGATCACGACGTCAACGAGGGCAAGGTGAAGACGCTCTCGCGGTGCAAGGCGATCGAGCTCGCCGACCCGGCGGAGGCCATCCAGAAGGGGTTCGCGATTGGCTTCATCAGCCCCCGGGCTGCTGTGGGCAAGAAGGGCGTACTCCTGCTGGTTGATCGCGACGCCGCGGTGAGCTTCGATGACGCGACGGGCAAGCCCAGGTTCTGGGTCACGGGCGGCGACAAGAAAGACTACCACGTCAAGCACTTCAACTGGCAGCGCGACTTGGGCAAGGACCCGCTTGGCGCCAAGGCGGATACGTCGGACCCCGGCTCGGGCGCGGGTCCTTCGGGAGGCGTGCGAGGCGAAGACAACTACATGATGGTGGGCGACGTGCGCAATGCCCTCGAAGGTGATCCGTCGCCCCGTGCCGCGGGTAGCAAGCTCGTGACCGGGCGAGGCATCGAAGTCGGGCACATCTTCAAGCTCGGGACCAAGTATTCGGATGCGATGGGATTCAGCATCCCGGACGACAAGCAGCAGCGCGTGTCCGTCATCATGGGGTGCTATGGCATTGGCGTCTCGCGCACGATGGCCGCCTGCGTCGAGATGAGCCACGACGAGCACGGCATCCGCTGGCCGGCGGCGATTGCTCCGTATCACGTCCTGCTCGTCATGATGAAGCCAGAGGACGCGCGGCAGATCGAAGCCGCGGCCCGCGTTTCCACCGAACTTGCCGCGGCGGGGGTTGATGTCCTCATCGACGATCGCGACGAACGCCCGGGCGTCAAGTTCAAGGACGCGGATCTCGTCGGCATCCCGCTGCGCCTCACGCTGGGCGACAAGGCGCTCGATTCGGGAGGGATCGAACTCAAGGCGCGCATCGACCCGGGCAAGGGCGAGGTGGTGCCGCTCGGGGAGCTCGTTTCCAAGTGCCTGGCATTGATCAACGCGTGAGCGGGACGAGCTTCGGGTCTTTCCAGCCTCGATGTCGCGTGCCTTGGTGGCTTCTTCCGAACACACACGGTTGATCTGCGTGCGCGGGTCATGAGCGTTCATGGCGCGGCTCAGATGGCGTTCCTACCGCGGTGCCGCAGCCGACGCCGTACGCTCCGCCATGCCCCGGCGTGACCCTTCCCACCCGCGCGACGCGGGATCCTCGGTGCCTCCCGCTCGCCGCGTTGTTGAGCTGCGCGGTCTTCTGGATCGTGCGAATCGTGCGTACTACGTCGACGCCCAGCCCATCATGCCCGATGCGGAATACGACCGCCTGCTCGCCGAACTGGCGGCCATCGAACGCGAGCATCCGGCACTGGACGACGAACGCAGCCCGACGCACCGCGTTGGGGGCGAGCCGATCAAGGGGTTTCGACAGATCGAGCACGCCCTGCCGATGCTCAGCATCGACAACAGCTACGACGAGGGCGACCTGCACGAGTGGCACGATCGACTGCTGCGGGCTCTCGCGCCCGAGCATGCGATTCGCTTTGTGTGCGATCCAAAGATCGACGGGGTTGCGCTCTCGCTCAGGTACGAGCAGGGCAAGCTTGTTCACGCCGTGACGCGGGGCGACGGCGTGAAGGGCGACGACGTCATGCACGCCGCGAGGGTCATCCGCGCGATCCCGCTTCGACTTGGCTTGTCGGATGCGGGCATAACGGACGCCGACAATCGCGCTTCGATTTCCGGCGGTCCCATGCTCGGCATGGCCTCGGACTCGATCCCCCGCGTCTTGGAAGTCCGGGGTGAGGTTTACATGTCCAACCGCTCGTTCGAGCGGATCAACGCGGAAATTGAAGCGCTGGGCGACGAGCCCCTGGCCAACCCGCGCAACGCGACCGCCGGCACCATCAAGAATCTTGATCCCAACCTGATTGCTTCGCGCCAGCTCTCGTTCTGTGCTCACGGACGAGGCGAGGTCAGCGAGGGCTTCGTCTCCTCGCACTCGGAGTTCCTCGCGCGAGCCAGGGTGCTCGGGCTTCCGACCAACCCGTTCACGAGCGTCCACGACGATTTTCGCGAGGTTATCGAGGCGATCCGGCGCTTCGCCCTGAAGCGTCGCGAACTGGACTACCAGACTGATGGCATGGTCGTCCGCGTGGACGACTTCGCCCAGCAGGAGTTGCTGGGACGGACGAGCAAGAGCCCGCGCTGGATCATCGCGTACAAGTATCCGCCCGATCGCAAGCCCACCAAGCTGCTCGACGTGCTGCACCAGGTCGGCAAGACCGGAAAGATCACGCCGCGGGCGATCATGGAGCCGGTTCACCTGGCGGGCACGGTCGTCCGCCACGCGACGTTGCACAACTACGGGCAAATCCGCCAGAAGAACATCCGCCTGGGATCGATGATCGAGGTGGAGAAGGCGGGCGAGGTCATTCCGTACGTCGTCGGCGTGGTCGCGGGCGATGAGTCCAGGTCGCGCGAAACCCGTCCGATCGTGCCGCCCGAAACGTGCCCGGTCTGTGCGGGGCCGGTGGAAGTCGAGTTCATCAGCCCGGACGACGCCGCGACCGAGAGCGGGCGGCGGTGCATGAACCCCGAGTGCCCCGCCCAGCTCCGCGAGCGGCTCGTCTGGTTCTGTGGACGAAAGCAGATGGACATCGAGGGTCTGGGTGAAAAGACGATCGACCAGATCCGAGCGGAGTCGAAGATCCCGCTGCGCGGGTTCGCAGACATTTTTCGTTTGCCAGAGCACCGGACCGAGTTGCTGAGCCTGGATCGCATGGGCGAGAAGAAGGTTGACAACCTGATCGCGGGCATCGAAGCGTCCAAGGACCGGGGGCTGGCGCGCCTTCTCGCTGGCATGGGCATCCGCCACGTGGGGGATTCGACCGCCAAGCAGTTGGCCAGGGTGTTTCCGGATCTCGATGCGCTCCTTGCGGCCGACGTGCGCCAGCTCATGCCCAAGGCGCTCTCGCGCGAGGACGCCGTGGCGCTTGGCTACGCGCCCGACCCCAAAGATCGTCCATCGACCGAGCTGGGCCGCGAGACTGCCCCCGCGGTCTACGCCTACTTGCACAGCGATGTCGCGCGCAAGACGTTCGCGGAACTCCGCGAGCTGGGCGTCAGCCTTCGCTCGCGCGAGTTCAAGGCGGGGTCACGCGCAGGCGCGGCAGGGTCGAGGGCCGCGCCAAGGTCGGAACTTGGAACTGCCACTGGAAGCGGGGGGCTCTTCGAGTCCCCCGCCGAGTCCGGCGAGCCGCAACGCGATCCGTTCTGGGCGGGCAAGACGGTCGTCATCACCGGCACCCTCGACAGCTTCGACCGGACCACGCTGACGGAAACCCTGGAAAACCTTGGTGCGAAGGTCTCGGGGTCGGTCTCGCGCAAGACGGATGTGCTGATTGCCGGACGCGAGGCCGGATCCAAGCTCGCAAAGGCGACGGAGCTTGGCATCCAAGTTTGGGACGAGGCTCGCCTCCTGCAAGCGATTCCGCGGCCCGCATGAACATCCACGTGATCGCTCACGTGGACCGCCGGACGACGAAACCCAGATCGATCAATCCGAGCAGATCGACCCGACGAAGCAGAATCCCGGCGCGGACCAACACGGGCCTGCGCCTTTTCGTATGATCTGCGTATCCCTCGGTGAGCGTTGAAGGCCTTTTCCGAGCTTCTTGGCGGTTTTCGAGGGACGGTCTGGAGCGGTTGGAGCGAGAGTCGAGCTCGCACGAAATGCACGGATGGCTCAGTCGCGACTGGACAGCACCGACGGCACGCCGGGCGATCTCGCCCCGGACGCCCCATCCGCCAAGCCAGCTTCCGCGCTGGATTCGGAGTTCTCCGCGACCCAGCCCGGCTCGTGGCGGGTCTTTGATCAGACCCCAGCGCCATATCCACCGCCCGGGCCCTTCAAGCTCGGGCCGGACGGCTTGCCGCTCAGCGAGCTCGACGCGACGCGCGCGCCGGTGACTCTTCAAACTCCATCGCCCGACTCAATCCCGGATGCCCAGCCTCGTTCAGCATTCTCTGAGAATCGCAACGATTCGGTCGACGCACCCCTCGGGCCCGCGGGCGCCAAAACGCTCGTGAGCGCGACCTCCTCGGTCCAGCAGGCGACGATCGCGACCGACACCGCGCGTCCGTATGCCGCGACACTCGCCTCCGCATCGGTTGCCGACGTCCAGATTCCGGGCATGCCCAGCGTTGATGGCTACCAGCTGTCGCGGTGCCTTGGGCACGGCGGCATGGGCGTGGTTTACGAGGGCATCCAGAAAGCGACCGGGAGGCGTGTTGCGGTCAAGTTCCTGCTCGATTCGGTGCTGCAGTACGACGCCGCCAAGCAGCGATTCGAGCGCGAGGTCGAGGTCGTCGCCAAGCTCCAGCATCCTGGCATCGCCCGCATCATCGACTCGGGCGTCAAGACCGGACGCTATTTCTACGTCATGGACTTCATCCAGGGGCGACCTCTGGATGCCGCTCTCCGCCCGGGCAAGGCGCCTCTTCGCCAGGTCCTGGAGATCATCGTCCAGGTCTGCGAGGCGGTGGATTACGCGCACCAGCGAGGCGTGCTCCACCGCGACCTGAAGCCCTCGAACATTCTCGTCGACGAGAGCGGAAAGCCCCAGTTGCTGGACTTTGGCGTTGCCAAGCAGATGGACGCCGGCGCCGACCGAACGCTGACGGTCGCGGGGTCGGGCCAGCTGGTGGGCACGGTCGCCTACATGTCGCCCGAGCAGGCCGCCGGGCAGGCCGACCAGGCGAGCGTCCGCAGCGACGTGTACTCGCTGGGCGTGATCACCTATGAGCTGGTCGCCGGGAAGCTTCCGATCGACCCTGATGGTCCGCTGCGCCAGGTTCTTGCCGCGATCGCGGACGTGGAGCCCGTGGCCCCGTCGCGCAAGCGCGAGGGCGTGCCGCGCGATGTTGACGCGATCATCCTTCGGGCGCTGGAAAAGTCTCCGGATCGTCGATATCCGACCGCGGGCGAGTTTGCCGCCGACCTTCGCCGATTCTTGAACGATCAGCCCACGCTGGCCCGGCGCGTCGGTGTAACGGGGCGTTCCTGGCGATGGGTGAAGCGGAACAAGACGCTCGCGGCGACGATTGCCGCGGCGTCAGTCGCGCTCGTCGTTGTTTCGGCAACCCTCATTGTGCGGATCATCGAGGAGCGCGACCGGGCGAACGAGAATGCCGCGCTGAACGAGCAGAACTTCCTTCGCGCCGAGGCCGCCCGGCAGCTTGCCGAGCAGAACGAGCGATCCGCAAGCCAGAACTTCGCGATGCTCCGCGAGATCCTGGAATCCGCCGACCCCGACCGCCTCGGGGAGATCAGCGTGCTGCAGTTGATGGACCAGGCAACCAAGCGCCTGAACGATCGCCCGCCGGAGTCGCCCATCACCGAGGCCGCGGTCCGGGAAACGCTCGGAACGGTGTTCCGCAAGCTTGGGGCCTATCCCAAGGCGCTCGAGAACCATCGCCGGGCGCTGGAGATCCGTCGGGCCGCGGTCGCAAGCGACGCGGACCGCAAGGCGCTGGCGGATGCGGCGCACAACCTGGCGGCGACGCTCTACTGGGTGGGCGATATGGCCGCCGCCGAACCGCTGTATACCGAGTCGCTCGCGCTGCGCAAGCAGCTCGCCCGCGGCGCGGACACGCGCGATGTCGCGACCAGCCTTACACACCTGGCGACGTGCCTCTTGCGAGGCTACAAGCTGAAGGAAGCCCGCGAGCTCTATCGCGAGGCGCTGGCCATGCGTCAGCGCATGCTGGGCGAGCAGCACGAAGAAGTCGCCCAGTCGCTGAACAACCTTGCCAAGGCCGAGCAGGAACTCGAGAACTTCGAAGAAGCCGAGCGACTGTTCCGCCTGGCGCTGGGCATGATCGAGCGCATCCGCGGACGCGAGAACTTCGGCATCGCTCCGCCCATGCAGAACCTCGCGGGATGCCTGCTCGATCGGGGCAAGCCCGCCGAGGCGAGGCTGTTCTTTGAGCGGGCCGTGCAGCTTCGAAAGAGCCAGTTCCCGAGCGGCCACCACCTTGTTGCCGCGGCACAGAACGGGCTCGCTCGCGCCTGCCTCGCCCTGGGCGACCTTCCGCTGGCGATGGCCAACGTCGAAGATTCGCGCCGGGTGATGGAGTCGCTCGCGGCGGTCGAACGCACCAAGTATGGCGAGAGCGACCTGCTCACGCGCCTGGAGTACGCCGAGGCGCTGACGATCCTCGCTGAGCTCCAGATCGCCAAGGGTGATTACACGAAGGCCATCGAGCTCTTCACGCAGGCCGAGCCGCTCTTGGAACTCAGCGACCCCGATCCCCTGGTGCTGCTGGCGGAGCTCGATCGCCACGTGGGGATCGCCCTCGCCGCGACGGGGCGGCACGAGGAAGCGAAGGAGCGGTTCGCCAGCGCTCGCGACCGCGTCCGGCGTGCACGCGGGGAGTCGTCGGTACTGCTCGAGCAGATTAACCAAACGGCGCGTGCCGCATCCGCCCCGCGCCCGTGAGCGCCCGCGGCACATTCACCATCAGCGAGCCCGGCGGCAAATCCGGGGCGAAGCGGGCAGAACGCCACAGGGCTGCTGCTCGGCGGTGCGTTCCTGTCGCGTGATCCCGCTTCATTCGTGCGGGGCCGAGCGTGAAGAACCTCCGAGAGCCAACGCAAGAGGGCCGATGTCCGACGACCCGATCACCCTCTGAAGGCCAGGGCAGCGGGGCCAGAAACGCGGTGTTTGCTTGCCCAGATTCCGTGAAAGGATGCTGGAGATCGCGACCAGCGAACGCACTGTGACCTTCGTCCGCAAGATGGGCAGTCAACGCGTGGGTATTGATGCACCCGAGCGTCCTCGATTCGATCGCGTCTCCAACGCGAACGAGCGAGTGGTCCAGGCTGGGGTTCGAAGTTCACCCGCCGCTCGCCTTCGTATCGGGCTTGGCCGGCTCGACCCCGCCGGCGAGCGCCGCCTTGCACTTGGCCAGCGTCTCGCGGTACTCCGTGAGTTGCGGGTGATCGGCGGGCAGGATCTTCTCGGCCATCGCCACGGCGTCCTCAAGCTCGACTTGGGCCGCGGGGAAGTCCTTGGTCTCGAGCCGAGCCGTGCCCGACCGCCAGAGCAAGCGGGCGAGGTCTGAGGATCCGTCGGGCGAGCGTTGCCGCATGATGGCGATGGCCTCGTCCCAACCTCCTCTCGCTTCGCCGGTCTTGCCCAGCCCGTGCTGCGCACGCGCTAGGTTGCTGAGACCGATGGCGATCTGCATGTGCCCGACCGGGAAGGACCGGCGACGGATCTCCAACGCTTCGCGGAAGAGCGGTTCAGCCTCAGCGACCCTGTTCTGGTCCTGAAGGAGCCTCGCCAAGTGGCTCATGGCGTTGGCCATGTCCGGGTGCCCGGTTGGGTTGGCTGCTCGATCGATCCCAAGCGCTTCGCGGTACAAAGCCTCCGCCTCGGCGAACTTGTTCTGGGCATGCAGGATCAACGCAAGGTTGTTCATGCCGGAGACGATGTACGGATGCCCAGCCGGCAGGGCGGCATGCCAAATCTCGACCGCTTCGCGGCGGAGCGGCTCCGCCTCAGCAAGCTTGCCTTGGGCCTGCAGGAGCACCGCGAGGTTGTTGAGACTCACCGCGATTTCAGGGTGCCTGTCGGTGAATGCCGCCCGGCGTATCGCCAGTGCTTCGCGGAAGAGCGGCTCGGCCTCGGCGGGTTTGCTCTGCGCCTGAAGGAGCCCCGCCAGGTTGTTCAGGCTGGCTGCGATATCCGGGTGCCCGGTGGGGAGGGCCGCCCGGCGGATCTCCAGCGCTTCGCGGAACAGCGGCTCGGCCTCGGCGTAGTTCTGCTGGGCGTGCAGAAGCCACGCGAGGTTGTTCATGCCCCGGGCGATGTCTGGGTGTCCCGCGGGAAACGCCGCCCGGCGGATCGCTAGCGCTTCTCGCTGGAGCGGCTCGGCTTCGGCGAGTTTGTTCTGAGCCTGCAGCAGCTTTGCGAGATTGTCCAGGCTGATCGCGATGTCCGGGTGCCCGTTGGGAAGGGTCGCCCGGCGGATCTTGAGTGCTTCGCGGTAGAGCGGCTCGGCCTCACCGAGCTTGTTCCGGGCGTGCAGGAACGAAGCAAGATTGTTCAGGGCGTGGGCAATCTCCGGATCCCCGACGGGGAGCGCTGCGCGGAGCGTCTCTAACGATTCGCGGTAGAGCGGTTCGGCCTCCGCGTCCCTGTTCTGGTCATCCAGGAGACTCGCCAGGTTGTTCAAGCCTGTCGCGATCTGTGGGTGCCCGGCGGGGAGTGCCGTGCGCCAGATCGCCAGCGCTTCGCGAAACAACGGCTCGGCCTCGGCGACCTTGTTCTGGCGATACAGGACATTCGCGAGGTTGTTCAGGCTCGCGGCGATGTCAGGATGCTCGACTGGCAGTTCCGCTCGGCGGATCGACAGCGACCGGCGCAGGTTCGGCTCGGCCTTGTCATAGCGGCCCAGATTCTCCAGCGTCACACCGATGGTGTTGCGTACGGCCGCCTCAACCAGGGGCTGGTCTTTGAGCGCCCCGTCGCGTGCCGCATCGGCATCGAGCTTTCTGACCGACGCCTCGATCGCCTGCACCACCGTCACACCGTCCTTCAGCGGCTCGCCGGTTGCCGGGTCTTTGGGCAAGTTCGCCGGATCCACCGCCGCCAGCATGTCGGTCTGAAAGGTCGCCACCGCCTCGGCGATCTCCGCCTGTTTCTTCGCCTCCGCAGCTTGCTTGACGGCCTCTGCCTCCTGCTCTCGAGCCTTGGTCCTCTGCGCCACCGCCTCGGCTCGCGCCGTCTCGGCCTGCTTGCGTTGCTCGGCTTCCGCGACCTGAGCCGCGATTGCCACATCCCGCTGCTCACTGGCAACCTTCGCCTGCCAGGCCGTGCCTGCAAGACCGAAGGTCAGCGTCGCCGTGATGGCGCTGCCGGCCGCGACCGATCCTTTGTTGCGCCGGATCATCTTCTTTATGCGGTACGACGCGCTGGGCGGGGCAGCGAGCACCGCCTCGCCGCTGAGGTACCGCTTGATATCGAGGCCGAGACTGTTGGCGGTCTCATACCGCCGCTGGCGGTCTTTCTCCAGTGCCTTCATCACGATCCAGTCCAGTTCGCCGCGCACGAGGGTGCCCAGACGTTTGGACTCGGTGTGCCGCTTGGCGGCGATGCTGGCGAGTTTGTCGCTGTTGCTGCTCAGGCGCGTGCTGGGCTTGGGCGGCTCAACCTCGCGGATGATCCGCTGCATCTCGGCATACGCCGCCGAACGCAGCTCCTGGCCCGTGAACGGCGTCGTGCCGGTGAGCAGTTCGTACAGCAGCACACCGAGCGAGTACACGTCCGTCCGAGTGTCGATGTCGAGGCTGCCCTCGGCCTGCTCCGGGCTCATGTACTCCGGCGTCCCGATCAACTGACGGTGCTCGGTAAAGAGCGTCTTCTCCGTCAGTCGGCTCGCCGTGGCTTTGGCGATGCCGAAGTCGATGACCTTGGCGTGCGGCCGGCCGTCCTGTGTGGACACCAAGATGTTTGACGGCTTGATGTCTCTGTGGATGATCCCCTTGGTGTGAGCGTGCTGCACGGCGTTGCAGACCTGCGCGAACAGTTCGAGCCGGGCGGGAACACTCAGGTTGTTCTTGTCCGCGTACTCGATGATGGGGTCGCCCTTGACCAGCTCCATCACAAAGAAAGGCCGGCCCGTCTCGGTAGCGCCGGCGTCGAGCACCTTGGCGATGTTGGGGTGATCCATCATCGCCAGCGCCTGCCGCTCCTGCTCGAATCGGGCAACAACCTGCCGCG
The DNA here is from genome assembly GCA_033763815.1 of Planctomycetota bacterium. GTDB lineage: Bacteria > Planctomycetota > Phycisphaerae > Phycisphaerales > UBA1924 > JANRJU01. The sequence continues at coordinate 346,875 of JANRJU010000028.1, forward strand.
TGTCCATGCCCAACCTGATGATCTTGATCGCCACCTTGCGGGAAACCGGCCTCTCCTGCTCGGCCATGAACACCGAGCCAAACCCGCCCTCGCCGATCGCCTGCAAAATCTTGTAAGGCCCAAGTCGTGTGCCGGGGCCTTCACGCAGCGGCGCGGTGACGGTCGCGGTGGCCGCCGAGGTATCGGTGGCAGGCATCGCATGGGCGAGGGAGCCTGCCGTGGGCGAAGCCATGAACTTTGCCGCGCTCTCATGCGCACGAAGGAGTGCGTCGATCTCCGTTCGTAACGCCGTGTCGTCTCCGCACGCACTGGCGAGGTACTTCTCGCGCTGGGCCCGCTCGAGGTCGATCACCTGCTCAAACAGCTCTTGGAGCTTCCCGGCCATGATGGCATTCCTTCATGCCTGCTCGTGCAAGCGTTGAAACAGCCAAGCCCGCGCGAAGGCCCAGCGTCGATCCACCGTGCTTGTCGAGAGCCCCAACACTTGGGCCGTCTGCTCGACGCTCAGCCCCGCGAAGAACCGAAGCCGCACGATCGTCGCGCCATCCGGCGACTCAGACTCCAAGCGACGGACCAGGCCGTCAAACCTCACGATTTGTTCAGGCTCTTGCTGAGACAACGCGGCGACGTCCTCGAAGTCGCTCGCGGACTGTCGCTCCAGGCCCGCACTGTGCGCACCGCCCCCGCGCTTCAGCCGCATGCGTCCCTTGGCATGATCAAGCAGGATTTGCCGCATCGCCTCCGACGCCGCGACGTAAAAGTGCCCCCGCCCCGCCCACGGTACTTCGCGCGGCCCGGCCAGTTTCAAGTACGCCTCGTGCACCAGTGCCGTCGCCGACAGCGTGTGCCCTGCACGCTCGCTCTGCAGACTGATCTGCGCCGCCTTCCGCAACTGCTCATACACCAGTGGCAAAAGCCGCTCCGCTGCCTGCTTGTCCCCATCCGCCGCAGCAGCCATGAGGATGGTGGCGTCTGCCTCTGGGTGAGGGAGGGTGTGAGCTGGGAGGGGGAGTTGGAAGGGTGGGTGGGACGAAGGTCGGGAAGGGAGGGGCGGCACAGAGTCCGGCGGCGCCGCGTCCGAAGGCGTTGGAAATGGAGCCTCGGATGGATCGTTCGCCGTCATGGACCCATCGTACTCGCGGGCCCACGCGATTCGCCCGCGCTGCCGGTTCGCGCTTCGGGACTGACACGCGACCTAGTGCATCCGCCCACGGCCCCGCGCGCGTGGACGTTCGCGCGACGCACGTTGGAGCGAATGGCTTGACTGCCCTGTGCATCATTCTCGTGTCATCCGCGCTCGGCGGCCCCTTTCAGGGGGGGCAGGGAAGAGGGAGCGGTCAGCGAGCGTCGATGATCCGACCATTCGGCGAACCTAGTTCCTACACTTAGACTAGGCCATGACAGAATCCGACCTCCAAGCCCTTGAACGCTTCGTTGCGGAGAACGACGACCTGCTGGCCCTTGAGGAGCAGATCGGGCGGTTTAACATCTTTGATGCGCTCGGCATCGCTCGCATCGAGATCAGGCACAGCAACTACTTGGCATGGCTCCTTTCGCCAGGCGAAAGCCACGGGCAGGGCGACCTCTTCCTCAAGGCGATCCTCATGGACGTGCTGCGCAAGGCACGCCAGCAGGGCGTAACGCCGCCCATCAGTCCCGTGGAGTTAGACGGAGCCGACTTGAAGGGAGTAGAAGTCCGCCGCGAGTGGCGGAGCATCGACCTGCTCATCACCTGTCAGGAGCCCGCGTTTGTCATCGCCGTCGAGAACAAGATCGACAGCGGCGAGCACAGCAATCAGCTTCAAAGATACGAAGCAGCTCTCGCTGCCGAGTTCCCGCACCTCAAGCGGCTCCACCTGTTCTTGACCCCAGAGGGCGAAGACGCCAGCGACGAAGACTGGGTGTCGTACAGCTACGCGGACTTGTACCAGACGCTGACCCGCACGCGAAAGGCCAACGCGGGAGCCATCGGCGGCGGCGTCGCGGTGTTCTTGGATCACTACCTCGCGCTCATTGGAAACAGATTCATGGAAAACGCCGAACTCGACAAGCTCTGTCGGCAGATTTATACCAATCACCGCCAGGCGCTCGACCTTATTTGGGAGCGCGTCGGCTCACCCGTGTCTGGACTTGTTGGCCGAATCCAGCAATGGATCGAACAGCGGCCAAATGAGTGGACCCACATTACGACGAAGCAGAAGGAAGTGGAGTTCATTCCTGCAGCGTGGAAGAAGATGCTGCCTCCGGTGAATAAACGCAAGACCTTCGAGCCAGAACACTGGATGACCGTGCGCCTTCGAGCGGGCAGCACTCGCCTGCGGCTGTTCGTCGTCGTTGGCCCTACGACGGACTCGGCCGTGCGCAAGCGTACGTTGGAACGGCTGCTCAAGGACAAGAGCGATTTTGGCTTCTCTACCTTCTACAAGAAGAAGGAACTCACCGACGACTGGACACGGGTCTTCTCGGAGGATGTCTGCACGTTGCCCGAGGAAGAAGAGCCCGATATCGAAGCAGTCATGGAGCGCGTCGAGAAGCGACTGGGCGAGTTCCTCAAGCAAACGGCGGCTTTGCCCGCAGCGATGAAGTCCATTACCGGCTGAGGTCGCGTGGAAGAGCGTTCTACCGCAGGCTGCCGCTCCCCGGTGCGCGCCGCTGGCTCCCTCGTGGGTGAAGGCAACGAGGCGGAATGGTCGCGCGGCGGGGTCATCCGGTTCCCTGGCCGCGTCCGCCGGTGCAGTTGTCGCGTGCGAGTCTTCGGCTGTCGCGACCGCCGACTGAAGCGTCGCGTCCGACGGGCCGAACATCGCGGGAGCCGGCCCGTGGGGACGCCACGACAAACCGCTTGTCACGTCGCGGACGTGGCGTGCGAAGTCGTTTGGCCCTGCTCCGCGAGGGATCGCTTCAGAACTTGTTCAAGCGGGGAACGGGACCAGCGCGCCCGGACAGCCGATTAACCTGCCCGCGCGACAACACCGCGACCCCGGCGGTACGTGCCAAGGTCGCGGCAGTTGCTGCGGGCATATCCGTCTGGTCTCGATTAACGGCGGCGACGGGCCGCAACCAGCCCCGCGATACCGAGCATCGAGGTTGCGCCGGGCGCGGGGATCGTGACGACCCAGCCACGGGGTTCGCCGTTGAACAACCCCTCGCCGACGATGGTGGTGCCGTCGGCGGAGATGTCGCGCGTGTAGTCGAGCTCCCAGCCCGTGAGATCAACACCGAGCGTGGGGAGATAGGTGTTGAGATCGACCGTGCCGAGTGCCTGCGACCAGAGCGTGGCGGTCGCTTCGAATCCGAAGAAGCTGTAGCCGCCCACGAGTGAGCCATCGTCACTCAGCGTGTAGGCAATCGCGTTCGTCGCGCCGGGGAGCATGCCGATGTTCTGGGCAACGCCGTTGACCCAGATGACGGCGTTGGTGCCGCTGGAGCCCGCGACGACGGTGCCGTCGGCATTCACGCCCCATGCGCTCGAAGCGCCATCGCCAGGTGAGAGCAGCCCGAGATCCTGCATGCCTTCGGACTGGGTCCAGGCAAAGGCGCGATCGCCATTCGGCGTGCCCGCGATGCCGATGATCGTGCCGCCATCGCGGCTGACCTTGCGTCCCTCGGAGGTTGTCGCGCCGGGTAGCGTCCCGAGCGACCGCATGCCGTCCCCGCTGGTCCAGCGAAAGGCAGTGGTGTTGAAGTCCACGTCGAACGAGTAACCCGTCACGGTGTTGCCGTCGCCGCTGACGCCAAGAGCAACTGACGCCACGCCGCCGGAAGGCAGACCCAGGTCCTGCATGCCCCCGGAGGATGTCCAGCGATGGGCACGGACCGTCTCTTCCGGAGAACTGAGGAACACGCCGCCGACGATCACCGACCCGTCGGAGCTGATGTCTTCCGCCGAGGTCGCGAAGGCGCCCGGGAGCGATCCGATGCTGACCAGCCCGGACGACGTCCAGCGATAGGCGCTCGCCATGTCAACGTTGGCAGCGACCACCGAGCCATTGGCGCTCACGGCCGATGCGCTGGAGAACGAACCCCCCGGCGGCAAGCCGATGCTCGTGATCGACTGGGCAGAAACGCCCGAGACCGCCGCCAGCATTCCGGCAGCAGCCGCCAGGCACACGGCAGGGGTCAGACGAACGACACACATGGGCGAAGCGCCCGCTCGAATACGCATGGCATGGCTCCAGTCTTTGAAACGTCTCAAGCCCGCGCAGACCACACAATGCCCTCGCAAGCTCGATCTCCGACCACCAAGCGACGTCGAAGCGGGCACCCCATCACGATTTCGTTAGATTCCTGAAGTGATGCGATCGCTCTCGGGGTGCTCAACCGGATGCGGGAGCGAACGCTCCGGGCGAGCGTGACCGATCACGATGCTGGCGACGGGCACCGATGGCAAGCCCGCCGACGCCCGGCAAGCGCGGGAACATATGCCCGTAGGCTGCCCGCAAAGAAGCCCGCACTCCCAGCGCGGAAGCGGGAAAACCAGCGCGGCACAGCGCGACGAACAAACCCCGAGCGGGGCGACGCTGCGAGCGGAAACACCTTGAAATAGCGGGATTGCGCGAGCCTGTGCAACTCAGCGCGACGAGAAGCGAAAACACGGGCGAAGGGACTCGAACCCCTAACCTCCTGATCCGTAGTCAGGTGCTCTATCCAATTGAGCTACGCCCGCATACCAAGCGTCCCACGGCAGGACGCCCGTTTCGACTTGTCTCGCGGCTTCCGCGCCCGCTGGGCTCTCGCCCGGCGAACACCTTGCCGCGAACCACGAGGGTACGCACCGTCGCTCGCGTCGGCAAGCTTTCCCGGCATCCCGACTCCGGCGCCGGTCATGCCGTGCTCTTCCTCAAGCCTTCCGAAAGCGTCCCCCCGGGCCTCCCGCGTGACGTCGGCCGGCGCTTTGCATCAAAGCCAAGCGGGGGGGCGGGCGCCTCAGCCCGGGAGCCAACATGCCGACCCTTGAATCCCCGGAAATCCAACGCGCCCAAGTCGCCCCCGACCGGGCCGATCGGACTCTTGCGTGCATGGAGATCTGGGGGGGTCACGACGGATTCCGCGGCTGGGTGTCAACCCCGGGCAACGACGTCCTCGTCTCGAGCGTGCCGCACGTGGGCGCTGCCCAAGGAGGCGACGTCTACTACGTCTCCAACTGCGCCGCCGGAAAGATCACACGCTTTGTCCTCGCCGATGTTGCCGGGCACGGCTCGGAAGTTGCATCGCTCGCGCGTCAGCTTCGAGATCAGGTCCGCCGCCACATCAACAAGCCAGATCAGCGTCGCCTCGCCCGCGGGCTCAACGCGTCATTCGCCTCGCTGAGTGCGGCCTCGCCCAGCGCCGGCAGCCGCTTCGCCACCGCGATCCTCGCGACCTACTTCAGTCCCACCAAGCACTTGGTGATCTGCAACGCGGGACACCCAAGCCCCCTCTGGTATCGCGCAGAGGTCGGATCTTGGTCGCTCATTCGTCAGGGCGAGCCCGGCGTGACCTCACACGGCACCGTCGGCGTTGGGCTCGCGGATTTGCCGCTGGGCGTCGTGGACGACACTTCGTACACCCAGCTCGCGGTCACGCTCGACCCGGGCGACCTGGTCGTGCTCTACAGCGACGCCTTCATCGAGGCTCGCGGCGTGCGTCCGCCCCATTCCTCCGTCGGACCTTCCCAGATGCTCGGCGAGCAAGGACTCCTCGAGTTCGTTCGCTCGCTCGATCCGTCGCGTCCCGACCAGTTCGAGGCCGCGTTTCGCGAGGGGGTCGCGGGCGGCTCTCCGCTCGACGACGACGCGACCGCGATCGTGCTGCGTCACCACGGGCAAGGCCCGCCGCGGCAATCGCTCATGGAAAAAGCCAGCACGCTCGCTCGCCGGCTTGGTCTGTAACCAAAGCGAAGCAATCAAGAGCCGCGTGGGGCGGCGTTTATGCCCGCAGTTGCTTCACTCTCGAGCGACCCGAGAGCGACGCTCCCCGACATCGAGCCGACCGCAGGTTCACCGCTTCTCGATCGGCGTGTAGCCCACGCCGTGCGGGCCCGTGTAAAGCACGTCAGGGCGGAAGAGTCGGTTGTTGCTCATCTGCTCGATGACGTGGGCCGCCCAGCCGCCCATGCGGGCGATGACGAACACGGGCGTGAACATATCCAGCGGCAGGCCGATGCAGTGATACGTCGTCGCCGAGTAGAAGTCGACGTTCGGATAGATGCCCTTGGCCGCGACAGCGGTCGCCATCACGTCTTCGATCTTCTTGCTCTTGGCGAAGAGCTCCGCGTTGCCCGTGTCATCGGCCAGTTGCTTCGCCAGCACCTGCAGGTGCTTGGCCCGCGGGTCGTAGCTCTTGTACACCCGGTGCCCGAAGCCCATGATCTTGTCCTTGCGGGCCAGCTTGTCGAGCACGTACTTCTCGACCGCGTCCAGCGAGGGGATCTCGTTGAGCATGGTCATGACGCCCTCGTTGGCCCCGCCGTGAAGCGGGCCCTTGAGGCTGCCGATCGCGGCGGTGATCGCGGAGTACATGTCGCTCTGCGTCGAGATCACGCTTCGCGCGGAAAACGTCGAGTTGTTGAGGCCGTGGTCCGCGTGCAGAACCAGGCACACGTCCAGAGCCTTGGCCATCGCGGCCGTCGGGCGCTTGCCGTTGAGCATCGACAGGAAGTTCTCCGCAACGCTCAGGTTCGCGTCGGGCTTCACCAGGGGCATGCCGATGCGGTAGCGGTGGAAGTACGCCAGCAGCGTCGGCACGCGGGCGAGGATGTTCAGCGCCCGCTGACGCAGCGACGGGATGTCATTCGCGTCCGGGTTGGTGTCGTGCATCGAGAGCGCGGAAACCATCGTCCGGATCATGTGCATCGGGCGGGCGTCGCGCGGAAGCGACAGCAGTCGCTGCTCCATCCCTGCGGGAAGCTCGTACCGCTCGCGGAGCTGGGCGGTGAACTCCGCCAGCTCGTTCCTCTTGGGAAGGCGCCCGTTCCAGAGCAGGTACACCGTCTCTTCGAAGGTCGAGTTCGACGCCAACTCCCCGATCGGAATCCCCAGGTACTCCAGCACGCCCTTCTCGCCATCAATGAACGAGAGCGTGGTTTCCGCGGCGATGACGTTCTCGAGACCCTTGGAGTACGGTGCGGTCATTGATGGCCCTTGCTGTTCAATCGTGCCCTGAAACGCGCTCTCTGAAACAATCACGCAGCGACGACGCAGATGTCGCCGTCGACTCAACTCGGGGGACCCTTCCCCACGGCCGGAAGCTGGCCAGCCAGCCCCCCGCCTCCAAGCCCGCGACGTGGAGCGGATCTCAGCCGCGTTGGGCCGTTTGTCCGGCCACTCGCGCCCCCGCCAGGCCCACTCACGCATCAGCGCGGCACTATAGCTTGTTGCACGAACTGGATCGATCCCCGGCCTTGCTTGGATGCCGCAAACTTCGACTCGGCACACACGAAGCAGCGTCGCATCCGCTCCCGTAAACCACCTTTTTCGCCCATCAGACTTCCTGCATCTGCCCGAAAACCCGCCGGTACACTCCTTCAGCATGGTCCCCGGTGCGACGATCCCCCAAAGGAAGACTCGCGATGAGCGCGGGCTGCGCTGTCGCAAGTGCAACTACGACCTCGCCGGTCTGCAACACGCCCGGTGCCCCGAATGCGGGACCCCGACGCGCGCCGGACGCCAGTTCTCCGACACCATTGCGGAGGCCCCGGTCGGGTATCTCCACCGCTTGGCCGTTGTTTCGGTCGTCCTCGCGCTCGCGGCCCTCGGGTCAACCGTTAGTCCGCTCGTGGGCCTGGTGAGCCTCAAGATCTGGCCCTTTGCAGTTGGCTTCCTCTTCGCGTGCCTCTGGGCCGGGGCGGTGTTTGTCGTCACGATGCCCCGGCAGAGCGCCAAGCTGTCGCCCGAAGTCGCGGCGAGCGAATGGCGGCGTTTGCGCTGGTTCAATCGCATGTGCTCACTCGCCTGGCCCATGACATTTATCGGGCTTGGAACCTGGATGTCCCAGGTCTTGGCTGCGGTCGCTGCCGCCGCAGCCGTCGGGGCGCCGACCTTCACCATCCCCGCGTGGGCGACAGTCGTCCTCGCGGCGTCGGTCCTCTTCTTGCTAGTTGGTCTCGTTGGAAACGTTACCCTGTCGGTCCAGGTCGCCGACCTTGCCGAGTGGGCCAACGACACGGGCCTGGCCAATCGCCTGCGCGGCTCGGCCTGGCTCCTCATGTTCGGCGTCGTCGCCGTGCTGATGGGCTACCGCGTCGCCCCCAACTTCGGGGGGTTCGTCGCCCTCCTTGGAGTCATCTTCGGGTCGCTCGGGGGGCTCTCGCTCCTGGCTGGGCTCGGCATCTTCCTGTTCAGTTGCTGCCAAATGGCGACCATGAGCCTCTGGGCGGTCAGCAACAGCCGCGTCAGCATCGAGCGTGACCAGCGCATGGCGGAGAAGATGGACCGCGAGCGGGAGTTTGCCCTCCGACAGCGCCCCAATGCCCCGGCCCCGACAATCGACGAATCGGCGTTCTTCGAACCGCCTAAGCCTGGCGGCAGGCCAGCACCCGCCAGTGCGCCGATCAGCGTGCCCGTCAGCGCTCTCGCGGTCGACCAGCCCGCCCCCCGAGGAGCCCTTCCCCACGGTGCGAACGAGCTGGTGATCCCCGCGCGTGGTCCGGCCACCCCCTACGAGCTCGACGAGTCTCACCAAGAACCAATCCGTTGATTCCAACGGCTTCCGCGCGTGCGGCACCCCCCTGAATCCACGATGCGACGCGTCGCTGGACGACAGAAAGGGGCGATGCCCGAGACGCGAACCTCGACCAGCGACCCTGCTTCCCCTGTTCGGGGCGAGCGTGCGCGCGGTCCTTCGCCGATGATGGGGCGCCTTGGTTCAATCCCCGACGCCGAGCGCATGGTCGACGACGTCATCATCACCCCCCGGGTGCTCGATGCGAGAGCCTTTGCCGACCATGCCGCGGCGCTCACGGAGTTGATCCAGGCCGCGGCGGGAGAGGGCCAGTCGCTGCAGGCGACCTTTGGCGAAGTTCGCCAGTCGCACGACCAGCTCCAGCAAGCCGCCCGCGATGCTCAGCAGCGCCTTGAACTTGCCGCCCGTGTGTTGCCAGCGCTCGAGCAGCGGGTCTCCAAGGCTGGCGAGATCCTCGCGCAGGCCAGCGCCGAGCTCACCATCGACCGTTCCAAGGCCCTCGACGCCTACCGGACTGAGATCACCGCCAAGCGCCGCGAGGGTGTCGACGAACTCGGGCGTGCATCCAGCGAGGGCGTCCGCCAAGTTGACGCGAGCGCCCGCCAGGCCCTTGAGACCATCGAAAAGCTCATGAGCGAGGGGCTCGCGCAGCTCCGCGAGGCCTTGGAGCGGGGCGACGAATCGGTCGAGACGCTGGTGCAGGACGCCGGCGCCCGTTTGTTCCAGCTTGTGCAAGACGGGTTGTCCCAGGTCCGTCGCGAGGGCGAGCATGGACAAACGCGGCTGCGCGAGACAACGGACGAGCTCGTTGCCGCGGCTCAGGAGTCCCTGCGCGACGCCAGCGCGCGCACGGGCGAGGACGCCGCCGCAAACGAACACCGGCTTCGTGAGGCGGGTCAGGACGCGATTTCGCGCGTGAACGACGCTGCGTCCCGTGCGCACGACGTCGCCGAGCTGCTGGAATCAACCCTCCCACGGGCAGAGGTCGCCAGCGAACAGATCGAACGCTGGTTGAGCTCGGGCGCTGGGGAAAAGCTCGAAAGCCTGCTGCGCGAGGGCGAGTCGCTCATGCGCTCCTGTGAGGCAAGCGAAGGTGACGCGAGCCCCCTGGCGCGTCTGCTGGCCCGCGGGCGTCGGCTGACGCTGGAGGTCAACGCCAGCGCCACGCGGATTGCCGAGCTGGCGCCGGTCGCGGAACGCGTCCGTCAAGTTCTCGGAGACTCGATCGCATCAGGCGCCATGCGCGTGGATGAACTGGAAGGCCGGCTCTCGGGCGTGGGCCAGTCCGCGGCGGGCGTTCAGCGGGTGCTCAGCGAGTTCGAAGAACGCATCGACCTGGTCCGCCAGCGCGTCGACGCACTCAACGCCTCGTGCCAGAACGCTCGAGAGCAAGCCGAGCGCAGCTCGACGGAGCTCGACCGCCTGCTGGATCGCGGCTCCACGCTCTTTGCCCGCTTCGACGCCGCGATCGAGTTCCGCGCCAAGCGCATGGAGGAACTGATTGCCCGCACCGAGGCGATCGACCTCGACGCGCTGCGCACGTCGGTCGATGCCGCGAGCGCTTCTTCGAGCGAGCTCGGAGAGACCTTGCGTCTGCGGGCGATGGAGATGGCGTCGCTGGTGGATCAGGGCGAGCATGCGGCGCGCACGCTCGACGAACGCGTGCAGCGCGACACTGCCCGCCTGGAGGCGATGGAGGCCAGGGTGGGCGAGTTGCTGGCCCAGTGCGAAGCCGCAACGCGCGGAGCGGTGCTGGCTCGCCAGCTTGCAAGCTCCGGCGCGCACGTCGGTGGAGCTGCCCACGCCTCTTTAGCCAGCGATTCGCCCGGCGAGGTGGCCCCAGTCGGGTCAGTCGGGTCAGGTGGGTCCGTGGGGTCCGTGGGGTCAAGCCAGCCGCCTCGCCTCAAGCCCCGCTTGGCGGGCTGAAGCACGGGCGAAAGTTCTCGTCGCTTGATTCGTCTCTCCCGTGCTTGGGCGCCTCTACGGGCTGCTCAGCCGGTCCATCGTCGCCTGCCCATCGACCTCGCGTTCGATCCGCGCCCGCTCCTGCTGCGATTGGCGTTCCAGCAAAAAAGCCCGCAGCAACGCCGCCGCGGCGATGGCGTCGCGACGACGCTTCTTCTGATCGTGCGTGAAGCCCGATCGCGCCAGCGACCACTCCGCCTGCACGCTCGTCAGCCGCTCGTCGAACAGGAAGACGGTGCGCTTCACGCGTGATTCCAGGCGAGCGGCAAATGCCCGAGCGTTCTTGGCGCGCGGACCCTCGCTTCCATCCATGTTGAGTGGCAGCCCCAGGACGATCGCGTCCTGCGCCCCAAGCTGGTCGTGGGCAGCCCGCGCAAGCGCTTCGATGAGCTCGACGCCGTCACGCCTTGCCAGCGGAATCTCAAGCACATCCAGGGGAGCCGCAAGATCGGGCGAGGCGCGATCATCCGCGACCGCGAGCCCCGTTCGCTTGTCGCCAAGGTCGATCGCCAGGAATCGCACGACCGGAGGTTAGGGCAGTGGGGCAGGTCTGGCCGGCCAGCCCTGTTTGCGCGCTTCGATTTGGCCAACGGTGGACCGTCGCACCTAACCTAGTGCCATGCCGTATTCCAACGCCGTTCTTGATGCGATTCGCGCCGTGGATCCTGCCGTTGCCGAGTGGATGGCCAAGGAACACGAACGCCAGGCGACCACGCTGGAACTCATCGCCAGCGAGAACCACGCTTCCAAGGCGGTGATGGCCGCCGCCGGATCGTGGCTCACGAACAAGTACGCCGAGGGATATCCCGGCGCGAGGTACTACGGCGGGTGCGGCTTTTACGACGAGATCGAGCGCATCGCCCAGGATCGCGCCAAGCAGCTCTTCAACTGTCGATTCGCAAACGTCCAGCCCCACAGCGGCGCCACCGCCAACCAGGCCCTCTTCCTCGCCCTGCTCGAACCCGGCGACACCTTTGCCTCCCTCGTCCTCGCCGACGGGGGGCATCTCACCCACGGGCTCAAGGTGAACATGTCGGGCAAGTGGTTCAAGCCCGTGCACTATCCGCTCCACTATGACAAGAACCACCCGCAGTTCGAACGCATCGACTATGACGCTTGCGAGCGCGTCTGCATGGAGCACCGCCCCAAGCTCCTGATGTGCGGCTACTCCGCATACCCCCGCGAGATCGACTTCGCCCGCTTCCGCGCGATCGCCGACAAGTGCGGGGCCCTGCTGCACGCCGACATCGCGCACATCGCGGGCCTCGTCGCCTCGGGCGAGCACCCATCGCCCTTCCCGCACTGCCACGTGGTGACGACCACGACGCACAAGACGCTCCGCGGCCCGCGGGGCGGATTGATCCTCACCAACGACGAAGAACTCGCCAAGAAGCTCGATCGCGCCGTCTTCCCGGGTGTGCTGGGCGGGCCCCTGATGCACATCATCGCCGCCAAGGCGGTCGCGTTTGGCGAAGCCCTCAAGCCCGAGTTCAAGACCTATTCAAAGCAGGTGAAGGCCAACGCCCGCGCCCTCGCCTCAGCCTTGAGCGACCGGCGCTATCGCATCACCAGTGGCGGCACCGACAACCACCTGATGCTCGTCGACCTGCGTGCTCGCGACGAGGCCCTCACCGGCGCCGACGCCGAAAAGTGGCTCGAGACCGCCGGCATGATCTGCAACAAGAACGGCGTGCCGCAGGACCCAAGGCCGCCTAAGCAGACCAGCGGCATCCGCCTCGGAACCCCCGCCGTCACTACCCGGGGGCTCCGCGAGAGCCACATGGCGACGATCGCGGCTTTGATCGATCGCGTGCTTGCAGCGGGCCTCAAGGGTGATGCCGAACGTCAGCGCGAGGCCGAGGCCGTGCGCCGCGAAGTCCGAGCGCTCTGCGAGCGATTTCCGCTCTAGTCAGCCAGTTCGACCCCGTTTCCTCTGCCAAGCTTCTCCCAGGTGGCGTCCGTGACGTCCCAAAGCGGTCTCGTGGTGTTCATCATCAACGCATGCTCAGCGCGAGGTCGCTCGGTCTAAAAGAGTCAGAACTCTTCAGGGCGTCACCGCCGAAGCACCAGTCTCCCGTCGAGTATCCCTGATTTCGTCGGGTTTTCCACAATTGATGCCCGCTCGACGGACCGACTGGACATCCGCCGCCCAGTTGCTATCCTGTGCTTCATGACTTCCGGATCGTTTAGACAGGAGAACACCATGGGTTGCAATAGGGTTTCGTTTGGGTCTTTGGCGCTGCTCGCGCTCGCCACCAGCACCGCGGCCTTCGCTCAAGATTCCGTCAGCGACAAGGCCACCTTCGCCATCTCGGACACGCGCGCGACCTCCGATCGCGAGAGCGGGTTCCTCTCGGGCCTCCGCGGGTTCGAGCACTTCTACGACCCCATTGGCAACCCCCTCTACTTCGAGACGCCCCTCAACAACTCCAGCGCCAAGCTCCTGTTCCTCCGGCACGATTTCCCCAGCGACAGCCAACTCCAAGGCGGAGATCTCACCGTCGTCGCGCTCCAGCTTCGCCTGGCCCTCACCGAGCGCCTTGGCTTCATCGCGACCAAGGACGGCTACTCCTGGCTCAACGCCGACGGGCTCCCCGAAGACGAAGGCTGGAACTCCATCGCCGCCGGCTTGAAGTACGCGTTCTACGTCGATGAGGAGGCCGACCTCATCGCCACCGGCGGGTTCCGCTACATGTTCGACGTCGGGACCGACGGCATCCTGCAGAGCGGCGTCCAGGAGCTGAGCCCCTTCATCAGCCTCGCCAAGGGCTTCGACAAGCTGCACCTCATGGCCAACCTCACGGATCGGATCCCCCTGGATAGCGACGACGGCAACAACGTCCTCCAGTGGGATCTTCACGCCGACTACGAGGTTGCCGACGGCATCGCGCCCACCGTCGAACTCCATTCGCTCCACTACCTCAGCGACGGTGAACGCTTCCCGCTCAAGGTGGGCGGGCTCGACTACACCAACCTCGGATCCAACGACGTCTCCGGCTCGACGGTCATCTCCCTGGGCGGCGGGTGCCGCTTCAAGCTCTCTCCCCACATGTCCATCGGCGTCATGTACGAGTATCCGCTGACCAATCCCGACGCCGACATCCACGATGGCCGCTTCACCGCCGACCTGATCCTCACCTGGTGATCACGGTCCCGTTGTTTCAACCAGTCGATCTCTCCTCTCTCTCGTGCGACTGGGGCGCGTGCACACCGCCCCAGCCGCACGGCGTTTTTGCCCCGTTGCGCAGCCCGAGAACCGGGCGCCCGTGCTCGGCATACGGTGACTCATGGACGCGATCGCCGCTCTGCGTGGTCCGCCTTGGACGCCCGAAGCGCTGCTCCAAGCGGTGCGCGGGCTTGCCGACGCCTGCGCCGCGATGGAGCAGCTCCACGCCCCGGCCATCCAAGGGCTCAGCGACGAGCATCGCCTCAGCGCCGCCAATCTCCTGCACTACCTCTCCCTCCGCACCAGCGACTTGCGCGATATCCAGATCGCCCTGGCAGAGCTAGGCCTTTCCTCGCTCGGACGGAGCGAGAGCTGCGTGCTGGCCAACCTTCACGCGATCGCGCGGGCCCTCTCGCTCATGAGCGATGGCAACCTTGCCGACCCGAGCTTCCGCATCGAACGCGACCGCACCGCGGTCAGCATGCGCCGGGCGGCGGAGCTCCTCGAAACGCGCACCACCGCCCTGCTTGGCCCCGCGCCTCGAACCGGCGCCCGGATCATGGTCACGCTTCCGGACGACGCGGGCGACGACCCCGCCCTGGTGCGCGAGCTCGTTCACGCGGGCATGACCTGCGCCCGCATTAACACCGCGCACGGCGACGAGGCCGCGTGGCAGCGCATGGCCTCCAACGTTCGCGAAGCCGCCCGCGACGCTGGCGTGCTCTGCAAGGTCCTGGTCGACCTCGCTGGGCCCAAGATCCGCACCGGCTCGTTTCCCGATGGTCCGCGCGTCGTCAAGGTTCAGCCCGAGCGCGACGACCTGGGGCGTGTGCTGGTGCCGGGACAAGTCCGCTTCGTCGCCATTGGCCGCGAGCAAGCTCCGCCGGCTCGATTCCAAGCAGTTGGCGCTTCGCCCGCCGCCGCACCGCCGCGCACTCCCGCCGGATTTCGGACCCCAGTCGTTCCCCGCGTGCCAGTCGAGCAATCCTGGCTTTCAAGGCTGCGCCCGGGTGTTCGCATCGCCTGTGTCGACGCTCGTGGCGCCGAGCGGTCGTTTACCGTGACGAGCGTGGACGACGACGGCGCCCTGGCTCTTGGGCCCGCGACCGCGTACCTCGTTTCCGGCACTCGCTTCCTTGCGTCCGATGCCTCGGATCGCTTCCAGACGTCGATGGCGGACGTGCTGCCGCTCCCCGGGTTTGTCATCCTTGGGATGGGCGATCGGTTTGTGCTGACGACCGAAACCGCAGCTATCGATCCCGCCCAAGGGGCCGATCGCGCCGATTCCGCGCGGAAGCTACCGGTCGTCCGCTGCACGCTGATGGAGGCGATCAGGGCACTCCGCCCGGGCGACCCGGTCTTCTTTGACGATGGCAAGCTCGCGGGCGTCGTCGAAGATTTCGTGCCTCAGGGCGTCATCGTCCGGGTCGTTGCAGCCCCGGAACGAGGCCTGCGCCTTCGCGCGGACAAGGGCATCAACTTTCCGCAGACGAGGCTCGATCTTCCAGCGATCACCGACGACGACGTGCGCTGCCTGGGCTTCATCGCGCGCCACGCCGATCTCGTCGGCATGTCGTTCGTCCGCGAGGTTGACGACGTCCAGCGTCTGCACGCGGAGTTGGCGCGCGTCGGCGGGCAGCACCTCGGGCTGGTGCTCAAGATCGAGACCAAACGTGCGTTCGAGAACCTGCCGGCGCTCCTGCTCGCCGGGCTCCGTAGCCCCGCGGTGGGGGTCATGATCGCCCGAGGCGATCTGGCAGTCGAGTGCGGCTATGAGCGTCTGGCGGAGGTGCAGGAAGAAATCCTCTGGCTCTGCGAGGCCGCGCACCTGCCGGTGATCTGGGCGACCCAGGTGCTGGAGTCGCTCGCTAAGAAGGGGCAACCTTCACGAGCGGAGGTGACCGATGCCGCCATGTCCGAGCGGGCCGAGTGCGTCATGCTCAACAAGGGCCCGTTCGTCGCCGACGCGGTGAAGTTCCTTCGCGGCGTGCTGGCCCGCATGCAACACCACCAGTCCAAGAAACGCCACATGCTCCGTGCGCTCGAAGTCGCACGCAGCTTCGGTGCGCCCGGCTGAACGCCCTCGCTGCTACCATCAAGATCCGGCGCGGCGCGCTGCCCGAGGCTTGCCGCGAGGCCCGGGTTCCGCCCGGGTTCCGGTTGTCGTGGGTCGAGCGTACCGATGTCCAGCAAGCCGAAGAACAACGACGACTCCGCGACGATCGAGAATCGCAAGGCGCGATACGAGTACGAAGTCTCCGACACGCTCGAGTGCGGCATCGTCCTGTTCGGATCCGAGGTCAAGAGCGTTCGCGATGGCAAGGTCTCTCTCGCCGAGGGCTATGTCCGCGCCGACCCCAAGACCGGCGAGCTTCTTTTGTATAGCGTCAACATCGGTGAGTATGGCCCGGCAGGGCCCGCCGAACTGGGCCGCGGGCACAAGCCTGTCCGCGCCCGAAAACTCCTCGCCCACAAGCGCGAGATCGCCAAGCTCATCAAGCAGACTGCCATCAAGGGCATGACCATCGTCCCGCTCAAGATGTACTTCAAAGAAGGTTGGGCGAAGGTCCTCATCGGCGTCGCCAAAGGCAAGAGCAAGTACGACAAGCGCCAGTCGATCGGCAAACGCGAAGCCCAGCGCGACATCGCTCGCGCGCTTTCCAAGCGTGCGTGAGTCGCGCGAGTTCCAATCCGACAACCACGCGTCCGCCTGCCGCCACGGGCGACTGCGCCCGGACACCGAACCTGGGCGGCCCACTTATCCACATCGTAAGTCCTTGTTACACCACGGGTTGCGCACTTGACCCGCCTGACTACCTACTTTTCAGTTGACAACCTGTTCGGTAGATTGTAAAGTGTTCGGGTCGGGCTCGCGTCCAGCATCGCCCCCGCCGACCGCCGGCGATTGCCGTTCGGCGTCGAATCAATGCTGGTCCCCGTGCGCCCTCCTGCTCTTTGCGAGCCAGGCGGCCACGCACGGCAAGAAAGGATGGCACCATGTCCGCTGCGCCCTCGTCGTCCGCTCCCTCCGGCTTGAACCGCTCACCCGCGCCCGCCGCCAAGGGAAGTCCACAGGCCCCCGTCGCCGCCGCCGCCCCCGCCGTCAAAAGCAATCAGTCTTCCCATGGAGTGCAGTCGACGACCGGAGGAGGGGCGTCGCCTGCCTCCATGTCACTTGGCAAGCCCGGCGCTCAGGTTGAGCCCAAGCCCGCGGATCCCCGTCAGGACGCCAAGTTCAAGGACACCAAGCCCGGCGACACCAAGCCCGCCGACACCAAGCCCGGAGACATCAAGCCCGCGGACGCCAAGCCGGCTTCCAAGCCCGTCACCGGGCCCGGCAAAGAAAAGCTCCAAGCCCTAGGCCAGGCCGTCTCCCAGATCGAGAAGACCTTCGGCAAGGGCTCGATCATGCGGATGGACGAATCCGCCTATCACAACATTCCCGGCATCTCCACCGGCTCGCTCTCGCTCGATCTTGCCCTGGGCGGCAAGGGCATCCCCCGCGGACGCATCGTCGAGATCTTCGGGCCTGAATCCTCCGGCAAGACCACGCTTGCCCTCACCGTCGCCGCGCACGCGCAGCGCGAGGGCGGCGTCGCCGCGTTCATCGACGCCGAGCACGCCCTCGACCCCTCCTGGGCCCGCAAGATCGGCGTCAACATCGACGACCTGCTCGTCTCCCAGCCCGACACGGGCGAGCAAGCGCTCGAGATCTGCGAGCTCCTCGTGCGCTCCAATGCCGTCGACATCATCGTCGTCGACTCCGTCGCCGCCCTCGTGCCCAAGGCCGAGATCGAGGGTGAGATGGGTGAGGCTTCCGTCGGGCTCCAGGCCCGCCTCATGAGCCAGGCGATGCGCAAGCTCACCGGCGTCATCGCCCGCAGCAACTGCACCGTCGTCTTCATCAACCAGATCCGCGAGAAGATCGGCGTGATGTTCGGCAGCCCCGAAACCACCACCGGCGGCCGGGCCCTCAAGTTTTACTCCTCCGTCCGCATCGACGTCCGCCGCGTCGGCGCGATCAAGGAAGGCGAAACGACCATCGGCAGCCGCACACGGGCCCGCGTCGTCAAGAACAAGGTCGCTCCGCCCTTCCGCGACGCCGAGTTCGACATCATGTACACCGAGGGCATCTCCAGCGAGGGCGACCTGCTGGACCTGGCTGCGACCGACGAAGTCGTCGCCAAGAGCGGATCTTGGTATAGCTATGGCGACCTGCGCCTTGGGCAAGGCCGCGAAGCGACCAAGAACTACCTCAAGGCCAACCCCGATCTCGCCGCCGAGCTTCGCAAGAAGGTTCTGCAGATCCGCCTCGCCCAGCCGGTCAAGACGATGCCCACCATCGCCAACGCCGCCGCGCTCGACGAGTAACCGCACACCAAACCGCGCATCAAGCCGCGACCGACGCCGGACCTGGCTCTTGAGCAGCAGGTCCGCGTCCCGCGGGCGGCACAAGACCCGCGCGCATCGACCAATCTCCAGCCCAGCTCCCAGCCGCCAAGCACGAATCTCGCCTCCCAGCTCGCCCGTTGAACTGCTCGCCCCAGTTGCTCCGGGCGTCTCGCTCGCGGTACGCTCAATGCCATCGGAGTGGAGACGCCTCCTTGAGCGAGCACGCCCACAACCAGAACTCGCACGAGCCGCAAGCGAGCGAGCCGCAGTTGCACGCCCCAGACCTTTCAGACCCGCATGCGCGCGAGCCGGACTCGGACGAGAGCGGCGCAGCGCCCCCGACTGCCACGCCTGCTGCGTGGATTCGTGAGGCGAGAGCGAGGGCGGATCGACCTGGTGAGGATTGGACTCGGGGACCGGCCAAATGGGTCGCGGCCGGGCTCGTGGGGGGCGCGTCGCTGGTCGGGTTGGCGTGGTCGATTGTCGCGCGTCCGCCCGCCCCGGCGCAGATCATCGAACGGAGCGAAGGCGACCGCGTCGCCGAACGCAATCTCGCGTTGCTCGATCGCGAGGGATTTCTGCTGTCCGCGGCTTCCGACGCTCCGGTCCGCAACCCAGGTCCGACGACGTCCTACCAGGCGAACCCGTCGCCGGGGCCCGATCCTTTGTTGCTCGAGATGGGCCCGCCCGCCCCCTCCGCGAGTGATTCCACAGCCGCGGGCGAGGGTGCCAGCGACGCGGCATCGGGCGGCGTGCGTCGCGCCGACACTGTCCCCGCCGGCTCGCCCAAGCCCGTTCGATCGCCGAGCGTCGAGCGGGTCACCCGCGAGATCACGGTCCCCGCAAGCCGCGTGACGCCTCTGAACCCGCCGACCGATCGCCACACCGACGCACCATCGCCCACCCATGCGCCGGCGACGGAGGTTCAACGCCGGGAGGACGCAACAAACGAACGGAGCGCAAGCCCCAGTGAGTCGCCGAAAGCGGCGCCGCTGATCCAACGCATCAACATCAACACAGCGTCTCAAGCCGAACTGGAGACACTGCCCGGCATCGGCCCCACCCTCGCCCGGCGGATCCTCGAGCATCGAGCCAAGCAGGGCCCGTTCAAGCGCGTGGACGACCTCACCGACGTCAAAGGCGTCGGCGACAAAATCCTCGCTCAAGTGCGCCCGTTGGCCCGCGTTGAGTAACTGCCCGGCCTCGCCCCGCCCGGGCCGCTTTGCCAGACCGTCTATCCGGGCCCGACTGGAAGCCAGCAATCAATGCGGCTCTGAAAGATGGCCTAGAAGAAGTGAGGCGAGTCCGCAGCAAGGAGGCAGCCGGAAGGCAGCAGGAAAGCAGAAAGCGGAGAGGGGGAGATTCGAACTCCCGATACGGCAAGCCGCATACTGGTTTTCGAAACCAGCCCATTCAACCGCTCTGGCACCTCTCCGACGGGCTCCGGCGGGTCGATCCTGCGAGCGACCCCGAACTGAACGGGAAGAGGATCGTTGCAGGCGTGGCGGCACGGGTCAACCATCGACGGCCCGCCTCCTCGCGCCTACCATCGCCCACGCGTCGGGGAACCGCCGCGCCGGCGTCCCGCTCGCCTTCGCATGAAGGTCGAGTACGGCTCGGGCCTTGGCTCAAGCCGCACGGATCTGGCCTCGAGTGAGGCCCTGTCAACGCCGCGACAACCCGATGGGGCGGTAGCTCAGTTGGTAGAGCGCATCGTTCGCAATGATGAGGTCGGGAGTTCGACTCTCCTCCGCTCCACTTCAAGAAAACCCCTGCATTTGCAGGGGTTTTCGTGCTTTGGGGTCGCAGCAACGAAGGGCCAAAAGAAGGGCCCGAACGGGTCAAGTGAATCGACCGAAAGAGGCCGACGTCGGAGGATTCAGGCTTGAACGCGCCCCGCTCTCAGCACTCTGGCGTGCCCGAGTGCTCCGTCAAGTTGGAGCGAGGCGGGCGGCAGCGAGAACCGCAAAGCGAGCATGGCATGCAGGAGCACCACAATGCGCTTATCTTGCCCGTGCCTCAATGTGCATTCCGATGCACGAACCCACGGAAGAGCGTGAGCCACAGGATCCGCAGGTCGAACCAGACGGACCAGTGGCGGACGTAGAAGAGGTCGTACTGCAGGCGTTTGCGGAGGCTGGTCCGCCCGCGGAGGCCGTTGACTTGTGCCCAGCCGGTCATGCCGGCCTTGACGTGCTGGCGAAGCATGTAGCCGCGCCAGTCTTCGCGGAAGCGGGCGATGAGTTCGGGGCGTTCGGGGCGGGGGCCGACGAGGGACATCTCACCCTTGAGGACGTTGATGAGCTGGGGGAGTTCGTCGAGGCTTGTCCGTCGCAGGAACGCGCCAAGTCGCGTGATTCGTTGGTCGTCGGGCTTGGTCCACTCGGGGGGGATGTCGCGCGAGGCGACATCGTGCCCAGTGGCGGCGAGGCTTGCGCCGGGCATCGACCCTCCGGGCATGCCCCCCGGGCCGTAACCCGCGCTACTCGCCAGACCGCCCTCCACACCGCCAGCGACACCGGCCACAGGGGCAACGGCCGAAGAAGTTCCACCCGAACAAGACGCCGCTCCCGCCGCGGGCATGTGAGCCTCGCCCGCGCTCGCCGGCACCCTCAGCACCGTCTGCGGCTCGTCGCTCACCTCAACCATGCTGCGAAACTTGTAGATGCTGAACACCTCGCCGCCCAGGCTCACCCGGCGCTGACGGAAGATCGCGCTGGAGTGCCCGGTCATTTTGAGCGCGATGGCGATGGCAATCATGACCGGGCCAAAGATCACCAGCCCCGCGAGCGCACCGGCGATATCAAGCAGCCGCTTGGTGAACCCGCCAAGGCCATAGAGCGGGCACTCGCGTACGCTGAGCACCGGCATGCCGTCCAGCTCGCTGACGCTCATGTTCTGGGGCATGAAGCGCGGGTGGACATCGGGCACGATGCGCACGTCGACGGGGTACCGCTCCAGCTTCTTGAGGAGCCAGGGCATGACCGACGACCGCTGGTTGGGCATCGCGATGTACACCGCGTCGGGGCGGATCTGGTCCATCGCCAGGTCAAGATCCGAAAGCCCGCCGACGATCGGCCGCCCGAGGCAGGTGGTGCGTGTCGACGTGTCGTGATGCGAGAGGAACGCCGCGGGGTGGATGCCGGTCCACGAGTTGCGGTCGAGCGTTCGACACGCGACCTGTCCCAACCTTCCCGACCCGATGATCAGGACGTGGCGCAGGTTCCGCCCCCGCCGGCGGATATGCCGAAGCCCGATCCGAAACGCCACCCGGTAGACACCGAGCGAGAGCGGGAGCGCGGCTGTCAGAAGCCCGAGCTGCACGCGCTTGGAATCAAAGGTGTTCCCCAAGAACTGGATCTTTGGGTCGCCATCGCTGGGCCTGAGCAATGGCGTATCAACCACCCACAGGATGATCACCGCCGCGGCGACCGCAAGCAGCGCCGCCTTGATCACCTGTCCTTGTTCCGCCAGAATCGAGCGATCCCGCCGCGGGACATACACCCGGAACAGCCACATAAAGATGAGCACCAGCGGCACGATCACCGGCGCCAGTGGCTGCTTGAAATACCCCTGCCAGTCCTGGGGCCAGGCGTTCTCCATATGCATGCGACGAATCGCCCACGCCGCATAGCACGCCAGCGTCGCCACGATCCCGTCGGAAATGCACAACAAGAACACGAAGAGTTGGTGCTTTTGCTTCACCACGACCGTCTGCGCTCCCTGCGCCGGCTTGTACTAAGCCTCCCCGTCCGTTGTGCGGGAGTTGCCGGTCGGGCATCCCGCGTGGGCCGGAGTGTACCCCATTTCTCGCCGCGCGTCTGCCCGGGCTTCCTTTGGGTCAACCGTGTTTTCTGCTTCTCTCTCCGATGCGCCCGGAAGAACGCAGCCTCCCCCGAACGTGTGGTCCGAGCGTCGCCAAGGCGCCCTCGCACCCGTGGGCGACGTGAGGAACCGGCTCGACCCGAAATCGAGTCGGAGGCAATCGCAGGACGGTTCAGCCGATGCTTCGGCTGTCCATTCGGGCAACGCTGCGCCGCGCGACTGGACGCCGTGCTGTGCGACATGGTCGCAATGATCTCGAGGCTCCGCTCCCTGGCCGCGCTCCGAGTTCATCGGACCGGGTTGTTTCCCGACGTGAGGAAACTCCGCGCCCGCCCGCCATTGCCTGCAATGTGCGGGGAACGCCCCCGGCGAAAGGCCCGATTGCCGGCTTGCGGCACGATTGCCGCGCCTCCCGCGCTGCTCAGCGTTGCCACGCCGGACCAGAGCGCACCCCGGGCTGCTCGCTCAGACGCTGCAGTGTCTCGCGCGCCGAGTCATCGAGCGTTTCGGCATCGATGGGCATTATCCGCGGCGTCACGTAAAGATCGCCGACCTTGCCGTCGGACCCGACCATCCCCTGGCCTCGCAAGCGAAGCCGCTGCCCGCGACCATACCCGGCCGGAACCTTGAGTTCGCCCTTGCCCGATGGCGTCGGGATGGTCACCTGCGCCCCGAGGGACGCCTCCGCGATCGTCACCGGCAGTTCCAAACTCAAGTCCAGTGAATCGCCCTCTCGGACAAAGAGCGGGTGCGGTTCGACGCGGACAACCAATATCGCCTCGCGCGTCGCACGCTTGCCCTTTCCGCCGCTCGCCCCTGTCGGCACGCGCACACGGAGCTTCGCGCCGTCGGCAATCCCCCGCGGAATCGTCACCTCGATTGTGCTCTTCTTGCCCCCGACCTCCGCGTGAATGGTCGTTTGCCCGCCCGCGTACGCGGTGGAGAAGGGAATCGTGATGGGATGTTCGCTCGCGGGCTCTTTGCTCGCGCGGGCTCGGGACTCGCTCCGGGGGCCAAAGTCGAAGCCCGAACCGAAACCGCCGGAACTTGCCCGCCCGCCACGCGATCCGCCCCCCGGGCCCGCCCCGCCGCCCGTTCCAGAACTCGTCCCGCGTCCTGCGAAGATCGACTCAAAGAGCGAGGCGAGGTCTTCGTTGTCAAAGTCCTCGTTGCCGGTGTGCATGCCGCCATAACCAAACGGCCCGCCGGCATGCTTCCCATTGGAACGCCCGCCTCGAACGCCCGAGGACACGGGACCGGCGGGATCGCCATACATGTCGTAGTTTCGGCGTTTCTCCTCGTTGGAGAGGATCTCGTAAGCCTCCTGCACCTCGGAGAAACGCTTGGCGGCGTCGGGGGCCTTGTTGACGTCGGGATGGAGCTCGCGCGCCAGCTTGCGGTATGCACGCCGAACATCATCCGCGGACGCGCCGCGCGACACGCCGAGCACGCCATAGGGATCCCGATTCGCCATCGCCAAACTTTATGCGCGCTCGGCTCGCGCGCTCGCTGTCGTGCCGCGCGATCGCCAGTGACCGATCACGTGACCAACCACGGGACAAAGGAGGCGACCGCGAGATCGTTCGGGCAGGCCCCGGGTTCATTCCAACACTTCGAACTCAGGGGGATGGCATTCCCAACCCGTCGCGGACGAAGTGACCGTTGAGATTTCGAAAGAAACCAGCGGCATCGCTTGCGAGGCGCAAAAGACGTGGTACATTGAATACGGAGGCGTTGATCCCGGGGGCCGGGAAGCGAGGTTCCGGTGACGGGCTGGGTTTCGGTGGAGGGGATTTTGCGAGCATGGTGAGTGCTCGTGAGGGTTCCGCGAAGGTTCTCGGAAGCACGCGACGGGCTTGATGCTCACTGGCGTGTGGCAGCGAGCGGGCGAGCCCAGAAACCGGAGATCTGGTACGAAGTCGCGTTTGCAGGTTCCGAGCGTGAGGTTGCGTTTTCGTTCGACGTTCCGTTCAAGTTTGGTCGCCCTCGTGTTATTGGGGGGGGCGGTGGGTGTTCGTTCTAACCATGCGGTTGCGGCGCCGCCCGGCGATCCGACGCCGCTGAACCCCGTGGTGTGCGCGGGGCTTCACGCACCGCCTACGCCTTCAAATCACGTTCGCAGAGTTTGGCGAAGCACGGCGTCGCGGTTTGTCCTTGCCTTGTACAACCTTGACGGCGCTCAGCAATGGGAGTATGTCAAACGTTGGTACAGCATGGGTGACATCTTCGTCGCCGACTTCAACGCCGATGGCGCGGTGAACCCGCAAGACGTGGCGCACATGAACGCCGCGATCAACCGGAGCATTTCGGAGGAGCAGCAGGGACTGCCGGTGCTCAAGGTGTTCGCCAATGGCGAGTTTGACCAGGATCCCGCACGCAAGATCGACGAAAGCGATCGGACATTCTGGATGACGCAGTACAACAACTGCATTCAGCAACCGAATGGCGCGTGCGCCATCATCAACTACGGAGGCCCCGATGATCTCTAAGTTCTTTACTGCTGCGTTTGCGGTCACACTCATCTTCACTGCGAGTATCACTTGGGGGCAGGTCGACACCGGCAGGCTCGTGCGCGAGGGCGACCAGTGGATCATCCGTACGAATCAACAATCGTCGCCCGAGGCTGGTCCCAGCACGGTGATGATGTATGACAACTACACAATCCCCCCAACGTTCTTGACGAATGTGTTGCCGACTGGAGGGGATGAGAATGGCGATACCGCTCAACTGGCCAACTACCAACAAGGCGTCATCGACTCCGCGGGATTCACGCTGGTCAACAACTCGACCACGAGCAACATCACTGCAATGCGAGTGGAGTTCAAGTGGTACAACTTCGACGATAACTCCTTCTTGGGCGGCTTTGTGCTGAACGCGGGGTTTGCCGAGCCGCGGCTGCCGGGCAGTCGGGCTCGCATTGAAGGCGACATCGGCACGCTGCGCTTTCTCAACATCCCACTTGCGCCGCGGATGATCTACACAACGAAATACCTCGAAGTCTTTGGGGGTGCCAGCCTCAGCGACGTTGGCATGCTCTACGGTGGGCCCGTCTCCGTTGGCTCCTCCGACCGCTTCATCGTCAACCGCACGACCGGTCAGCAGATCGATCTTGGCAGCGCCGACCAGAACCTCGGCTACTTCATTCGCGGCTTCGTGATCCCCGCGCCGGCCTCAGCGCTCGCCTTCGCATCGCTCGGCTTCTTCGCCGCTCGCCGTCGGCGCTAGCTTCCTCGTTTCCTCCACTCTTCTGAGTGGGTCCTTTGTCTTTGGTGGCACCGGTCTCCAGACCGGTGTCGCCTTTCCATACGCGTTCGAACGCACTCACCCGCGCACGAGTTCCTCGAGTTTCTCCCGAGCGGCCTTGGCATCGGCCTTTCCGCCGCTGGCCTTCATGACGGCGCCGACCAGCCGCCCGATCGCCGCCTGCTTGCCTTGCTTGAGATCCGCGACGCTCTGCGGGTTTTCCGTCATCGCCTGCTCGCACCAGGCGCGGAGTGCTCCCTCGTCGCGGACCGTGAGCAGCCCGCGCGACTGCGCCAGCGTGTGCGGGTCGGCCCCGCGGTGCTCGGGGCTCGCCAGCAGCGAGAAGAGCTCGTCGGCCGCCTGGTTGCCCAGGGCGCCGCTCTCGCGGAGGGCCGCCAGGGCCGCGAGTTGCCCGGCGTTGATCCCGAGCGCCGCGACCCGCACGCCGCGCTCGTTGGCGAGCTTGAGCCCGGCTTGGAGGATCCAGTTGGCCGCGAGGCGACCCGCCCGTGGGCCGTTCACGTTTCGCGTCTGCAGCTCGCGAACAACGTCTTCGAAGTAGTCGCAGTCGTCGCGCTCCTCGACGATCGCCGCGGCTTCGCGCGCCGACAAGCCGTAGTCACGTCGGAATCGCATCATCCGCGTCAAGGGCAGCTCGAGAAGCGTCCCCCGCACCCGCGCTTCCCACGCTTCATCAACCACCACAGGCGGAAGATCTGGATCGGGGAAGTATCGATAGTCGTGCGCGTCTTCCTTCTCGCGCTGGGGCAGAGTGACTTCGCGGACATCGTCCCAGCCCCGCGTGGTTTTGGATCCCGCGCTCATTTCCTGTCCCGTGCGCAGCCAGCGCTCGGGCTGCTCCCTCGCTTCGTACTCGATCGCGCCCTTGAGCGATTTGAAGCTGTTGAGGTTCTTCACCTCGACGATCGGCGTGCGGACGATCCGCCCGTCCTCCAGCACCAGCTCGCAGTTGATGTTGGGCTCGAACCGCATATGCCCGCGCTGCATGACGCCCTCCGTCACGCGAAGGAAGCGACAGATGTTGCGCAGCAGCTTTGAGAAGGCAACGACCTCATCGGCGGCGCGAAAGTCCGGCTGCGTCACGATCTCCAGCAAGGGTGTGCCCGCCCGGTTGTAATCCGCGATGGTGCCGTCGATCGGGAACCCGCCGGGCGCTTCGTGCAGCAGCTTGCCCGCGTCCTCTTCGAGGTGGGCGCGGATGATCCCGATCGTTCGTCCTTCGAGCGCACCGCCCACGCCCCCCTCGGTCAGGCGTTCCAGGTCCAGCTCGCCCTGCGCGTCGAGCGCTGGGAGATGGAGGCTGCCGTCAAAGCAGAGTGGGAGGTCGTACTGGCTGATCTGGTAGCTCTTGGGAAGGTCGGGATAGAAGTAGCTTTTGCGGTCCCAGCGCGCCAGCGGTGCAATCCGGCAGCCGAGCGCTAGCCCGACCAGCATCGACATCTCGACCGCCGCCCGATTCATGATGGGCAGGGCGCCCGGAAGGCCGAGCACCGTCGGATCGATGAGCGTGTTCGACGCCGATTCGTGATGCTCGGCGTGCGCCGGGCTAGGGGCCCGCGAGAACATCTTCGTCCGCGTTGCCAGCTCGACGTGGATCTCCAGCCCGACAATTAGCGTGCGACGGACGATCACGGGTTGCGATATCGCGGGCTGCATCGGGCATGGTAGAAAGCCGGCACGAGCGCGGGGCCGACCTGCGGGATCAACCCTCACGCCAGTTTCCTCGCGCCAGTCCCCGCTTTGGGCGAGTGACCACCTCGCATCCATCGCGAGGTTCAACCCGTCGCGGGTCGATGTTCGATGCAACCGGATGCGATCGCCCGAGCCCGACGCGAACCAGGCCACCGACATGCACATCCAAACGCCCAACCCGGCGGTTCACGCCTGCCTGCGCGGCGAGTCGCTGTTCCGAGTCATGCGCTCGCTCATCGCCGACGAGCTTGGACGCCAGCGTCACCTGCGGGTGATTCCGCGCGCCTGGCGCGGCTGGACTCGCTCGACGCGCCTGTTCCTGGAGTCCGCCTCTCGCGACGGCGCTTCACAAGACTCGCCCGAGGTCGACTCGATCGAGTTGCTCGCGGTCGCATCGCGGGTTGGACAGTTCTTCCATGTGGATCGGGGTGGGTTCGGGCCCGAGGCCGACCACGATGGAGCACTGGTCGGGGCGGCAACGCTGGGCGGATGGTGCGACCTGGTCGAGCGATCGGGCGGCGCGAGCATTACGGTGCAGACGTCCGGTTCCAGCGGAATGCCCAAGCCTTGCACCCACGCGATGGAGGAGCTACGAGCGGAGGCGAGCGAGCACGCCCGCGTGCTTGCGATGTTCCACGCGGAACAGGTTGGCGAATGTGCGCACGAGCGCGAACGTCGCGTCGTTGCTCTCACGCCCTGCCATCACATTTATGGATTGATGTTCGGCGTGCTGGTGCCCGAGGCACTCGGCGCCAGCGTCATCGAGCGCGTCGGCGTCGAACCCTCGCGGGTGCGGCGCGAGCTTCGCGCGGGGGACTTGGTCGTGAGCCATCCTGCCGGGTGGAGGTTGCTGGTGGAATCGACTGATGCGCTCCCGGCGATCGTTGCGATCAGCTCCGGAGCGCCGCTGCCCGCGGAACTCCATGCTGGGCTCGTCGCGCGGGGCGCGAGAGTGCTCGACGTATATGGATGCAGCGAGCTTGGGGGCATTGGGAGGAGGAGCGAGCCGGGGGCGGCGTTCGAGTTGCTCGGGCGCTGGAAGTCGTTGCCCGCTGAGGCTCCGGACCAACTCTGCAGCGCGGGCGAGCGTCGGTTCTCTGTCGAGGGGCGGCGCGACGGGGCGGTGCAGGTTGCGGGGATCAACGTGTTTCCGGGCGAGGTTGCCCGGGTGCTGCGCGAGCACCCTCGCGTTGTTGACTGCGTGGTGCGCCCCATGAGCCCGGGCGAGGGCGATCGTCTCAAGGCGTTCATCGTGGCGCGCGACGCGACGCCCGATGAGGGTGAAGCGAGCGATCAGGTTGATGTCGCGCTCGATGAGCTGAGAGCCGAGCTCGATGCCTTTGCGCGGGCCAGGCTCTCGACGCCCCAAAGGCCAGTGAGCTGGACGTTTGGGCGCGTGCTTCCCACAACGGCGAGCGGGAAACCCGGAGATTGGCGCATCACGTGAGCGCGAGTCGAGAAAATCGCGCATGCATACGCTGGGTCCATGTGGACAGCTCGGCGAGCGATGGCGGAACGGCGGACTGCTGTTGCGGCGTGCGCGGTGCTGGTCGGAGTTGGGTGCGGTTGCCGAAGCCGTCCAACGGTCGAGTCGGCCTTCAAGAACGAGATAGGTGAGGCGACGAGCGGGAATGGTGCGAGCTGGCACCCGCTGGGCGCGGAGGATCTGTTTCGGCCGCCACCCTGGACGCGGGCGTATCGGGTGGTCGAGGGCGACGACGAGGGTGGCGTGCTCTGGCGGGTGGCATCACGAGGCCAAGCGGACGCAAGCGAGGAGACGGGACCGGGCCCGGCGGGCGGGGGCGCGCGGACGGACGACGCCAGCGCTCGTTGGACCATCGAGTTTCTGCTGGAATCGGAGGCCCCGAAAGAGTCGTCGGCGGCGTTGGCGCGAGCGAGAACGAGTGCGTCACCTTCCGGGCCGCCGAGCGGCGCAACTCCCATGCAGCGGCTGGAGTTGATCTCGGACGAGCGGGGCGTGGCAATGGAGACGCTTGTGGATCTGCGCAACTCGACGCGGGTGGAGTTTGAGCCGCCCGTGCTGCTGATGGCGGCCCAGTTCGCAGAGCCTGGAGAGCGGGTGACGACTGGGGCGGCGCGGATCTTCACGCTGGATGAGCGCGGACACAAGAAGGGTGGTGCGCAAGCCGCGGAAGTGGTGGCTCGTGTTGAGGTTTCGGCGCTGGCGGGGGCGGCGGAGGATCACGCCACGGGGAGCGGTGCGATGCTTGGATCTGCCGGGAACGAGCCCGAAGCCCAAGAGCCCGAAGCCCGGCAGCCGGAGGTTCATCGCAACGAGGGTTCGCAGCTGGCAGGACGCGGCCCGGCGTGGCGGGTGCGCACGTCGCTCGAGATGGACCTTTCGAGCGTTGTCGTCCGGCGCGAGAGCGTGCAGCTCGTGCGGCGCGTGGGTGGCGTGGTGCGGGAGTTCCAGTCGCGTCGCGTGGAACTGGGCCCGTTCACGATCAGCCGAGAGGAGCGGACGCTCGAGGCGAAGAACTGACCGGGGCCGACTCCGCGTCGGGGTCGTGGGTAAGTTCTGCGGTTCGTCGGTCATGTCGGCGAGTCGAAGGTGCGATCGCGGCCAGTGCGTTGCAACGGTGGACCATGGAGAACGAGGTCATGTTCGACACGATGCGGTTTTCGAGCGGTTTGGCGGGGGATGGCGTTCGGGGTATGGTGCGTCGCGGGGCGCGCGCGGGTTTGGTGCCGCTGGTTGTGATCTGCTCGGTTGTGTCGGCCTCGGGAGTCGATGCCGGTCAGGGCGCGAGCGACGCGGCGGTTGAGTCGCGCGCTATGTCGGTCGGCGCAGCGCCTACTTCCATCGAAGGGCGCTGGGAGGGTGCGATCAATCTTCCCGGGGTATCGCTCCCGATCGACATTGACTTTGTCAAGGGCCAGGGCGGCTCGATGTCGGGCGATATCTCGATCCCGCAGCAGAGCGCCAAGGACCTGCGGCTGGACAAGATCGTGGTTGAGGGTCGGCGGGTGGCGTTCACATTTCCCGATGCGCCGGGCGGTGCCTCGTTTGCCGGCGAGTTGAGCGAGGATGGGAGCGAGCTTGCCGGGCAGTTCACGCAGATGGGTCAGCAGTTCCCGTTCAAGCTCAAGCGGGCGCAGGCGGTGGCGGCGGAGGCCAAGGACAAGCTTGACGGCGTCGACGACCTCGTGCGGGGCATGCTCGCGGACTGGAAAGCGCCGGGCGTCGGCGTCGCGGTGGTGCGGGGCACGGAGGTCTTGCTGAGCAAGGGCTATGGCGAGCGCGACGTCGAGGGCAAGAAGCCGGCGACGGAGCACACGCTGTTTGCCATCGGGTCGTCGAGCAAGGCGTTCACGACGTATTTGATGGCGGTGCTGGCGGAGCAGGGGAAGCTGGATTGGGACAAGCCGGTGCGGGAGGTGTTGCCCGAGTTTCGCCTCGCGGACGAGGGTGTGGCGCAGCGCGTGACGCCCCGGGATCTTGTGACGCACCGGACGGGCCTGCCGCGCCATGACCTGATGTGGTACAACTCAGGGTTGAGCCGGGGCGAGATCTTTGCGAGGTTGAGGCACTTGAAGCTCAGCGAGGATCTTCGGGCGAAGTGGCAGTACAACAACCTGATGTATCTGTCGGCCGGGGTGTTGGTGGAGAAGCTGACGGGCCAGACCTGGGAGCACGCGGTCGAGTCGATGATCTTTGGGCCGCTGAAGATGGAGCACAGCACCGTGGGGCTGGCGCAGGCGCAGCGGTCGAGCGAGCTGGCGCAGCCTTACGACGAGCACGAGGGTGCGGTGCGGCTGCGCGAGTTCCGTGATATCTCGAATGTTGGGCCGGCAGGGTCGATCTTCTCGTGCGCCCGCGACATGGCGAACTGGATGATCGTGCATCTCAACGAGGGCACGCTGGGCGGGGAGAAGGTGATCCAGGGTGCGTCGCTGGCGGAGCTGCACCGCCCGCAGATGACGCTGGGCGCGGGCGATGCGAGCGAGCCGGAGATCATTCCCGTTGGATACGCACTCGGATGGTTCGTCGAGGTCTATCGCGGGCGCACGAGGCTGCACCACGGGGGCAACATCGATGGCTTCTCGACCATGGTCACTCTGATTCCAGACTCCGATCTTGGCATCGCGGTCATGGCGAATCAGGATGGCTCGCCCGTGCCCGAGCTGCTGACGCGGCATCTGCTGGATCGGTTGCTGGATGGGCCCAAGCGGGAGTGGCACGCGGAGACGCTGCAGAAGCGCGAGCAGATGAAGGGTGTTGAGAAGGAGGCGAAGGAGAAGAAGGACCTGGCACGCGTCGCGGATACGAAGCCTGCTCACCCGATCGCGGCGTATGCCGGCAGCTACGAGCACCCGGGCTACGGCGTGATTCGCATCGAGCTTGCCTCTGGTTCAAAGGCGGCGGACGGGGCGGCGGAATCGAGCGTGGCGCCCGCGAACGGCGCGGGCACGGCAAAGGTGGACGCGGCCAAGGCCGGTGCAGAATCCGGAGCGACGAAGGCGCCGGGTGCACCGTTGCGGGCGATCATCTCCGGGTTCACGCTGCCGCTGGAGCACTGGCACTTTGACGTGTTCTCCGCGGGCAAGGTTGACAAGCTGGAGATGTTTGAGGGGCAGAAGGTTCAGTTTCTGACCGGGCTTGACGGATCGATCGAGGGGCTGAGGCTGGTGGTGGAGCCGACGCTGCCGGCGGTGGAGTTCAGCCGGCGAGCGAGCGAGAGGCTGAGCGATCCGGCGTTTCTGTCGCGCCTTGCGGGCGAGTACATGCTGGGGCCGCAGGCGTTGACGGTAACGGCGCGCGGTTCGAAGCTGACGCTGCTGGTGCCGGGGCAGCCCCTCTATGACTTGATTCCAAAGGGCGACAATGTGTTTTCGATCAAGGGCCTGGAAGGGTTCACCGTCAAGTTTGTCTTTGGTGATGACGGGAACGTGACCGAGCTCCAGAGCGTGCAGCCCAACGGGGTGTTCACGGCCAAGCGGCGGTAGAGTTGAGCGCCGGCTGGCGGCGGGAGTGCGTGGCTGGTGCGCGGCGGGCATCACGCCGGCTCGGGCACATCGGCGCGCTTGGCCAGTGATCTCAGGCAGGCTTCAACGAGCGATTGCCGGTCGATCGGCTTGCTGACGTGCTCGTCGCATCCGGCTTGGAGGCAACGCTGGGCGTCGCTCGCCATGGCGTTGGCGGTGAGGGCGATGATGCCGCGGGGAAACCCGCGCGAGCGGAGTGTGGAGGCCAAGGCGTAGCCATCCATCTCAGGCATCTGGATATCGGTGATGACGAGATCGCATACGGGTGGGGCTTTGAGCGGGCCCTCGAGCGAGCCGTCGACGGTGTGGGCTCGCATGGCGACGGCACCGTTGTCGAAAACTCGGACTTGGGCCCCGGCTTTGCGCAGGTGGAATGCGATGAGGCGCTGGTTATCGACGCCGTCCTCCACCAGGTCGATGCGAAGCCCGCTCAGGGGCGTCGCGCCGGAGGATGCCAAGTTCCGCGGCGGCACGTTGAGTGCGTGCGCTTCGCGGGCGGCGATCGTGCCGGGCGGGGAAGCGCCGGTGCGGAGTGTGAAGACGCTTCCCCGGCCCGGGGCGCTGGTGACGCTGATGTCTCCATCGAGCAGCCTGGCCAGACAGCGGCTGATGCGCAGGCCCAGGCCGGTGCCGCCGAACTTTCGCGTGGTGCTTGGATCGCCCTGCATGAACGCGTCGAAGAGTCGTGAGATTTGAGCTTCGCTCATGCCGATGCCCGTATCGGCAACGTCGACGATGAGCTCTTCTACGCCCTTGGTGGGCGGGGGGAGCTGCGAGGCACGCTCGGGCTCGGGGCTTGGCTGGATGCGAGCGTGGACGCGGACCTCGCCGCCGGAGCCGGTGAACTTGATCGCGTTGCCGACGAGGTTGACGAGGATCTGCTTCAGTCGAACGGGGTCGGACACGATGGCGGTCGGAATTGCATCGAGGCCCTCGAAGCGGAGCCGGATGCCCTTGTCTTGTGCTTTGAGGCGCATCAGAGCTTCGACTTCGCGGAGGATGGTCCGTGGGTTGACCTCGAGCCGCTCAACGTGCATTTTGCCGGCTTCGATCTTGGAGATGTCGAGGATGTCGTTGATGATGGCGAGGAGGTGCTCTCCGTTGCGGCGGATGGTGTCCAGATGGTCTCTTCGCGTTTCCTGGTCTTGGGAGGGATTGTCGGCCAGCAGGTCGGCAAAGCCGAGGATGGCGGTCATGGGCGTGCGGATCTCATGGCTCATGTTGGCGAGAAACTCGCTCTTGGCGTTGTTGGCAGCTTCGGCGGCGCTGCGGAGCGATTCAAGCTCGGCGGCGCGTCGCGTGAGTTCGGCACGGAACGCATGCTGCTCGCTGACGTCGCTCTCGATGGCCATGAACCCGGTGAGGCGGCCCGCGCCGTCGCGCAGCGGGACGATCTCGATCTTGATGTGATAGGTGGTGCCCGACTTTGCGTAGTTGACGAGCTCTGCAGTGACGCCCTGGCCCCGCTTGATGGCATCACTCATGCGGGCAATCTGGGCGGGGTCGGAAAGCGGCCCTTGCAGAACATCTCCGGGCTTTCGTCCGCGCACTTCGTCGAGGTTGTAGCCGGTAATTCGGGTGAACGCTTCGTTGACCCACTCGATGCGTCCGGGGGCGTCGGTGATGATCACGGCGTTGGCGGTGCGTCGGGCGATCTCGGCGAGGCGATCGACCTCGGCCGTGCGCTCGGCGACCAGTTTTTCCAGCTCTCGGGCGCGATTCTCGATGGATTCGCGGAGCTCGCGTTCCAGCCTTCCGGAGGCGAAGGCCTGGCGGAAGGGGCCAAGATTCCAGCAGAACTTCCAGGAGAAGATGTTGAGGAAGAGCAGGAGGAAGGCGAGGAGACGGTAGGCGGGCCAGAAGAAGATGAGCAGCGACATGGCGTAGCCGCACAATGCGCAGAGGAGGAAGATGGCCGCGAGGTCGAAGAGCTTGGTGTTGCGATCCTTCCGTTGTTCGCCGAAGTACGAACGCATCCAGAAGGCGAAGATGCGGAGATAGGCGAGGACGATGCCGCTGGTGAGGAGCAGGAGCGCGATGATCCACGGCCAGTCGGTCTGCCCGGACTCGTTGACGAGGCAGTGGGTGCGGGGCATGTAGTGCCCGCCGCCTGTGAAGAAGTCGATCCAGGCGTTCCCCGTGCCGGACACGCCGACATCGCGCTGATTGGCGAGTGAGGTGCAGTGGTGGGAGGACGAGTCAAGGCCCGAGCCCGCGATCGGGGCGGCGCTCATGAGCGGGGCGCGCCTGGCCGTTGTGGCGCACCTCGTTGTTTCGGGCAGAGGGAGCCCGACGCAGTATTGGAAGAGTCTTCTGCGGATCACGCAGTGGGGTATCGGCGCAGGGGATTGAGATCATCAGGATGTGTTCCGCGTCGCTCGCGAAGCACGAGCGTTTCCGAGTTTGTTCTTGGTGAATGTTCCTTGAGTGTAATTCGTTATGTTGGCATTGCGGGGTTACGAAACGGAACGCGCCGGGCACCTGGGGCGGGCGATTCGAGCTTGCACGATGCAAGAGATCGTGCGTGGTGCGATGGGCAGCGACGGTTATCAGCCTTGGGCATCGTCCTGAGGCGCACTTGAGGGGCCTTGGAGTCGCAACCGACAGAAGGAGCGTGATTCTTCCGCCGATGGTGAGGCTGAGGAGTTTCGCGTGAGCCAAGACAGTCCTACGCCCATGCAGCCACTGCGCTCGACGTTTCTGGATGATCCGGAGATGGCGGAGCTGGCGTCGATCTTTGTCGCCGAGTTGCCGGACCATGTGCGCACGCTGGAATCGGCGATCGCGCAGCGGGAATGGGATGGCTTGCGCCGGGCGTCGCACCGGCTCCGGGGGGCGGCTGGGGGCTATGGCTTCCAGCCGATCAGCGATGCCGCCGGGCAGCTTGAGGACAAGCTGCGTGAGTTGACGAAACCTCCAGAAACGGATGCGGACCTGGCGCTCGTCGCCGCCCGCCTTCGAGAACTGGTCGCACTCTGCAATCGCGCCACGATGGCGAGTTGAGGGCGTGGAGCGATCTTCGCCCGGTTCGGGGTTCCTTTGTTCGAACGTTCCGATGGCTGATCCGGTTCTCGCAAGCAAGCAGCACGCATGACGCCACAGGCGATCAAAGCCCTGAACGACTCCAAGCCCGTGGTGCTCGTCATCGACGACTCGATCGATGTCCACCGCCTGCTCCGGGTGCGCCTGCGGTCGGAGGGGATCGACCTGTGCTTTGCGCAGAACGGGCCGGAGGGGATCGAGCTGGCGGTGAAGCAGAAGCCCACGGCGATCCTGCTCGACCTTGACATGCCCGACATGGACGGGTTCCAGGTGCTGCGCCAGCTCAAGGAGAAGGCGGAGACGTTCAACATCCCGGTGATCGTGCTCTCCGGGCTGCACAGCACCCAGGACAAGGTCACCGCGTTCGACCTTGGGGCGATGGACTACATCACCAAGCCGTTCGAGCTCACGGAGCTGCGGGTTCGCGTGCGCTCGGCGATCCGCCTGTGCCGCCTGCTGGAGATGCTGGGCGTGCGAGCGCAGCTCGACGGGCTGACGGCGCTGTGG
Source organism: Planctomycetota bacterium (assembly GCA_033763815.1). Taxonomy (GTDB): domain Bacteria; phylum Planctomycetota; class Phycisphaerae; order Phycisphaerales; family UBA1924; genus JANRJU01. The sequence continues at coordinate 382,396 of JANRJU010000028.1, forward strand.
AACCGGGCCTACTTCGACGAGCGGTGGACGAACGAGTTCTCGCGGGCGGCGCGGTACGGGCACCCGCTGTGCGTCGCGCTGCTCGACGTTGACCACTTCAAGTCGGTCAACGACACCTTTGGGCACCCGGCGGGGGACGCGGTGCTGCAGGGGTTTGCCAAGCTGATCCAGCGCGAGTCGAGGGCGAGCGACATTGCCTGCCGGTACGGCGGGGAGGAGTTCGTGCTGATCATGCCCGACACCGCGCCGGGTGAGGCGTCCACGGTGTGCGAGCGGATCCGCGCGGCGCTGGAGCAGGTGACGTGGCCCAGTCACCCGGAGCGGCGTGTGACGGTGTCGATCGGCGCCGCGGGGTTTGCCGGCGGGACGACGGTGAAGGAGCAGCAGCTTCTGGAGCTGGCCGACAAGGCGCTGTACAGCGCCAAAAGGTCGGGGCGGAACCGAGTCGTCATCACCGACGCGAGCCTGGCGCTGGCGCGAAACGCCGGGTAACGCGAGCGGGATGGGTGAAGAGCGTGCGCGAAAAAACGCCCCGCGCGGGGCGGGGCGTTGAGAGCGATTGCGTGCGACCGGCCTTGGTTGCGCCGGCTGCTTATGCGAAGCGAGAGAAGTAGTCGGCGAAGTCGAGGAAGTCGAAGAAGTCGACGCTGCCATCGCCATTGAAGTCGCCCGAGGGGTCGTCGTTGCTCCAGCGGTCGACGAAGTCGAGGTAGTCGAAGAAGTCGACGAGGCCGTCCTCGTTGAAGTCGGGGATCGCGGAGATCGCGACCTTGACCGAGTTGGTTGTGTAGATCATGAAGTTCTTGCCATCGACGAGCGGGACGGGGAGCGAGATCGAGGAGAAGGTGCCGACGCGGCTGGAGCCGACCCCGAACTCGAAGTTATCGAAGTAGGTGGCGTTGAAGCCGTTGACCTCGGTGAAGGCGAAGGAGCCGCCCAGGGTGAGGACGCCGGTCGCGACGACGCGTCCGAAGCCGGTGGTCTCGCTGACGCCTGCGGCCTGGACGTTGAGCGTGGAGCCCGGCGCGAGCGTGACGGCGCCGTTGACGCTGAGGGTGCTGCCCTCGCCCAGGGTGAGCTGCCCGTTGTTGAGGAAGGTGCCGCCGGCGGGCGTGAAGGTGAGATCGGCGTTGGCATCGAGGGTGAACGACGCGTTCGAGGCGATGGTGCTGAGGGTGAGGAGTTGATCCCAGCGTGCGTTGGTGCCGGAGAGTTCGACCGTCGCGTTGGCGATGGTGGTGATGTTGCCGCCGGTCGAGGTGAAGAAGTCCGAGCCGTTGCGGGCGATCCAGACGCCTCCGGTGAGCGTCCCCGCGCTGAAGTTGGTAAGGGTGGGCGTTGAGTTCAAGTTCAAGGACGCGTTGAGCCCGAGCACTTCGAGCGTGCCGTTGTTGGTGAAGACGTTGACGGCGATCGAGTTGCTGCTGCCATCGCTGCTGTTCGAGATCAGCCCGTTATTGACAAGCGTGCTCAGGCTGCTTTGGTTGATGTTGATGCCGCCCGTGCCAGCGAGCGCCACGATGCTGCCCGAGGAGGCGATGGTGACCGTCGAAGCGATACCCACGCCAAAGGTGACCGTGCGAGCGCCGGTTCCGGGTCCCTCGGCGATGATCGGCACGGAGAGCGTGTAGGTCGCCTGAGTGAAGCTGATCCGACTGGACCCGCCCGCCAGGCGTACGCCGGTGAATGTGGTCGTGCCGCGGATGGTTGCGGTCGCACTCGTCTCGTTGAGGAAGAGTTCGCCGTTGACCGCAACGTTGTTCAGCGTGCTGTCGGTGTTGGCGAAGGTGAGCGCGCTGCCGCCGGCGTAGGTCACGCTCCCGTTGTTGATCGTTCCCCCGTTGAGCCTCAGCGAGCCGGTAGAGGCAGTGAGCGCCAGCACGCCCGGGTTGTTGAAGCTGCCGGTGAGGTTCAGCGTGCCGCCGGTGCGGGAGAGGCCCGAGGTGTTTAGGCTGTTGAAGGTACCGCCCAGGTTGACGGTCGCGGTGTTGAGCGAGATCGCCCCGGGGCTGGTCCACGTTGTACTGGAGTTGCCGATCGTGAGAATCGTGCTGGCGCCGGTGGCGGTGAGCGTGCCCGCCGCGGCGTTGGTGAAGGTAGTCGGCGCGATCGATGTCGTGCCCGCCGTCGCGTTCACGCTGGCGTTGTTGGTGAAGGTCGTGCCGCTGATCGTCAGCGTGCGCCCG
>JANRJU010000029.1:0-1627 GCA_033763815.1 Planctomycetota bacterium
CCGGGTTCCTCGCCAATAGAAGTCCGGGCACTTCGTCTACGACGGGGAGATCCACTGGATGGAAGCGAACCCGCCCGAAGACGGCTGAGCGCTTGGATCGACCATGCGCGTCGAACGTAGGTCGATGACGAGCTCCGGGGCGGTCAGCAGTTCCCGAGCCCATTGCCGGGCGGCTGAGGTTGGTTCCGCCCTGTTCGCAAGTGAATCGCTTCACAGCAGACTCAACCTTCCGAGGAAACCTTCGCCCAGATGCCAGGAGATGCGATGACTCTTTGTTTCACCCGCGGAATGCTCCTGATTGCGTCCCTGGCTGCAGCGACTGCGATCGCATGCGTGCAGCCGCCGCCGGGTCCGGCGGGCGTTCCGTCGACTCCTTCCCTCCCGTTTCCGCGCGCAATCGTGGAGCCGGAGCATGTAGCTCGCGCGATCGCGGCCGAGCGCGACCTTGGCGAGCGTGCCGCAACGCTCCCGGCCGGGGGCGAGGCCTGGTTTGCTTACCGGCCCGGCACGTCGGCGGTTCTCTTCACCGCCCCACACGCAACGAAGCCCATGCGGAATGGAGAGTTGCGGTTCGCCGACACGGGGACGGGGTCGCTTGCACTTCTCCTGAATCAGCTCGCGTGCGCACCCGTGCTCTACACCACGATGGCGAGCCCTAGCGATCCCAATCGCGAAGACGACAACGCGTTCAAGAAGGAACTGGCCGCACGGATGTCGGAAGTCCGTCCTCAGATTGTGGTGGATCTCCACGGATCTGACCCAAGCCGGCCCTACGACGTGGACTTCGGAACGATTGAGGGCCGATCGCTTATGGCTCGCAGGGACCTATTCGACCGTCTCGTCGAAGCCCTTCGCTTCGAAGGACTCTCCGCGTTCTCGTCGGCCCGCTTCGATGCGACCGGAAAGACGATCACTCGCTGGGCGTTCGAGCGCGGAGTTCCGGCGATCCAGCTGGAGATCAGCTCTACCTGGATTTCTCACGGCCTTCCCGACGACTTGTGCACGCACGATCGCGAGGCCCACCGTCACTGCCACGAGGACAGCGCAAAGGGCGTGCTCGGTCAGCGGTTTGCGCGCGTGTTGCAAGCACTCGTGCGCTTCGCAGCCGAGGTCGACCGATCCAGCGGGCGCACGGCTTGCCAACCAGCGTCGGCCCGATGATGCAACCCCCGCACCGCGCCGAGCCAGATCGGCGCGTCGAGGAACTCGCCAGCGCGACTGATGCCCGATCGGCCGATCCCCGCGACAACTCGCCGCACATCGGCCACGCTGCGCCGCCGGAGGCGACCCCATGACTCCGATCGAAGGCGGCTGCCTGTGCGGCGCGGTGCGCTTCGTGGCGCGCGCCGAGCCGGTCGTGATGCGCGCGTGCTGGTGCCGCGTGTGCCAGTACTTCGCGTCGGGCAACGCGACGGTGAACGTCGCGTTTCCGTCCGAAGCGGTGACGATCACGGGCGAAACGACGGACTTTCCGAGCGCCGCCGATAGCGGGAATCGCATGCACCGGCGCTTCTGCCCGACCTGCGGCGTGCACCTGTTCAGCGCCGCCGAGGAGCGGCCCCACCTGCTGATCGTTCGGGCGGGCACGCTCGACGACCCGAGCCGCGTGCGGATCGAGGCGGAGATC
>JANRJU010000030.1:0-2773 GCA_033763815.1 Planctomycetota bacterium
GCTGGGTCGAGCCTTGCTGGGTCGAGCCTTGCTGGACGGCGTCGGGCTTGGCGCCCGCCGCGCTCTCCGACGCCGCGGCTTCCGCCTTCTTCACTTCCAGCGCCATCTGATTCGCCACCACGACCATGCGGTCGAGATACTCACGGTGGATCGGGTCGGCGTTGGTCGGGAAGTCCGACATGATCCGCCCGTCGCGCAGGCGCACGATCCGCTGGGCGTGCCCGGCGATGTCCTCTTCGTGCGTCACGATCACGATCGTCTGCCCGCCCGAGTGCAGCTCCTTGAACAGCGCGATGATCTCCTCGCTGGTCTTGGAGTCGAGATTGCCCGTGGGCTCGTCGGCGAGCAGGATGCTCGGCTCGTTCACCAGCGCCCGCGCGATCGCGACGCGCTGCCGCTGTCCGCCCGACAGTTGGTTGGGCCGGTGCTTCATGCGCGATGCCAGCCCGACCTTACGCAGCGCCTCGGTGGCCCGCTTCTTGGCACCGAACCAGTGCTTGCGCGAGTACACCAGCGGGAGCATCACGTTCCGCAGCGCGCTCGACTTGCCGAGCAGCTCGAACGACTGGAAGACGAACCCGATCTCCTGGTTGCGCACCAGCGCGAGCTGGGCGGCGTCCATGCGGTCGGTCCGCTTGCCGTTGAGGATGTACGAGCCTTTGGTCGGGCGGTCGAGGCAGCCCAGGATGTTCATGAGCGTGCTCTTGCCCGAGCCGGAGGAGCCCATGATGGCGACGAACTCGCCTTTTTGGATGGTGAGGTCGACGCCGCGGAGCGCGTGCACGCGCTCGACGCCCATGCGGTAGACCTTTTCGAGACCCTGGATCGCGATCGTCACGTGTGGTTCCTGCCCGTGTGCGCGGAGTCGGTCAGCGGCCCGCCGCCGGTCCTTTCGTTGACCCCGCCGATTCCGACTCGGGCGTCGCCGGCTCCTGCGGCTTGCCGGAATCCTCGCTCTTGGCCTGATCCTTCTTGGTCGCCGCGGCCCCTTCTTCGACGACTTCCGCGTCGTGCTGCAAGGTCTGCAGCACCTTGAACGGGCCGGTCACGATCCGGTCGCCCGCCTTCAGGCCCGCGATAATCACCGTGCGCGTCAGGTCGCTCGAGCCGGCCTGCACGGGCGTGGCGATCGCCTTGAGCATGGGCCGCCCGTCGCGGGAGGTCTTGTCCCCCGCCGGCTCAAGCCGGAAGACGACCCGCGCGAACGTGTTGTTCTTGGGGATGTTCGGGTTGTCCTTCGTGACGGCGCTGGGCAGTTCGTCGACCTTGCGATCGACGACCGCTTGGCTGGGCACCACCAGCACGTCGCGCAGGGTCTCGACGGCGATGTCGGTGTTCGCCGTCAGCCCGGCCCGCAGCGTCTCGCCCGGCGTCGGGTCCAGCGGGATCTCGACCTCGAAGTAGCCGGTGTTGTCGCGGTCGACCTTGCGCTGCAGCTCGACGCGGCTGACACGCCCGGTGAACTCGCGCTCGCCATAGGCGTTGATGTACACCCGGGCCGCCTGCCCTTCGTCGACGGGCACGATGTTGCTCTCGTCGACGCGGGCCTTGAGGATCATCTGCGACAGGTCGGCGATCTCCATGATCACTGAGCCCGGGTTGTTCAGCGTCCCGATCACCACCACTTCGCCGACTTCCGCGTCAAGGCGCGTGATCACCCCGTCGATCGGCGAGGTGATGATGGTGTTCTCCAGGTCCTTCTCCGTCCGCAGGATCTGGGCCCGGGCGGCGTCGATCGCGGCCTGTGCCGCGAGCAGCGTGCTCTGCGCCGAAAGAAAATCGCTCTCCGCACGCTCCACGTCCGCCGGCGTGCGGTCGCCGCTGGAGGCCAGGCGCTGCACGCGCTCGCGGTCAAGCTGGGCCCGGGTGAGCGCGGCTTGCGCGCCCTCAAGCCGCGCCTGCTCGCCCTTGAGCTGGGCCCGCGCCGACTCGCGGATGGCCTCGAACTCGCGCGCGTCCAGCCGCACGATCACGTCGCCCTTCTTCACCGCGCCGTTCAACTGAAACGGCAGGGCGATGATCCGGGCCGAGACCTGCGCGCTGATCTGCACGTTCGTCAGCGCCTCGATCTGCCCCGGGGCTGAGATCGTACGCGACAGCTCACCGATCGACGCGGCCCCGACGCGGACTTCCGTCGGCTTGGGGCGCGGGATGACCTGCTCGATCTGCGAGCGGATCTCCTTGTTGGTCGACACGAAGTACCCGCCAGCGGCGCACACCACGACGCTGACGATGAAGAGCCCGAGCAACCATTTCCACACGCTTGTGGCTCCGCGAGGGGGGACTGGGAAGAGAGAAAAGTGAGTGGTCGAGGGAGGTTGCGTCGGGTGGATGTGCCGGACAAGGACCCGCGGCGGCGACCGGGCGACGTTGATGCGTATCTCAGCCGGCCGCTCTTGCCGAATCCACCATTCAGGTCCCCACCACCCCCCCACCCCCCCGCCAGACGCCCGTGCCGGCCCCGCCCGCCACGGACTGCTTGCGGGCCCACCGGCGGTCGCGGCGATGCATGGTAGGGAAATGAACCGGCCAGATTTCATGACCCGGGCTTGCGTTTTGGCCGGGAGAGTGTAGATTGAACGATCAATCAAATGACCTCCGCCGCCGAAAAGAGCCCCGGGCCGCCGACCAAAGACCGGATCATCGAGGTCGCGTTCAGGCTTTTCCATGAACAGGGGTACCACGCCACCGGCGTGTCCACCATTCTCCGCGAGGCGGGCGTCAACAGCGGCTCGCTGTACCACCACTTCGACGGCAAGGAGGCGCTGCTGCG
>JANRJU010000031.1:0-1616 GCA_033763815.1 Planctomycetota bacterium
TCGGGGCGATCGACCAGCACGTCGATGCCGTGGGCGCGCAGATGATCGGCGGGACCAATCCCCGACAGCATCAACAATTGCGGCGTACCGAACGCACCGCCCGCAAGGACGACCGCTTTGCGCGCGCGAACCCGACCCGCCCTGCCCTTTCGCGAATAGGCGACGCCCGAGGCTCGCCGACCTTCGAACAGCACGCGCTCAGCCGTGACGTCGGTCAGGACGTCGAGCATCCCTGCTGCCATCGCCGGTTCGACGAACGCCCGCGCCGCGCTCCAGCGCTCGCCATTGTGCTGGGTGACCTGGAACAGCCCGACCCCTTCCTGCCGCGCGCCGTTGAAATCGTCGTTGCGCGGAATCTGGAGCGAGGCTCCGGCTTCGACAAAATCGAGCGAGCCCGGGTTCGGCGAAATCTGCTCGTTGACCCAGAGCGGCCCATCGCCACCGTGAAAGGCATCGCCGCCGCGCACATTGCGCTCGGCGCGTTTGAAATAGGGGAGGACATCGGTGTAGGCCCAGCCAGTGCAGCCCATCGCGGCCCAGTTGTCATAGTCCCACGCATTGCCGCGGATATAGACCATTCCGTTGATCGCGCTCGACCCGCCCAGTCCCTTGCCACGCGGCTGATAGCCACGGCGCCCGTTCAAGCCCGGCTGCGGCACTGTTTCGAACCCCCAGTTCGTTTTAGGCGTCTGGAACGCGACAAAGCCGGGGATGATCGTGCGATAACCGGTATTGCGCCCGCCCGCCTCGATCAGGCAGACGCTGTATTTGCCGTCTTCGCTGAGCCGTCCGGCGGCAGCGCTTCCGCCCGATCCGCCGCCGATGACGACGATGTCGTATTCGTCCAAGGCTTCTTCTCCCAACGCGCCCGGATCATGTCCGACGTCTCGCGGCTCCCGTCATGGCTCCACCCCGGAGGCCCGACGAGATACATAAGCTTGGCGCGCCACGGAGCGCTCCACAAGTCCCGCGCGATGCCGATCCATTCGTGAAACACGTTCCAGAGCAGGTTCCAGCTGCCCAATTGCTTCACGAGTCCATAGCGGACTTGCTCGTCGTCGCGCTCCGCCGCGAACGTGCCCAACAATTTGTCCCAGACAATGAACACACCCGCATAATTCTTGTCGAGGTAGCGCGGGTTGACCGCGTGGTGGACGCGGTGGTGCGAGGGCGTGTTCATGACGCCCTCGAACCAGCGCGGCATCCGCCCGATGGTCTCGGTATGGATCCAGAACTGGTAGATCAGGTTGATACCGCCGCACAGCAGCAGCATCGGCACCGGGAAGCCGAGCAGCAGCGGCCAGAGGCGGAAGACGAAGCTGATCGACAGGAAGCCGGTCCAGGTCTGCCGCAGCGCGGTCGAGAGGTTGTAGTGCTGGCTCGAATGGTGGTTGACGTGGCTCGCCCAGAACCAGCGGACGCGGTGCGCGGCCCGGTGGAAGATGTAATAATTCAAATCGTCGAGCACAAAGCACGCGATCCACGCCCACCAAACATACGGAATGTCGAAGAGGCGGTTGGCGTTCAGCCAGCCGGACATTGCGAGGATCGCACCCGCCGTGAGCGCGCCCGCGACGGTGCTGCCCAGCCCCATCGACAGCGACGTCAGCGTATCG
>JANRJU010000032.1:0-1758 GCA_033763815.1 Planctomycetota bacterium
CTGTGTGTCGCCCGAAACGAAAGCAACTATCGCGGGAGCGGATCGCCCGCCCTCGATCCTCCATGTTGCGCGAATTGGGCTTGTCAGCGGCACTTGACCGGCGGCCCAAGCGAGCGGAGATCCGCCATTGAGACGGTGGCGAAACCGATGGCCCGCCCCCAGGTCAACGGGAGCGTTTTCCCCCGCGCAGAGATGGTCTCCGGCCGCGAACCACCTTCCCGAAGACGCCGACGCGAGCACACTGTCAGCTCGACGAGCCGTGGTGCCCTGACGAGGTGAGTCGGTCGTTCGAGATCCCATGTACATTCTCCGGCGAAACTTCGGCGCCTCGATGCCGTAGCGCTCGCGCAAGAACTCCACGATGACGCGCTTGGTCTCGGCCACGAAGGGGGTCTCTCCCTGATTCGCCGCGTCGTTGATCACGATGTCGATTCCGTCCCCGAAGACGGGGAGCGCAATCGCCACCACAACGTGGGCTTTCGAACCGGAAAGCTCAGCGTAGCCTGGCTCGGGCGAGTTCCGGCGCTCGAAGTGAGTGCTCCATACGTCGATCGCTGGCATTCGGGTGTAGCCTAGCGGGGCGATCACGGGCGAAATCTCGCGGGTGATCGCCTCCAACTCTGACTCGTCGAACGGAACACCTCGAACCTCGTACGCGCCCAGGTAGCGATAGCCGCAACCCGTCATCGCGACGAGCACGAGGAGAGCAGAGCCAGTCCACCTCGCGGTCACGGGAGCGCCTTCTTCGCCAACCCGGCGATGCCGAAACCCGCGATTCCCACCAGCGAGTACGCAACCCCGAACGGGCCGGGCGGCAGTCCTCCGCTGCGCGGATCGAGTACGGAGCCGGCCCACCGAAGCTCATTGCCCCGCTGATCGTGAGTGCGACTCGCCGCGTCCGTCCACGTCAACACCGGCGCGCCCCAATCGCCGAACTGCGTCGTACCCCACAACCCGCCGCCGTAGTACCCGAACTTCGGGACAGCGACGAGGATCGCGCCGACGACTGCCGCCATTGTCGCTCCGCCCCAGTCGCCGTCTCCGAGCTTCGTCGCAACATCGTGGAAGTACGCATAGACGCTCGACGGTACGCCCACGACGGCCCCGACAACGGCGAGATGGATGTCGGTTGCGCCGATGGCAAATCCCTTCCCACCGAAGTCTGCCGCTGTGCTGAGAGCGCCGGAGAACGTGCCCGTGGAACCGAGGCCGTACACGGCACCTGCCGCTGCCCCGCCGATCGCCAGCGCCGCTCCCATGCCCAGCCCCGCGGCGATCAGAACCGGCGCACCCAGACCTTGCAACAGGCTCAGCAGCGCATTTGCGAATCCCCCTGGCGTTCCCAACTGAGACAGGTGGAACCCGAACGACTGCGGAGCATACGTGAACGAGTGTCCGCCAAGCTCCTTCGTGTTCTGTTCGAACGCCGCCAAGGCGTCGATCGAGGGACCGTTCGGACGTAGCCCCTTCGGTGCCCCAGGAGGGTCGTTATAGTCCCCGAGGCTGGAGAAACCCGAACCGGGCCCATAGAGCGCTGACATGCCAGAAGGGTCGACCATCTGCATCGGCCGCCCCCCGACGTACGAGTACGGGTTGGCGAGCTCGCGCACCGGATCAACGCTCAGGAACCTGGCGATGCGCGGTTCGTAGAAGCGCGCGTGGTAGTCGTACAGGCGCACTGCCTGTTCCCAGCGCTGCCCGGTATAGAGGCGGTCGACCAAGAGCCCCTGCGTGGTCACCGGCGCGCCCGCGCCGTCG
>JANRJU010000033.1:0-140007 GCA_033763815.1 Planctomycetota bacterium
CACCTCCACCACCTCCACCACCCCCACCCCCTCCACCACCTCCACCACCTCCACCACCTCCCCCACCACCACCACCTCCACCACCACCACCACCACCACCACCACCACCACCACCACCACCACCACCACCACCACCACCACCACCACCTCCACCACCTCCACCACCACCTCCGCCACCGGCGTCGCGGGACGGAGGGCCGCCCACACCTGTCGATCGCGCTCGCCCCGCGCCCGCTTCTGTTCCAGGCGAAAGCGACCACACGCCATCTCTCCCTCAGTCGGTGACGTTCACGCGTGATGACGCACCATTGCCCATCGCCTCTCGCCCTCCCATTGTCCTCCCCACTGCCCGCCGCATACTGGTCTCCCATTGCCCATTGCCCATTGCCCGCCGCCCATTGCCCGCCGCCCGCCGCCCATTGCCCCACCCCCACCACAGTTACACTCAGCCGATCGCCCTCGACTTCCATGGGCAACCAGCAGAACCACCAGCGAAAACGCTGGCCCAACCAACACCGATAACGCACCGCTCTTCCCTACAAATGGGGAACGACCGTTACAGTCTGCATCCAAACCTGTGCTTTTCCAAGATCACTGGGCGAGAGATCCCGGCACTGTGTAGACTTATCCTGACGGAGTACGTTCGTTGGCGTCGGTTGGCGGGTGGGAGGCATCGGCTCGTTTCAACTGCAAGCTCCGCGCTACACACGCGTGTGGCGGGGCGGCTGGCTGAGACGGGCTGGGTGAATCAGGCGGGCCTTGGGGCGTGGTGGCTCCTGGGTTCGCGGGTGAGTGGTACGCCGCCGGATATTCGGATTGAAACCGAAGAACTGCCCTGTTGGACCTCGTGCCGAGGCGTTCGGCGTTTCCGCCGGCCGTCGCAGCGCTCGCATCGCCCTGCACGTCGGCGTTGCCATCAGCGCCATCGCTCTGACCGCGTTCTCCGCGATCTTGGCGAAGGAAGCCACGCACATGCCTTTGCTGGCGGGCGTCTATCGCCAGCCCTTGAATCCGGATGACGTCGCACATCCAACCAATCCGTTGGCATCCGCCAGCGACGCGCCCGAACATGGACCCGCGGATTCATCGGCCGATTCTTACGGCAATATCGCCAGCGACCAAGCCGCGGAAGAGTTCTCGTCCGTCCGCACCGCGTCCTTCTCGCCGGGTTCATCGCCCGACCCCGCCGCCGCTCCAGCCCCATCAACCGTCGCTCCTTCGACGGTCGACCGGCGCTCCCTGCCCAGCCCGGAAGTCCGCTGGTTCGATGGTCGCCCGGTCCGACCCGCTCGAAAGATGTGGATGACTGTCACCGCGTACTCGCCCGACTGGCGCTCGTGCGGCGACTCAGACGATGGCATCACCGCCACCCTGCACTCGGTCACCACGAACGGACACGCGCTGGTCGCGGCCGACACCCGCATCCTGCCCTACGGGTCGATGCTGACTATTCCCGGCTATGACGCCGGTCACATCGTTCCGGTCCTGGACTGTGGCGGTGCCATCAAGGGGCGTCGCTTGGACGTGCTGTTCCCAACCCACGAGCAGGCTCGCGCCTGGGGTGTCCGCCGCGTACTGGTCACCGTGTGGGAATACGCCGACGGCAAGGGTCGCGTGAATCCCCGCAAACTGCGGTGATGTCGCGCCGTGATTGCAAGCGCAAGCCGCGAAAGTTCATGTGTGGTGTTGACCAAAGTACGATACACGTCTAGCGTCTTGAAGCATCACATGAGCAACCACGCCGTCCAGACCAAAGGCAAAGCCAAAGCCCCGAAAGCGGGCGACACTGGCTTCTTGCCTTTGATTGCGGCGGCATAGGGCTCATCCCCAACCGTCAACGTCAATGGGCTCGCAGGCCAGGCACAACCGCCCGGCACGCGAGCCCGGTTTGTTTTTTGCACGTCACAGGAGTCCGATCATGTCAAGCCAAGTTTCTGCCGCCCTGAACCAACTCGAATGCCCCGAATGCGCCGGCGGCATTCGCCTTGCCCGCGCGCCGATGCGGGGTGAAGTCGTCCGCTGCGGCGAATGCAGCGTCGAACTCGAGGTCGTCAACACCGATCCGCTGACGCTGGAACTCGCGCCTCAGGTTCAAGAAGACTGGGGCGAGTGAGTTTTCGCGCCCACGCAAGGCAGTCGCGCATTTCGTTCTATCGCAGCATTCCGGCAGGTCGTCCGTTCCATTGATTTGGCCATGTAGCCATTTCCTCATGTGGCCATTTCGCGAGATTCAACATGACCATTGGCATTCTTGTTTCGCGGGTTCGAGTTGAAGAGCGTCTGCTCGCGGAGGAACTCGCCCGTCGCGGCGTGGACCACGAGATCATCGACGTTCGCACCGCGGTGTTTAACATTCATGATCCGGCTCCGTGGTCGCGATTCCAGGCCGTGCTGGAGCGTTGCATCAGCCAGACTCAGGCGCTGGCCGCGGTGCGGATCCTCGAAACGTTCGGGGTTGCGTGCGTCAACTCGTCGCGCATCATCGACACGTGCGGGGACAAGCTGAGCACGTCGCTGGCGCTCGTGCGCGAGCGAGTGCCGACGCCGCCGACCTATGTCGCGGTCGAGTCGGAGTCGGCGCTCGAGGCGATCGAGCGGATGGGGTATCCGTGCGTGCTGAAGCCCACGGTGGGCTCGTGGGGACGCCTGCTGGCGCGGGTGAACGACCGCGACGCGGCGGAGGCGATCGTCGAGCACAAGGCGACGCTGGGCTCGGTGCAGCACAGCGTGTTCTACGTGCAGCAGTTCGTCGACAAGCCGGGGCGAGACATCCGCGCGTTCGTCGTGGGCGGGGAGACGATCGCGGCCATCTCGCGCGCCAGCGAGCACTGGATTACCAACACGGCCCGGGGCGGGCAGGCGTCGAACTACCCCATCACCCAGGAGCTGCGCGACCTTTGCGAGCGCACGTCGCGGGCGGTCGGGGGGGGCGTGCTGGCGGTCGATCTGCTCGAGTCTCCAGAGGGTGAGCTGCTCGTCAGCGAGGTGAACCACACGATGGAGTTCCGCAACAGCATCGCGCCCACGGGCGTTGACATTCCGGGCCGGATCATCGACCACCTGCTCCGCACTGCCCGGGGCGAGAGGCAAGCACAGATCGGAGTCGACGCGGGCGCCGCGGGAGCGCCCAGCGTCGAGGTTCGCCCGAGTCTTGGAGCCGTTCCGCGGCCCGTCGGAGCGATCTCGTGAGCCACGCCAACACAACCGCCGGCGTGCCGGAGGTCATCCGCGCTTCGATCATCGGCGCGTCGGGCTACGCCGGGGGCGAACTGCTGAGGTTGCTGGGCGGGCACCCTCGGGTGCGCGTGGTTCAAGCGACGTCGCGCTCGAACGCCGGCGCGCCGGTGCAGAGCGTGCATCCTCACCTGCGGCTGCCCCGGTCGCGACTGGGAGATGGCCTGCCTTTGCAGTTCACGGCGCCGCCGGGAGAGGGAGGGGGCACGTTCGAAGCGTGCGATGTGATGTTCCTCTGCCAGCCCCACGGCGTCGCGGCAACGAAGATCGAGCAGTACGCGCAGGCAGCCCCGCGCATCATCGACCTGTCGGCGGACTTTCGCCTGCGCGACGCGGCGGCGTACCGGCAGTGGTACGACCAGGCTCACCCCGCGCCGGCGTGGCTCGATCGATTCGTCTATGGCCTTGCGGAGCTGGAACGCACTCGGCTCCGCGGCGCCAGGTACGCCAGCGGCGTCGGGTGCAACGCCACCGCGATGAACCTGGCGCTGCTTCCCTTGGCCCGCCAAGGGTGGATTGAGCGGGCGATCTGCGACATTAAGGTGGGTTCCAGCGAGGCGGGGAGCGAGCCAAGCCCGAGCAGCCACCATGCCGCTCGAACGGGCGTGGTGCGCACGTTCTCGCCCACACGCCATCGGCACGAGGGAGAAGTCCGTCAGCAACTGATGCAGGAGCGGGCGTTCGAGCTGCACTCGACGATCACGTCGGTCGAACTCGTGCGCGGGGTGCTGTGCACGGCGCACGTGCTGCTCAATCGCGATGTCACGGAGAAGGACGTGTGGCAGGCGTTCCGCGGAGCATATGGCGAGGAGCCATTCGTTCGCATCGTCAAGGACAAGACGGGCCAGCATCGGCACCCCGAGCCCAAGATCCTGGCAGGCACGAACTGGTGCGACGTGGGATTTGAGGTCGAGCCCGGTGCGCGGCGGGTGGTTGCCTTTGCGGCGCTCGACAACCTCATGAAGGGGGCGGCGGGCTCGGCGGTTCAGTGCATGAATCTGATGTTCGGGCTTGATGAGACGATGGGTCTGGAGTTCGGGGGCTTGTATCCGCTGTGATGGCTTCTATCGCTTGCGCATCCGCCAGCAGCGGTGGATGCGCTCGTTGCGGAAGTCCTCCGGAACGGTGCGGTGGCTGATCTCGACGGCTTCGAGCATCGGGAGCGACTCTTCGTCGAGCTTGAAGCGGCGGTAGTTGGTTGAGAAGAAGACGACGCCGCCCGGCGAAAGAAGGTCGGCGACGAGGGTCAGCAGTTCGACGTGCTGCTCCTGGACAATCCAGTCTTCGCGGGTGTTCTTGCTGTTGGAAAACGTGGGCGGATCGACGACCGCGAGGTCGTAACTGCCCCGGGCGCTGCTGCTTCCACGAGGGCTTTCTTGCGGGTGGGAGCGGAGGAACTCGAGCACGTCGGATCGCACGAAGCGGTGCTGTCGCCCGGCGAGACCGTTGAGGCGGAGGTTTCGCTCCGCCCACTCGAGGTAGGTGTTTGAGAGGTCGACGCTGGTGGTGCTCGCGGCGCCGCCGGCGGCGGCGTACACGGTGAAGCTGCCCGTGTAGCAGAAGAGGTTCAAGAACCGCTTCCCCGCGGCGAGTTCGCGCACCATGCCCCGCGTGAGTCGATGGTCGAGGAAGAGCCCGGTGTCGGCGTAGTCGGTGAGGTTGACCTCGAACTTCAAGCCGCCCTCGCTTGCCACGAGCGTGGTGCCGCGGGCATCGAGCTTTTCGTGCTGGGTGAGGCCCCGCTGCTTGGGGCGGCTCTTGGCGTGGACGTGGGAATCCGGGAGGTCGAGCACGCGGGCTGTGCGGAGGCAGACTTGCTCGATCCACTCTTCGTGCTGGGCGAGCGTGCGGGAGTGCTCGCGTTCGTGCTCGAAGACGTGGGCATGGTCCTCGTAACGATCGACGACGACGGGGACATCGGGGCAGTCGCGTTCGTAGAGGCGGTAGCAGGTGATGCCTCGGCTGGGCCACTTGCGCAGGTGGCGTGCTCGTTTGGCGAGGCGGGCTTCGAACTCGTCGAGTTCCTTGCGGTCGCGCTCGCGGAGGCCTCCAAAGGCGGGCCCGAGGATCGGACGCTCGCGTGCAGGGCTGTCGGGGTTTGCCGAGGCGGCTTGCGGGGCTGCCTGAAGGTCGCCCGCGTCGGTGGCTGAATCCGCGGGGTACGAATCGGACTCGAGCGATTGCTCGGACGGGCTTGAAAGGTCCGGCGGGAGTGCGGCGTCCGGCCGGAGCGACGATTCGGCCTGGCGCGACTGGTGATCGGTGTCCGCGTTTCGGTCGGCGTCGGCGTCTCGGTCGGCGTCTCGGTCATTTCGGGGCGGCTTTGGGCCCAGGAACTGGTAGTAGGTGCACTCGATCTGCGCGTTGAAGAGCTTGCGGCGTCGGGTGGCTTGCTGACCCACGAGTTGTTCAAGGTCGAGACGGGCACTGAGGATGTGGTGCGACCAGGTCGGGAATCGTCGGAGGACCGTGGGCATGATGCGGTACAGCCGCTCGACTTCGGCGTCTTCACCGAGCCGCTTGCCATACGGCGGGTTGGCGATGATGCACCCGTATTCGGCCTTGCTTGTGAGGTCGGCAAAGTCGCGGCGGTCGAAGTGGACGAAGCGGGCAACGCCGCCGCGATCGGCATGGCGACGGGCGAGCGAGAGTGCGTCGCTGCTGACGTCGGACGCGTGGATGGTGTATGCGAGGGCCTGCTTGTCGGCGGCGCGCGAGGCGGCACGGGCGGCGTGGCGCTCGTCGCTCCAGAGGCTCGGGGGTATCACGGGCCACGCTTCCGCGTCGAAAGCGCGGGCGATGCCGGGCGCCATGTTGAGGCCGATCATTGCGGCTTCGATGGGGATGGTGCCCGTGCCGCAGAAGGGATCGACGAGGGGACGATGTGGCCTCCAGACGCTGAGGAGCACGAGGCCGGCGGCCATGGTCTCTTTGAGGGAGGCTTCGCCAACCAGGTCGCGGTAGCCTCGCTTGTGAAGGCCTTCGCCGCTGGTGTCGAGGGTGATGGTGGCGACGTCTTCCAGGAGCGCGATTTCGGCGATGAAGCGTGGGCCGGTCTCGGGGAGGGAGCTGGTGCGATGCCCGCTCATGAGGCGATCGACCATGGCTTTCTTGACGGTTCGCTGGACGGCGGGGACGCTCGTGAGCGTGCTCTTGACGCTGCGCCCGTTGACTGGGAAGGCGGCGTCGCGCGGCAGCCAACGCTCCCACGCGATGGCCTTGGTGTTCTCAAAGAGGGCGTCGAAGTCAGGCGCGCGGAAGCTGGCGACCTTGAGGAGGACACGGTCGGCGGTGCGGAGCCAGAGGTTTGCACGGGCGATGCCGGCGAGGTCGGAACGGAACCAGACGCGGCCGGTGGAGATGATCTTGGGCTCAAATCCAAGGGAGACGAGTTCGCGCTCGCAGACGGCTTCGAGGCCGAAGGCGGTGGTTGCGAGGAGTTCGACGTGGTCGGTGGCGCTGTCCATCATGTCCCCGTGGCTGAGGTTAGAAGCAGCTTAGAGGCGCGTCCGGAGGGTCCAGAGTTCGGGGAAGAAGCGTTCGTGGACGAGATCGCGGAGGTACGCCGCGCCGGCGGAGCCGCCCGTGCCACGCTTCATGCCGATGACCCGCTCGACGACGGTGTAGTGGCGGAAGCGCCACTGCGCGTAGAGGTCGTCGACGTCTATGAGCTTTTCGGCCATTTCATAGGCGTCCCAGAATCGCTCGGGGTCGCGGTAGACCAGCGCGAGGGCTTCGACGACGCCCTCGTGCGCGGTGTAGCGCTGGGAGACATCGCGTGTGAGCACCTCGCGGGGGATGGGCAAGCCGCGGCGGGAGAGGTAGCGGAGAAAGGCGTCGTAGAGGCTGGGCTTGGTGAGCAGAGATTCGAGTTCGGCGCGGAGTTTCGGCGCGTGGTCGAAGAATCTGAGCAAGCGCTGGTCCTTAAGCCCGAGCAGGAACTCGATCATGCGATTCTGCTGGCTCTGGAACCCGGAGGAGGGGCCAAGGTACGGGCGGAACTGCGCGTAGTCGGCGGGCGTCATGGTCGCGAGGACGTCCCACTGCTGGGTGAGGAGCGCTTGGACGTGCTTGACGCGAGCGAGGATCTTGAAGCACGGTTCGAGGTTGTCCATCGAGACGTGGGCGATCGCGGCCTGGAGTTCGTGGATGATGAGCTTGAACCAGAGCTCGCTGGCCTGGTGCATGACGATGAAGAGGAGCTCGTCGTGGGCGGGCGCGGGTGAGAGGGGCTTCTGGGCGGCAAGAACGCGGTCGAGTTCGAGATAGGTGGCGTAGTCGAGCTTGCCTCGCAGATCCTGGTGTAAGCCCGGGTCGAGCGCGTCGCCGTCGCGCCATTGCCCGGACGGGTTGGGCGGAGTGGCGTGTGAAGGCCCACCGGGCGGGGGCTTGCCGGCGGGGTTGTCGTGTTCGCGTGAGGTCATCACCAGGGACTCCTTGCGACCGGCTCGCTCCGGCATCGAGCGATCGCGGGTTGGCGGCGGAAGGGCAGCGTATTGCGCCCCGTGCGTGGACGACAGCCTGCGGGACCGTTGGAACAGCCCTGTGCGAGCGGACCGGGTAGATGAGGGCGGCCCGGGGAGAGATGTAGCGTCGAGGACTCCGGTGGCGGCGGGCACTCTTGACAGGTCGAGGCAAGCCTGAACGGAATCTTCATGGAATCTTGGCCTGACGCAGCGATCCAGCGGCCTTCCCCTGAAGAAGTTATGGGTTGATCCAGGTGTCGTGCCGCGTGCTTGGCAACGTTGCCAACGCGGACGAGATCACTCTCGAACGAGGGGATGGTGGCTATGAACTTTGGACGAATCGCACCGACTGTTGTCATCGCGTGCGGCGCGGTGGCCTCGAGCGCAATGGCGAGCGTGGGCGAGTTTCGCGTGTTGCCTTATTTGCAGTCGCCAACGACTGAGGGCATGACCATCAACTGGTTCACAATCGCGAATGCTCCCGGGACACTGTCGATCTCGGGGGGCGATCTTTCGGAGCCGGTGGTGCTGACAAGCACCCCGAGCCTGACGCCGGTGCTGGATTATCAGATCGCGGCGGAGTTGAACGCGGGAGGGAGTTTCTCTTTCGCGTCGACCGCGATCTTCGAGTCGGCCGGAGTGCCGGCGCGTAACTTCAAGCACAGCCTGGTGGTGACCGGGCTCTCGGCGGGCGTCGAGTACACGTACAGCGTGCAGCAGGGCGGGAGCGTGTACACCAACACGTTCCGGACGGCGCCGCTGGCGACCGACGCGCGGCCTCTGCGTCTGGCGGTGCTGAGCGACAGCGAGACGCTGGTCTCGGGACGGACGCGATTCCGTGAATGGGCGCGGACGACGCCTCAGGCTCCGGGGAGCACGGGGAGGCCGGCGGGCACGGGGCCGGGTCGGGATCAGTATCTGGTGACGGAGACGCGGGGCTATCAGGCGAACATCGCGCAGATTGAGGCTCGCGATCCGGACGTGGTGGTCATGCCGGGCGACCTGATTGAGGGCACGGGCGCGGAGCAGCAACGGCGCTGGGACGAGTTCTGGCGTCATAACGCGGGGCAGTACGACGACCTGCTCTCGGCGCGTCCGCTGGTGGCGGCGATCGGGAACAACTGCATCTTCAACGGGATTGGCGCGGGAGAGACGGGCGCGGGCGGGCCCAGCACCAACCAACTGATCTCGTACGCGCGTCAGCAGTGGTCGGCGTACTTCGACTGGCCCTCCAACGGCACTCCGGCGTTCCAGGATCTCTATTACCGCCAGGACTACGGCCCGATCACGATCATCACGCTCTGCTCGGTGAAGGCGACGGAAGAGGTCAACAGCCGCGTGGCGCCGCCCCAGGGCCAGGGCATCTCTGCGAACTTTCCATCTAACCGGGACACGAACCGCGCGTGGTTCAGCACGCCTTATGCCCCGGGCGACATCCCGGACTTCAACGTGGGGACGACCCAGTGGTCGTGGGCGGTCGCGGAACTCGCGGCGGCGCGGGCGGCGGGACAGATCATCTTCGTGCAGTGGCACCACACGCCGTTCTCGCGCGGGATTCACGGTTCGAGCGTGACCAGCACGCAATCGGGCGAGGCGATGCGGATCTACGCCCCGCTGATGGACGAGTTCCGCGTCGCGGCGGTGTTCACCGGGCACTCGGAAGTGGCGGAGATGTCGCGGTTTGACCTCGACGGCGATGGGTACGCGGTGCACCTCTGGGATGTTGGCGCCGCGGGCGACGGGCTTCGCGGCGTGGAGGACGCCCCCGGCAGCGTCGCCAGCGCGATCACCAACTGGCGGAACAACCCGCTCAACCCCGAGGGACAGGCGTTCACCATGAACCCGTTCCACGTCTGGTCGGCGGACCAGAGCGAGCCTGAGCTGTGGAATGGCAACCAGCTCATCCGCGGCGGGAAGCACTATGGGTTCCTCGAGGTCAACATCACGCCGCTCGGCGTGGGCGATTCGGGCTCGCCCGAGTTCCGCGTGCGGTTTGACAACTACCAGAACTTCCCCCTCAACGCGGGAGACGCGAGCTTCACGGTCACGGGCTTCGAGCTGCGCCGGACGCTCAACCGCGTGGAGCTGACGGGTCCGGCGAACAACCTCCGCCCGTCGTGCAACCTGGCCGACTTCAACGCGGATGGCGTCACGGACTTCTTCGACTTCCTCGACTTTGCGCAGGCGTTCAACGTTCAGGACGCGGCGGCGGACTTCAACGCGGATGGGGTGATCGACTTCTTTGACTATCTCGACTTTGCCGATCGCTTCGCGGCGTCGTGCTGAGATCGAGCGCGGAGCTCAACGAGCGAGGGCCGTCCGGGATCGACCGGGCGGCCTTTTTTCCATCCAATCGCCCGATCGCAACGAAGAGAGGGGTTGCATGAGCACGACTGCGCCCGTTTCTTCGGGCTGGATGTTCTGGGTTCTTCGCGCCGCGGGCGTCTACAACGTCTTGTGGGGGGTGTGGACCGTTCTTTTCCCCAAGCACCTTTGGCAGCTCATGAGCATCGAGGTGCCGTCGCACTTGTTCCTGTGGCAGTGCATCGGGATGATCGTCGGGGTGTATGGCGTGGGCTACTGGGTAGCCGCCCGAGACCCGCTCACCCACTGGCCCATCGTGCTGGTCGGGCTGCTGGGCAAGATCTTCGGGCCTATTGGCTTCGTGCAGACCGCGTTCATTGAGCAGCAACTCCCGCTCCGCTTTGGCTTGACGATTCTGACGAACGATCTGGCATGGTGGGTTCCCTTTACGCTGATCCTCGCTCGGGCGTATGCACGCTCTGCCTATGAGCGGGCGCGGCTGTGGAGTGGTCGCGGTGACTCGGGGCCGGGGGCGGGCCGGGAGCGGGCAGGTACTTCGGAGGCTTCGATCGACGCTGCGAAGGACCAGCGCGGCAAGTCGCTGCGTGAGCTTTCTGGCGATCGGATGGCGTTGGTGGTGTTCCTTCGCCATGGGGGCTGCACGTTCTGCCGCGAGGCGCTGGCGGACCTTTCTCGTCAGCGGCAGGCCATTGAGCAAGCCGGAGCACGGATCGTGCTGGTGCATATGGACCGGGATGACGCCGTCGCCGAGCGGCGGTTCGGGGCGTATGCGCTGGCGGACGTGTCGCGCATCAGCGATCCGGAGCGGACGCTGTATCGGGCGTTTGAGCTTCGCCGGGGGACGCTGGAGCAGCTCTTTGGACTTCGCGTCTGGCTTCGCGGCTTCATCGCGGGCATCGTGGATCGGCACGGCATCGGAGCGCTCGCGGGGGATGGGTTCCAGATGCCCGGCGCGTTCCTCGTGCGTGATGGCAAGGTTTTGCTGGCGTATCGCCACCAGGATGCGGCGGACCGACCCGCCTATGCCGAGATGTGCGCCGTTCCGTCGTCGATGGCGTCTTGACGGAGAAATGACGTGACCCGCAAGACCGTTCGCAACGTGGTCATCGTCGCTGGGGCGGTGGCGATGGCGATCGTTTCCACAATGTGGAACCTTGGCTGCTCCGCGGTCGGCATCCGGACGTGGGAAGAGCGGGCGCACCGCACGGTGCTGGATGAAGGGCGCTACGAGCTGCGTGTCTACGAGCCAGCGCTGATCGCCCGTGCGACGAGCGACAAGCCATTCGACGAGGCGAGCGACGAAACGTTTGGCAAGCTCGGGGGCTTTATCTTTGGCAAGAATGCCGAGGGCGAGAGCATCGCGATGACGATGCCCGTCGAGCGGGTTGCGCTCGAGCCGGGCGGGCCCGCGGACGCGTCGGCTGGCACGCCACCAGCAAACGCCGAGGGAGCATTGGTGTCGAGCGACCGAAACCGTCGGCGGTGGCAGATGGCCTTTTTCATGCCCGGCAAGTACACAAGAGAGACGCTGCCGACGCCCAACACCGACGCGGTGCAGATCGACGAGCTGGAGCCGGAAACGCTGGCGATCTACCGCTATTCGGGCGTGCAGCACGAAGATGATCTGGCCCGCCATGAAGCGGGCCTGCGGGAGTGGATCCGGGCCAAGGGTTACGAGGCGACCGGCCCCGCCCGCCTGGCGGCGTACGACCCGCCCTGGACGATGCCCTTTCTGCGCCGGAACGAAGTTCTCATTCCCGTGCGGGAGCCGGGCGCGGACCCGGAGCCGGCGGAAGCGCCCGTGCAGTTCTTCCCGCCTCGCCAGCCTTCGTGAGGTTCATCTTCACCGGGCGATTCGCACGCCCGGCGGCTCGTCGGGAACGAGCGGAATCTCGATGCTGCTCTCCGTGGCGATGTTGCGTCGCAGCGTTGTGCGCACAGCGTCGAGGACCGCCTTGGTCTCCGCGACGCTGCCTTGCACTTCGAGAGTCACGCCACCATCCGCGTCGTTGCGAACCCAGCCAGAGACGTCCCGGCCCTGGGCCAGGTCCTTGGTTGTGGCCCGGAAGCCCACGCCCTGCACGCGGCCGGTGTAGTTGACGCGAAGGCGAATCGATGTGTTTTGGCTCATGGGGGTTCTCAACAGCGTCCGAAGCCCGGGCTCAGCAGCCGGCGCCGAAGCGAGCGACGAAGTCGAGGTAGTCGAAGAAGTCGACGCTTGCGTCGGCGTTAAAGTCGGCGCTGGGCTCGTCGGTGGCGAATGCCTCGGAGAAATCGAGATAGTCGAAGAAGTCGACTCCCTGGTCGCGGTTGAAATCGCTGGGGCAGAAGACGCGGACGGTGAGCGTCGTCCACTCGCGTGTGCCGAGGTCCGCCTCGCTGCGGACCGTGAGGAGGAGTGAGGCCTGCTCGTACGCCGAGCCCGGGCCGGGCGTGAGGCGCAGGTCGACTTCGCCCGATGTTCCGGGTGCCAGGAGACCGGTCGCGGGAGCGTCGATGGTCCATCCGATCGGCACGCCGGAGCCTGGGCCACTGGCTTCGATGAAGGGGCGCAGGTCGGGCGGAAGGGCCGCTGTTGGTCAGGAGGACTCGGAGTGTCAGCGTTCGCTCGTGCGTGGCATCGACCACAGCGTTGAGGGGCGAGATCGCGATGCCCGGATCGCCCTCGCGATTGACCTGGGCATCGCCCGTGCTTTCGGGGCCCCAAACGGCGCGCCACGAGGTCTGATCGCCCTTGAGATAGAGGGTGAACCACTCCGTGAGGAGGCGGCGGGTTCGCAGGAGTTGTTCGTTTCGCGTCATGGGCCCGGAGTCGCACCCGAAGCCGGAGACATCTTCAAAGCCACAGTGCCAACCACCGACGATGACGGGCGATTGCTTCGGAGCCCGGGCGCGGGAGTACATGGCGGCGTTGGTGGTGGTCGCGCTGACGATGGTGTCGGCGGACCCGGCCATGAGCGAGAGCGGAGCACGGATGTTGGCCGCGGCGGCGGTGGATGAGGGATTGGTCTCGGCGGCGGCAAGGGTGGCGACGGCGTCGACGCGCGTGTCGGTGGCTGCTGCGAGGAGCGCGGCGCCGCCGCCCATGGAGTGCCCGCACAGGCCATAGACACCCGAGAGGAGCGTGCCTTCGAGAAAGGTGCCGGGGATGGTGTTTACTTGCTCGAGGAAGGTGAGCGAGAGGCTGAGATCGTTCGCGAAGTTCTGGTGGTTGGGCAAGAGCGAACCCTCGGAGTCGGACGCGATCACGAGGAAGCCGTGGGTTGCGAGATGTTCGAGGGTGGACTGGTAGCGGCTGACGGGCTGGAGGAAGCCGTGCCCGAAGCTGATCGCTGGATACGGCGCGCCGGAACGATCCATGGGGACGTCCTGACCAGCGGCAAGAGCGGGATGGAACAATCGGGCGGTGAAGGGAGTGCCGTTCGGGCGGGTGATCGTCACCAGACGCCAGCCGGCGATGAATGGGCCGGGCTGGCCCAGGTCGGCATGAGCCGGGAAGGCGGCGATGGCCGACCCGAGGAGCCCCGCCGCGAGCACACGGCCCAGGTTACCGGCCCCTGAGGCGGGTGCGTTGAACGGGCGCGTGTGGACCATGGGTGTGCTTCCTGTTTTGCGTTTTGTGATCGCCACCGGGCACCTCTAGTTTATCTTCCGGCATCGGGGATTGGGTGTGGGAGGCGGGTCAAGGTCGAGGTAGCCCTTCCAGGCGTTGCCACCCGTGCAGGCGGCCCGCTCGGGTCGGGATCAACATCGTTTCTCTCAAGGTCCGCGTGGAGTTATTGTTGTCGGCGGCGTGAACAGAGGGACTAATGATGATCACTGTCCCGCACCCCGCCTCAAGGTGCAAGACTTTGGCAGGCACGCCGGCAATGACCCCAGGCGTGCGGATTGCAACATCCGCCGCACGTTTCGTCCCGTATCAGCCTTGGCTCTTTTCTCCCTCATGGCGTTCAGACGCGATCAAGAATGACGGAGCCCGACTCAGGACCTGAACGCCCGCGGAGCACGGTGGCGCCGCGGAGATTCGAACGTGCCGCACCTGCGGCGTTGCACAACCAGCGACTCGAGCAAGGCAGTTCGATCGTGTCCAACTTTTTTCGACCCAACTCCGGCCCCACTGCGTCCCGCGACGACGACAAGCAGCGGGTGAAGGACGCTTCGGACATTGTCCAGGTAATCGGGGAGCATCTGACGCTCAAGCCCAAGGGTCGGGAATGGGTCTGCCTGTGCCCGTTCCATGATGACCATCGCCCGTCGATGAACGTGATCCCGGACAAGCAGATCTTTCACTGCTTTGTCTGCGGGGCCGGCGGCGACGTGTTCTCGTTCGTCAAGCGGTATCACAAGATGGAGTTCCGCGAGGCGCTGGAGTTTCTCGCGGAGCGGGCGCACGTGACGCTAACGCCCTTCCGACCGCGGTCTGGATCGGGGTCGGCATCGGCGTCTGGATGGGGAGCCGACTCGGGCACGGGCTCGGGAGCGACGGGCGGCGCGGAGACCGAGAGCCAGGTTACGCGGCGGGACTTGCTCGCAGCGACGGAGCAGGCACAGCGGTTTTTCAAGGCGATTCTGGACCATCCGTCGCATGGGCAGCGAGCCCGCGACATGATTGGGCGTCGCGGCATCTCAAGCGAGATGGTCGAGCGATTTGGGATCGGAGCGGCGCCGGACATGTGGGATGGGCTGGTGCAAACGGTCCGCGTCAACCGCCTGAATACGGCGGCGTTCAGCGAAGCGGACCTCTTTCGGCGGCGTGAATCCGATGGCGGGTTCTACGACGCGTTCCGCGACCGGCTGATGTTCCCGATCCACGATCAGGTCGGACGCGTGATCGCATTTGGAGGGCGACGCCTGCGGGATGAGGCGAGCGAGCCCGGCAAGGACCCGCCCGCGAAGTATCTGAACTCGGGCGACTCGCGGCTGTTCAAGAAGTCGGGCGTGCTGTACGCGCTGCACCAGGCGGCCCGGTCGATCCAGTCTTCGGGCGTGGCGGTGGTGATGGAGGGTTACACCGACGCGATCGCCTGCCACCAAGCTGGGTTCACGAACGTGGTCGCAACGTTGGGCACGGCGCTGACGCGCGAGCATGCCGCGCTGCTGAGGCGGAGCTGCCACACGGTGGTTCTGCTGTTTGATGGCGACGAGGCGGGGCAGCGGGCGGGGGATCGCGCGTTCGAGAAGCTCTTTGAGCCGGTAGTGCGGCAAGTCTACTTGCAAGAGTCATTGGACGTGAAGGTGGCGTGCCTGAGCGACCACACCGACGCGAAGGACCCGGACGAGCTGCTCAAGCGCGAGGGCGGGGCGGAGATCTTCTCACGCGTGCTCCGCGGCGCGACCGACCTGCTGACGTATCGCTTCTCGCGTCTGCGTGAGCGAGCACGGGGCGCCGGGGCGGCGCAGCTGACGCGTCTGATCGGCGACGAGCTGGCGAGGCTGGCCGACCTCGGCCTGCACGACACCGAGCCGCTTCGCAAGCGGCTCATCCTGCAGCATGTGGCGCGGGTCGCGGGCGTGGATGAGTCGGTGATCGTCGCGTCGGTGCCTGCGGGGCGCGCTCGCTCTCGCGGCGGGCCCGAGGCGCCGGCTCGAACCGGAGCGGGGGCGGCGCCGGGCGGAAACGCGGAGAGCGATGCCGGCGGGCGGGTTGCGGGGGCGGCGGTTGCGAGCGTCGGACGGCTGACGGGCGTCGAGTTGCTGCTGGCGTGCGCGCTGATCGACGGCTCGCTGTGGCTCCGGCTCACCCATGACGACCGCGACCTGATCGCGCGAGTTGGCTATCGTTCTCTGTTGCTTACTCGCGTGCATCAGTGTGTAGAGCACCTTGCCGAGGACGGGATCGCGCCCGGGGTGGACGCTGTGCTTGCGGACCTTGATGACGAAGATGTCCGCAGCGCGGCGGTGGGCCTGTTGCGTCGCGTGCAATCAACCCTGGGCAGCGATGCGGATCTGCTTCCAACCTGGAACGAGGCGCTGGCGAGCGTCCGCGCTGTCGCGGCGCGTGAAGACGCGGTGGCGCGAGCGTCATCGAGCGGTTCTTCGCCCTCACGCGGAGAGCACCCCGCGGGCCCTTCGGGCGGCGCGGCAGTGGGCGAGTTGGACCGGATCGAAGCGCTGCGCCGGCTGAGCCCGGAGCAGCGCGAACGACGCGGAGCTCTGCCCCGAGGATGAAATGGGCCCACGGGTGCTGAGAGAAACGAGAGGACGGAGAAGAGTGGGTTGACTTGACGATTCTGGACGACACTCGACAGCGACGGTGGAATCGAGACGGTGGGACGCCGAACGACGCTCGGGAACGGCACAAGCGACGCGGCGAGGTGGGTTGGGATCGAAGTGCGGTTGGAGGAGTTCGGCGTGATAGTGGATTTCCATCCAGCGGTGTCGGCGCTTCTGGCTTTGGCCAGGCAGCGTGGCTGGCTCAGCTATGAGGAGCTCAACAACACTGTCCCCGATGAGATGGTGGACCCGGGCTGGGTCGATCTTCTTCTAGCGCAGCTCGATGCTGACGGCGTGCGGATGATCGACGAGCTGGACTTCCGCGCGCGGCTGTATCGCGAGTCGTGCGCCAAGGGCGCGCCCGTGCATGCTTCGGGCACTGCGTCTGGTCACGGCGGCAAGAAGGCGCTCAATGGCCAGAACGGTCGTCACGCGGGGCGCGATCAGGGCTCTCATGGACTGCAGAACGGGCACGCCAAGCTCGGCGATGGCGCGGGCGCTGCGCCAGGCGCTCCCAAGGGGAGCATGGGCGAGTATCTCGCGTCGCTGCGTCCAAAGGCCAACCGGGCGATGAGCGTCGAGGGGGGTGAGCGGGTCGCCGAGGCGTCGATGCTGCATCACCAGCTTTCGAACGGCTCGGGCTCCAAGCGTCGCGCGCGGGGCCCTGGCGGGCTGGCGTTCGGCACGCCTGGGGAGCACGCGCCGCGGCGCATGCAGGCGCTGGCGGAGGATGCCAGTGCGGCGGCCGACGGTGGTCAGGACATCGACGCGGACGTCGAGGAGGTTGTTGAAGAGAGCGCTGTGCGCCGCATCGACGACCCGATCCGGATGTATCTGTCGCAGATGGGTTCGATCCCGCTGCTGGCTCGCGAGGAAGAGATCCGCCTCGCGAAGAAGATCGAGATCACCCGGATGATCTTCCGGCGCCGGGCACTGGAGAGCGACCACGTGCTGCAGCAGGCGGTCGAGGTGCTCAAGCTGGTGCAAGCTGGGCAACTGCCGTTCGACCGGACGATGCGGATTTCAACGAACGAGCCCCAGGCGAAGGATCGCATCAGCAAGCGAATCCCGGGGAACCTTGCGACGATTGAGAAGTTGCTCACGTTGAACCGGGCGGACTGGGAACTTGCCGAGTCGGCCCGGGCCAGGCTCGCGGCTTCGGCTTTGGGTTCGGGTCCGGCGGCTGGTTCGGCTGCTGGTTTGGCGGGGGGCACAGCCTCCGGCAACTCGAACGGCCAGCAGAATGGCGAGGCGAACGCGCCACTGACGCCCGCGCAACTGGCGCAGGTCGTCTCGGAGGCCAAGCAGCGCATCGCGCAGCGTCGTCGACGGCTCGCGGTGCTCGCGGAGGAACTCAGCCTGCGCACGGGAAGGATCATCCCGCTGATGCGCAAGCTGCGCAGCATCTCGAAGAAGATGCTCGACCTTGAGCAGGAACTCCGCAAGGCGCAGCGCTTCCCGCAGCGGTTCGATCCGGACGACGTCGCTGTGATGCGCGAGGAACTCGACGGGTTGAGGTCGCTGGTGCTGGAAGAGCCCGGCGAACTGGCAACTCGCGTCCGCGATCTGCAGACCGTGTTCTGGGAATACGAGCAGGCCAAGCGCGACCTTTCGGGCGGCAACCTGCGGCTGGTCGTCTCGATCGCAAAGAAGTATCGCAATCGCGGGCTGTCGTTCCTAGATGTGATCCAGGAGGGCAACACCGGCCTGATGCGCGCGGTGGACAAGTACGAATACAAGCGAGGGTACAAGTTCAGCACGTACGCGACGTGGTGGATTCGCCAGGCGATCACCCGCGCGATTGCCGACCACGCGCGCACGATTCGCATCCCGGTGCACATGATCGAGACGATGACGCGCCTGCGGAACCTGCAGAAGCAGATGCTGCAGGAGACGGGCATGGAGCCGACAGTCGACGAGCTTTCGGAGCGGGCACACATCAGCCCGCTGGAAGTCCGCCGCGTGCTCAAGATCTCGCGGCATCCGGTCTCGCTCGATCGCCCGGTGGGCGAGAGCGAGGACAGCTACTTTGGCGATTTCATCGAGGACACGCAGCAGGACGCCCCCGCGGTCTCCGCGGCGCAGGAGATGCTCAAGCAGCGGATCGAGCAGGTGCTGAAGACCTTGACCTATCGCGAGCGCGAGATCATCAAGCTCCGCTACGGCATCGGCGACGGCTACACCTACACGCTCGAGGAAGTCGGTCGCATCTTCAAGGTCACCCGCGAACGCGTCCGGCAGGTCGAGGCCAAGGCCATCCGCAAGCTGCAACACCCCGTCCGCGCCCGCAAGCTCCAGGGCTTTGTCGACGTCAAGGTCTACAAGGAAGCGCGGAGTGAGGTGCAGGGCGCGCCGCAGCCGCAGTGAAGCTAGAGCCGGAAAGGTCGGCTTGGCGTGGTGCAGCCTGTCCGCCTACGCACGCTCGGGGTGACTGATTACCCCGCGTCGCTATCGCTTGAAGCCGTTTCGAGCGCGGCGTCGCTTCCTGGATCTGTGTTTGCAGCACTCGATCCACCACCGCCATCGAGCGAGAGCTGGTCGACCATGGGAGCGTCCTGGGTGGGTTTGCCCATGCCGTCGGTCAGGGCTCGTCCGCTGAGCGTGCGGATGATCGGCACCGGATGGGTGCGTTCGTGTTCCTTGAGCTCGGCTTCGAGCTTGGTGCGACCGGCTTCGTCGACTTCGTTCCACTTGCCGCGGCCTCGGCACTTGGGGAAGCGTGAGCAACTCAGCCAAGGTCCGCGAGCGCCGGAACGGAGCAGGAGGGGCGACTGGCAGGTGGGACAGGGGAGCTCGGTCTTGAGCGGGGGCATGCTCGGGGCGACGACGCGGCCTTTCTTGTCCAGGTTAAGGATGCCGTCGCAGGGCTGCGATTTGTCTCCATAGCGAGAGCAGCCCAGGAAGGGGCCGAAGCGGCCGACGCGCTTGGTCATCACGGAGCTGCACTTGGGGCAGGCGACGTCGACACCCTCGGCGGCGGGGCGCGGCACGCCCTCGCGATCAACCGGCGAGGCCCAGTTGCAAGTCGGATAGAGCGAGCAGGAGAGGAATCGCCCGTTCTTGCCAAAGCGATAGACCGTCGCCGACTTGCCACGCCCTTCTTTCTCGCACTGCGGGCAGGTGTACTCGGGCGGCGCGGGGACGACCTCGGCCTTGGCGTGCGTCAGTGTCTTCTCGGCCGCGGCCAGGGATTTCTTGAATGGGCCGTAGAACCGGCGGAGCATGTCGATCCAGTCGAGGTGGTCTTCCTCGACCTTGTCGAGCTGGGTCTCCATCTCGCGCGTGTAGCCGACGTCCATGATCTCGGGGAAGGCCTCGATCAGCTTGTCGGTGACGACCTCGCCAAGGTCGGTGGCGTAGAAGCGGCGCTCGCGCTGCTCGACATACTTGCGATCTTGGATGACGCCGATGATCGCGGCGTAGGTCGAAGGACGTCCGATGCCCTCGGACTCGAGCATTTTGATCAGGCTCGCCTCGCTGTAGCGGGGCGGGGGCGACGTGAACTTTTGCGTTGCCTCGAGATCGAACGGGGCCAAGGGCTGGCGCTCGGCCAAAGGCGGGAGCGTCTGCTCGTCGCTCATCGTCGGCACGCCTGCGACGCGATAGAAGCCATCGAAGACCAGCACCCGGCCCGTGGCCTTGAACGTGAGCGTCGGGCCCGTTTGCTGCGAATCGATCAGCACCGTGGTGGCGTCCCACTCGGCGGGCGTCATCTGGCAGGCAACGAACCGCTCCCAAATGATCGTGTAGAGGCGGAGCTGGTCGGAGTTGAGGGTGTTGCGAATCTTGGGGCTGTTGGGCGGATACTCCAGGCTGGTGGGGCGGATGGCCTCGTGGGCCTCCTGCGCTGCCTTGTTGGAGCTGGAGAAGAAGTTGGGCTTCTCGGGGAGATACCTCGCGCCGAACGAGCGTTCGATGTAGTTTCGCGCCATGTTGAGCGCGTCGCCCGACAGGTGCGTCGAGTCGGTACGCATGTAGGTGATGAGGCCCACGGGACCTTCGCCCGGGATGTCGACACCCTCGTAGAGCTGCTGGGCGGTGCGCATCGTGCGCTGCGCGCCAAAGCCGAGGCGAGAGGACGCGGCCTGTTGGAGCGTGCTGGTGATGTAGGGCGGGGGCGGGCGGGTGGTCGTTCGCTTGGTCGTGATCGAGCGGACGCGGTACGCCGCGGCGGGATTGACCTCACCCCGAACGGTGCGGACGAACTTTGCCAGGCCCTTTGCCTTGGGCTCCTCGCGGACATCGATCCGGACGTTCTGCAGACCGGCGGCGCGGGCCACGGCGGCGCAACGCTCGGCCATGGTGCGTCCGAGCGCGGCGATGTCGTCTCCTGCTCCAACGCT
The DNA here is from genome assembly GCA_033763815.1 of Planctomycetota bacterium. GTDB lineage: Bacteria > Planctomycetota > Phycisphaerae > Phycisphaerales > UBA1924 > JANRJU01. The sequence continues at coordinate 20,582 of JANRJU010000033.1, forward strand.
GGCGGCCGGGGTGCTCAGGTCGAACTTCGCGCCGTCGACTTCAACCAGCTCGGCCCGGATTCCGCCTCGCTCGGCCAGCCAGGCGTTGCCGGCCTTCACCGTGGGCGGATTGTTCTTCTCATCACGCTGCGCCAGGAATGCACGCCAGGCACTGGCGAGCCCCGGCGCCTTGGCGATTTCCGGCGTGAAGCACGCTTCGATCTGCCAATATTCATCGGGAACGAACGCCCGGATCTCCCGCTCTCGCTCGACGACGAGACGAACGGCAACGCTCTGCACGCGGCCGGCGCTGAGGCCCCGGGCCACCTTCTTCCAAAGGAGTGGCGATACCTGATAGCCCACGATCCGGTCGACGATCCTTCGCGCCTGCTGAGCGTTGACGCGGTCTTCATCGATGGGGTGCGGGTTGCGGAAGGCCTTTTCGATCTCGCCCTTGGTGATCGCGGCGAAGATGACCCGCTTGGCTTCCTTGCTGCTGATGCCCAGGACCTGGGCCAGGTGCCAGGCGATGGCCTCGCCCTCGCGGTCCAAGTCGGTCGCGAACCAGATCTCGTTCCCGGTTGAGAGCGAGTCCTTCGCGGCCCGCTTCAGGTCGCTGATCACCCGCTCCTTGGCCTCTAGAACCTCGTAGGTGGGGCGAAAGTTCTGCTCGAGGTCGACGCCCGGAACGGGTGACTTGACGCCCTTGGGGTTCTTGCTGGGCAGATCTCGGACATGCCCGACACTGGCGAGGACGAGATAGTCTTGCCCGAGATACTTATTGATTGTCTTGGCCTTCGCGGGCGACTCGACAATGACGAGGTGGCGGTTTTTGGCTGCTCCGGCGGTGTAGGACTGCCCACGTCCGCGGCTGCCGCCCCCACCACTGCGGCCGCCTCTGGGGCCGCCGCCGCCTGCGGATCGTCCGCGTGTGGCGGAAGCAGGATCTCCCGCGGTCGTCTGAACCGCAACCCCATCGCCCGCCGCCGCGCCAGCGTCGCTTTTGCGACCCCGAGTTCGCGGCGAAGAGGCCGCCTTTTTCGCCATCGCGCATCCCGTCCGCCGCCGCGGGGGCGTCGTCCACGACGCGTCCCTTCTGGCGGCTGTTCGTCAACACGAAAGGGACTCTATGGGAGCGAGTCAAGCCGATCGGTGTGAACGTGGTGAAGTTCGGCTTTTGATCGCACTCAAGGAGAGCACCCTATGGACACCCATGGTTTCTGGAACGAGCGCGACAACTTTGCAACGCGGTCCGGAAAATTGCTTGACTACCCCGTCCGCCCACGCCGAGAATTGGAAGGATGTTTGTCGTCGGTCCGGGTCCGTCGGCAAGCTCTTGATTCTCTTGGCCAAGTCGGAACGCTCCCGAGGCAGCATCCTGCTACCGCCTCGCACGTGGACAGCCTTGATTGGTCCGCGTGCCGTGGATCGCTTCCGGTAGCCTTCGCATTCAGCGTCAACGGGTGTTCTTCGACGCCGGCGTTACGCCTGATGGGGCCGGATCCCGTCGGGCTCCCTGACGCGCGGCAGGCAACGCCCCGGGGTTCCCCATGCAGACCGTGACCGGCATCGTCGATTGGCCGGACAAACCCATCGGTTCCAACCCAGGTCGTCTGCGCCCCGTCGCCGACTCGTGGTTTGCTTCCGGACCGACCGACCCGGTCCTGACCAGTTCGGTGTTCACGCAGTTTGGCCTGCGCCCCGGACTCGAGGTGACGGCGGTGATTGGCGAGCCAAAGCCGCTGCCACCCGATCGCGGCTCGGGCGGGAACGACCAGCGGTCGAGGCGGGGCGGGCCCGGAAACCGGAACCGCAGCAACAACCATGCTCAGCGTCCTGGCGAGTCTCGCTCCGCGCCGTATGTCGAGCGCGTGGTGGCCATCGAGGGGATGGACCCCGCGGACTATCAGAAGCGGAAGCCATTTGAAGAACTGACGAGCATCGACCCGCAGCCACGGATCACGCTTGAGTATCCGGGCTGCCCAGCATCGTGCCGCCTGATCGATCTTTTTTGTCCGATCGGGCGCGGGCAGCGGGCGTTGATTGTGTCGCCTCCCAAGGCCGGCAAGACGACGCTGCTCAAGGACATCGCTCTTTCGGTTCTGCGCAACCATGCAGATCTTGAGCTGGTGGTGCTGCTGGTCGACGAGCGGCCCGAGGAAGTGACCGACTTCCGTCGGACCTTTGTCAAGCCGCCCGGAGAGCTCAGCAATCTGCCGGTTTCACTGCAAACTGGTCTGCGGCAGGGCCAGTCGTGGGATCCCAAGCGTGTGCGGGTAGTTGCCTCGAGCAACGACCACGATGTCGCGAGGCACGTCTCGATTTCGCAGATGACGATCGACCGCTGCAAGCGGATGGTCGAGGCTGGGCGTCACGTCGTGGTGCTGCTGGACTCGCTCACGCGACTTGGGCGTGCGTTCAACCAGAGCCGCCAGCACGCCTCGAGCGGTAGAACGATGACCGGGGGCCTGGATTCCAAAGCTCTGGAAGTTCCCAAGCAGCTCTTTGGGGCCGCCCGCTGCACCGAAGAAGCTGGCAGCCTCACGATCATCGCCTCGTGCCTTGTTGATACCGGCTCCGCGGCGGATCAGGTCATCTTTGAAGAGTTCAAGGGCACGGGGAACATGGAACTCATTCTGGATCGCAAGATTGCGGAGAAGCGGATTTTTCCGGCGATGAACCTTGCCGAGAGCGGAACCCGCAAAGAGCATCTGTTGATGGGCGAGGCGGAGCTGAAGACGATGACGGCGCTTCGACGGCGGCTGCTGGCGATGCCGCCCCACCAGCAGGCGGAGCAACTGCTGGCGGCGTTGCAGCGCTTCCCGACGAACGGCGCACTCGTCGGGAGCGTGGGCTAACGATCCGGGAATGGCTGGCGAAAGCTGGGGGAAGTCGAGCGCCTCGACGAAGCGGCGGCGTGGCAAAGATGGATCATGCACACGCTCACGCTGGCTCACTCGCCCGATCCTGATGACGCCTTCATGTGGTGGCCCCTGACGGGGAAGGTCGACGCCCAACGCCCCTCGCGGGTGGTTGAGCCAGCGAGACTGGACACGGGTCGCTTTCGCTTCGTTGCCGTGCCCGCGGACATTGAGAAACTGAACCGGGCGGCGATCCGAGCGTCGACCGGGGCATCTGGTGAACCAGGGACGGGGACCACCGAGCCCGGCAGCGCATCGGGAGCGATGCCGACGGATGTGCCGGAGGGCGGATACGACATCACGGCCTTGTCGTTTCGCGCCGCGATCGCAGCACGCGGGTGGTATCGCCTGACGCGGTGCGGGAGCTCTTTTGGCGATGGATACGGGCCCAAGGTCGTCGCCCGCCCGGCCCTGCTTCCCGCGCTTGGGCGCGAGCTGCAACTCTCGCTCGCGGACGCTGAAGTGCACTGCCAGAACTGCCTGCGCGACCCGGAGGTCGTCATCGCGGTTCCGGGGTTCAACACCACGGCGTTCTTGCTGTTGTCGCTGGCGCTTGGGCCCAAGGCCCGCGCGACACCCAACAAGTTTGTCGAGACACCATTTGAGCAGGTGATTCCGGCGGTCGCGCGGGGGTGGTGGAACACCGGCGAGCCCGGCACGACAGCCGGGGTTCGCCCCGTGCACGCGGGGTTGGTGATTCATGAAGCGCAGGTGACGTTCGAGCGAGCGGGCCTCCGTCTTGTGCTGGACACGGGCGCGTGGTGGAAGCAGAAGACGGGCTTGCCACTGCCGCTTGGGGCGAACGCGGTGAGGCGTGACCTCGACGAGCGATGTGGCGCTGGAGCGACGGCGGAGGTTGCGGCGCTGCTGCGGCGCTCGATCGAGTATGCGCTCGCGCACCGGGAGGAGGCGCTGGAATACACGCGGCCCTTCGCGCTGGCGAACGTTGAACGATCGGGGCACGCGGAAGAGGCACCGACGCTGGAGCGAATCGATCGCTACGTCGGGATGTACGTCAACCGATGGACGCTGGACCTGGGCGACGACGGACTGGCGGCGCTGCAGCGCCTTTGCGAGGAAGGCGCCGCGGCGGGCTTGATGCCGCCGGTTGAGGCTCTGGATCCGGTGTAAGGGCGTAAAGCGAGCAACGGGGGAAGCTACCAGCGAGGCGTGCTCCCGCTCAGCCTTGTGCTCGTTTTTCGTGTTCCGTCGCGGGCTTCGCGTCCATGCCTCGGTCGCCGGATCGTTTCTCCCGTGCTCGCTCGTGCTTCAATTCGCTCGATCAAGCTGGCGCGCGAGGGTGGCAGCGTCGTCGTCGGTGATGGAGATGATCAGGGGCCAGAAGGAACGATCTGCGTCGTCGACGGCGATGGTGATCTTGGAGCTGAAGTGGCCGCCTCCGGACGCGCTCCGGTGGGAGGGCATCACCTTTGCACGAAGCGGACGCCCCTGCAGTTGAATGAGCTTCGTTGGGGGCTGGCCCTCGAGGGCTTGCGTGTAGGCGATGGTTCCAATCATGCCTTCGACGGTACCGGGCGGGGCGTCGGCGTCGAGCGACTGGGGGCCCCGACTGAACCGGGTCAACGGTTGCCGGCCGCGTCGATCGGCGAGCACATTCTCCAGATCGAAGGCGATCTTCCGGCCTAACGACTCGGGGAACGTCCAGCGAGCGAGCGTGTTCTCCTCGAAGGTGAGAGCCAGCGTCAAATGGCCCGTCGTGGCTTGCGGCTCGACGTGCCAGCGTGTGCCAATAGGGAGGCGGGCCGCGGCATGTTGGTTCAGCGGAAGCGACGCGACGTTCAACTCGAGCGAACTCGCTCCCGCGCGCCAGAGGACCCTTTCCAGGTTGCTGGCGTTGTAACGCTGATTGGCCTGATCTCCGACGAGAATGGTGATGATCGTTTCGCTGTCGGGGTAGATCGCAAGGAAGGCGCTGAAGCCCCGGGTGGTTCCGCCATGGCTGATGACGCGCTCACCAGTGTCGGTGAAGCCGATGTTCCAACCCAGCGAGTAGGCACCTTGGGCGGAGCGTGCGCCCGGGACCGGCTCGAAGAACAGTTGAACATGGGCGGGGTCCAGCACTGTGCCGTTGCGCAGGGCTCGCTCCCACGCAAGGAGGTCGTTGAGCGAAGTGAGTGCGCCGGTGCAGCCCCGGAAACCCCAGCCGGTTCCATCCCACGTGATTGGCTTTGAAACCGGAGTGGTCAGGCCGGTGGCTCGCTCGACTTCGAAGCGGCGGGCGGCGTTGGAGATATCGAGCTTCCCATCGACGCCGACGCCATCGAAGGCGTTACCGATGAGTCCGCTGCGGAGCATCCCGGCGGGCTTGAAGATCTCTTGGCACACGAACTCCTGGAAGGTCCGTTGCGAGACCACTTCGACGACTGCGGCGAGGACGCTGTACCCGACGTTGCTGTACCGGAAGGCATCTCCCGGCACCCTCGTCCGCGGAGCGGCGGCGAAGGTCGACACGCGCTGCTCGCGGCTCATGTTGTATGGGTGATCGATGCTCTCTTCCTGCACACCCGACGTATGCGACATCAGGTGCCGCAAGGTAATGTCGGTCGCGGTCGCGGCGTCTTGGGGGAAGAACTTGGAGAGAGGATCATCGATCGACAGCTTTCCTCGCTGTGCAAGCAGGAGAATCGATGCAGCGGTAAACTGCTTGGTGATCGAGCCCACATCGAACAGCGTGTCCGGGTTAATTGGCCGCGCTTCGACTTCGGGGTCATCTTCACTTCCCGGCGGGACGTTGGCAAAGCCATATCCCCGGGCGAGGATGGGCACGCCGCGACGAGCCACGAGGACGGCGCCCCAGAATGGTTGGCCACCATGACCCTCGATCGCGGCTTCGAGCTCCTCGGCGGAGGGCTGCGGAGCGGGGTTCGGGGCGGCCTGAGCCACGGGCGATGCTGCTCTCTCGCTTGAGGCGTGAACCGCGGGCGCCGCGAGCATCACTGATGATGCGCTGGCCAGCAGCGTCAACGCCGCGAGCGTTCGCTCCAAGTACGGGCGAAGGGCGGCGCACGGGCGATTGGACCGAGCGACATCGGTGGAGACGGTGCTGAGATGCATGTGAAACCTCCGGATTTGCCCAGTTTGACCAGCTTGGGGCGTTCCGGTTCCACAACCTTTGGAATTTTTCTTATGGCCGCGAAGCGCCGGCGCCGCGGGGCGGGCGGCGCAAGATGCGTCGCAGGCGAATCTTGACCGGAATCGGGCAGCCTATGGAGCGGGCGCAGGCGACAAGGTGGCGCCAGGTCGCGGCGTCGACCCGCGCCTTGGCGGAAGCGTTGAGCAGCCAGCGCGTCTGCGCTCGGAGGTGTGGCGCGGCGGCGGACCGGCCCAAACGCTCAACGAGGGTCGCGTGGTCGGTGATCCACCGCTTGAGGTTTGCCTTGGAGCGGAGGTTGGAGCCGCTCGCGAAGACGCGCTGCACGAGCGCGGCGGCAGCGCCAACCGCCAGAGGGCCCCGCGAGGCCAGGCGATACAGGAACTCGCGGTCCTCGCCAAAGACCAGGGCGGGGTCGAACCGCTCTTCTCGGGCGGGCAACGTCCGGGCGATGACGCCCGAGGTGCTGAAGATGGCCTTGGGAAAGAAGACGTCTGCGGCCTTGGGCAGTCGGCTGTTGCGCCACGCCTCGGGCGCGAGCTTCTCGGTGCGCACGCCTCGCTCGTCGAGCTCGACGCGCCCGGCAACGCCCCCCACGGCGTTCATGCCCTCGGCGAGCGACAGCAGAGCTTCGGCACCATCAGTGATCAACGCATCGTCGGCGTCGAGGAAGCACACCCACTCGGAAGACGCGTGCATCAGCCCGGCGTTGCGGGCGGCGGCGGGCCCCGCATTCGCCTGACGGATCAGCAGCACACGGGGAGAGCCCGCAAAGCCCAGAGTCTCTAGCGAGAGGGCGCGGGGCGAGCCGTCGTCGACGACGATGACGTGCTGGACCCGCTTCCAATCGAGCGCGCTCTGGATCGCCTCACGCAGGAGCGTCTCGTCGACCTTGTACGCGGGGATGATGCAATCGACGGTGCCCATCGGCGCTCTCCCATGGGGCAGCTCGGAGCAAGGCCCCGGAGCGAGTCCCCCGGAGCGAGTCCCCAGACCAAGGCTACCTCGAAACCAAGACCGTGGCTTGAGATTCGTGAGACGGGCGGGCTTAGCGAGGCGGTGTGGTTGGCGGTGTGGTTGGGGCCGCGTTGGCGGGCGCGCCCGGCACCGTCTCAGAGCCGGGCTGGACAAACGGCGCTTGGGGGAGCTGACGCGGGGTTCTCGGACTGGAGGGGATATCGATCACTCGCCAGATTGGGCCCAGCATGGTCCACTGCGAGCCATCCCAGTAGAAGAGGGAGTAGCGGATGCCCACCCGGTCGCCGGGCTCGCGAATCTCGATCTGGTAGAAGCGGAGTCCGGGCTTGAGGAAGCCAGCGACGGCGGCGTCTCGCGCACCGTCGGCGAAGCCGTACGCCTCGGAGCCGGGTTCGTCGAGCTTGAGCTCCTCGGGAGTCGCGACGAGGATGTCGACGTCGTAGGCATCCTTCCCGCCCGAGATCATGGTGACCAGCTTCTCTTTGGCACGCGGGAGGGCGGCAAAATGGGATTCAAGCTTTGCCCGCGCCTCGGGGGTCACGGCGTCTCCCAGCGCCATGGAGAGCCGCGCGGCATCGGGGATCAACCGCTCGGCTTCGGCTGCCGCAGCTTCGATGTCGCTCAGGCTGTACAGGTGCTGCGCCCGCAAGAGCACCGCGACCAGCTCGCGCAGGGAGTTCTTGCTCTCGCTCAGCGCCAGCGGCACGACCGAGCTTTCCCCGGCTTGATCGGGGCTCGCGCTATTCGAGACGGCGCCGGACGCGGAGTCTCCATTGCCGCCGGGCGCTGAGGTTGGCGCGCTGTCGGAAGTCGGATCGGCGGATGGGGACGCCGATCGCTCGCACGCGCCGATGGCGAGCGTCGCCAGGAGCGTCAACGTCAGGTTCAAGGCGCCTGAGTTGCGACGCGGAGGCCCGAACGGGGCACGCGCGGCCGGCGGACGAGAACGGGGCTCGAAGAAGATCATCGACAAGATCGTACCGACACAAACGTCGCGAAGGTTGGCGGGCCGACAGACCAGCCCGGACACGGGCGAACGGGCCGACCGACACCAACAGACTGCGTCCGAAGGTGCCTCGCGGTCAGTCTCGGCGTTCGACAACAACGCGAACGCGCTTGATGGTGCCCCGGGAAGCATCCAGCAGCAGGCGAGCCCCCTGGGCACGGAGCCAGCGATCGAGCTCGTAGCCAGCGGCGGAATCGAGCGGGCGGACTTCCAGCGAGCCCGAGCGCAGGGCGATGAGCTCGAAGCGGTCGCGCAGCTCGGGGGGGACGTGCGATGTCCAGGCTTGATCGGCGCCGCGGAGCGCCCGACGCCGCGCGAGCAGATCGCGATGAAGGGTCTGCAGGACTTCGTCCACCCGGGTCGCGGGATCGTTCCAGTTGCGCCAGGCGCGCAGGCGCTGGAGCTGGTCGGCCTCGAAACGAGCATCGAAGGCGGGAGCGACGCCAGCGTCGCCTCGACGCTTGGAGGGGGCGTCGGAGCTGGTCATGGCTCCTGGTCCCGGGGGTGTGGCTGGATCGGCCGGGGCGAACTGGAAAGTCGGTCGAGCGCCAGGGCCCCAGAGCCAGCGAACAACAGGCTGAAGGAGCTCATGAGAAGCGCGAGTTGCCAGAGCGGCACGCTCCAGGCACGGACGTCCCACGGCTTGTTGGCGGGCAGGAAGCCCAGCACAGCATCTCCGCTTTGAATCGCCGGCCCGACGGTGGTCAGCCAGATCGCTCCGAGCATGATGAACGCCAGACCAAAGGCGGCCAGGCGCGTGAAGAGCCCCACGAGAACCATGGCGCCGAGCGTGACTTCGCCGATCGCGACGCTCCAAGCGAGGATCGCGGGCCAACGGCCTTTGGCGGCGGCTTCGGGCCAGAGGGGGATGGGACTGGAGCCATCGGCACGCGGAGCGGGGAATGCGGCTCGATAGATGGTGAGCGACAACGAGGCGTGCAGCCGCCGAACGCTCTGCGTTGCCCCCCCGGCGGCTGGCGTGGCGGGTGACGCTGGGGGCGTGATGAGCGGCGTGCCGCTGGGCGGAACGGTTGGGGGCAAAGCCGTCGGCGGCACGATCGAAGTCGCTGGCGGGGTGATGGGCGCGTCGGTCGCTGGCGACGCAGGGGCCGGGCTGGCTGGGTCCCCCGCTGGATTGGAGGATGGGGGCGCGTCGGGCTGGGTTTCGGAGTGGGTGCGCCAAGCCGCGAGGAGCCAGGCGCCCTGCGTCCCCTCGGGAGCGCGCGAGCTTGGGGGCGCAACGGGCGCGGACGCGGGCTCGGGCGCTGGAGCTTCGTTCAGGACGCCCATCGACGCGAGAATCGCGGCATCCTGCGCATCGACATCTTCGCGCGGGAGGATCTTGCTGAGGCCGGCCCAAATGAAGGTGACGCCCAGTGCCAGACGAAGGAACAGCGGCGCGACGTGCACCGCCCCTCGATTGCTTCTCGAACCCATCGTGTCTCCTTCGATCTTGCTCGATTGCCGTTGTTGGGTGGCGCTGCCGGATCGTTTCGCAGAGATTTCCAAGCTGAACGCGGGACGGCCCGCTCCCGGTGACCGTGCGTTGTCGTTCGATCGCGAAAGACCCGGGACGACCCGACGCCGCCCGGCACCATCGACGTTATTCCTGCACGATCCTTGGGGCGCTCGAGATTCGAGAGGCTCAGCTTGCGGACCGGTTGGACTCCCGACTCGTCTGATGGTTTCCCAGTGGCAGGTCGGATGGCCAGGGCGCGTTGTCGATCAGTCGTATGCCACCGGGAGTGCGGGCGGCGATCAGGGCTCGCGCGGGACGGGCGGGAGAATACTCCAGCAGCGTCTGCGCGTCTCGGATCACGGCGTACTCGATCGCGCCCTCGGAGAACCCGGCGTCGCGGGTGAGCGCGTCGTGCATGGCCTCCTCGGCGGCGCGGCGGGCCTCGAGCGGACGCCCTGGATGTGCGTTGCTCCCTGTGCGAGTTGATTCCGAGGCGGCCCGCAGCGCGGCGCTCAGACGAGCGGCGAGAGCGCGATCTGCCGGCGAGAGCAGGCGGTTGCGGCTGCTCATCGCCAGCCCGTCGGCTTCGCGGATCGTGACGCCGGGCACGATCTCGATATCGAGATCAAGGTCGGCGACCATCGCTCGGACGACCTGGAGCTGCTGCCAATCCTTCTCGCCAAAGATCGCGGAGCGACAACGAACGAGCTGAAACAGGCGCAGCACAACCTGGCACACGCCCGCGAAGTGGCCTGGGCGATGTGCATCTTCGAGCGAGGGTTCGGTCGCGACACGGGGGAGCGGCGGCACCGGCACGGGTTCGCCCGGCGGATAGACGACGTCGGGGGAGGGGGCGAAGACGGCCGAGGCGCCCGCCGCGGCGCAGAGCGCAACGTCCGCCTCGAGTGTGCGCGGATATCGATCGAAATCCTTGGCCTCGTTGAACTGCGTCGGATTCACGAAGATGCTGACGATGCAGGCGGCACGATCGCCCGCCAACCATCCGCGGCTCCATGCGAGCGCACTGGCCTGACGGACAAGGCTGGCGTGTCCTTCGTGCAGGGCGCCCATCGTGGGAACGAACACGCTCGACGGGCACGACCTGGCCCAGAGATCGAGTTCGACCTTCGTGCGCAGAATGGCCACGGGTCCGGGAGTCGCGTGCGCGGGGATCGGAGCGTCGGTTGCGGGATCGCCGGGCGCTTGGCTTGGGCGGCGTTCGGGCATGCGTGACGATACGTAGCATGCTGCATGCTTGCGGTGATCGTCAGCACGCACACGCCTCGGGGGCTCGCGAGGACGCTGCTCGGGCTTGGCCGCCAGACGTCCGCGCCGGGCGTCGTCGTTGTGACGTGCGACGGAGAGAACGCGGACGTGCGCGATATCGTGCTACGCAGCGCTGCGGACTGGGCGTTCCCCGTGCTGCTGGTGATGAGAGCCCACCAGGGCGAGGCCAGGCTGGCGCAGAATCGCAACAACGCGGTGCGAGCGCTGCTGGAGCACTTGCCAGCGCTGGCTCGCGAGCCCGAGCGGGGCGCGCAGGTGCCCGTGCAACTGGCGTTCCTCGATGGGGACTGTTGCCCGGCGCCAGACTGGTGTGCGACACACCTGCACCTGGCGGGGAAGCTCGTGCTGGCGCATCGAGTGGAGCTGAGCCCCGAACAGACCGAGGCTTTCGACGAAAGCGCGGTCCGGGCGGGGCGTCCGCCGGCGGCGATTGCGTCGGAGCAGCTTGAGGCGCTGGAGCGGCGCGAGCGTCGTTCGGCACGCCAGCTCTGGCTTCGTCGCCTGGGGCTCAACAAAGCGCACAAGCCCAAGGTGCTGGGAGCGAACGTCTCGCTCCCGATGGGCACTTTTCTCGCGATCAACGGCTTTGACGAGGGCTTTGCCGGATGGGGCGCGGAGGACGATGACCTTGCGCGCCGGGCCTATGCGGCAGGGTGCAAGCCCGCGCTGGCGGTGACCCTCGCCATCGTGTATCACCAGTGGCATCCGACGCGGGCGCCGGGCTCGTGGCATGAGAACGCGGGCGCCGGAAGGTTCAAGGCTCGGCTCGCGGCGCGGTGTGCCCAGGGGCTGGATGCACCAAAGCCACAGAGCGAGCCGCGGGTTGAGGTTGTTCGCGACGGGCTGGCGGCGTTGAACGAGAAGCTGGCCTCGGGTGCGGGCCAGAGGGCGCCGCTTAGCAAGCGAACGGGCCTCGCGGCGGAGGGGGTCGGTCCATGAACGGTGGCCGGGTGGATTCGCTGTCAAGCTGGGCGGCGTCGCTTCGCGAACTGGCGGGGCGCACGCTGCGTGATGCAGAGATTCTCGACTCTGAAAGCACACCCGACACACTGGCGAGCTTTGTAGATACGTTCGAGGACGAGATGGGGCACCGTCGCGCGGTGGATCGCCCAATGCTGGTGCGTGTGCTGGGCCCCCGGCTCGGTTCGCAGGCTAAGCGGCTGCTTGGTGAGTCAAATCCGACGAGTAGACCGGACGAGTCGAGCGGGCCGGAACTCGTGCTGTGGCGCGCTGCGGCGTCGCGGGCGATCGGGCTCTCTCCCGATGTCTCAGAAGCGGATGCGTTCGGACGGGCTTTGGATCGGGCACGAGCGATGGCGCGGGGCGAGGGGCTGCTCGCGACGCCGGACGACGTGTGGGGCGCGATCGAGACTCGGACGGAGTCGGTGCTGGCTTCGCTGCATGCTGCGACCTGGCTCGGGGATGGGCATCGGCTCGACTCCCAAGTTCGAGCGGCGGCGGAAGAGTTGCTTGATGTGCTGCAGCCGGATAACGGAACGCAGCACCCGTGGGCGGTGCATGTCTTCCTCGCGCTTGGGGAGGAACTGGCGTCGGGGACGGGCGCGGACGAGCCCCGCGCGTGGCGAGCGCGGCACTATGCCCAGACGCTCGTGCACAACGCGATCGTCAACACCGGGTCGCCCGATCGGTTCTCGGCTTTGGTGCTGCTGGACGCCGCGGCGTGGTTGGATGAAGCCGGGTTGCGGAAGGGAACGGGAGAGCGAACGGCAAGGCAGGACGCAGCGCAGGACAAAGAGGGCTGAGCGTCAGCGAGGCGAAACCAGCGACACCTGATGCTGGTGGTGAGGGATCGCGCGAACCAGCACAACCCCGCGAAGGGCGGGGTTGGCAAAGCGAGCGCACGGAAGAGGCGCGAGATGCGCGGGGCATCTCGATGCCTGATCTCTATTCCTTGTCGTCGTCATCATCATCATCATCGTCGTCGTCGATGATGTCCTCGGGCTCGATGGGCTCGGGCTCGGGGGCGAGGCCTGCGGCGATGCGTTCCTGCTTTTCCTTCTCCAGGCGACGCTTGATCGCTTCGACCTTGGCCTTGTCCGGCGCCATGATGATGCTGGCCTGCTTGCCAAACCACCTTGGAGTCTGCTCGACCTTGGCGCAGTCCATGAGCGCGTCGGCGAACTCCTTGAGGCGTGCGAGGCCCAAATCCTTGTGGGCGATCTCGCGACCCTTGAACCGCTGCGTCACCATCACCTTGTGCCCGGCGATGATGAAGCGCCTCGCCTGATCAACGCGGATCTTGACGTCGTGGTCGCCGATCTTGATCGAGCGGCCGAGACGAACTTCCTTCATCTCGTTGCTCTTGGAGGCAGCGCGACTCTGACGGGCCTTCTGGGAGAGCTCGTACTTGTACTTGCCGTAGTCCATGATCTTGCACACGGGCGGGCGCGCCTCGGGCGAGATCTCCACCAAGTCCATGCCGAGTTCCTGCGCACGCCGCAGCGCATCGGGAGTTTCGACAATCCCGATGGCCTCGTTCTCCGGCCCGATGAGACGGATCGGAGTGATGCGGATCATGTGGTTTACGCGGGTACGAGCGGGCCCGGTGGTGTCGCGATTGAATCTACCGAATGCGATGGTCAAGTCTCCTTCGTGAGGGAAAGGGTCGGCGGGAACTGAGGATGGCGGTCACGCGGCGATGGACGTGCAACGGAGCCCGAGGCCAACAGCAAGCCGCTGGGTGCGGCGCCAGCACTCGGACGGACGATGGGCCGCGACCCGGGAGAGCGGAACGGGGCACGAGCGAGAAGCCCGGGCCCGGTCGCCTTTGGTTGCGTGGGATGTACGAGTTTGACGATTAGGCGGCTCATGAATCGCCACCGAGGCACCGCAGCGCGACGTGCGTGCCAGTGCGTGGTGAGCGAGTCTCGTCGATGGAGTGTTGAGCCAACGTGATCGTCACCGGTGTGCCGCGAGAACCCGCCCGACGCCGAGCGGGAAGCCGAAGCCCGCGGCAAGCGGACCTCGACCTCCCAAGGCTAACCAAACCTCTGGTCGGAGGCAAGCGAAAAAGGGGCATGAGGCGGGCATGAGGGCACTTGGGGGGCAGGGCCCCGGATGCCGTCCGACGTTGCTCCGGCCACGCTGTGGTGCTTGCCCGAGCGTTCACGCGGGCTGGTTGTTGCGGCGCGATCGCGGTTTCGTTCAACATCCCGCCGCGAAGGCGCCGGCGAAGTCCAGGTAATCGAAGAAATCGACTTGTCCGTTGGCGTCGAAGTCGGCCGCAGGGTCGTCGCCAGCAAATGCGTTGGCAAAGTCGAGATAATCGAAGAAGTCGGCCTGTCCGTCGTTGTTGAAGTCGGCGGGGCACCGGGGCGTCACAGCGAGCGTCGCGACGGAGCTGACGACCTCACCACAGGGTCCGGTGATGACGCACGAGTACTGGCCGGCGTCGGCACCGGCAACCTGGGCGATGGACAGCGCGCGGCGGCGGCTGCCGTCGATTGTCCCGCCACCGGGGGCGGGTCCGTCGCTGAGGGGAGCGCCATCGCGGCGCCACTGGAAGGTGAATGGGCCGGCACCGGTGACCTGGACGGTGAACGCCGCGTTCTGCCCGGCGCGGAGCGTGGCGTCCTGGGGCTGGTTGGTGATTGTGGTCGCGCCATTGAGCGCCCAGCACGCAGAGCGAAGCAGGAGCGACTGTCCGGTTGGCGTGAGGGAAGCAAACCCGTTGTCTTCAAGGAAGAAGAAGACGCGCCGGGCGGGCGTGACATATCCCACCCCCTGGGCACCCGATTCCGCGGCGAGGATCGCCCAGTCGGTGCTTCCCGTGCGGCGAGCCAGCCCGCGAACACCGCTCCCGATGGCGCCCGAGCCCACGCTCATGGTCTGTGCTTGGGCGAAGACGGCGACATTGCCGGCAAGCCCCTGCGTGATGGGATGCGTCGCATCGGCGATGGTGATCGCCGTCTGGCTCGCAACGGTGGCACCGTTGTCGGTCAGCGACTCGCGCCCGGTGCGGAGCAGCGCGTTCTCCCAGAAGATGAGGGGCACCGGGGCAGCACGGAACTCGCCCGCGATGTTGGCGGAGGCGATGCTGGAACTGGCAATCGCAAGATCGAACTGGCTGGAGATTTGCGTTGCGCTGGGGCGGTTGGCGGGCTCGTCGTCCATGGCGACGACGTCAAAGCCGCGAGCGCGGAGGAAGTCCGCCGCGGCGGAGTCGGGCCCGGTCGGGGGGATGCTGGCGCCGATGAAGGCGACTCGCTTGCTTGCGCCGACGCGCACGAAGGCGTTCTTCTGAGAGACGACGACGCCCGCGGAGCCCGTGACGGCAAGCCGGACGGTGTAGAGGCCATCGTCGGCGTAGACGTGCGTTGGGTTCTGCTCGGTGCTCGTCGTCCCATCGCCGAACGACCAGTTCCACGCAGTGGGATTCGGAATGTTGCTCTGATCGGTGAAGGTGACTGAGAGCGGGGCCGGGCCCGTCGTGGGACTGGCGGAGAAATCGGCGGTGCCGACGAACCGGACGCGCAGGACGTTGGCGCCGGGGTCGATGGGCGACTGGGCGTCCTGATCTTTGTAGAGGTCGCTGAAATAGAGCCCGTCGGGTCCGGCGGCGAGGGCGGAGACAGTCGCCTTGCCCGACCCGTTGTAGCTGATGAGCGGCGTCGGGCCGGAGACGCGGTTGCCAAGGGGATCGAGCACGAACTCGGTGATCTTCTTTCCGAAAACCTGGGGTCCGGTGGCATAGGTGCCGCCGGACTCGGAGATGTACATGTTGCCCTGTTTGCTGGCGGGGAAGCCGCTCCCGGCGAAAGTCTGCGGCTGGATGAAGGCCATGTTGACAGGGCCGACGGCCTGCTCCCAGTTGTAGAGGGCGAAGATGCGCATGCTGGCGTCGGTGCCGTTCCACCCGAAGTTTCGCCCGGCAACAACCTGAGCGATGCGGTCGACGGAGGGCCCGTTCTCGACCTCGTAGTGGAGGTTGTCGGCGCCGCGCCAGGCCCCGCCAAAGGGGTTGCGAAGGCCATAGGCAAAGACGTAGTCTCGCGCGGTGAACGGCGGGCCGTCGTAGAAGGGGTTGTCGGCGGGCGGGGTTCCATCCCGGTTCAGGCGGAGGATCTTCCCGCGGAACGAGGCGAGGTTCTGAGCGGTGCTGGCGACGAAGCCATCACCCATGTGAACGTAGAGCTTTTCGTCGGGGCCGAAGGTGATGTTGGAGATCTGGTGCGACTGACCCTGCGTCTCGCCCACCATGTTCAGGATGATGCTGCGCTGCGAGGCGGTGCGCCCCCCATCGATGCTGCGGAACCGCTCAACCTTTGGGTAGTGCGGCCCATTCGGTGGCGCGGCGTCGTAGAGCATGGTGGCGTAGACGTCGCCGTTGGACGGGTCAACGGCGATGCCGGTAAGCCCTTGCTCGCCCGAGCCTGGGAAATCGCCCGTGGGGTTGAAGTTGATGAGGTTGGACGCGAACGTGCCGACGGTGCCGTCGCGAGTGACCACCTTGATCGCGCCGTAGAGCTCGGTGACGTAGAACAGCGGGCTGGTGGGCTGGTTGCCGGGCGACGGGACGAAGGCGATGTTGACCGGGAGCTGGAAGCCCGTCGCGACGATCTCAACCTTGAACCCGGGCTGGTTGACCTGCCAGGGAACTGCGGCGCCCCGGCGAAGGGTCGAGAAATCGGGAGCGGTTTGGGCGGCGTTTCCGGCGTAGCTGCTGCCGTTGCTGGAGATCCAGAAGAACGACTGGCCGCCGGGCGGGAGGGTGATTGCGGGGAGGAAGATGGATCGCTCGGCGCCCGTGTCGTCGGTGAAAACGATGTCGGAATCGGGGATGGCCAGTCCCGTCGAGCCCCCGATCGCACGGACGCGGACCGGGTTGTGCTCGGGCAGGGCAGAGGGATTGACGAGCACGAGCCCAGCGCCGGAGGACGCACGAAACTCGAGCAAGCGGTCGGCGGAGGCGTGTTCGAGCACAACGCCGCTCGGATCGACGCTGGCGGAAGGAAGGCTGATCGCGGCGCCGGTGGTGTCGGTCCAGGTCGGCGCGGGGGAATCAACGACGTCTTCCAGGTCAAGGGCAAAGACGCTGGAGAGCGTGCCGGTTCGAAACGTACGAGTGCCCCAGGCGCTCCACTCGGTGGCGGCGTCGCCGCTGCTGTCGCGGTGGCGCACGCGGAGGACGTAGTCGGTGTCCGGAAAGAAGGAACGGCGTCCGGCGTGCGCGTTCTGGAAGACGCCATCGCCCAGGTGCGTGTGCAGTCGCTCGACGCCCCCGATGCAAAGCGTCGCCCAGGCGATCTCGTTGTTGGAGGCCAGGCGGACTTCCCAGTCGGTGCAGACGTGGGTATCTCCCGGATTGGGGTCCGAGAACGGCTCACACTCCATGTGCAGGTCTTCGGGGTTCACGAGGCGATCCAGCGTCGGCTCGGTGACGACGGGCGTCGCCGGGCTCTGATTCTGTGCGGCTGCGAGCGCGCACCAGGCCACGTGCGCACCGACAGCCACGACGCACGTCAACCGCCCAGACCAAGTTTGCCGCATGGTGATGATCCCCTCTTCGGCGCGCTGCTCACGTCCGGCGTTCGCCGGAGGCTGGAACGTTCGGCCAACAAAACCGGCATTCCAGTCGCACACTACCGGATTGAGCGAACGCACGCAAGGGCCCGGCAGAGATTGGGACCACTTTGCCTTGGCGTTGCGGTCCAGCGCCCCGAACGCCTCACTTGCTCCCCGCGGGGGACGTCGCCCGTACACTCGGGCGCGTGATCTGGCTCTGCCTCGCACTCGCTCCTTGCGCCCTTGCGATATCGCTCCCCATGACGTGGGTGATGCGGTGGCTCGGGCGGCGCGTGGGCGCGCTGGACTCTGCGGGTGTGCCGGGCCAAATCAAGGCGCCACGTCGGGCGATCCCAAACACCGGTGGCGTCGCGATTTTTCTCGGGATTGCGCTACCCATGCTCGCGGCGTTGGTTTTGGTCAACGTCGTCGACGAGGGGGTCGTGGCCCGATATCTGCCGGCGCTCACGGCGCTGCCAAGCGACACCGGCGTGGCAAGCGACGGAGGCTTGGGCCCAGCGAGTTCCCCGGGGCCTGGCAGACTTTCGGCGCTGGAAGGCATCCGCGAGCGAACCGATGTGGGGTTGATTCTGCTGGCCTGCCTCGGCACGCTGCACCTGGTCGGGCTGCTGGACGACCGAAGGCCGCTCGGCCCGTATGTGAAGCTTGGGCTGCAGTTCATCGCGGCGGCGATCGCCTGCATGGGCACGCAGACGCGGCTCTTGAGCATGCTCGACATCTACACGGGCGGGCCTTGGCTTTCCATTGCGATCACGGTGCTGTGGATCGTGGTCATCACCAACGCGATGAACTTCATGGACAACATGGACGGGCTCTCGGCGGGGGTGGGATGCATCGCCGCCGGGTTCTTCCTCGCGGCGACGCTGCAGCAGGGGCAGTGGTTTGTGGCGGCGGCGCTGGCGTTGCTGGTGGGCTCGCTGCTTGGGTTCCTGCGATTCAACTTTCCACGCAAGGGCGGTGCGACGATCTTCATGGGCGATGGTGGATCACTCGTGCTGGGCTTCATGCTCGCCTTCCTCACGGTGCGGACCACGTACGTCTTCCCAACGGGGCTGGACAGCCCGGAAGTGACGGGAGTGGTCGAGAACGCGGGCGCATTTGGCGCTGGCCGCGGGTTGCCGGCGTCGGGCGCGTGGTACGCCGTGTTCATGCCGGTGGTGGTAATGGCGCTCCCGCTGTATGACTTTGTCAGCGTGACCATCCTTCGCCTTCGCCAGGGCAAGTCGCCCTTCGTGGGCGATCTGCAGCACTTCTCGCATCGGTTGGTGCAGCGCGGGCTGAGCCGACGCTCGGCGGTGGTGGTGATCTACGGCTTCACGGCGGTCGCCGGCATCGGGGGCGTCTCGCTGGCTTCGCTCCAGCCTTGGCAGGCGATCCTGGTGGGTGTTCAGACGCTGCTGGTGCTCACGGTGCTGGCAATCTTCGAGCGCGCGAGCTCGCCCAACAACGGCGGAGGCCAGGGCGGGCGTCTGGCAACGCCACAGGCGGACTCGGACCGGAGGGGCTCGTGAACCACGCGGGAAAGATCGCTGGACCTTCGCGGAGCGGGCGAGGCCAGGGCTGGCTCGAGCACGTTGAGATCGCGGGGATCGCGGCGGTGCTGGTGACGGTCTTTCTGCGCGCGACGACCACGTTCGAGCCGCTGCCGGGCTGGGGCGTGGACCCGATCGAGTCGTTCACGCCGGTCACGGGGCTGACTCCGCTGACGAGCATGCTGACCGATCTTGGGATGCTCGCGGGAGCGGTGCTGGCGTTGTGCGCTTCGGCACATCTTGGGCGAACGCTGCGCTGGTGGCAGGCGATCCTCGCCTCGGTCGGCGCGGGATCGGCGCTCTCCCACGGGCTCTGGATGCGCGGGCTTGACGTTGACAACCTCACGCTGGGCTTGAGCTGGATCGCGGCATGGACCGCGGCGCTGGCGGTGCTCGCGTCGAGCGCCCGGGCGCAAGTCCGGCGGCTCGTGGTTGCGACGAGCCTGGGGGTCATCGGGGCTTTGGCGTCGAAGGCCGGTTTGCAGGTCCTTGTCGAGCACCCCCGCATGGTCGAGACTTTTCGGGCAAGTCGAGACGAGGTGCTGCGCGCCCACGGCTGGACCCCGGGATCGGCGATGGCTCGGGCGTTTGAGCGTCGCCTGATGCAGCCCGATGCTTCGGCCTGGTTCGGGCTCTCGAACGTGCTGGCCTCGATCGCGGCGGGGCTTTGTGTTACTTTCGCCGGGGTGCTCGCAGCAATGCTGCGCGCCAGGCGGGGCGCCGGGCGCTCCTTCGGCGCGTTCGGGGCGGGCGTCGACCAACTGTCGTGGTTTGGAGTCGGTCTCGGGTTCGCGGCGTCCGCGGTCACCTTGCTTTTGGCCAACTCCAAGGGAGGGTTCGCCGCGGCGGGAGTCGGCTTGGCGTGCCTGGGGCTCGGAGCTTGGATCTCCTCGCGGCGGAATCGCGCCAAGCCGATGAATCCGCCTCACGCGATGACGCCCCCACCGCCTCGGCCTCGCGGGTTGCGCCGCCTCGCACTGGGATGGTCGTGGTGGATCGGGCCCGGGCTGATCGCGTTGATGCTGGTCGGCGTTGTTGCTCGCGGCATGCTGGGCGAGCGAATGGGCGAACTGAGCATCCTCTTCCGCTGGTTCTACGTCGACGCCGCGGCGAGGATCTTCTTCTCGGAGCCTTGGATGGGCGTGGGCCCGGCGGGGTTCAAGGACGCGTATGTGCTGGCGAAGAACCCGCTGAGCCCGGAGGAAGTGTCGAGCCCGCACAGCGTTCTGCTGGATTGGGCGTCGACGCTCGGTTTGCCCGGTCTGATCTGGGGCGCGCTGCTGGTGGCGCTGGCGGGCAGGGTCGGACGGGCATTGCTTGGCGCGCGGACGGAACCTCAGGCGGACGAACCCAGCGCCATGTCGCCTCGGGATGAGGGTCGGGTGATCGTGCTGATTCTGCTCGTGCCGACGGCGCTCTCGAGCCTGCTCGAAGCTCCGGTGGCGACAACGGAGTCGTCGCTGGCCCGCATTGCGGGTCTGGCGGCGTGGGCCATCATTACCCTCGGGGTCGCCCAGGCAATGCGGGGCCCGGTGCTGGCGGGGCTGCGCGTCGCACTCGCGGCGGGCATGCTCGCGATCCTGGCTCACGCCCAGATCGAGCTCACCCTGGTCAATCCCGCGTCGGCAGCGCTGTCGCTGGTGGTGCTCGGGGGCTTGCTGGGGGGCGTGTCCGGGGGCACGTCCGCGGACGCCACGCGCGGCGCGGCCCGGTCACGCGGCGTGGCGAATCTTGCGGTCGCCTCCGTCGCCTTGGTTGTCGTGGCGGCGATGAAGTTGGCCATTCCCAGCGTGCTGACGTGGGAGCACGGGCTGCAAAGCACGGCCAAGTGGCTGGCGGCGGCGTCGGAAGCCCGATCGAGGCTGCAGGCCATCTCCCGCCGGACACCGATGTTTGCGGGCGATTCGCCCCAGCGGGTGCTGAGCGACCTTAATTCCCAAGTGCCCGAACCGCTGCGGGCGGCGAACCCGGACGACGTGGATGGGGCGATGGCCCGAATCGCGGCCAGATCGATCGAGGTGCTGGACAAACCGGGCGCTCTTGCGGTTCGAAGCCTTGGAACTTCCCGGGCCCGGGTGAGGCTGGCGCTCTTGCTGGAGTCGATGCCACCCGAGCTCCGTCGCCCGGGCGGCTTGCCGGGGGGCGATCCAGCGCAAGGGACTTGGAGCGAGTGGGCGGTCGAGCAGGCGAGGCTGTTTGCCGAGGGGGTTCAGACCAGCAGCGCTTGGCACGACATGGCCCAGGCGGCGCTTTCGGCGGGCCGCTTGTCGGCGGAAACGCCCGGCGAGGAGGCGGCGAGCGAGCGATTCCGGCGCGAGGCGGTCCGGGGCTTTGAGAACGCGCTTCGGCTGGACCCCAACAGCCTGACGATGGCCTCGGCGCTCGCCAGACTGCATGAGCAACTCAGCAACACCCAGGACGCTCGTCGCTGGGCGATCCGGTCGCTCGAGCTTGATGAACTGGCGCGGCTGGATGCCACCCGGCGCCTGAGCGACGAACAGCGGGGGAAGTTCAAGAAGCTGGCGGAATAGCGCCGAGCAGGGGCCAAGGCAGGCTTTGGGCAAGGGGGCAGTCGCAGGTTGCTGCTGGAAAAGAAAGACGCCTTCGCGCATCGCGAAGGCGTGTGTGGCAGTGTGTCGGGCGATGGGTCTCAGGAGACCATGGCCTTGAGGCTCTTGAGGGGACGGATCTTGAGGACGTTGCGGGCGGGCTTGGGCTTGACTTCCATCATCTCACCCGGCTTGAAGGGGTTGGGCCGCATCCCGCCCTTGGTGGCGGGCTTCTTGGTGACGGTGACCTTCATCATGCCGGGGACGGCGAAGACGACGCCCTTGTTCAGGTCGGCGGAGATCATCTGGCTGAGGCCATCGAAGATCGTGGCGACCTGCTTGCGGCTGACGCCGGCGAACTCTGCGAGGGTGGTGTAGACCTCGCTCTTGGTCCGCGTCTTCTTGGCGGCGCCGATCTTCATGGGGGCGGGGGCCTTCGACGAGGCCTTGGCGGGTTTGCTGACTTTCTTGGCCATGATGCGTTTTTCCTCTCCGAACCGGCGGTGGCGCTCGGTTCCTGTGCCCTGTCTGACGGGCTGGTGCGATGAATCCCGGCGCTGCGAGGAGCACGTTCCGGCAGCGTGACCCTCAACTTGTCGGGAGTTTCAGGCGGTTTTCTTCACTTCTCAGGCAAAAAGTCGAAATTCCACGCGAAAAAGCGAGTGGTCGGAGAGACGCCGCTCTCGGACCCCGTGAAAATAAGCCGCTGAGGTGAGGCGTTTGGCCATCAGCGAGGACAGCCAGGCGGTGTCGATGCGAAACCCGCTCGCGGGCGGTGGTTCTATTTGGCCTGCACCTTCGCTTCCTCGAGTCGATGCGTGCTGGCCCCCGTCAAGCTGGCTGCGGGTGCGGAGCGCGGGCAGACTTCCAGCGGGCGCAAGCCAGGTGAACTCGCGCCGCTGGCCATGGATCAGGCGAAACGCGTCGTCGTAGCCCAGCGACCAGAGTTGTCCGAGCATCTGGGGCAGCGAAAACGTCGAAGCGTGCTCGTCCAGGCGATGGCGACCGGCGTTGAAATCGCCGATGATTGCGACCGGCTCCTGGGCGAGCGCACGAGCCATCGCGACGAGGTATTGCCAGAACTCCGCGCGCTCACGGGGCCGCCCGTCGTCGGGAATGTGAACGCCCAGCACGATGACCCTCTGATCACCTGGGAGGTCAACCTCGACCGCAAGAAACCGGGACGGAACGGGACAGGGCGGAGGGATGTCGCTCGCGGGGCTCGCGACGCGGGGGACGAACACCCGGGCGGGGCGCTTGCTGGCGATGAGGACTCGATTGCAGGCGGTGCTGGCGCGGTTGGCGTGCGAGGAGGTTGCCAGGGACGGAGGCGGGACGGGCGCAGTCGCTTGGAACTCGTAGCCGTGGTCGGCAAGGGCCGCGCGGATCCGGCCCCCTGCCGCGGGGCGAAACTCGGTGAGCACGACGATGTCTGCGTTGTGCTCGATGAGCTCGAGGATGATCTCCGGCACACGCACACCCCCACCTCCGTGCAGGATGTTCCACGTCATCAAGGAGATGGTTGATGCGGCGGACACGGGGTGGTTTACTGGGTGCTGTGGAGCGGTTGCGCGTGCCAGCATCGCGTCGCGCCGTCACTTTGGCTGTGTCAACTCGGCCAACTTCTGGCGCCAAACCCCGGCCTGCTCCGCCTGACCAAGCGCTTCATAAAGCTCGGCAAGCTTGGTCCACGATGTCTTCACGTGCGGGTGGTCTTTGGGCACCGAGGCAACGATGATCTTCTCCGCCTCAAGCATGAGCGGCTCGGCCTCCGCAAGGCGACCCAGCGTCACGAGGCACCCCGCGTAGTTCCGGACGAAGAGGGCGGTGCGGAAGTCGCCCGGCATCGCCCGCCTTGATCGCTCGACGAGCGCCTCATAAATGGGGAGCGCTTCCGCCGGGCGATTGGTGACGTCGAGCAGGCGCGCCAGGTTGTTGGTCCATACCAGCAAGTTGGGGAAGTCGGGCCCGACCAGCGCGGGCCCGCGCTCGACAACCTCGCGCAGCAGGGCTTCGGTCTTGTCGTACTCCTTCATCGCCTGGTAGAGCACCGCCATGTTGGACATCATGAGCAAGGTGTCGGGGCTGTCGTTGTTCAGCTTGCGCTGGATGGGCAGCATCGCCTCGTAGATCGTGCGGGCCTCGTCGCTGCGCTGCTGCTCCTGCAAGATCCTGGCGTAGTTGTGCATCCAGAGGACGGTGGCGGGGTGTTCCGCGCCCTGCACACGCACCGATGTGTCGTACGCCCGCTTGAAGAGCGGCTCGGCCTTGTCGAGCTGGCCACTGGCCTGATACCAACGGGCCATCACATTGAGCATGTAGAACACGCGAGGATCGTCCGCGCCGAACGCGGCCTCACCCCGCCTCAGGCAACTGCGCGCAAATGGCTCGGCCTTTGCCAGTTCGCCCCGATCGATAAGGACGATGGCCCAGGAGCCCAGCCACCGCGGGGCGTCGAGGTCGCTCTCGGGAAGGCCTCCGGCAGCTTCGGCTAGTTCGCCGCGAATGGCGTCCGATTCCTGCGTGCGGCCGACCTCGAAGCACAGTTCCGCGAGCGTGAATCTCGCTTGCAGGAGGTCGCGCTGGAACGCAGGGCCAAGACGGCGAAAGCCGATGATCGCTTTGTTGAGTCTGGCCTCGGCGTCGGAGGCGTTGGAGACGTACTCGGCAGCCGCCAGCTCGCGCATCGCCCGGAGCGTTTCGGGGTGGTCGCTCCCGAGCGTGCGCTCGCGCAGTTCCAATGCCCGGGCGTAGTGCGTCGCGGCCTCGACGCGGAGGCCAAGGCCCTCATAGGTCTGACCGATCGTGTAGTACATGGCGCTGGCGGTTTCGGGCTGCTGCGCGAGCGTTCGTTCGATCTCACGGGAGGCGCGATCGAGCACGTCGGCGACGCGGATCTGCCTCCCATCCTGCTCGGGGCTGGGCGAACGGAACATCCGCGACACAAAGTCGTTGATCGCCCGGGCTTTGGCGGTTTCGTTGCGAGCCTCGACGAGCGCTTCGGAGAGGCGCCCTTCGGCGATCTGGGCACGCCCGAGGAGCGAACCCAGCACGACCGTGGACGCAGCGAGCAACAGGACGATGGTGGCGCCGGTGACCACCGAGACCGAGTTTCGCGCGACGAACTTTCGGGCGCGATAGGCGACGGACTCCGGAGCCGCGATCAGTGGCTGACCTTCAAGATAGTTGCGCACGTCGGCGGCGAGATCGGACGCGTTGCGATATCGCTCGCTGCGTTCCTTGCGCATCGCCTTCATGGGGAGCCATTCCAGCTCGGAGCGCAGCAGCCTCGCCAGCGACGCGGGGTCGGTCCTTCTCGCGTCGGCGATGCGCTTTGGATCCAGCGCATCGTCGGGCTGAGCCTGGCGCTGCTCGCCCGATGCGAGCCCCCTGCCCGAGGCGTCCTTGATGAGCGCGCTCAGCCGAACGCTTGGCCTCGGGGTGTCTCGCTCCGCGAGCAGTCGATGGATCCCCGCGTATCCAGCGCCCCGCAGCTCCCTGGCGTCGAACGGCAGCACGCCCGCCAGCAGCTCATAGAGCATCACTCCAAGGCTGTAGACGTCCGCCCGCGTGTCGACATCCAGCCCGGTGAGCTCCGCCTGCTCCGGGGCCATGTACTCCGGAGTCCCGATGATCAGCCCGAGCTCCGTCTGGAGCGGGCGGTCGGTCAGGCCAGGGCCCATCGCCTTGGCGACGCCAAAGTCGATGACCTTGGCCAGGGGTTTGCCATTAACCTCGCTGACCAGCACGTTGGTGGGCTTGAGATCGCGATGGATGATGCCCTTGGTGTGCGCGTGCTGCACCGCCTCGCACACCTGCACGAAGATGTCGAGCCGCTCGCGAATAGTCAGCCTTGCACGATCGCAGTAGGTCGTGATGGGCGAGCCGGTGACGAGCTCCATGACGAAGTAGGGGACGCCGAACTCGGTCACACCCGCGTCGTAGACCCGCGCGACGCTGGGATGGTCCATGACCGCCAGCGCCTGCTGTTCCTGCTCGAAGCGGGCCCGGAGCATCTCGGAGCGTGCCGCATGGCGCAGCAGCTTGATGGCGACCTGCCGACGGACGGGCTGCTCCTGCTCCGCCAGGTAGACGACGCCAAAGCCCCCCTCGCCCAAGAGGCGGAGAATGCGGTAGAGCCCGAGCTGATCGCCCGGCTGGGGGAGTTCGGAGACGCGGACGGGGTTGCCGACGCCGGCGTTCGTGCCGCCCCCCGGCATCAGGCCCGAGTCATTGCCCGCGGGACCCAGTTGCGTTCGAGCCTCATCGTGCGCTCGGAGCAGATCGAGGACGTTCGCCATCAGCTTCGCGTCGCCCGCGCAGGCCTCATGCAGATATCGATCGCGCTGGGCCCGAGGAAGGTTCGCCGCCCGTTCTGCAATCGTGTGTGCCGGATCCATGTGCGAGGTCCCAGCTCCCCAGCTTGTTCCGCGTCGGGCGCAGCGCTTGACGCGACGCGAACTGCGCAGCCGCGAACGCTCGGAACTATGGAGAGTTTACCGCGTTCGGTGCGGTACGATGACTTGGCCCTGACAATCGGAGCAATTTCGCGCCGTCGGGCCGACCGCGTGTTGCATCTTGAAGCCACCAAGGGAGGTCGGGCGTGTCGAACAGAATCGCATCGCGGCAGCCAAATCGCCTTGGTCGGCGCGCTTGTTCGCCTGTCAGGCCCTTGATGTTGGGCCTGGCTGGGGGGTTTCTCGCGATGACCGTGTTCTCTCAGAGTGCGCTGGCGGAAGGGTCGGGCGGGGCGGGGCCAGAGCAGTCACGCGCCGAGGTGTATGCCGCGAACGCGATGGCCGCGACCAGCCAGCCCCTGGCGACACAGGTTGCGCTGGAGATCCTGAGGGCGGGCGGGTCGGCGATCGATGCCGCCATCGCCGCCAACGCCTGCCTCGGACTCATGGAGCCGACGGGGTGCGGCGTCGGTGGCGACCTCTTCGCCATCGTGTGGGATCCATCGACCTCCAAGCTCGTGGGCTACAACGGGTCCGGGCGCTCGCCCAGAGGCCTGACGCTCGCGCAGCTCAAGAAGACACTGGACGAGCGCAAGCTCGCACAAGTTCCAGCATCGGGGCCGCTGCCCGTGACCGTGCCCGGGTGCGTCGACGGCTGGTTCGCACTGCACGAACGTTTCGGCAAGCTGCCCATGGAGAAGGTTCTCGCGCCCGCAGTTCGATACGCGCTGGAGGGCTTCCCGCTGTCGCCCGCAATCGCGGACGCGTGGGCCCGCTCGGTCGCCCGGTTTTCCTCGCAGGGCTCGTTTCCTAACTTCCGCGAGCAGTTCACCATCGAGGGGCGTGCCCCCGGGACGGGCGAACTCTGGAAGAACCCGGCCCTTGCCAGCACCCTGGAGCTCATCGGCCGCGAGGGACGGGACGCGTTCTATCGCGGATCCATCGCCCGGCGCATCGGGGCGTTCTTGCAGGCTCAGGGCGGCTTCTTGACCGCGGATGACTTTGCATCGCATCAGGGCGAGTGGGTCGACCCCGTCTCGACCAGGTATCGCGGTCATGACGTGTGGGAGCTTCCGCCCAACGGGCAGGGGATTGCTGCGCTGCAAATCCTGAACATTCTCGAAGGGTTCGACCTTCGCGCCGCGGGCTTTGGCAGCGCCGCGCACGTGCACCTCCTCACCGAGGCGAAGAAGCTGGCGTTTGAGGATCGTGCCCGCTTCTACGCCGATCCGGCATTTTCAAAGGGCGGACCGAAAGCCCAGGAGCGGCTGGTCGAGCGCCTCATCAGCAAGTCGTACGCATCCGAGCGTCGGAAGCTGATCAAGCCAGACCATGCCGCTCGGAGTGTGGAGCCGGGGTCGATGCCGTCGGGCGCGGACACCATCTACCTCGCGACCGCGGACAGCACGGGCATGATGGTGTCGCTGATCCAATCCAACTACCGGGGGATGGGCTCGGGGATGGTGCCGGGCGACGCGGAGGGCACGCTGGGATTCATGCTGCAGAACCGGGGCGAACAGTTCGCACTCGACGAGCAGCACCCCAACGCCTTCGCCCCGGGCAAGCGTCCCTTCCACACCATCATTCCTGCGTTCATCACCAAGGATTCCAAGCCCTGGATCGCGTTTGGCGTCATGGGCGGAGCGATGCAGCCCCAGGGGCACGCGCAGATCGTGATCAACCTCATCGACTTTGGCATGAATCTCCAGCAGGCGGGTGACGCGCCGCGCATCCATCACGACGGCTCGACCGAGCCCCAGGGCGGAGTGAGGCCGATGAACGACGGCGGCGTTCTCAACTTGGAGCCGGGCTTTGACGCGTCGATCGTTCAGCAACTGCTGCGCCGGGGGCATCGCATCCAGGCTGCCGACACCGCGGTCTTTGGCGGCTATCAGGCGATCATGCGACACCCGGAGACGGGCGTGTACGTCGGCGCGACCGAGAAGCGCAAGGACGGCTCCGCGGCTGGGTATTGAGCTAAGCCCGCTCGTCGTCGACCGGCGCATGGACCGGCTTCACGGGAGCCGCGACATGGTGCGCGACGATGGGCGGCCCGCCAACGTTGAACGAGCGAGCGTGCTCCTGAACGCGCCGATCGGCCAGCGTCGTTCGACCATGCTGCCTCAGGTGCTCGGCCCACGACTCGACGATGAAGACCTCCAGCCACCGTTCGGGCTTCTCGGTGTCGCGCGTCAGCAACCATGTCGTCGCGCCGTCGCGATACCGCGTCGTCGCGACTGGGCCCATGGCAGCTTGGAACGCCTCGGCGTTCTCGCTCGCCACGTTGTATTCGATCGTCACGACAACCGGCCCGTCGTCGGGACGGACTTCCGTCGCAACCACCGGATCCTCCCAGTGGGGCGAGCGATCTACATCCTCGCGCGACACCGGGGCAAGGCGAACGCGGAGCAACGCTCCGAGCGCCAACACCATCCCGGCTGAAGAGACGAGCAGGGCGATGGGGATGCTGTACCGCTCCGCGAGCGCGCCCCACAGCGGGCTGGCGATGGCCATGCTGCCGAAGAACGTCGCGAGATAACAGGCCAGGGCCCTGGCGCGAACCCACATTGGCACGCCCGCTTGAACCGATACGTTGAGGCAGACGACGCAGGTCACCCACGCGCCGCCGGCCAGCACCATGAGCGGGTACGCGACCAGAGTCGAGCTGGTGAGCGCGATGCCCGCCAGCGCGCCTGCATAGAGCAGCGTCGCGCCGAAGACGAGCTGGTTGGTCGAGAATCGCCGGCGCAGGCGCGGCATCAGGGCCGCGGTCGTCACAGCGCCAGCACCCAGGCACGCCAGCAGCACGCCGTAGCCAAGTGCTCCAGTTCCGAGCTGCTCTTTTGCAATGAGAGGCATGAGCGCCCAAAGGCTGGTGGCGAACAAGACGAAGCCGGCAGTGCGCACCAGCACGGAACGCATGAGGTGCGAATGGCGAACGTAGCGGACGCCGGCGCGCAGCGCACCGAAGAACCGCTCGCCGGGCGCTGCGGAAACCGGTCGCGTGTATCGCCAGAAGCTCAGCACGCCGATGATCCCCAGCACCGAAAAGGCGCGCAAAACGAAGACCAAGGCAGGGCTTGTAGCGGCGACGATGAACCCGCCCAGGGCCGGGCCAATGGCTCGTGACAGATTCAGTGAGACGCTGTTGAGCGCGGAGGCCTGCGCAAGCTCTTCCCGGGAAACGAGTTCGGTCATCACGGTCTGCCACGCCGGATTGGTCAGGGCTGTGGCAACGCCCAGCCCGAGCGTGATGGCCAGCAGGGCGAGGGGCGTGACTCCGCCCGTGAGCGTGAGAATCGCCAGCAGCGCACCGAGCAGGACAACGCCAATCTGGACCGCGATAAGAAGCTTGCGACGGTCGACGACATCCGCAAGGGCTCCCGCCGGCAGGGCGAGGAACAAGATGGGGAGGGTGCCAGCCGCCTGCACGAGCGACACCATCAAGGGAGATGGGTCCATGGTGGTCATGAGCCAGCCCGCGCCGACGTCGTGCATCCAGACGCCGATGTTGCCGATGACGCCGGTGACCCAGAGGCCTCGAAAGACACGATGGCGCAGGGGAAGCCAGGGCGAATCGGGCGCGTGGCTGACGGCATGATTCAGAGGTTGACTTGCGCCCTGGTTGGCTGAGGGAGTCGTTGCCGCAGGTTGACCAACGCCGCACGAGCCATGATCGTGATGGGCGCTGTGTTCCATGCTCGCGGCGTGAGGGGGCTCGCGGTTCGTACGCTCGGGCTGGTGCTGGTGCGCGGTCGACGTCTCAGGCACAGGCAGAGCGTAGAACGACACGGGCAGGGTCCGACGGAGCACCATCGGCGGCCGAGATCAGCCCGACGCAGTTGCCTATTCCTCCGGCCTCATCAACGGGAAGAGCACCACGTCGCGGATCGTTCG
Source organism: Planctomycetota bacterium (assembly GCA_033763815.1). Lineage (GTDB taxonomy): Bacteria > Planctomycetota > Phycisphaerae > Phycisphaerales > UBA1924 > JANRJU01. Next base: position 50,305 of record JANRJU010000033.1, read on the forward strand.
CTGGTTGGCGAGGATCATCACGAGGCGATCAACCCCGAGCCCCATGCCGCCCGCGGGGGGCATGCCCACCTTGAGCGCGCGGATGAAGTCGTGATCCATCGTGCGGAAGGTGTTCTCTTCCGCGGACTTCTCGGCGTCGAGCCCGCGGAGTTGCTCGCGAAACTTGGCCTCCTGCACGTCCGGATCGTTGAGCTCCGTGTAATGCGGCGCGATCTCCATGCCAGCGATGAACAGATCCGCACGATCCGCGAGCTTGGGGTTGCTGCGCTTGGGGCGAGTGAGGGGCGAGATCGCGGCCGGGTAATCCGTGATGAACGTCGGGCGCGCGGGATCGAGCTGCGCTTCTCCCCCCCGCTGCTTGTCTTCGAAAAGCTCGTTGACGACCAGGACGTCGTCCATCGCATCCACCGCCTTGATCCAGGCGTCGCTGGTCGAAGCGCCGGCCTTGCTGTCGCGCAGAAGCTTCTTCGCTCGCGCCGCGTCCTCCATCTCGAAGCCGTAGGCCTTGGCGAAGAGCTCACCATACGACCGACGAAGGAAGGTCTTGGAGTAGTCAATCTGTAGCTCGCCGAACGGCAGTACGAGGCTGGCGGAATCGCCCGAGAGCTTTGCGACCAGCGCCGCGCACTCGCGGATGATCGATTCGGTGAGCTCCATCACCGTCTCGACATCTCCGAACGCGTGGTAGGTCTCGAGCATCGTGAACTCGGGATTGTGCTGCTTGTCGAGCCCTTCGTTTCGGAAGTTGCGGTTGATCTCGAAGACCTTGGGCATGCCCCCGACGAGGAGACGCTTGAGGTAGAGCTCGGGGGCGATGCGCATGAAAAGGTTGACCCCAAGCGCGTTCATGTGGGTAACGAACGGCCTGGCCGCGGCGCCGCCCGCCAGCGTCTGCATCATCGGCGTTTCGACTTCGACGTAGCCCCTCGCTTCGAGGAACTGCCTCATGCGGGAGACGACCTTCGAGCGCAGCTCAAAGACGCGCAGCGTCTCCGGGTTCGACCACAGATCGACGTACCGCTGGCGGTATCGAATCTCGACGTCCTGCAAGCCCTCGTGCTTGGCCGGCGGCGGGAGCAGGCTCTTGGCCCCCGGGCGGACCTCCGATGCCCAGACCGTGACTTCGCCCGTCTTGGTCTTCATCAGCCTGCCGCGGGCCACGATCACGTCGCCAAGGTCCGTCGCCCGCTTCACCAGCGCGAACGACTTCTCGTCCGCGTCCTTGGCGCTCACGGCAACCTGCAGATCCCGCGTGTGATCGCGGAGGTTCATCCACACCAGCTTCCCGGTGTCTCGATGAAGAATCACCCGCCCGGCGACGATCACCTCCGGGCGATGGTCGGACGGTGCGGGCGCCTGCACGGAGGGCGGCGCGGGCTCCGATGACGCACTCCCCTTCGACGCGGCCTTGCTCGCTTCACTTGCGGCCTTGTGCGCCTCATCCGCCCCCGCGTCGTAGGCCTCGAACGCTTGTCGCAGCGTGACGAGCCCGTCGACGCGGTCGCCATAGGGATGCAACCCGAGTTCGGCGATCAACTGCCGCTTGGCCCGCCGCTGGGCTTCGTACTCGCTCTGTTCAACGCCGGGTGTCGCGGGCGTGGGTCGCGGCTGGTTGGGCTCGTGTGGTTGAGTTCGCTCGGTCATGGGGCGATGGTACTACGCCGCTATGCCCCCCGCACGCAAGGGTCAGGGGTTGAGCGAGCGCACGGCGGCGAACTCGCGACCGCTCACGCCATCGGTCAACCGGACATCGAGCGTCGCGGCCCGGGCCGCGGCCCCCGCGGGAAGATCGACCTCAAACGTGTAGTGGGTCCCCGCAAAGCTGGATCGATAGGCGTTTCGCACCGCCTCGGGGTCAAACGACGCGCTCGCAACATCGCCGCCGCCAGCATCAAGAACGCGGATGAGCATCGTTCCGCTCGCCGGCAAAAACCTGCCCCGTCCGTCGAGCGTCCGCACATAGGCAACGACGCTCGTTGCATCGGAGTTTTCACGCAGGTTGGAACCCGACAGGGAATCGATCTCCAGCGCGGCGAGCGCCGGCGCCTGGAGTCGTTCAGCGCCCTGGCTTCGCGTTGCTTCCGCAAGCTTGGTTCGGAGTTCCTCGATCTGCAGCGTCTGCTCACGCTCCCTGGCCTTGAGGGCCGCGTTCTCCGCGCGCAGCTCGTCGGCGACCTTATCCAGACCCTCGGAGCCGCCAATCCGCGCGGAGCAGCCCGCGAGGGAGGTGACGACGATGGCAAGCACAAGGGCCAGACTGGGAGACATTCCGCGAGCCATCGGGGGCATCATTCGGGCGGGCATCATTCGGGCGGGGTCGAAGATTGAGGCTCCAACGCGGGTGTCGCCCGAGAATGATGGTGATCGCCGATGCACGTCCAAAGAGTAGGTTCCGTCGCGAGCGGCACTCACACGCGATATGCCCGCGCGACCTTGGCCACCGCTTCCCCGATGGCGTTGATCTGCGCCTCGCTTAGATCGTGGTGCATTGGGAGAGCGAACACCTGCGATGCCAGCCCGTCGGCAACCGGCGTGTCGTTGCGGGAGAACCGCGCCAGCGCCGGCTGCTGCGGGAGTGAACGCGGGTAGTGGACCGCCGTGGGCACGCCCTCGGCCTTGAGCGCCGCGCAGAACGCGTCGCGCGTCACGCGGAAATGCGACGCATCGAGCTTGACGACATACAGGTGATAGACCGCGGTCGCGCCGGGCGTCACGCGCACCGGCTCGATGCCCGGCACTTCGCGGGTGAGCTGGGCGAACATCGCGTCGAACGCGACGGCGATCCGCTGGCGGGTCTGCGTCTGGGCCTCGAGGCGATCCAGCCGCGAGCAGCCGATAGCCGCGGCGATGTCGTTGAGGCGGTAGTTGTAACCGACGCTCTCGTGCAGATACTTGTCGGTCTCCCCATGCGAACGGAGGAGCTTGATCGAGCGCGCCATCGCGTCGTCGTTGCAGGTGATGAGCCCGCCTTCGCCCGTCGCGAGGTTCTTTGTCGCGTAGAAGGAATACGTCACCGCGTCGCCGAACGCACCGATCCCCTTGCCCTTGTAGGTCGCGAGGTGGGCCTGAGCGGCGTCGTAGACCACGCGGAGCTTGTGCTTCGCCGCAAGCTGCTCAAACGCGTCGATGTCGACGGGGCAGCCGTAAAGATGCGTCGCGGCGATGCCCGTCACTCGGGGTGTGATCTTCGAAGCGGCGTCGGCCGGATCCATCTGCGCGGTGCCGGGGATGGCGTCGACGAACACCGGGGTACAGCCCCGCGCGACGATCATCGAGACGGTCGCGATGTAGCTCCACGCGGGGACAAGGATCTCGTCTCCCGGCTGGAAAAGGGGCTCATACGCGAGCTGGAGAGCGCACGTGCCGTTGGCGCAGGTCATGGCGTGCTTGGCCTGCGACAGGCGGGCGAAGCGCTCTTCGAGTTCGGCACACTTGGCGGCCTGGCGGAGCATCCCGCTGTGCAGCACAGCGGTCGCGGCGTCGATGTCCGCTTTCGCGAGCGCCGTGCTCATGAACGGGATCGGGGACGCTGAAACGGGCGTCCCGCCGTCGATTCCCAGCTTGGAGGTTCCGCTGGGGAAGGCGACGGAGCGGGGAGCGGCGGGTGTTGCGGTGGTCAAGTTCTTGTCCTTGTGTGTCGGCCGGTCCATGCACCAGCCGCAGCCTCAGAGTTTAGCCCGCGGCGAGTGGTCACGACATCATGGGACACGACGCGAGAGCGGTCGAGGGAGCGGAAGGCGGCGCGACAATGATGACCCATGCACGAAGGCGGACTGCCATCACAACCCGGACCGCGAGCGACGCCGGGCAAGCCCGCGTGCGAGCAGTGTGGCTACTTGCTCGCCGGGCTGACGCCCAGCAGCTCGGGAACCGAGGCAACGAAGCTGGCGACGCTCTGTCCGGAATGTGGCACCGCTGTCGACCTGGCACGCCCCTGGCTGAGGCGCCCCGCGCCTCCGCTCCCCGTGCTGGGCGTGCAGCTCATCGGGCCGCTCTTTGCCACGTGCACCGTCTGCGTTCTTTCGTTCATCGTGCCGGACCTTCGGCGTGTGCTCTTCTGGCCCGCGCTCATCGTCTGGGCGAGCTTACTCATCACCTTTGGTGGTGCCTGGCCCTGGGTGCGGGCCAAAGCCCTCGCAGCGCAGAGCCTCCCGATCAGCGGAAGGCGAAGCATGGTGGTCGCGGCTTCCATGGCGGCCTGGGGCGTCAATCTGACGCTCGTCGCGCTGACGGTGTTCCTCGTCATCACCATGCTCTGACCGCCCGCAGAACCGCAATTGCCTCCCGAGCGCGTCACGGGCTACGCTTGAAAAACAACTGGTGCCACGGCCGTCGATGCTGAGCGAAGCTATGCAAGTAGCGAGTACTGTCATGCAGCAGCCCGAACACCCCGATGAACAAAGCGTGCGGATGGCGAACGCGTGGTTCGGCGAGCTGTATGGTTCACTCCGCCGGCTCGCCAGTTGGCACTTGCGCGGGCGCTCGATCGGCCTGACGCTGCAGGCGACCGCGGTGGTGCACGACGCGTACGTGCGACTGGTGGGCAGCAGGGCCGCTCAACGCGGGTGGAGCTCGCGCGAGCATTTCTTCAATGCCGCGGCGCTGGCGATGCGGCGGGTGGTCCTGGATTGGGCCCGCTCGCACGGGCGACGGCCCAGGATCCAGCATCTCTCGGAGATGTCAAACGAGAGCATCCCGTTCTTGCGGGAGTTTCGCGTTGACCAGATCAAGCCCATGCTGGCCGCGATCGAACGCCTGGAGAGCGAGCATCCAAGGTCGGCAAAGGTTGCTGGCTACCGGCTGTTCGTCGGGCTGACCGTCGCGGAGATCGCCGAACTGCTCGGGCTGTCGACGCGGACGATCGACGGCGACTGGGAGTTCGCTCGCCGATGGCTTCGGACGGAGCTGGACGAGCACGCGTGACGGGCTGGGTTCGACAGACCTGCATGAGCGGGCCTGACTTGACGGGACTTGATTCCATCCTCCCCAGATCAGCGACCTCCGTCGCTCGCCGATTCCGGTCGCACTTCGCCCAACTTTCGCAGCACATCTTCTTGCGCGACCCGGAGGTTGGCAAGATAGTTCGACTCCCAGCTTCGCAACCCGCCTCCGTCGCGCAGGCGCTCAACCCGCTCCGCGGCGTCGCCAAGAAGCTCCGCCGCCAACTCGAGCGCCCGACGTCGCTCCTGCTGCGAAAGGTCGGAATGCGCGGCAGCGGCGACAAGCACCTCGCTGGCCATCGCGGGCAATACCGACCACGTGCGACGCATCGTGAACTCAATCGGGTCCAAGCTGTGCAGCTCATTGGCCCGCTGCGTGGCTCGTCGAACTTCGTCGATCGCGGTGCGAGGATCCGACAACGCCAGCGAGTGCGCCCGCTCCACTTGAACGATGCACGCCTGCTGGTTGTGCCAGCCGGGTGGCTGCTCCGAGGCTGCCAGGGTCGAGGCCAGCTTCCAAGCGCTCTCTGCCGCGGCAAGTGCACCCGGGTATGCCGCCTTGCGGAGCACCAGCGCCTCGTGACGAAGCATGCGCACTCGTGCGTCGCCTACGAGCGCGGGGTTGGTGCTGGCGGGCATCTGATCGAGATAGTCCAGGCACGTCTGGAAGCCGCGTCGGATCTGTTCCGCGTCCAGCGCCGCGTGCTTCCAGGTTTCGATCACAATCTGCATCTGCACGTTGGCGAGCGTGGAGAGCGTCTCGGCGCTTCGATCGCCTTGGTTATAGAGGCCCTTGAGCATACTCAGGACCGATCGAAGCTCTGCGAGGAACTGCGGCGGGCCGCCCGGCTCGGGATAAGGCGTGCTGGCTAATCGCAGGTACTGGGCCTTGGCCAGGCCGCGGCGGACATCCGGATCTCCGGGGTTTTCTCGATAGAGCCGCTCATACTCCGCCAAGGCCAGACGAAGCTGGGCGTGCGCTTCGTCGAGTCGGCCAAGGTGGGGCTTCCAGCCCAGCGAAAGGCTCTCGGCCAATCTCACCCTCGCTTCGGCAACCAGGCGGCGCATGCGCGGGTCGTCGTCCATTTTCGCCGTCACTTGCGCGAGATACTCGATCGAGCGCTGCGCCGCGGCGTTCCGCACCGCCGTTGTGCCCGGAATCCAACTGAGTGTGTCGTCGGTATCGAGAATCGCAACCGTCGCCAAGCCAACCAGCGCATCGCGCGTGTCCCGTGTTGCTCGCTCCGCGGCACGGGTCTGGCGGAGCATCGCCAGCGAGATGCTCGTCGCGACGGCCAGCGTCAGAGCCACTGCGAGCGCCAGCGCCGCGGGAACGCGGTGCCGCGCGACCAATGTCCGCGCGTCGCGGAGCAACGATCGGGGCGGGGCCGGCAGTTCCTTGCCATCAAGGAACAGTCGCAGATGCCCGGCCATCTCCATCGCGCCCCTATAGCGCAAGGAGCTCTCTTGGAGCGCTCGTATCACGATCTGCTCAACCGGCCCCTTCGCGTCCGGGCATATCTCGCAAAGCGCGGGGGATATGTCGAGCCCCAGCGAGTCTGCCCGACCCACCGAGTCGGGCGTCCGACCGGTCACCAGTTCATAGGCGATCACGCCAAGGGAATAAACGTCGCTCGACGGAGTTGGCTGAGAGAGCGACTCACGCCGGTCGGGAGGCTGATATTGAACCGTGCCGCCCCAGGCAGCAGCCTTCCGCTGACTATCCCAGGAGCGCAGCCAGGAACTATCGAAATCAAGAAGCACGGGGCATTGCTCGGGCGTCACGATGATGTTCGCGGGCTTGAGATCGCCGTGGGCGATCCCCGCGTTGTGCGCGCCGCCAACCACCTGACAGAGCGATTCAAGCATCCGCACGATCGACGTCACGTCCGAGCGTTCTCGCCGCTTGCGGCTCCAAGTGGCGATCAGCTCGCCCTCAACCCACGTCCGAGCCAAACCGCAGAGCGGGACTCCACCAAACTCCCAGCGGAAGGGCTTTCCAAGCGCCTCGGGAAAGCCAGGGAGCCGATGACGCCTCGCCGCCTCCATCACCGCGTGCTCGCGCGCCAGCGGCTCGTCGCGCTCGGCATCCGTCTGCGAGTCGCTGCCAGCTCGAGAGGACGCGCGGAGCTTGATGGCGACCGTCAGCGACGCGTGATGTGGATCGCGAGCCAGATATATCGCGTTGTTGTCATTGCATGCAACACACGAGGAGAGGACGTACGACCCCACCACCGTCCCTTCCGGAATCTTCGAAAGATCTAGATGTTCAGGCTCATGGGTCTCTTCCGGAGGAATGGCCAGCAACTTGCGAAGCTTGAGCGCTAACTGAGGCTGCGAGCGGTCCAAACGCTCTAACTCGATCCGCTGCTCTTCGCGCGGAAGGCGATGGACGGAATCAAACGCTCGGCGCAACTCGGCGCCCGGTTGTCGTTTGTGTCGGAGCATGACACTCGGATTGCGTATGTACAGCCGCACTCGCGCAACGAAGGTGCGTCGATTCTGCGGAGAGCTCATGCCATAAGCGTATCTTGGGGTAACTTCCGTATTGCTCGCGAACTCCCACCCCGCCCCACCCCACTTCTCGGGCGTTGGGGCTTGAAGGAATCGCAAACACCTATCTCAAGGGCTCGGAATCCGCGACATGGAAGTTGACGCGATACTCCGTCTGCCAGATCGGGAACGACACGACGCAGCGGTAGGAAAGAAAATCACGCGGGTCGATCTGCAGCTCGGCCAGCGCGTCGCGGGCAAGCGTGGTGTGGGCCGGACATTCCAAACAGGGTGCAACCTCGCTCATGGGCATGCGCGTGAGCGGGGTGTCATCGGGAAGCCGCTCGAACCAATCGGAGTTGGGCTGTGACCCGGGAAGATCGCCTGGAGGCGCACTTAAGGAGTAGACCCCGAGCACCGGCACCGCCCGCGTTGCAATCAAGCGATGCACGAACACCTCGTGCACAAGCAGGCGGGTTGGCGAGCTGATTCGGGCGGCGAAGGAGAGCCGGGCCGAGGGATCGTGCAGGGGGCTCTTCGTCCACGAGCGATCAAAGAGGACGGCGAAGTCGACCGGCCCGAGCCAGCCGTCGGGGCCGGGCGTCACTGGCATGTCCAGCACCAGCGCATTGTGGGCGGACGGTTGCCCTGCCTGCACGCTGCGAAGCGGCGCGCTGCAGTGGCGGGTCAGGACGCGGGGTGTGCTCAAATGGCCGCTGTCGTCGGGGCTGTCGTCGGGCCCGGCGTCGAGGGTCCCACCGCCGGATCGATTTTTCCGCAGTGCACCGGCGCTCGTCCACCACCGAGAGACGAGGAAGGGCGCGAGCGGGCGGGCGCTTGGCCTGCGTCGGGCCTCCAGCCCCGCGCTCAGGATGCCAACGCGAAGACGCTCGGGTCGCTGAGCGTCGGGCCAGACGAATGCGATGCTGGACTTCGCACCGAGCGACTCGCCGCAGACGCGCTGCGCCGCGAGCATGAGCGCACGCCGGTCGGCGATCGAAGGCGCGCCCCCGCTGGTCGCTGGATCCAGAGCCTGGATGCGCTCCAGAAACCGGCTGCGGCTCCTGCTGGTTGAACGGATCAGGCGGTCGTACTCCTCAACCGCTGCTCCAGATGGCGCAGTCGTCTGCGCGCCGAGATGCTCGCTGACAGCCCGAACGATCTGCCGCAGCGCTTCTGGGCCCGGCATACGCATCAGCACGTCGACCGGGGAAAGTCCAACCTCCAAGCCTTCCATCATCCGCTGCACCGACGACTTGGAAACGCCGAGCCACGCGGCCATCGTCCCGAGCGATCGCGCCGTATCCGGAAACTCAGCCAGGAGGGCGCGAAGCGTGGACGTCAGTCGCTCGGCAACCAGTCGCAGGACCAAGGGGTCGATTGCCGCGGGCGACGCGGCTCTCGTGCGACGACGAGTCGTGGTCGCGTACGAGCGTTGGGGATCACGGAACTCCATGCAGAGATTCCACCAGAGCGTACCCCGCACCACCGCGAGCGGAGTGCACGGATTGCGGGCAAGCGCACTTGACGTCGAGTATTTTTAACCCCCCAGGCCCCGCTCTTTACAATATTCCGGCCGAGGAGTGGGCCGCAATCCGAGCCCGAATGCAAGGGACGCGTCACGTTTGGCAAGCCGACCGCATCAACATGGGCGTCGACCTTGTTCGTCACTTGACAAGGCGACAGAACACGCGACGGAGCGACCGGAAACAAGGCGTTGGCAGCCGCACACGTGACGCGGCGGGCGCCCGCGCGGTCTCTCCGCCAGGAGCCATGAACATGGGACGTCTTCCGCTTCAGAACCCGACCACCGCGACCGGCAACGTCAAGGCCATCTTCGACGGTCTGCAGAAGGCCCTGGGCGTTGTGCCCAACATGACCCGAGCCATGGCGACCTCGCCTTCGGTTCTTCAGGGCTACGCACAGTTCAGTGGCGCGCTGGCCGGCGGCTCGCTCGCACCCGGCCTGCGTGAGCAGATCGCCATCCTCACGGCAGAGGAGAACTCGTGCTCCTACTGCCTCTCAGCCCACAGCGTTATCGGCGCCAAGGTCGGGCTCAGCCAGAATCGAATCTCCGGCGCCAGGCATGGCGAGGGTGGCGACGCCCGCTCGACCGCGGGTCTGAAGTTCGCCCGCGCGGTGCTCACGAGCAAGGGCGGGGTCTCGGACGCCGACTTCCAGGCGGTTCGCGCCGCGGGGTTCAGCGACGCGGAGGTTGCTGAAATCATCGCCCACGTCGCCCTGAACGTCTTGACGAACTACTTCAATCGCGCCGCGGCGGTCGAGATCGACTTCCCCGTTGTCCGGGCCAAGGGCGACAACCACGGGTAAGCGGCGCGGGACAGGAGCATCCTCGGGGAACGCGAGCGACGCCCAGTCACAGCTGAAAGGGCTGCTTGCACGCGGGTTCGGGCGACGGTGAGCGCGACAACGCCCGAATCCCGCGGAGGGGTGCGAACGAAGGCATGTCACGAATCTCTCAGCGGTGCATCAAAGCTCAGCGAAAGGACGAAGGCACAATGGCAACCAAGGACGCAACGAAGGATGGAGCGGTTCACCTGACGAGCGAGTCGTTCGACGAACTCATCAACCGCGAGGGCAAGCCCGTGCTGGTGGACTTCTGGGCGGAGTGGTGCGGGCCGTGCCGTGTGGTTGGTCCCACGGTCGATGCCGTCGCGAAGGAGTTTCAGGGACGCGCCGTGGTCGCGAAGCTCAACGTCGACGATGCGCAGGATGTCGCCAGCGAGATGGGCATCACGGCCATCCCGACGATGATCATCTTCAAGAACGGGAAGGCCGTCGACCGGTTCCAGGGGATCCAGACCCGCGACACGCTCGCCAAGAGGCTTGAGAAGGCTGGCGCGTAAACCGAGCCAGCCGCGAGGCAGGGCGGTACTGAGTCGATCGGCAGCCTCGTCGACCGGTGCCTGGGCTGATCGGTAGTGAAGCCGGACGGCGGTTCGTCGACCCGTCAAACAGTCACCCCAGTTACCAGCGAATCAGTTCCGATCCAGCTTCAGGGCGTGCGCGAGCACGCCCTTTTCGTGCGCTCCCTTGGGCAATGATCTCCCATGCGCGAAGCGGAGTTTCTCAAGCACGTCGGCCAGGCAAGTCGCGGGCTCGCGAGCGTTTATCCGCGGGTGATTGTGCCGCCGGGCGATGACTGTGCCGTACTGGCTTCTCCGCCGGGGCCGCTGGTGCTGACGGTTGATCAGGTCATCCAGGGGCGTCACTTCTGGTTGCCCGAGAACGCCGCCGCGCGAGCCTCGATGCTCGACTTGGCCTGCCGGAAGGGCGTGGCGCGGAGCATGTCCGATCTCGCGGCGATGGGCGCGACGCCGTGGTGCATGCTCGCGACGCTGGGCATCCCGCAATCCGTGACGCAGGAAGAGACCCACGCGATGTTCAACTCGCTCTCCAAGTGGGGCGCGGCATGGGACTGCCCCTTGGTCGGGGGAGACCTCTCCGCCATGCCGCCCTCGCCCAGTGGCATGCACACGAGCGTTCGGCGTGGCGATGGATCGCCCCTGCATTTGAGCGTGACGGCGATCGGCGTCATGATGGATGGACGCCGGGCAACGCTCCGCAGCGGCGCCCGCCCGGGCGACGGGGTCTACGTCACGGGCTCGCTGGGCGGTTCGCTCGAACCGGAGACCGGGCTTGGACACCACTTGAGCTTCGAGCCGCGTATTCACGAGGCCCGCGAACTTGTGGGGTTGCTCGGGTCTTCACTCCACGCGATGATGGACATCTCCGACGGGCTCGGGATCGACGGCGCGAGGATCGCCGACGCCTCGGCGGTGACGATGGAACTCGACGCGACAAGCCTGCCAGCCAGCGATGCCGCACGAGCCCGGCACGCAGACAGCGCGTGGCGCGCGGCGCTCGGTGATGGCGAGGACTACGAACTGCTCTTCTGCGCAAGCGGCGATGCGCAGGTCCCCGCTCAGCTCAGCAATGGCAAGGGCGGCGCAACGCGCGTCACGCGCGTCGGGCGGGTCGTTTCCCGTGAACCGGGCGCACCGGCTTGCGTCGTGCGGACGCCCGATGGCCACCTTATCGACGCTTCGGGCGAAGGCTTCGAGCACGGCCGCCTGTGAGGCAGACTCCCGCGAACACGCGCTTATCGGCCGATTCCACTTGACAGTACGTGTGCGACCACGCGCCTCGTCGGTTCGGGCATCACGCCGGCAATGTGGTCCAGCGTCAACGCTCCATCGGGGGTGGTCATCGCGCGAGTGAGGCGATAGCCGCCTTCGAGGAAATCCCACCCCTCGTTGGCGTCCTCGTACAGTTCGCCGACCATCGGCAGAGACGGATCAATGGCGGGAACCGCGACGAAGGTGACGACGTCGCAGGGCTCGTCCGCGTGCTGCGCGGCCGGCCCGAGCGGGACGGCGCTACCGGCACGCAAGTAGAGTTCCGGGAGCTCTCGAAGCGTCTCGCCCGCGAGCCAGTCGCCCAGCAGCGCTTGGAGCTCGTCCATCAACGGGCCTCCACCCGGCACGTGCAACGGCTCGAACCGGCGCCAAGCTTGCCCCGGCAGCAGCTCCGCCGGCGCTGGCGAGCGCTGCGACGCGATCGGATCAACTGAACAGCGGACGAGCACGTCATGCCCAAGAAGGAAGCAGTCGTCGATCGTGCGCAGACGCGGGTTCCGCGGGTCCAGCGTCCAGACGGGGCGGACGATCGGAATCCCGTCCTGCGATGAGCGCCACGCGAGCGTGTAGAGGTAGGGCAGCATGCGGTACCGCCTCAGCAACGCGGCGCGGCACACGCGCTCGCACGCCTCGCCAAAGCTCCATGGCTCGTGGTCGGGACACCACTTGCCCCGGTTTTCCTTGACGGTGTGGCCTCGCGCAAAGGGCAGAAGGGCACCGATGCCCATCCAGCGTGCAAAGAGCTCGGGCGTCGCCTCCTCGCAAAAGCCGCCGATATCCGGACCCACGAAGGGCTGACCGGAGAGCCCGAGGTTGAGGGCCATCGGGATCGACCAGCGAAGATGACGCCAGTCGCTGGTGTTGTCGCCGGTCCATGTCGCGGCGTATCGCTGCCCTCCGAGGAAGTTGCTGCGGGTGAGCACGAAGGGCCTCTTGGCCGGGGCGGCGGCATGCACGCCCTCTCGGGTCGCGCGGATCATCAACATGCCGTAGACGTTCCGCATCGACTGATGGGGCGCGGGCCGGAGGTCGCCCGAGGCTCGAAGCTCCGCGTCGGGATTGTGCTGGTTGTCAACGGGCATCGCCTTCTGCGGCACGTCGAAGACTGCCGGCTCGTTCATGTCGTTCCACACGCCATCGAGCCCGGTCGCGACGAAGTCGCGATACAACCCGGCCCACCAGGCCCGCACTCGGGCGTTGGTGAAATCCGGGAATGCGCACGCCCCAGGCCAGACGTTGCCATGGAACTCCGAGCCCGATGCGTCGCGCACGAAGAGCTTCTGCCGATGTCCCTCGGCATACGGCGCATAATCCGGATCGACCTTCAGCCCGGGGTCGATCATCCACACCGTCTTGAAGCCTTGCGCATGAAGGTCGGCGTTCAGGCCAGCGGGATCGGGGAACTTCTCGCTGTCGAACGTGAAGCAGCGGAAGGCGTTCATGTAGTCGATATCCAGCCAGATCACGTCGCAAGGCATGCGGCGAGCGCGGAACTCCGCCGCCAGTTCGCGCACGCGCTCCTCGGGTTCGTAGCTCCAGCGGCACTGGTGATACCCAAGCGCCCACCGGGGCGGCATGGGCATGCGCCCGGTGAGCTCGCTCAGGACGCGCACGACCTCCATCGCGTTCGTCCGCTCGATCACCGTGACGCCGGGCGAGGGACCATCAACGCGGAAGACGACGCGCTGCGAGCCACGATCGTCCAAGGCGGGGCGGAGGTCGATCTGGCACCGCCACGTGGTTTCGCAGATGATGCCGACGCCCGAACCATCGGGAAGCACCGCCAGCACGAACGGGTGCGCCTGGTAGAGGGAGGGATTGCGATCGTCGTATCCGGCGCAGTCGGTGGTCCAGAGCGTCTTGACCGAGCCATTCCGAAGCAGCGAGCCGCACTGCTCGCCCGTGGCGTAGAAGCTGGTTCCGCGGGGAAAGTCGAGCTGCACGCTGGCTCGACGGACAGGGATCCCCGCGCGCCGAAGTCGCTCTCGCTCCGCCGGATCGAGCAGCACCGGCTCGAATGCGAACGACGGACGGAAGCGAAAATCGCTCGCCAGTGGCATGATGGCGACGGGCTGCGTCAAATAGGCGGGAAACGGCGCCAGCGGCTGATGGGCCACCAGCGGATCGCGAAACCGGGCCACTCGCTCGCCGACAAGCATCGGGCGAGGGTCGCGGCGGAGCGCCGAGCCCTTCAATGGCTCGCCCGCGGATCGATGCTCTCGATGGGGATACACGACATAAACTCCTTGCTCTCTCGCGGCCCTAAGCGTGCTAGCGATCTCCGAAGAACGGGTGAGACTTGTAGCGCGCAACCACGCCACCGAGACAACAGTTCACCAGACACTCAACTCGCGAGGACACCCACGCTCGTCAGGCAATCAACGAGCTTCCTGTCATTTCCGCCGGCTGCGGAATGCCCAGCATGTGAAGCAGCGTGGGCGCCACATCACCCAGCCTGCCCCGGAGGGCCCGAGCGGCAGGATTGCTCCAGTTCGCGGCATTGCGGTCGCCCCGCAGCGTCGCCCGCCTGAACCGCTCGCCCACGACGTGAAGCGGCACATCAAAGATCGTGTGCGCCGTGTGCGGGGCGTTCGTCGCCGGGTCGAACATCTGCTCGGCATTGCCGTGATCGGCCGTGACGATCAACGAGCCGCTCCGGGCCAGCGTCGCGTCGATAATTCGACCAACGCACGCGTCCACCGTCTCGCAGGCCTTGATGGCCGCATCAAGGTTTCCCGTGTGCCCGACCATATCACCGTTGGCAAAGTTCACGATCAAGACCCGCTCACCATCTGGCGCCGCGAGGCGACGCAGCACGGCGTCGGTGATCTCTCCCGCCGCCATCTCAGGCTTGAGGTCGTAGGTCGACACCTTCGGGCTCTGCGGGTTTTCGCGACGCTCACCCGGGAACGGCGCGTCGAGATAGTCGTTGAAGAAGAACGTCACGTGTGGATACTTCTCCGTCTCCGCGCAGCGAAACTGCGTCAGGCCCCGGGCGGAGAGGCACTCGCCCAGGATGTTCACCATCCGCGGCGGCTTGGGGAATGCCACGCCCGAGACGTGGGGCGTGAGCTTTTCCCAGTAGTCCGTCATCGTGACGTAATGGAGCGCCAGCTTCGCCCCGCGTTCGAAGCCATGCTTCCCGCTGTCCGGAGAGGGCTTGACGCTCTTCCACGCGTCGTCGGGGAAACAGAACGCCGCGGAGATCTCGCGAGGACGATCGCCTCGGTAGTTGTAGAAGATCACGCTGTCGCCCGGGCGGACGCGCGAGTTCGCAACCTGCTGGTCGCTCGCCCCGATCACCCGGGGCGTCACGAACTCATCGCCCTTGAGGTTGCCGCCGGTCGGGTTGTCGTAATACGCCTGCATCGCCTCACTTGCCGACGCAAACCTCGCGGGCGTGCTGGACGGGTCGAGCGTCGCATCCATCGGGTGCATCGCGGGCCAGCGGCCGCAGAGTGCGTCATACGCCAGCTTGACCCGCTCCCACCGATTGTCGCGGTCCATGGCGTAGTAGCGGCCGACGAGCGTTACAACTCGACCGACGCCGATCTCGGCGCACGCTCGCTCGACCTGCTCGACGAAACCCTTTCCCGTGAAGGGGCCGGTGTCTCGCCCGTCGGTAAACAGATGGAGACACACGCGCTCACCCGGCAAGCCCAGACGCTTGCACGCGCGGAGCATCGCGAACAGATGCTCAAGCAGGCCGTGGACGCCAGCGTCGGAAGCGATGCCCATGAAGTGCAGTTGCTTGCCCGCGGTGCAGCGTTCGATGGCGGCCTTGGTCGCGACGTTCTCGTGCAGGCCATGCTCGCACGCCTTGGTCATCACCAGCGATTCCTGGGGCACAACACGCCCCGCGCCGATGTTCTGGTGCCCAACTTCGCTGTTGCCCATCGTCGCCAGCGGCCCAAGCCCGGGCAGGCCAACGTCCTCGCCGCTCGTCTTGATCAGCGTCCAGGGCCACTCGCGGCGCAGGCGATCGTCTACGGGCTTTCGCGCGAGCTTGACGGCGTTAAAGGCGTCGTGCTCGGGGTTTGGGTTCTCGCCCCACCCGTCGCGGATGATCAGCACAACGGGCGAAGACACGCTCAGAGTTTCCGGCTGGCTCATGGCGCGAGTGTACGCGAGGCCAACCTCGCGCTCGATGACGTGGCGCGGACTATGCAACTGTCTCACGTGCCGCAGTTGGCTCTTCCCAGAGCGCCATGAACTTGACCCACAAAATGAAGGGGCGTGTCCCTTGCGAGTTTGCCTTGCAACTTTCGTCCCCCGCGCCTTTGCCCTCTTACCCCTCCCCCGGGTAAGCTTGACTCCCCGTCCGATCCCGCGCCGGCGTTCGCGCTCGTCACCCCTGACGCCCTCGAACCCCTGCCGGCCCCGGGCTCCCGCGGTGCGTGCCTCGCATCTCTTTCCAAGCTCGAGAGGATGATTTCATGAGCAGCGCCCCCAAGAACGCGTTCCCGGAAAACTACCACTCACCCATCTTCGCAGAGCTGGGCCTGCCCGAGGACCCGCACAACCTCTATCGCGAGGTCGTGAGTTGCATGCTCTACGGCGCCGAGCTGATGGGCCTGCCCCACCGCCTCCAGATCATCCTCGCCCAGCCCAAGAACGAGATCATGGTCCACTTCCCCGTCAAGATGGACGACGGGCACCACCGCCTCTTCAAGGGCTATCGCGTCCAGCACAACAACGCCATCGGCCCCTACAAAGGCGGGATTCGCTACCACCCCCACGTCCAGCTCGACGACGTCAAGAGCCTCGCCTTCCTCATGACCATGAAGTGCTCCGTCGTCCGCCTCCCCTTCGGCGGCGGCAAGGGCGGCATCAAGCTCGACCCGGGTAAGCACTCCAAGGACGAGATCATGCGGATCACCCGCCGATTCACGTCCGCCATCGCTCACAACATCGGGCCCGACTACGACATCCCCGCTCCCGACGTGAACACCAACGCCCAGCACATGGCCTGGATCGCCGACACCTATTCCCAGATCACCGAAGGATCCGGGCAGAACGGGATGGCCGTCGTTACCGGCAAGCCGATCGAGATCGGCGGCTCGCTGGGACGCGAGAAGGCCACCGGACAGGGCGTGGTGGACACGCTCCAGGAAATGCTCCCCGAAATCGGGTACAAGAACGGGCTTAAGGGTGCCCGCATCAGCGTGCTGGGCTACGGCAACGTGGGCTCCTGGGCCGCCCGCATCGCGTATGACCTTGGCGCCAAGCTCGTGACCGCGATGGACCACACCGGCGCCATCTACAACGAGGCCGGGCTCGACGCCCACGCGCTTGCGGAACACGTCGTCAAGCTGGGCGGGGTTGCCAAGTTCAAGGGCAGCACCGAGATCAGCCCCGAGCAGTTCTACAAGACGAAGGTCGACGTGTTCATTCCGGCGGCGCTCGAGCAGATGATCCAGGAGAGGGAAGCGAACTGGATCGACTGCCGCGTCGTCGCCGAAGGCGCCAACGCGCCGACCACGCCTCCGGGCGAGAGGATCCTGCGTCGCAAGGGGATCGAGGTGCTTCCCGCGATCTTGTGCAACGCCGGCGGGGTCACCGTTTCGTACTTCGAGTGGGTGCAGAACAAGACCAGCCAATCGTGGGACTTGGACAAGGTCGACGCCGAGCTCAACAAGCACATCACCCGTGGCTGCGGACACGTCCGCGACGCACGGAAGAAGTACGACTGCGACCTCCGCACGGCCGCCTACATCTCGGCGCTCGACAACATCAACAAGGCGTACTCCGTCCGCGGGATCTTCCCGTAACGAGTTTGCTCGCAGCCACGTCAGGCAATACCGGCGCCGCCCGTCCGTCTCGGCGGCGCCGATCTCTTGCGCGTCGAGTCCCGCCCGACTTATCAAAACTGACGCCGATCCGACTGAGCACAATCATCGAGCACGCGCAACCGTCCAGTGGGTAGCCGGGGTTCCTGATGCGCGCGAGGCTCCTGCGCAGGCCACCCCAAGCCGAATGGGTGTGCGTCTCGCCGAGAGTTCCATGCGTGAACCAAGCATGCATGGAACATGCACGCATGAGACAGGCATCATGGGCTGAGCATTCTCGTCAGGGCTCAGGAATCTCGATCACGATCCCCTGCCGCTCACGACCACTCGCCTCGATCTCGCGCCCTTCCAGGAGCAGGCGGACGACGATCTCGCGGTTCATCGTGGGAATCTTGCCGTCGGCGCCGAGCACACGAACCGTGACGGTGTTGCCGACGCGCTCCGCTCCCCATTGCGCGTCATAGAAGAACTGGTCGTCCCTGTATTGGAAGCCATCGCCGCTATCGCTGTACTGCCGCCCGGTCGCCTTGCCCTGATCGTCGAGGTGGACAAGCAGCGTGATGGGCTTGGTCGGCGCCAGGGAATGCTGGAGCACCGGCCCCGTCGGGATGATCGCGCCTTTGCGCACGAACAGCTTGGGCAGGTTGGGGTCGACGCTGTCCCGCGGCGGGGGGCTGACGCCCTCGGGCGGGTCCTGCATCGGGAAGTCAAACTCGCGCCACCCGCCGGTCGCGAAGTCCTTGGGGAGTGCGGGCACGCGCGACGAATCCGGCACGACATCGCACACCACCAGCAGATCGGATCCGAGCAGGAACGCATCGTCCTCCGAACGCAGCGCCGGATCGACCGGATCGTGAAAGAACAGGGGGCGTGCGACCGGCAAGCCGTTCTCCGTCGCCTCGCGGAACAGGGTGTAGAAGTAGGGCAGGAGGCGGTAGCGCCGCTCGATCGCAAGCTTGCAGGTCTTTTCGACTTGGGGCCCGAAGCTCCAAGGCTCTTTGTCGATGTTGTCCTTGCCGGTGTGCCCGCGAGCGAAGGGAAGCATGTTGCCGATGGCCATCCAGCGGGCGAAGAGGGCACCCTCGCCGCCGGGGGGGCCGTTGCCCACGAACCCGCCGATGTCGGGTCCGCTGAAGGGCTGTCCGGAAAGCCCGAGGTTGAGGACCATCGGGATTGAAGCCTCCAGGTGGGCCCAGTCCGCGGTGTTGTCGCCCGTCCACGCCGCGGCGTAGCGATGTCCACCGATGTAGTTGGCCCTGGACAGCACAAAGGGACGGTTGCCGGGCTGCGACGCCAGGACGCCCTCGCGCGAAGCCTTGACCATGAGCATGCCGTAGACGTTGTGGAACCGAGCGTGCTCGCCCGGATTGCTGCCATCCGCCGCGGCAAAGGCCGGGTCGGGGCGGTGCAGGTTGTCCACCGGCATCGTCTTGCTCGGGACGTTGAAGACCGCGGGCTCGTTCATGTCGTTCCAGATGCCGTTGATCTTGTTGTCCTTGACGAACGGGACATAGAGCCCGGCCCACCATTCGCGGGTCGCGGCGCGGGTGTAATCCGGGAACGCGCAGGGCCCGGGCCAGACTTCGCCGTTGTACTCCTGCCCGGACGCGTTCTTGACCCAGTGGTCGCCCTCAGACCCCTCGCGGTAGACGAAGTAGCCAGGATCAACCTTAATCCCCGGATCGATCATGTACACGGTGCTGAACCCGTTGTACTGCAAGTCGTTGTTCATCTTCTTGGGATCGGGGAAGTGCTTAGGGTCGAATGTGAAGCACCGGAACCCGTCCATGTAGTCGATGTCGAGCCAGATGACATCGCAGGGGATGCGCTTCTCGCGGAACGTCCGAGCGACCTGGTATACCTTCGTGTCTGGGAAGTACGAGTATCGACACTGGTGATAGCCAAGCGCCCAGCGCGGGGGCATCTCGATGCGCCCGGTGAGCTCAGTCAACGCGATCAGAACCTCCTGGGGAGTCGCCTTCTCGATCACCACCACCGGATACGAGCGCCCCTCGGCGCTGAAGTGGATCCCGCGGCTCATGTC
Source organism: Planctomycetota bacterium (assembly GCA_033763815.1). Taxonomy (GTDB): domain Bacteria; phylum Planctomycetota; class Phycisphaerae; order Phycisphaerales; family UBA1924; genus JANRJU01. The sequence continues at coordinate 69,731 of JANRJU010000033.1, forward strand.
CGAGAGGTCGATCGTGCAGCGGTACGTCGTATCGGCGAGCACGCCAAACGCGCTGCCGTCCTTGCGGACGCCCAGCACCCACGGGTGGCTCTGATACAGCGACTCGGCGTCCATCCCGTAGCCGTAGGCGTCGGTGTTCCAGCACGTGACTTTCCGCCCGTTGCGGAGCAGCGGGCCCCCGACCATGCCCGTCCCGTAGAGCGACGTGCCTTCCTCGATCGCGATCGTGGCCTCGTGCTTGCCGCTCACCTCGGCAAAGACGGGCGCGAGCTTGATGTTCGCCACGACGCCCGCGGGCTCGACCGGTCGCACGAAGGCGAACGAGGGCAGCGCGGCTTGCTTCGCGGCGGCGCTGGCGTAGAACCGAGTCACACCGGGGCCGAGCGCTTCAATGACTTGCGACGCTTGTGCGTTGGCCTGCCCGCCCGCTTGGGCACCAGCCGGTTGCGCACCAGCCGCTTGGGCGGGTTGGGCTCCGTTCGCGGGAGTCACGCCGGCCGCCAGGCCAGCAATCCCCACCACCGTCGCGAGCAGCCATGCAGAACCTCGAACTGCCCGCCGAACGGGCCCCCGTCCTGGCCCGCGCGATGGGCCCCGGGCGACTCGACCTTCGACCAGCACGCTCGTTCGACTCCGGCACCGCGTCATCTTCGCTTCTCCAAAGGCCGTGACCCCGAGAACACTCCGCCATGATCCGGGCCGACACGATCGCGAAAGACCGGACGGTCGCGGGGCATGGAGCTTGTGGGGCACCTTGCTCCCGCCGACTTTACGCCGCCCAGCGCCAAGCGAATGTGGGCAACCGCCCGATGCCCGTGAGCCCGCACGGACGAACTCCCGGCCGGCACCGGCTCTTGCTACAGTTGTTTGATGTCGTCAGATCCCCGAGTGCGTGCCTTGCGGGAGCGTTGGCTTCTCGAGCTCACGCAGATTCCCACCGCCGCGGGCAAAGAGCAACGGGTGATCGCTTGGATCACGGAGTTCGTCCGCCAGCGCCCTGGGCTCACGCTCGAGACGCTCGCCTCGGGCAACCTGCTCTTGCGTCTGAGCACCGACACGCACGACGCATCTGATTCCCACCGCCCCCTGTATCTCTCCGCCCACATGGACCACCCCGGCTTCGTCGTCGAGCGCATCGTCGCGCCGACCCTCGTCGAGGCCGCGTTCCGAGGCGGCGTGCGGGCCGAGTATTTCCCGGGCGCACGCGTCCGGTTCTTTGATCGCTCCGACGCGGCGCACGAGGGCAAGGTTCTCGAGAAGGCACCCAGCACCGAAGGGGGGTTCGATCACTGGCTCATCGAGCTTGATGCACCTGTGAACCCGGCTGCCCATGCGAGCCACACGCTGGCACGTGGCGACATCGGTCGCTGGCTCTTCCCACCGGGCGAGCTTCGCGATGGGCAGATCCACACCGACACGTGCGATAACCTGGCCGCCCTGGCCGCCGGCCTCTTTGCGATGGATGAACTCGCGGCGTCTGCACACACCGACCCCGCGCCCGGGGCCGATCGCGGACGAGGTCACGCTTCCACGCCCACGATGCGGCTGCTGCTGACCCGCGCGGAGGAGATCGGGTTCATCGGCGCGATCGCCGCTTGCCGCGCGGGGTCGATCCCGCGCAGCGCCCGGGTCATCGTGCTTGAAAACAGCCGCTCATTCTCGGACAGCCCCATCGGGGCCGGTCCGATCGTTCGGGTTGGAGACCGCGTGAGCGTCTTCTCGCCCGGGCTGACCGCCGCGGTCGCTGCGTGCGCCGAGTCGCTCAGCGTGCAGGCGAAACAACGGGGCGGATCATGGCTCTGGCAGCGCAAGCTGATGCCGGGCGGCGCGTGCGAGGCAAGCGTCTTCTGTACGTTCGGCTTCGAATCCACGTGCGTCTGCTTGCCGCTGGGCAACTATCACAACATGGGCGACCTAGACGCCGTGCAAGCCGGGACGCACGCGAGACCGCCCACGCTCGGGCGCGAGTTCGTCTCGCTGGATGACTTTCACAACCTTGTAGATCTGCTGGTGGCGTGCGCGACCCGACTTGATCAGAGCCCCAGCTTCGCGCAGCGACTGGAAACACTGTGGCAATCTCACAAAGAGGTGCTCGATGAACGCTGAATCCCGATTCGTGACGCCGCGTGCACTCGTTCTGTCGAGCCTGCTCGCGTGCGCCTCACCTTCGCTCGCCCCCGCCGAAGTCACGAGCGTCACACCCTCCAAGGACAACACGATCTACCAGATCGACCCGGGCTATCTCTCGAACGGGCGCGGGAGCTGGTTCTTCGCTGGTGCCACCGCCGCGCTCGAAATCCGGCGTGCACTCGTCCGCTTCGATCTCAGCCAGATTCCCACGAACGCCACGATCGAGAACGTCACGGTGCGCCTCGTTCCGGATCGTCTGAGCGGGCCGCCCTCGCCGATCTCGCTGCACGCCCTGACGGCCGACTGGGGCGAGGGCAACTCGAACGCGAACATGCAGGAGGGGACTGGGGCCACCGCCGAGCCCGGCGACGCGACGTGGACGTTCGCGTTCTACGAAACGGTGCCTTGGGCAATCGGCGGGGAGTTCGATCCCGACGTCAGCGCGGCGGCAACCATCACGCTCCCCATCGCCACGACCTTCAGCGGCCCCGGGCTGGTTGCGGACGTTCAAGGCTGGGTTCGCCAGCCCGCGACGAACTTCGGGTGGATGCTCCGAGGCGATGAGTCGCGGGCGCGGAGCTCGGTACGGTTCGTGAGCCGCGACAGCGCCAACGCCGCCAATCGCCCGACGCTGACCGTCACCTACACCGTGCGGGATTGCGCCGCCGACTTCAACCGCGATGGACAGGCAGACATCTTTGATTACCTCGACTTCGTCGCGGCGTTCTCGGACGAGGACCCGTCCGCGGACTTTGACAACAGCGGACAGGTCGATCTCTTCGACTATCTCGACTTCGCGGCCGCGTTCGGGCAAGGGTGCTGATCGCGGGTGCGGGCACTTCCGCCCGTTACCAGCCAACACCGGGCATGTCGAAACTGACACGCCCGGTCGGCGGAAACACCTCCGACTCGCCATTGATGCTGCCGACTCGTCAGTTGAAGGCCACGGCGCTCGTCCCGACCCACGGGAGCGGCGCCGGGACCCGCGCGACCCGGATCACACCTCGACAACCATCGCCACGCTGTTGCCGCCGCCCAGGCACAAGCCCGCCAGCCCGCGCTTGCCACCGGTCCGATGCAGCTGGTGGATGAGCGTGGTGAGCACGCGGGCTCCGGAAGCTCCGATGGGGTGCCCAAGGGCGATCCCACCGCCACAGATATTGAGCTTGCTCTCGGGGATCTCATGCCCGAGATCCTTCAGCCCCTTGATGTCGGCGAGCACCTGCGCGGCAAACGCCTCGTTGAGCTCGAAGAGATCGATGTCGCTGGCGCCCAGCTTGGCCTTGGCAAGAACACCTCGGATCCCTTCGATCGGAGCGGCGAAGATGTCCTTGGGGGCGATCCCGCTCGTGTGATACGCGACGATCTTCGCGATGGGCTTGACGCCAAGCTGCTCCGCCTTGGCCAGGCTGGCGACCACCACCGCTGCGGCTCCGTCGGAAATTTGGCTCGCGTTGGCCGCGGTGACGCTGCCCGTCGGCGTGAACACGGGCTTGAGCTTGCCCACCGACTCGATCGTCGACTCAGCGCGGATGCCCTCATCGGCCGCGACGCCAGGCGACTTTTTGTCCAGGCACTGCTCACCGCTGAGCGCGACGAGCTCGTTCTTGAACCAACCCTGCTTCGTCGCTTCCGCAGCCCGATGATGGCTCTGCACGCTGAATCGGTCCTGCTCCGCCCGGGAAACGCCGAACTTCTCCGCGATGTGGTCCGCGGCATTGCCCATCGCCCAGCACTCAAAGGCGCAGCGCAGCCCGTCGTACTGCATGTGATCCTCGAACGATGCGGGCCCGAACTTGATCCCGCTCGCCCCGTCGCGGATCTTGGCGAAGTGCGGCGCCGCCGTCATGTTCTCGAAGCCGCCCGCGAGCACGAGCTGGTTATCTCCCGCCTTGATGCTCTGCGCCGCAAGCATGACCGCCTGCAGACCCGAGCCGCACACCTTGTTGACAGTCTGAGCGCTCAGCGTGTCCGGCAGGCCCGCCTTCAGCCCCGCCTGGCGCGCCGGGTTCTGCCCAAGGCTCGCCTGGAGCACGCACCCCATGATGCACTCGTCGACCTGCGCCGCGAGCTTCTCAAGACCGCCCGCGGCGGGGGCGATCGCCTCCAGCGCCGCCTTGGCCGCATACGACCCGAGCGCCGGAGAGGGGACGCGAGACAGCCCGCCAAAGAACCGGCCAATGGGCGTGCGCTTGGCGGCGAGGATCACGGGCATGGTCGCGGCGGTGGACATCGTCAAGGCTCCTGTTGGGATTGCTTCGAGCAGGATAGGAACCTCCACGACACGACCGCCGCCACCCGACTGCGCGAGCCCAGCAAAGCCCGACCCCCTGCGTGCCACGCCCGGCTTCCCGTGCCTTGGATTCCCCGCCCTAGCTTCCCCGGCCCTGGCTTCCACCGCACTGGCTTCCACCGCCCGGGGCCGCCCGATCCGTTCCGCGGCTGGTACTGTTCCACTGCATGCGGATCATCACGCTCGCCGGGGCGGCGCTCAACACCACGCCCCTTGATTGGGAGAACAACCAGCGCGTCATCCTCGGCGCCATCGACTCCGCGCGTCAGCGCGGCGCGATGCTCCTGTGCCTGCCCGAACTCTGCATCACCGGCTACGGGTGCGAGGACGCGTTCTTCATGCCCAGCGTTCGGCGAATGGCCCGCCGTGTCCTCCGCGATCTGCTTCCCGCAACCCGCGGCATGGTCGTCTCGTTCGGGCTCCCCGTGATGCACCAGAGCGCGCTATTCAACGCCGCATGCCTGGTCGTTGATGGCCAGATCGCGGGGTTTGTCGCCAAGCGCCATCTCGCCGGCGAAGGGCTCCACTACGAACCTCGCTGGTTCAAGCCCTGGCCCCAAGGCGTGCGAAGCGAGATCGAACTCGACGGCGCGGAGTACCCCATCGGCGACATCTCCTTCCGCATCGGCCGCGCGGGGGACCGGATCCACCTCGGCTTTGAGATCTGCGAAGATGCCTGGGTCGCCACCCGCCCCGGCGCCGCCCTCGCCCGGAAGGGCGCCGACATCATCTTCAACCCAAGCGCCAGCCACTTCGCGTTCCAGAAACTGCAGACGCGCAAGGGCTTCGTCATCGAGGGTTCACGCGCCTTTGGCGTCACCTATGTCTACAGCAACTTGCTTGGCAACGAGGCCGGACGGGCCATCTACGACGGGGGTGTGCTCATCGCCAGCGGCGGAACGCTGCTCGCTGCCGGACCGCGCCTCGGGCTTGAGCTCTTTTCTGTCTGCGAGACGCCTGTCGACATCGACGCGACCCGACAAGCCCGCGCTCGCTTGGCCAGCTTCGAGCCCGCCCTCGCCACCGACCACTCGGTCGTCGATGTCGCCTTCGACTGGTCCGCAGCAGCAACGCCCGCCGCGCCGTTGCACCCTCCGCCGCCCGGATTGAGCGACGCCCGGCTGCATGGGGCGTGGGAGCATGGGCCGGACGTCAAGGAAGAAGAGTTCGCCCGCGCGGTCTCCCTCGCCCTCTTCGATTATCTCCGCAAGAGCCGCTCTAGTGGCTTTGTCGTCTCGCTCAGCGGCGGCGCCGACTCTTCCGCCTGCTGCGCCCTCGCGTGGATCATGGCCAAGCGCGCTTGGACCGAGCTTGGACCCAAGGAACTCGCCCAGCGACTCCGCCTCGACGCCGAGCCCGCCTCGCTCGAAGCGCTCATGCCCACCCTGCTGCGCACGATCTACCAATCCACCCGCAACAGCTCGCAGGTCACGAGCGACGCGGCCCGCAGCCTGGCCTCGGGCGTGCACTCTCGACACCTTGAGTTCGATGTCGATGGCCTCGTCGCCTCATATATCGCGCTCGGAGAGCAAGCGGTTGGGCGCCCGCTCTCCTGGGAGCGCGACGATCTCGCTCTTCAGAACATCCAGGCCCGGGCAAGGGGCCCGAGCGCCTGGATCGTCACCAACCTCGCTGGAGCGCTGCTGCTCACGACGAGCAACCGCTCCGAGGCCGCCGTGGGCTACGCAACCATGGATGGCGACACCTGTGGCGGGCTCGCGCCGCTTGGCGGCATCGACAAGGCCTTCCTTCGTCACTGGCTCCGCTGGATGGAATCAACTGGACCGCAAGGCGTTGGCCCCCTCTTGGAGCTTCGCGCCGTCAACGTACAGCAACCTACCGCGGAGCTGCGTCCGAGCGACCGGCACCAGACCGACGAGAACGACCTGATGCCCTACGACGTGCTGGAAGCCATCGAGGACGCCGCCATCGGACAGAAGCAATCGCCCGCCGAAGTGCTCGCGACGCTGCGGGCCCGCGTGAACGGCTCTCTAGCCGATGACCCCTGGCGAGCGTTGAACGACGAAAACCTGAAGCTCTGGATCACGCGGTTCTTCCGCCTGTTCTGCCGCAACCAGTGGAAGCGCGAGCGATACGCGCCATCATTCCACCTCGACGACAAGAACCTGGATCCCAAGACCTGGTGCCGCTTCCCAATCCTTTCGGGCGGGTTTGAACGCGAGCTGCGCGAGCTGCAATAACTGGCCCATGGGAAACGGGGCACTCGAGTGTCGAGGTCGCCAAGCTCCTCAGGCCCAGCGCGCTCGCCTTCCACGCACGCAACTACTCGTCGTGGTGCGAGCCCTCGCAGCCGCACTCACCCGGGCGGTGCATGTCCGGATTGATGCCTCGCTTGTAAAGCTCCAAATAGCGCTGGCGGTCTTCGCGCGAGAGGTTGTGCGAACGCGGGTCGCAGAAGTGTTCGCTGCGTCCGTGCGCGTGGCCGTGTTCGTGGCCATCGTCATCGCTCGCGCCCTCATCGCGCCAGTCCGCCCCCGACGTCGCGGCCATCCCCCAGCGATGGAACCAGTCGCTGAGCTGCTCCGCGCCCGGGCGACGCCGCCGTCTCGTCCCCTCGCCCTCCGTGGGCGCCGTCGCTCCCTCGGCCTGCGAGCCGCCCGAAGCCGATGCCGGATCCCGTTCGGCCAGGATCAACTGAATCAGCCGGGCTCGCTCGCGGGCGATCTTCGCTCGATGCTCACGATCCTTCTCCAGCGAGAAGAGCAACCGCCCATCGACATACGTCGCCTCGCATCGCGCGAATGACGACATGGGCTGCGCCGACCAGATCGCCAGGTCCGCCTGCTTGCCCTCTTCGAGCGATCCAACCCAGGCGTCGATCTTGAGCTGCTTCGCCGGATTGAGCGTGACGAACTTGATCGCTTCCGCTGGCGGCAGCCCGCCATACTTCGTCGCCTTGGCCGCCTCGGTGTTCAGTCTCCTCGCCAGCTCATCGGAATCCGAGTTGAAAGACACCAGCACACCAACGTCGTGCATGATCGTCCCGGCATAGGGAATCGCGTCCTGCACTTCAACCTTGAACGCCCACCAATCCGAGAACGCGGACGCCCCGATCGCCGAATCGCGTACCGCGTCCGCAACTTTGTATCCCTCAAGGATGTGCTGATACGTGCCGAGTTTGAAGCCAAACTCCTGAGCGAGTCTGGCCATCATCAGCACCTCGTCCTGGCGATACGAGTGACAATGCACGAGGCGCACGCCCTCCAGCACCTCTGCGAGCGCTTCCAGCTCAAGATCGCGCCGGGGTTCCTCCAGCGCCGCAATCCGCCTTACCTGCTCCGCGGGTGCAACCCTCAGCCGCAGGATCGCGCCGACCTTATCGGCATACGCCTTCCACTCCGCGCGATACTCCCGAGCCGCGGTGAATCGGTCGCGGATGATCGCTTCGACGCCCATGCGTGTCTGCGGGTACCGCGTCACCGATCGCTCGCCCGAGTTTGACTGTTTGACGTTCTCGCCCAGCGCGAACTTGATCCCCGGCGCGAATCGCCCCTTGGCCGCGGGCGCACCGGGCGCAAACGGATTGGCGTCGGAATATGTCGCGCCCCCGGCAAAGTGGAAATCGTCCGGGTCCGGCGCGCCCCATCGCACCTTGTTCACAGCGTTCTGGCCGCCAATCGCGTTGGCGCTCCCGTGCAGGCTGTTGACCGCCGTGACACCCGCGGCAAGCTGGCGGTACCACGAAATCGAGTCGGGATTGGTCACGTCCTGGATCCGGACCTCGCTCGTAACCGCCTGCCCGGCATCGTTCACCCCGCCCGAAATCCCTGTGTGCGAGTGGCAGTCGATCACGCCCGGCGTCACGTGCTTGCCCGCGGCGTCGATGATCTTCACGCTTCCGGTCGCGCCGTTCACCGCCGCTCGGGGGCGAACGCTCCCGACATACACGATGCGCCCGTCGCGGGTTTCGATCTCCCCGTTTTCGATGACGCCCGCCGGGCCGCACGTCCACAACGTGGCGTTGGTGATGATCGCGTGCTCGAGCTCGGGAAACGACGACACGCCGTAAGGCCCGAAGGGAACGGCTAGCGCCGGCAATGGGGCCTTCTTGGCCGAAGCCGAGGCCGACTTCTGCGCTCCAGCCTTCGCGCCGCTCGGGCCCGCCCCTTGCCCATCCTGCCGCCCGGCCCGCGTCGCTTCGCCCGTCCCGGTCGCTTCAAGCTCGCGCCGGGCCTTGTACTCGTGCTTGCTCCCGTCGGGAAGCGTGCTCACACCAACGAGCAGGCCCGTTTCCGCATCCAGGCGGATCGAATCTCGAGAGACGCCCTTGCCGCCGAGCTTCGCCAACTCGTGGGTAAACGTCCCCTCGGGCTTGGGCTTTCCCGTAGCGGCATCGCTCGCCCACACCAGATCAACATCGTCGCTCGTGATGACGGTCGGGGCCGCGGGCGACGCGCCACCTTGCGTGAAGCGGAGTTCCAGGCTGGTCGCGCTCAGCTTGATCGTCAAGCCGTCGGCCGCCGCCGCATCGCGCTCTTTCCCGTCGGCCTCGACAACCCGCCACGTTCCTTCCAGCGGATGCTTCCCCGCTCGCTCGGCAGACCATGCGAACCGCTCGCCCGAAGGCAGCAGCCCCTCGCCGCTCAGCCGCTGCCCGCGCACGTTGCCCGCCCTCGGCAGCTGAGCGCCCTTCGAACCATCGCGAGCAGTCAAAACGCCTGAAAACGTGTGGAATCCCTTGTCCAGCCCGAGCTTCCCACCCTCAACCACCAGGCTCAGCAACCCCTGCTCGAACCCGCTCTTCGTGGGACGAACATTCTTCCCGCCGGCCCGCAGCGTCGCTTTGTTCTCTCGATCAAACGAGAGCAGCATCGCTCGCCCGGGCAGCGCCAGCACCCACTGGCCCTCGAGCGAGGTCGGCTTGGGGGGGTTGATCGCGTGACGCACGCCATCGATCCAAACGTCCAGCACGCGGGGCTTCTCGCGCGACGCCGCCTTGCTCGCGGCGCCCGACCTCTCGTCGTCCGGCTTTTCCTCACCCGGCTTCACGTCACGCGGACTGTCTTCATCGGGCGCTTTCGTTTCGGGCCTGTTCTCATCAGGCCTGTTCTCATTCAACTCTTGGTCCTTCTGCTCACCCGGCGCGGGGTCCTTGGCAACATCAACCGGATCTGGCGCTCGCTCCGGCTGCGTCGGCGCCGCGGGATCGACCTTGCCGGGTCCCGCCTTTCCAGCCTGCGTCTGCTGGCCAGTCGGAGCGCTCGCTGGCTTGCCTTCTGGGTTTCCTTCCGGGGTGCTGGCAGGCGTCTTGGTCTCGCTCTGGCCGGTCCCCGGCTTGCCGCCCTCGGGGTTCGCCGCTCCCGGAGCGCGGGCGGCCTTCGCTGCCTCCGTCATCGCCTGCGCCTCTGCGTCGTCGCCCGCGCGACCGTTCTGGCGCCGCTCATCTGCCGACTCCGGCGCGCGGAACAACTCGCCCTCGACAACCAGCAGATTGGCGATCTTGCCGGCCTCGATCGTGCCCAGGCGATCCTCAACGCCCAGGAGCCGCGCGGGGATCGTCGTCAACATCGCCAACGCTTGCTCGGGCTCGAGCCCAGCGCTGAGCGCCCGCGCAAGGTTGTCTTCAAACTTCTGCCCGCGAGGCAGGCGACTGGTCGTCAGCGCCGCATCCAGACCTGCCTCAACCACCCGCCTTGGGTTCGTCGGCGCCTGCTCCCATGCCATCAGATCGCGAAGCTCAACGCCCTCGGCTTTTCCAACGCTCGAAACATCTGGCGCCCTGGGAAACGCCAACGGCAGCACGAGCGCGATGGGCGTCTGCCCCGTCCCCCGCGATGACAGTCGCTCGCGGATCGCCGCCAGCCGCTGATACTCCGTCCCGCTCCCAATGATCAATGCGGGCGGCTTCGCCGCGTCGGGCGACAGCCCCTGGATCTCGCGCACCAGCTTCGCGGCCCGGATCACCTCAAGCTCGTTCTCCGTCAGAAAGCAAACGCCGCTTGCGGGCGTTCCGAGCGAGCTTTGGGGGATCAGCGCCGAAAGCGCGGTCTCGGGAGCCGCCAGCGGATTCATGCGCCTCGTCGCGCCGTCGCGCGTCTCCGCGTTCGGCGCCCCATCCGCCTGCCCGCCTTGCAACTCGCGCGATCCAGCCGCCCGCTCCGCCCGCCGCTCAAGCCACGCCGCGTCGAGGAACACCTGGCGGATGACCGCAATAGCGCCCATCTGCGCCGCGGGGTACGCGCTCCACGATTCCGCATCCCCCCGATTGCTCGGGTCGCCCGGCTCGGGCTGCAAGCTCAGGAACTGATACGCCCGCGACGTATACACCCGCGCCCGTGGCTCCGCTCGCGTCGCTGGCTTCTTTCCCAGCGAGACGACCGCGCCCGACCCGCGCACCACGCCGCCCTTGGGGGCGATCAACGCAGCCCCAAAGCCCAGCTTCCGAAGTCCTTCGGCCTGCGCCTCGCTCACCCCGCCACTGGCCAACGCCGACCGATCCGGCACAACCTTGTCGTTCCAATGGCTTGCGGGCTGCGCACGATCGGGTGCAGGAGCATCTACCTCGACGAACGCGTCGATCAGCGCCGCATACACATGCAGCCCGGTGCAATCCATCACGCTCGCGCCGGCGGGCGCCTCCGGCAGAACATCATCCGGCGTGCCGAACGCACCATCCGCCCCAGGCTGCGCTCGCAGCACGCGCTCGATGACGCCGTCGCGCACCACGATCGTCGCCCGCTCCAGCGTCTCCCCGGGCCGCGTGTGGACCGTCGCGTTGGTGATCGCGTGCCACGCGACATCATCCCGCCTGGGGCTGTTGGCGGGCGAACGCAGCGGCGCATCGCCCGGAGAGCCCGCCACCGATCGGGCGGACGCGACCCCGCTGCTCCCAACGCCCCAGAGGCCCGCAAACCCCGCGACAAGCGCGCACGCCAGCACGCGAACAGACGAACGACGAACGCTCGGAAGATTCGGCATACGCGGCACTGTAACGCAACCACCGCCCCGTCCGCCAGCCAACCCGAATGGGTGACGAGCGCCCGGGTCCGAAGCGCCTCACCTGGGCGAACGCCGCTTCACCGGCTTCCCGCGCGTCCCAACCTCGTTCGACGCCGGCTCCGCCCGTTCGGCGAACAGCCCGGCCGCGACAGGCTTGCCAAGCTCCCGGGCCAGCTCACGCGGAACGCCAATGTCCACAACCACCGTCTCGCCGACATAGGGCAGCGCCTCCATCCGGCACAGCCCCGCCCGCAGCCCCGCGAACGTCACCGTCACCTCCGCCCGCACCGCGTCCCCGAGCACCTCGCCCGTGTCCACGTCCAGGCCCGATGGCACGTCCACCGCCAGCACCGGCAACCCCGCCCCGCCCAGCGTGTTCATGTCCTGCACCAGCGCCAGCAGCGGGTCCTCCAGCCGCCGAGCAAGCCCGATGCCCAACAACGCATCCACCAGGAGGTCGGCGGGACGCTCGTCGCTCGCCGCGGCTTAGAGCGCCTCGGCCGGTGAATCCCCGCCCGCCAAGATCTCCAACTTCATCCGCCGCGCAATCTCCAGGTGCCGCTTGGCCTCTCCCACATACCTGGCCTCTGGCGCCGCAAGGACGATCGTGCACTCGACGTGGGCGTTGTGCAGATGCCGCGCCGCCGCAAGCCCATCCGCGCCGTTGTGCCCAGGGCCGCACACCACGATCGCGCGTGCCGGCCGCCGATCTCCGATCATCTGCAACGAAACATCCGCGACGTGGATCGCCGCGTTCTCCATCAGGATCACCGGCGCGATTCCGTACTCAGCCTCCGCCCGCCGATCGAGCTCGCGCAGGGCCCGCCGATCGAACATCCGCAGTTCAAGAGGCTCTCCGGCCCGCCGCGTTGGCTTGACGGCGCGGGCCGTACGCCGCGCCCGCGATGGCGACGCATCGCCGCCGCGCGAGTTCCCCCGCGAACTCCCGCCCGAGCCACCGCCCGAACCCCCGCTCCGGCTCGATGACTTCCCGCCTTCGTTCATGCACGATCGTAACCGGGCAGCCAGCGCCCACACCAGCTTCACCGCTCGGCGTGAGCCCCATTCAACTTGCCAACCGCGATCACCGGCCTCGCCCGCAGAACATGCCCCCACCGGGCGTAACCTCCTCGCGTGCCCGACTGGCCCCCGTTCGATCGATCGATGCTCTCCCACTCACCTGGCGCTGACGCCATCGCCTTTGGGCACGCCCCAAGCTTGGGCGAAGCCGCTCTGAGCGCCCCAGCCGTCGCGCTCCTCGCGGCGTTGCTCCTGCTCGGCATTGCCCATGGAATTTACTGGCTCGCCGCGTTGTATCAGATCGAACGCACGCGGCGCGTCCTCCCGACCGCCCGCGCCGGCATCGCGCTGGCTCGGGAGCGTGAACCCGTCGGGCACGTCTGCGTCATCGTCCCAGCCCACAACGAGGCCCATGCGATCGCGAGCCTCGTGCGGAGCGTGCTGGCCCAGTCGCATGCCCACATCACGTTGGTCCTCGCACTCGACCGCTGCACCGACAACACCGCCCAGGTTGCCCGAGACGCCGCCAAGGGCGACCCGCGACTCGTGCTCCACGAGATCGCGCACTGCCCGCCCGACTGGGCGGGAAAGGTGCACGCGATCTGGAGCGCGGCAACCACGACCGAAGCTGCCCGCTCCGCCGACTTCCTCTTGTTCGCCGACGCCGACACGACCTTCGACCCCGAGTGCGTCCGCGCCACGCTCGCCTTGCTGGACCGGCGCGAGCTGGGCATGCTGAGCCTGCTGAGCACCCTCACGCACGACCGCTGGTTTGAGAAGGTCGCGCAGGTCGCCGCCGGGAGTGAACTGCTCCGTCAGTTCCCGCTCGTGCGTTCCAATCTGCGTTCGGGCCGCCGCGCTTTCGCCAACGGTCAGTTCATGCTCTTCCGTGCCGAGACGTACCGCGCCCTGGGCGGGCACGAGGCGGTTCGCGACGAACTCCTCGAAGACATGGCCTTTGCCCGCCTCATGGCCCAGCGCGCCAAGACCGAGCCGGCGATGGCCCAGGGCGTGCTCCTCGCCGACACGATGATCCACTGCCGCATGTACGACAGCTTCGCCGCCTTCAAGAAAGGATGGAAACGGATCTACGTCGAATCCCTGAACCGGCGCACGTCCCGGCTCTTCGCCTATGGCTGGCGCCTGCGCCTCTTCGGCGCACTCATCTCCATCGCTTCCTTCCTGACCACGCTCGTCTTGACATCGCTCGTCCTGGTCACGCAGGTGCTGGTCCAGACCGAGGCGTCTGCCGCAATCGAGTCCAGCGCCGCCCGCCCGCAGGCCGACCCCCTGCTGCTGGCGACGCTGCTCACCAACGCCCTCGCCTCCGCGGCGTTCCTGCTCGCCACTGCCCGCATGCACGCCACATCGCACGCGCCTCTCCGATGGTCGGTGTCATACCCCGTTGGCGCGTGGATCGTCGGAGGAGTGCTGATCGAGGGCGCTCGCGACCTTCGCCGCGGCACGCCAACGGAGTGGGCGGGCAAGAGCTACGTTCGCCCGCCCAGGTAGTCCGCCCGCCCAGGTAGTCCGCCCGTCCAGGTAGTCCGCCCGCCCAGGTCGTTCTCCACCTTGTTGGGCAATCGGCGGACAAAGAAAACGCCCACCTCGGCAGAGGTGGGCGCGACAGTGAGTCATTTTGTTGCGGGCGGAGTGGAACGCAGGCGAGAGCGGATCCGGCTCAGTTCATCGAACTGTTGGCTTGGCTCGCGGCCGCCTCGGCCTCCAGCGCCGCCGCCGCCGCCTCAAGGGCCTCGGCCGCTGAACGGTTGCCCAAGAACTTGGCTTCCAGTTCAAGGCGAATCTTCTCCATCGCCTTGTTCTGAATCTGTCGCACGCGCTCCTTCGTGACGCCGATGATCTGCCCGACCTGCTCGAGCGTCATGGGCTTCTCGTTCTCGCCCGACTCGAGCCCGAAGCGGTGCTCGATGACGGTGCGCTCGACATCGGTGAGCGCCGCGCGGTTGTCCAGCACGATCCGCTTGACTTCCTCCGCCGCATCCTTCTCGAACGTCGAACGCTTGGTCTCGAGGAAGTTGCTCCGCTCGAGCTTGGGGTCAAAGTCCGTCGGGAATCGCTGGCGATACTTGCTCAGCTTCATCCCCTGGCGCGAGAACGCCTTCAGGATCGCGCGGCAGGCGTACGTGCTGAACTTGTACCCGCGACCGGCGTCGAACTTATCGACCGCCCGCAGCAGCGCCATGTTGCCCTCGCTCACGAGGTCCGCAAAGTCGACCTCGCTCATGCGCGTCCGCTTGGCCATCGCCAGCACGAGCGCCAGGTTCGTCTCCGCAATCTGCTCGCGAACCCGCTCGGCGATCCGGTGCCAGTTCAGAAGCTGCTCCGCCTGCTCGGGCGTGGGCTGGCGAGAGGGGGACGACCACACCTCCTGCTGGATCTTCCACACGCAGTGGCGCGCGTAGTTGAACTGGTGGAACAGGATCTTCTCTTCCGCGGCAGTGAGAATCACCTGCTGAGCGCTCTTCACAGTCCGGTTCCGCGAGGTAGACGACAAATCGTCCATCACCGGGTGATACCAGCTCGTGTCGGGCTGCGCGACCGAGGGGACCTCCTTGTAAATCTTGTGCTCGGCCTCCGGCTCGTAGAACGCCGGGCTGTCGATGAAGTCCTGCTCGCTGGAGAGGATCTGCGCCAGCAGACGCTCCTGCTCCTTGGAGAGACGCTTCTTGGGCGCGGCCTTCCCCGCCCCGACGCCCGACGCCGAGGGAGACATCCCGACCTGATGGCGACGACGCATCTGGTCCAGCGGACTCAATGAAGTCTTGCCCTTGGCGATGCCCATCGTTCGTACCTTTGATTCAGCAGTGCCTACCACAACGCTTCCCCAAACCGAATCAGCGTGAACCCGAACAGGCTACCCGATTCATCGGATTTCCTACCCCGGTTTACGGCGTATTCGGGTCTTTCGTTCGATCAACCCAGGGGAACCACTGGTACCCCTGATCCAGTCCAGTCATCCACACCACGGGCGATAACTGCCCGCTGAAACCCTTGGCTTCGACTGCACGTTCTTCCCCCGTGCAACCCCATGCCCTGCGACGCGTCCGACATACCCCACGTGACGCCCCTCTCGTGGCGGTCACGCTCGCTCGGCTCGCAGGTACCGGGACCAAACTCCGCAGAGTCTAGATCTTAGGAAACAGTACCACGCAAAACCGGGGTTGGATTCAGTTTCACCCGCGAATCCCTGCCTTTACCCTACCTCTACACGTCCGTTCTGTGTGCCATGCGCCGACTGACTCGACCCGAATCCCGATCGTGTCCCTGCAGGTCCCAAGTCCGACAGGGGTCTGACCGGGGTTGACGCCCGAGAAGCGGTTGGCTAGCGTGCTCGCTGCGTTGCCAAACACTCCGACCTGGGAAGAAGAAGATACTTGAAACTGGTCGGGATGCCAAGCCGACGTGCGTAACTGTCTCGTTTCTGTGGATAGCCGGTGTCTCATATCCGTCACGATCCATCGAGCCGGACGTTTCAGACGGTCGGCCCGTTGACACAGGAGAAGGCCTCATGGCGTTCACGCTCCCCACGCTGCCGTACGACTTTGACGCTCTTGAACCCGTGATCGATGCACAGACCATGCAGATCCATCACGGGAAGCACCACAAGGCGTATGTCGATAACGCCAACAAGGCCCTGGAAGGCACTCGGTACGCGGATTTGGACCCGGCTCAGGTGATCTCCCTCCTCGGCGAGATGCCAGCCGACAAGAAGGGCCCCGTGCGGAACAATGCCGGTGGGCACGTGAACCATTCGCTCTTTTGGCAGATCATGGCGCCCAGTTCCAAGGGCGGGGGCGGCGCGCCGGGCGGCGAGATCGGGCTCGCCATCAAGGACACCTTCGGAACTTTCGACTCGTTCAAGGAGAAGTTCGCCGCGGCCGGGACTGGACGCTTCGGGTCTGGATGGGCCTGGCTCTGCGTCAAGGCAGGCAAGCTGGAAATCTGCTCCACCGCCAATCAGGACAACCCGCTGATGGGCGAGGCAATCGCTGGCTGCGGCGGAACCCCCATCCTCGGGCTCGATGTCTGGGAACACGCCTACTACTTGAAGTATCAGAACAAGCGGGCGGACTACATCGCCGCTTGGTGGAACGTGGTGAACTGGAACAAGGTCGGCGAGCTCTACGCCGCGGCCCGCACCAAGTAGCCCGACCCCGCCCGCCGACGGGTCCTTGACTCGATCCATCTCCAGCCTTCGTCGCCCCCGTTCAGCAGCGTGAGGCTCTAGACAAACCCGACGAGCGCGGGCGTGGTTGGCTCGTGCGCAGTCGGCCCGTGTGCGCCGGCCGCATGGTGGGTGGACTGAGTCGTGTACGCGAGCTGAACAGCGCTGACGACTTGGTCGTGGTGCGCGGGATCGACCAGCACGATGGCGCACCCGCCGAAGCCCCCGCCCGTCATGCGAGCGCCGAAGACTCCGGGTGAAGCTCGCGCGGCTTCGACGATCGCGTCCAGCTCAGGAGAGGAAACTTCATAGAGATCGCGGAGTGAGTCGTGCGACGCGTTCATCAGCGCACCAAGCCTTGTTGCGAGCGTGCGATTGGCGTGTTGGTCGCTTGATTGGTGCTCGCTCGATGCGATTTCGCGAAGCAAGCGCACAGCTTCGAGCACCCGCTCGTTCTCGGAAATGACATGGCGGGCCCGCCGCTCGTGCTCGAGGGTGAAGACGTCGCGCGACAGCCCCCGCCCGGCACGATCAAGCATGGGCAACGTCGCGTCTCGCAGGCTGGTGACACCCAGCAGGGCCGCCGCTCCTTCGCACGTCGCTCTGCGGCGGGCATACTCGCCACTGGCGTTGGAGTGTCGAACCCCGGTGTTGAAGATGAGCACGCGTGCCAGTTCACGCGGGGGCATCGGGACGTGCGTCAGCTCGTTTGAGCGGCAGTCGATCAGCATCGCGTGTCCCGAACGGCCCGCACTGCTGGCGTATTGATCCATAATCCCGCACGGGACGCCAACGAACTCGTGGTCGCAGCGCTGGCAGAGTTGGGCTCGCTCGCGGTCGCTGAGCGAGAGGCCCCAGAGCGCTTCCGCTGCCCGAGCAGTCGCGACCTCCAGAGCGGCGGAACTGGACAAGCCTCCCCCGAGCGGCACCTCGCTCACGAGCGCCAGATCGACGTTGGTGCAACGCGATAAGGTCGCGCCAAGCTGCGCCAGCACGCCCGCGACATAAGCCCACCAGACGCCTCGAGGAACGCGGGCCGCGTTGGCTTCCTGCTCGGATGTGCCGGGAGCATCCGCGCTTTGGGGCAACAGAGGCCGGCAGAGATCGAAGCTCGCCAGCCCCTCTCCAGGCGCGCCATCCGCAGCCGCGGCCTCGCGCGACCAGACGCGCGACACATCAAGCGCCGCAGGACCGATCGCCGCGGCACAGGCCAGATCAATCGCGACCGGCAAGACAAAGCCCGCGTTGTAGTCGGTGTGCTCACCAATCAGGTTCACTCGCCCCGGCGCGTGAACAACATGCAAAGGCTCGCGGCCGAACCGGTCGCAGAAGGCTTCTCGCGCCAGGCGACGTACCCGCTCGATCGCGGGCGAGGCGGCTAAATGAGGTTGGGGTGAGGTTCCTGGCACGCAGTTCCTGAACCAGCAACGTCACGGGTTCGTGCTGGGAAGCTGAGCTTCCGGCTGGAGCGCGGGAGTGGACACGGACGAGGACGACGCTTCTGGTGGCTCGCTCGTGGCAACCCACACCTGGAGCATCGAGCCCAGCCACACCAGCAGCCAGAGCACAAAGTGGGTGGCTCCGACGTGCAACGTCCGCTCAGACCCTTGACGAAAGAGCAGCAATGTCGCGAGGAAGTAGGCCCCCGCTGCGGCGAGCACTTCCTCGAACTTCCCCGAGAACAAGCGGAAGTTGAGCTGGAAGCACAGCTGGAAGAGCGCGACGGCGAGCAGCATCCGGGCCGCAGCGAGCTCGACAGCGCCGAGCTTCAATCGATGAAACTTCGCGACGAGATAGATTGCCACGACGCCCGTCGCGGCGTGGAGCAGGACTTGATATCCCGCGACGATCACATGGGCGGCGATGCTCGCCCTGGCGTTGACGCCGGCGACGATCATCGCCGAGAGCATGACGCCCAGGCCGATCGCCGCGGAAATCTGTGCGTTGGGCACGCCGGGCCGGGCGATGATGCCCTCGCCCCCGCTCTCCGAACGCTCGTCGCGATCGGCGGGTGCAGCCTCTCGACGGGGTCGCTCGCTGGCATCGCGAAAACGCCGATCGCCCCCACGACGCTCGGGCGGCGCTCCGCCCACCTTGGCGGCGCGGGCGAGTTCGGGATCACGCTCAAAGTCGGCGTCGGGGTCGAACCCCTCCAGGAGTGATGGCTTGTTTGCCGGGGCGGGGGGCTCGCGATGCCGCGCGTCGGTGCCACGCGGGGGCGAGGCCTCATCTTCGTCGAGCTCGTACGCCGCCAGTTGCTCGCGTTCCTGTGCTTGGCGCTCCTGTGCCTGGCGTTCCAGTGCTTGTCGCTCAAGTTCGCGTCGCTCAAGTTCTGGGCGTTCCGTCTCGGGCGCGCGTCCGTCGCCCGGCGCGGGGTGCGGACCTCCGCTGCGTTGGTGTTGTTCGGCCTTGTCGTGCCCAGGTGTGTCCGCCATGCACCAGCTCCAGCCCGCTCACGCCCGCTTAGCGAACGCCCGCCTGGTTTCCACGCAGGAAGTACTCCATCAGCTCGTGACCTTCCTCGACGCGAAGGTCGCTCTCGGCAGCTGAATCTTCATCAAAGCCCCGCGGGACCAGGGCCCGCATCCGTGTGCCGGCGATCAGGAAGGGAACGGGCGTGGCGTCGTGCTTTCGCGTCGAGACGAGCGTGAAGTGGTCGGGCATGACCAGCAACCGCCAACCGGGCTTCCCGGCGCGACGCTCGCCTTGTTGGGAAGTGTCGTCCAGTTGTTCCAGCTCGCGCCACACCGGGGCGATGATCTCCCGATCGATCGCT
Organism: Planctomycetota bacterium; assembly: GCA_033763815.1. GTDB lineage: Bacteria > Planctomycetota > Phycisphaerae > Phycisphaerales > UBA1924 > JANRJU01. The sequence continues at coordinate 89,096 of JANRJU010000033.1, forward strand.
TCCAGCGCCGCAACCTTCGTCTGCCAGTCTCCCTGGTGCGAGGCCTCGTCGGGCGACTCCACATGCGAGCAGACAACGTCGTATCGCGCGATCGCAGTGCAGGTCGCTCGCCCCTGGGCGGCATAGTCCGTGTCGTGGTAGCTTGTGAGCCCAGGAACATCGAGTCGGTCCCAACCCAGGAAGGAGGCGATGCCGGCGAGAAGGTCGACGGAGGTGATCATCGCGCCGCGGAGCCCGAACCGCTCCTGGAATGAGGGCACCTGCGGGCGGGTGCCTTGTCCCCAAATCCATGCCATGGAGGCGGGGCGAAGGCCGGAGGCGATGCGAGCCCGATTGACCTCATGGCCGGGCAAGAACGCGGCGGAGGTTTCGATCAAGGTTCGCAGGCGTCCGACGGCCGCCGCATCGGGCCCGCTGGGCAGGTACGACTTCCAGGGTTCACCCGGCACAGCGTGTGGCGGGGTGGTGACGAGCTTCTCGTAACCCGCAGAGACGCCCCGGTGCATCATGATGTTCCGGTAGCTCACCCCGGGATGCAGTTCGACACCCCGCGACGCATCGGGGCAGACGCGCGACCAGTGCGACATCAGATCGGCGACGAGCAGGCGCGCCTCCGCGCTAGTAACTGCGCCCGCGGAATGATCGAGCATCAGCGGCCCGTGCGAAGCTTCGCCATCGCTCCCGCCCCCGGTCGTCACGAGGTTCAGGCGAAAGATCCAGTCGTTCTCGGCGGACTGGATGTTCAAAGCCGCGGCTTCGAGCGGGGCTCGCCCCGTGTGGTAGCGACGCGGGTCGTAGCCCAGCAGCGACATCGAGCATACATCGGAGCCAGCCTCCCAGCCTGGGGGGGTCGTCACCGCGGTGCCAACGCGCCCGGCGCGCGCCAGGGCTTGCAGGTTGGGCATCGACGCCGCTTGGAATGGCGTGCGGCCACCAAGCTCGTCCAGAGGCAGATCGGCCGCCCCATCGGGGATGATGATGACGTACTTCACCGGTCAGACCATACGCCCGCGTGCGCCGCGCCGGCGCGGTGCCGCGGGCGCGGGGTGTCTCGACGCCTGCCGCCAGCGAGGTCAACAATCAGCCCGACGGGTGACGAGCGACGACCCAACCCCGATGCATGCAAGCGACTCCGAGCCCGGGGCGAACATCGTGCCCGAGTCCGCCCCGCCCGCGGTTCGCCTGGCGTGTGCCGCGATGGGCACCCGCTTTGAGTTCGTGTTGCCGATGGAGCAGGGCCCGGAGGCTCAGTTCACGCCGAGTGAGCTTCGGGGAGTCGCGGAAGAAGCGATTGGCGAGATCCTCAGCCTCCACACCAAGCTCAGTTGGTTCTCGCCAACAAGCCTGCTCAACCTCGTCAACGCTCGCGCGGCGGAACAGCCCGTCCCGATTGATCGCGACTCAATGGCGTTGCTCCAGCTTTGCCAGGAGATCCACGAGGCCAGCGAGGGCGCATTCGACCCAACGGTCGCGCCATTGCTGGAGTACTGGGGATTTCGCTTGGGACCCCGTGCGGTGCATACCCAAACGGAGCCACTCGAACACGTCCGAGAGCGCGTCGGGTTTGGGCTTGTGGCGCTCGATCCTGAGAACGGAACGGTTGCATTTTTGAAGCGCGGGGTTTCGCTCGACCTGGGCTCGGTTGCCAAGGGGTGGGCTCTGGACGAGGCCGGGACGATCTTGCGGGCCCGGGGCATCTCCCGCGCGCTGGTGCATGGCGGCACGAGTTCGGTCTTGGCGATCGGAGTTTCACCCAACGGACCTTGGCGGGTTGCGCTGGCGCTCCCGCCTCAGGTTGAAGGGCCCGATTGCCCGCGGGCCGTCGTCTCGCTGCAAGACTCGTCGCTCTCGGTCTCAGCGCCGCACGGGCGCGTTGTCGAATCTCCGACCGGCGTGCTTGGGCATGTGATCGACCCGCGCCGGGGCGAACCGGCGCGCGGCGCTCTCCTGGCGTGTGCGATTGCTCCGTCGGCAGCGGCGACCGACGCGTGGTCGACGGCGATGCTGGTCTGTGCCGAAAGGCCCGTGGGAATGCAGGCCCAAACCACCAGCCTGATCCTCAATGGTGAGCGTCGCTGGCAGGTCGAAGGCCCGCTCAGGTCCGAGATCAGTTGGGTGTAGGAGTACGGCGTTGCGCGTGCGTGACGGAGTTTGGCAGGCGGGGTCTTGATTGACGCGATGTCGGGCGCGCTGCAGGGCGCCGAGGCGGTGTTTCATCGAATTTCAACCGGAGAGTGCGAACATCCGGCGGGCGCTCCGCGTCGAAGACGCCTAGGTTTAAAGCAACAGTTGCACGCCGGTCATCACCGCCGGAAGTTGAGAATGGGGAGCGTCATGCAAGAGTCGGATCGTCGCACGTTTCTCGCCCAAGTCGCCGGCGCTGCCGCCGTCGTGAGCCTCTTCCCGTCGGTGCTTCCGGCGGCACTTCGTCCGTCGGCGCCGATCTCGGTGGGCGTTGTGGGCATCGGTCGCCAGGGGCGAAGACTGCTGGGCGAACTGCAGAAGTTCCAGGGCGAGGGGACGGTGCGTGTCGCGGCGATCTGCGACGTGAGCAAGCAGCGCCTGGATGGCGGGCTGCGGAACACGCAGAACGCCGAACCATTCGAAGACTACAGGGCGATGCTGGACAAGGCCAAGGACCTTCAGGCGATCATCATCGCGACGCCGACGCACCTGCACAAGGACATCGCAGTGGCGGCGCTGGCGGCGGGCAAGCACGTCTACTGCGAGATGCCGATGGCGCACACGCTCGCGGATTGCCAGGAGATGACGCGGGCAGCTCGCGAAGCCAAGGGCATTTTCGCGTCGGGGCTCGAGGGTCGCTCGAACCCGGTGTACAAGCTGGCGCACAAGTTCTTCAAGACCGACGCGGTCCGCGACCTCGTGAGCATGCGGGCGCAAACGGTGCTCAAGTCCGCGTGGGTGTCGGGCTCGCTTTCCGACACGGTCAACAACTGGCGTCTGGATCCGGCGGTGTCGCTCGGGCTGGCGGGCGAGATGGGCGTGCTGCAGTACGACGTCTTCCACTGGTTCCGCGAGAAGTACCCGGTCTCGGTGCAGGGTGCGGGGTCGATCCGCTTTCATAACGATGGCCGCAAGGTCCACGACACGATCTGGGCGGTGCTGAACTGGGATGACGGCGCGACGCTGAGCTACGAGGCGTCGCTGGCCAACTCGTATGAGGGTCGGTATGAACTGATTCGCGGATCCAACTCGGCGATCAAGCTGGGCTGGACGCACGGGTGGATGTTCAAGGAAGCCGACGCACCGACCCAGGGGTGGGAGGTCTACGCCAACCGCCAGCAGTTCCATAAGGACGAGGGCATCACGCTGATCGCCGACGCGACGAAGCTGGCGTCCCAGGGCAAGTTGAAGGACGGCGTGGGTCTGCCCGAGTCGTCGCTGCACTACTGCCTCTACGACTTCTTCAAGAGCGTGAGCGAGGGCAAGCCGCCGGTTGCCTCGGCGGACGAGGGACTGCGGGCAACGACCGTGGCGATCGCGGCTCACGAGGCGGTAAACTCCGGGCAGACTCGCAAGATCGATCCGGAAGCTCTGCGAGGCGTGTAAGCGAAGCTGGCATCGGGCATCGGGCATCGGGCAGATCCACTCAGATTGACCACTCACCATTCACCAGGAATAACGGTTGATGTCCGATTCATTTCGACTCCGGCGTCTCGGGCTCGGCGTTCGCCTTGGCATTGCGTGCATGGTGCTGGTTTTGATGGGTGGGTTCGCCGCTTCGGTGACGTACATCTTCCAGCATCACGGGAAGAAAGACGGCGAGCCGGAACTCACGTTGACGGACGTTCAGGGGGCGTATCACGGGGTGGACGCCGAGTCGCCACTCCGCCGAGCCCTGGAGAACAACCACCCGCCCGAGATGCCCGAGGCAGCGCGGCAGGCACTCTTGAAGTGGCTCGCGAGCGATCGCATCGCTCAGGACTACGACAACCTTGACCTTGGCGAGAACGCGCCGGCGGAGTTGATCGCGGCCAACTGCCTCTCGTGTCACAGCCGAAAGGTCGCGGACACCAACCCGATCGCCAACAAGTATCCGCTCGATTACTTTGACGACATCAAGAAGATCGCGTTTGCCAAGAAGCTCACGCCCCCTTCCATCGAGATTCTGACAGTCTCGACGCACACGCACGCGCTGGCACTCGGCTCGCTGTCGGTGGTCGTCGCGGCGCTGGCGCTGGCATCCGGCTGGTCGCGGCGCTTCATGGGGCTGCTGATCTTCGCTTCTGGCTTCGGGCTCCTGCTTGACCTTGGCTCCTGGTGGCTGGCCCGCCAGTCGGCGGTCTTCGTCTACGGCATCATTGTCGGGGGCGGCATGTACTCAGGCTCGAGCCTGCTCCTGCTTGGCGCCGTTCTCCTTGACCTGTTCCTCCCGGCCAAGGCCGACCCCCGCCCCACGCCCTAGCGTACTTGCAGCATGGGCCAGAACTTCCAGCAGTGGATTCACCTCATCATCGTGCTGCTCATCGTGGGCAGCTCGGTGATCGGTGTCATCGCTCGGAAGCTCAAGGAGTACAAGCTCCAGAAGCAGCACCAGGAGAACCTTCGCAAGATCGAGCTGGAGCGTCTTCGAACGGGTCGAGATGTGATCCCGACATCGTCCGGCCCGGTTCGCGAAGAACTGCAAAGCCGAGTTCCGGCGCGAGAGTCGGAGTTCGCCCGGCGCCGGCGAGCGATGCAGGAGGAAGAGGCACGCCGAGGCGGCTCGCTGGCTGGAGCTGGTGTACGGGGGCCCGGAAACACAGGGTCCGCGGGGGTCCCGGGAACGCCCGGATCGCAGCCCGGGATGACGCGGATTGATCTTGGCTCGGGGCTGGTGCTGGAAGTGCCCACGAGCGCGCTCCCGCAAAGCCAGCAGCCCCGGGGCGGAAGCCCAGCGGGCACCCAGTCTCGCAGATCCCCGCCCCTCTCGCCTCCGCCTTCACCGGCCCGGGTCGCCGGACGCACGCAGCCACCGACATCGGTGCCGCCTCGTGACTTTGGCGAGGTAGATGCGTCGCCCCGTCCGTCGCCAGCGCGGCCTCAACCCAAGCAGACCAAGCCTCAGCAGGGCAAGACGAACAACGCGAAGCAGCAGCAACGCAAGCGCCCGGAAGGGTCGCGGCTTGACTCCATCCAGCCCATCGAGAACGGCCCGGGCAGCGTCGCGGCGAGCATCGCGGCCCGCAACGAACTCGCGGCGGCGGCCCAGGCACGGGCGACGGCATCCAGCCCCAGCAAGGCGCGGAGCGAGCGGGCCCGGGCACTCTTCCCGACCGGGCTTTCCGCGGAAGAGCTTCGCAGAGCGTTCATTCTCAACGAAGTTCTCGGCCCGCCGGTGGCAGAACGCTCGCGTAACGACAATCCAGTCTGACGGCTTGCGGAACACCCCGCCCCCCGAGAAGGTCAACGCGCAGTCGCTCGGCGGTCGCCGCACGTGTTTCTCGGGCGTCAAGGCAGGGCGGATCGTGGGATGGCACGGCGCGTCGAGGCTTGCTCCCGATGGATCAGCGGACCTTCGCTGGCATCCACTTCGGGCGTTTGCATCTATAGAAGTGTGATTCCCCTGTGTGGGCTTCCATCCCCGAAGTGCTCGACCGCTGATCCGAGGCGGCAGCATGGTCGCGTGATCGTTGACCAGGTGCGCTGCTCACTGGGCCGCGTCCTGAACCTGTCGGCGAGCGGGATGCGAGTGTCGTTGCGAGGGAACCTGACGCCCGAGGAGCGGGCGTCGTGCGAGATCGACGGCCCCGATGGCCGGTTCAGCGTCAGTGTGCGGGTGAAGTGGGTCAAGCGATCCGGATTGTTCACGCGAGAAGCGGGCTTGCAGTTCCTGGATCTGTCCCCCCGCGCTCGCGAGTCGCTGGCGTCGATCGCCTGTCTCGCGGGCATCGGCACAACGATTGCGACGTGAGCGGCGCAAGCCTCGCGATGGCCGCGCGGAGCTCGTTCTGGCAGCGCGAAGCTCGTTCTGGCCGCGCGTAGCTCGTTCTGGCAGCGCGAAGCTCGTTCTGGCCGCGCAGAGCCCGCCCAAGCGGGGCGAAGCTCCCGAGATTTCAAGCGGTGCGTGAGGGATTCGAACCCCCGAGACCTTTCGGTCTACTCGATTTCAAGTCGAGCGCCTTCAACCGCTCGGCCAACGCACCATGGCGCGGATCCGGGTGCGAGCGGCGTCGATGCCGCTCCGCCAGAAACCCCGCGTCGCAAGGAGCATAGAGCGTCCCTGGGGCGGGCGCTTTCCGAATTTTCTCCGGTGCGTCCGCGTGTACGGCGAACGCGGGCCACCGCCTTGCGCCAGCGAGGCGCACTCGCGAGAGCGGGCGCTCAGACCCGCCCGACCGCCCGCCGCACCGCCGTCAGGCGCTCCGGTGGGGTTGGGGATGCGGGTGGAGGTGCGAGTCGATCTCGCGACCTTCCGCCTCGCTGCGGGCCCGGGCCTGCTCCTCGGTGAGGAGTTCACGCTCCCACCCGGCGACGACCGCTGCGGCGGCTGCGTCGCCGCTCACATTCACCACGGTGCGAGACATATCCAGCAGGCGATCGACCGCGAGCACCAGCGCAATGCCCTCGACGGGAATCGAAACGCTTTGGAGCACGAGGGCCATCAGCGTGATGCTGCCCCCCGGCACGCCCGGAGAGCCGATGGCGACCAAGGTGGCCATGATGGAAATGGTGATTCGGTCGGCCATCGAAAGATCGACGCCGTAGATCTGCGCGAGAAAGCCGGCGGCGATCGCCTGGTAGAGCGCCGTTCCGTCCATGTTGATCGTCGTTCCGAGCGAGCACACGAAGCTCGTCACGCGATCGGAAACGCCCAGTCTCTTGGTGCAGGCGATCGTGACGGGCAGCGTCGCAGCGGAGGACGAACTCGAAAACGCGAGAAACTGTGCGGGGGCGAGGGCGCGAAAAAACCGACCCCACCCGACCTTGTTGCCGCGGGGGGTCAGGAGGAGCGTCAGGCAGGGATAGAGCACGAAGAGAATGATGCCAAGCCCCCCCACAACCGCGAGGCAGTAAGCGACGAGCCCGCCCAGCACGCCAAGGCCAAGGGTCGCAACGGCGCTCGCCATGAGGCAAAGGACCGCCAGGGGAGCCGCCCACATGAGCAGTCGGACAATCGCGGTGACGGCCTCGGTCAGCCCGGCGAAGAAGCGAACGACGGGCTCGGCGCTCGCCTTTGGGATCAAGATCAACCCCACCCCAAGCGCCAGCGAAGCGATGATGATCTGCAGGAACTGGCCTTCGGCAAGCGCCTTGAACGGGTTGATCGGGATGAGGTCGATCAACTGACGCCACACCCCGGGGGCTTCCTGCGCCTGCTTGACACGGGAGGCGACTTCCGCGGCTCGCGCGTTGACGAGCTGCTCGCGGACCTGCTCGTCGACGAAGGAACCGGGCTGGACCACGCCGGCAACGACAAGCCCGATGATCGTCGAGACGACCCCGGTGAACAGGAACACGGCGATGGTGCGTCCGCCCAGGCGGCCCAGGGTCCCGGGGGAACCGAGGCTGGCGATCGCTACGACCAGCGAGGTGACCACGATCGGCACCGCGATCATCCGCAAGGCGTTGAGAAACAACTTCCCGATCGCGTCGGCAAGGCGCACGACAACGCGCGCGGCATGGGCGACGAAGCCCGCCTCGGCATTGGTCTCCGAGGACTTGCCCTCCAGGAACGCCGCAGAATCTTGCACGCCCAGCGACTCCCAGACGTTGGGCGTCCAGAAGAAGTGGACCCCCAGGCCGATCGCGACACCGACAACCAGGGCGATCAAGATCAGGACGTGCAGGGGAAAGCGGCGTCGTGGGCGACCGAGCTTGACCGACCCGGCGACAGACCCGGAAGGAGACAGGCCGCCGGACATCAACGGCTCGGCGGATGCGGAGGGATCGGGGTGGTGAGGCGTGCGGGGCTCGCTCGTCATTCGGAGCCCACGATATCACGAAGCGCGATCCGGCGCTCGGAGTCGCCCGCGGGCCGGCGAGACCAGCCCGACGATGCCGGCCTTGGGGACCCCGGCTCTGGGGCTCCCAGCCCTGGGGCCCAGCTCTGGGGCCCAGCTCGCAGCGCGGACCATCGAAACCGCCATCAAACCGGCCATCAAAGCGGCGGGTGCGGTTGCATATGGTTGGGTCATGCATCCACCGGAACCGAAGAAGGCCCGCCGAGACGCGAGCGGGAGCGCGAGTAAGGAGACTGTTCTTGAGACCGTCGAACCCGTGGGCAAGCGGGTGGTGATCCGCAAGGACGACGACAAGAAGCAGACGCGGAGCGGGATCCACCTTCCGGACAAAATCGAGATCCCGACGCTGACGGGGCGAATTGTCGCAATTTCGGCGCAGATCGAGCGCGATCTGGACTATCCGATTCGGACGTACGACCGCGTGCTGTTCAACCCCAAGCACGCGATCCCGGTTGATCTGGAGGGCGACAATCGCCTGTATGTTGTCCCGCTGGAAGACGTCGTCGCGATCTTTCGCCGCGATGGTGGCCCCGCGGCGCCGGGCGAGGCCAGCTCTGGTGGCGGATCCAACCGCGGGTAAGCACGCTGGCGTGTTGAACGGATCTCGGGCTTGGTGGGGCGGAACGTTCCGCGTCCAGCGGGGGCGGCGAGGATGACCTTGGGCCACGACGCGATTCGACAGCTCGAGGCGCTGCCCAATCCGCTGCCCGTCGCCTCGGTGCGAGCGGCTCGGTCGCGCGGGTTGGATGTAGCTGTTTGTCCGCCCGGGTCCAAGAGCTTGACGAATCGGGCGGTGCTGCTCGCGGCCCTGGCATCGGGAGTTTCGCGGCTGCGACGCCCCTTGGCAGACGCCGACGACGCCGAACGGATGCTCGCGGCGGTGCGTGAGCTTGGCGCGGTTGTCGAGCGTTCGCACGACGGCGTGACGATTGAGGGCGTTGGCGGGCGATGGCGCGTCCCCGCGTCGGGCGTGACACTGAATCTCAACAATGCGGGAACCGCGACCCGCTTTCTTGCCGCCGCGGCGCTGCTGGCGCCTGGGCCGGTGACCATCGACGGCAACGCCCGCATGCGACAGCGACCGATCGGGGAGCTGGTGTGGGCGCTTGAAGAGCTGGGCGCGAAAGTCGAGTTCGTGCCCGTCGCAGGCGGGCTTCCGGGGTGCCCGCCAGTGCGCGTTGTCGCGCCGAATGCGTCGACGCTCCACGTCGAGCACGCGCTGGAGATTCCGACGACGCAGTCCAGCCAGTTCATCTCGGCGCTGCTGATGATCGGGCCATGGCTGCCCGACGGAATCACCATCCGCCTTGTCGGGCACGCAACGAGCGCGTCGTATATCCGCATGACGCTGGGGCTCCTGGCCCAGGTCGGCGCGGTCGTGCGCCACACGGAAGACATGCGCGTCCTCCGCGTCTCGCCGCCCGCGGACGGCTCGCCACTCCGCGGGTTTGACTATCTGGTTGAGCCCGACGCCAGCGGCGCGACGTACTTCTGGGGGGCCGCGGCCCTGTGCCCGGGCTCGCGATGTCTGATCCGCGATCTTCCCACGCCCAGCCTGCAGGGCGATGCGGACTTTGTCCAACTGCTCGACGCGATGGGGTGTGGCGTCACGACCTCGCCTGAGGGCGTCGCTGTTGTCGGAGCGGAGAGGCTGCAAGCCATCGACGCCGATATGTCGGACATGCCCGACGCGACGATGACGCTTGCCGCGGTCGCCGCGTTCGCTCCGGAAGCGTCGCGCCTCACTGGAATCCGCACGCTCCGGGTAAAAGAGACCGATCGCGTTGAGGCGCTTCGGATCGAGCTAGCCAAGATTGGCGTTCACGTCGAGAGCCCGGTCGACGGCGATGCGGACGCAATGGTCATCACGCCGCCCGCGGGAGGCGTCGATTGCTCGGCAAACGTCCCGCCGGTTGTCTTTGACACGTATGACGACCACCGCATGGCGATGTCGCTGGCGCTCATCGGGCTCCGCCGACCGAATGTGCTGATCCGTCACCCCGCGTGCGTCGCCAAGACCTACCCGACCTTCTGGCAGGAATGGGAAAGGCTCTTTGCGTGAGGGAGGCAGTGGGCAGTGGGCAATGGGCAATGGGCAGTGGGCAGTGGGCAATGGGGAATAGGCATCGGGCATCAGCCCGCTTGCTCGCCTACTCCCTCGTTCCCACACCTTTTCCTACTGCCTCGCGCCTCGCACCTCGTGCCTTCCCAACCTCACTGCCCAACAAATAGCCGGTTGGCGAGCCAGTCGTTGAGTTCGGGGACTTGCTTGATCTTCTTGGCGGTCTCTTCGACGTTGTATGGCACTCGAACGAACTGAGCCCGATCGGGGTGCAGGACGACGTACGCCGCGCGGGGGTCGAGGTCGCGGGGCTGGCCGACCGAGCCGACGTTGAGGACGACCTTATCGCCGGGGGTAAAGCGATACGTCGCATCGCCAAGCTCGCTGGGCGAGTAGAAGTCCGGCTCTTCCGTAAAGACGCCCGGCACGTGGGTGTGCCCGACGATGCAGACGTGCTCCACGCGCCGGAAGATCGACTCGATCTTGTCCGGCTGGCTCTCGATGTCGTCCTGGAAGATGTACTCGTTGATCGGTCGGCGAGGCGACCCGTGAACCGCGAGGATCGGCTTAACGCCGCCGGGCGTCGACGGATCCGCGTCGGGCAGCGGCTCGGCGACCCGAACGCGCAAGCGGGAAAGGAACTCGTAGCGAGTTCGTTTGAGCTCCGCGTCGGGCTCCTTCTCGAACTGCTCGCGAGTCCAGAAGGCTGCGGATTCGGCGCTGGTGTTGAAGTTGGTCGGCTCGTAGAGGACGCCAAAGTCGTGGTTGCCCATGAGCGACCAGGCGCACTTCTGGCGCACAAGATCGACGCATTCGAGCGGGTCGGGCCCATACCCGATGATGTCGCCAAGGCAGATGATGCGGGTGATGCCGCGGGCCTCGATGTCGGTGAGCACGGCTCGCAGGGCAACGGCGTTGCCGTGAATGTCGGAGATGACTGCGGTGGGCACGCGGACTCCTTCAATGCCGAGGGTGGTTCAAGCCGGCCGCTCGGCGAAGAAACTGGGCGAGCCTGCATGTTAGCGGCGTCCCGGCGTATCGGGAAAAGGGCAGAATTCTGACTTGGTACGCCAACGTCTGCCAGAACGGCGGTCGGGTGCCCGGCTCTCGCCCAACGCGGCGTCCATCGGACCGCCTCCGCCCAAGGCAGCGGCGATCGCGAGAACAACGAACCGTTCCCGGCCGCGCTTCCCCAGACGAGCCTTGCCACAGAAACCTCGCGACAGGTCTTCGCTGCATCCCCAAGACCGGGGTTTCGCCGGATTCATCGGCGGTCCGGGCCATTTCGAGGCGTTCCTGGCATCGGCCCGCGGATTGCACGCGACTATTCTCAGCGAGGTCCTGTTGAAGGTCGATGAAGGGCCTCGGGCTCACCTTCACGCGTCGCCCGGTCTGGAGACCGGCGCCGCCGAAGACAGGGGACCTCCGGCAGAGGGTCAGGAGAACCGTCAAGATGCCAGCCGCGAACGTCGTGTACCAGCGGACCCGTGAGATGACGATCGACGAGCTCCTGCTCGAGAATCGCATCGTCTTCCTGATTGGGGAGATCAACCACGCGTCGGCCGCCCGCGTGATGATGCAGATGCTCTACCTGGAGAATCAGCGTCGCGGGCAGGACATTCACTTTTACATCAACTCCCCGGGTGGCGCTGTCGACGACACGCTGGCGCTCTACGACACCATGCGTTTCCTCTCGTCGAACATCAACACGTACTGCCTCGGGCGGGCGTATTCGGGTGGCGCGGTGCTGCTGACCGCGGGCACCAAAGGCAAGCGCTACATCCTGCCGCACGCGAAGGTGATGATTCACCAGCCGTACGGCGGGGTAACGGGCCAGGCGGAGGACATCCGGATCCAGGCCGAGCAGATCATCAAGAGCAAGCAGGAGCTCATCCGCATCATCGCCAACCACACGGGGCAGTCGGTGGACACGATCAAGCGGGACTCGGAGCGAGACCGGTACTTCACCGCCGAGGAAGCCGTGAAGTATGGGCTTGTCGACGAGGTTGTCAGCGAAGTGCCGAAGAAGTGAGGCGTGAGTCACGAGGCACGAAGCATGAGGCGCCCGGTCGAGCCGCTTCACTCGAGTGCCAGATGGTTCACGAACAAGCGAACACCGTCGGTTCAGCACGAGTTATTCAGCACGAGTTATCCAGCAAGGAGTGAGGCAGGCGGCGGAGCTTCGAGCGAGACAGACGCGCGATGCCGGGCCCGATGCCTCTGACACACATGTCCCATCTCGTTCCCATCGTGATCGAAAAATCGGCCAAGGGCGAGCGCGCGTACGACATCTACTCGCGCCTGCTCAAGGACCGGATCGTGTTCCTGGGCGGCCCCGTTGACGATGACATCGCCAATCTGGTCATCGCGCAGATCCTCTTCCTCGCGAACGAGGATCCCAAGAACGACATCCACCTCTACGTCAACTCGCCGGGCGGGAGCGTCTCCGCCGGGTTGGCGATCGTTGACACCATGAAGTTCGCCCAGTGCGATGTGTGCACGTACATCATCGGGCAGGCGGCGAGCATGGGCTCGGTCATCGCCTCCCAGGGCACCAAGGGCAAGCGCTTCACGCTGCCCAACGCGCGCAACCTCATGCACCAGCCGCTGCTGGCGGGCGTGATGGAGGGCCAGGCGACGGACATCGAGATCGAAGCGCGGGAGATGCTTCGAATCCGAGATCGCCTGTACCAGATGTACGCCGAAGCCACGGGCCAGCCCGTCGATCGCGTCGCTCGCGACTGCGACCGCAACAAGTGGCTGGACGACAAGGAAATGGTCGAGTACGGCTTGGTGGATTCCATCCTCCAGCGGATGCCGATCCACCGCTCCGCAACCCCGCGAGACGACGACCCTCGCTAAGTGCGTGAGCATGGCTCGGCCAGTTCCGAGCGACGGGCCCAGCCTGATTCACCCCCAAGTTTTCCGCCGCAACTACTCCCACCCGGCATTCCGTGCCGGGTTTTTGTCGTCCCAAACGCCCGACAGCCCCCAAATCTGAGCCCGTCGTCCGGAAAGTGTCGCGGTGTCGTTAACATGGGTAAGATAGATCGCGATCAGCCGCCACTCGGTGGTGGATCTTCGCAAGGTCTGAACGGACTCTTGACGCTACCGACACATATTGGTAATCTCGCCGCGGGCCCCGCAGAATCGCGGGGTCTGAGTCAGTACGGGAGTGGAAGAGAGAGACAAGACAAGTCGCAAAGGCCGTTCGCTTGCCGTTGCGATCCGCGAGGGAGGTGAGAGCCCCTCGCACCTCTTCAGCCTGTGCACTCCGAACGCCCCGGCGGGTCGTGGCGCGGATCTCGGCCGCTCACGCCACACGGGGTGGGCAGGCGTTCTTGCCTGCTGACGCAATACGGGCATAGTTTGCCCGTGAACGTCGATTCGGGGCCCGATGCGCAAGGGCCTCTGCTGGTTGAGTCGAGAGACGAAGAGGGAGTCGGAAATGAAGAAGTTCGCCATTCTGGCCATGCTCGCCGCGGCGGGCAGCGCGTACGCGAGCGTCGCGACGTTCAACCTCGCGGGCAGCGCCACGTTCACCAACAAGAACAGCATCGACGCCCAAGGCGACCCGGACAACGCGCGCGACAGCGCCATTCTCAACCCGGGTGGGCTCGTCAACGCCATCCGCGTCAATGGCACGCTCACGGAGATCAACACCGCCACCTTCGTCAGCGAGGCTCGCGTGCGGATGAGCGCCGGTGCGGGGAACTCCTTCACGGCGTTCAACGTGCAGGCCAGCACCGTCGGCGGCTTCACGGGCACCGCGGTCGTCTCGAGCACCGTCGGGGTCACTCCGTTCACGCTCGCGGCGGGCGGCACCGTCGACTTCGAGTGGTTCGAGAGCCTGCAGGACGGCACCGCCAACCTCCCCGAAGCCCGCTGGGACACGGTGACCTACGAGTTCGGTTCGAGCGTCGTGACCAACGGCAACGCCAATCTTGGCACGCTCGTGGGCAACGGCGTCACGCAGTCGTACTCCGGGTCGCACGTTTCGGGCGGCCTTGACTTCATCACCTTCACGATCAACGAGGCCGTCACCAACGTGGGCGACTATTTGAACATCTCCATGCTCGCCGGCCCCACCGGCGGCATGACCGACACCGAGATCGCGCTCTACAGCTCGGCGGGCCTGCTGCTTGCCGACAGCGACGACGACGGCCCGGGCTTCTTCAGCGAGATGTCGTTCGGCGCTGCCGATCCTCTCGCCGCCCCGGATCTCACCCCGGGTCTGGACGGCCTGAGCCTCCCCGCCGGCACCTACACCATCGTGACGGGCGGGTTCAACACCATCTTCAGCCCGAACATCGCCAACATCACTCCGGGCACCAACGCTGGAACCTACGTTCTCAATGTCACGTTCGTCCCCGCTCCGGGGGCGCTGGCGTTGGCGGGCCTGGGCGGGCTGATCGCTGCCCGTCGCCGCCGATAAGCAGCCGTGTTTCGCAATGGACCAAGCCCCGCTCGCCAGGAGCGGGGCTTTTCTTTTCTGTTTGGCTTGCTTGGTTTCGGCTTGCTTGGTTGCCGCCTGCTTGTTCTGGCGTGCTTGGTTCGCGCACCTGAGCTTCCCGGCTGCCGGCCGTCTGGCCCGCCACCTCGGCATATGCTGATTGCTCGCCCGAGGCCCCTCGCCTGCAGGGCTTCGGAGTCGTCTTGTGCGCAGCCCATTTTTCCGCGATCTCATGACGGGCCTGCTCGTGATCGTCGCGCTCGCCGCGCTGACCACGACGCTGTGGGCCATCGGCGACCTGAAGGACGTTAACGTCAGGTTTCAGAAGTTCACAGTGCGCCTCGACCAATCGGGCGGCTTGACTACCAGTTCCGGCGTGACTCTCAACGGCGTACGCATCGGCAAGGTGGACCGCCTCGAGCCCGCGCCCAACGTCGCTGAGGGGGTGGATGTCACCGTCGCTGTTCGCGACAACATCCAGATTCCCAGGGCCTTTCGCGTGTACCTCGATCGAAGCCTCGTGGGCGATGCCGCGATGCAGCTCTCGCTCCCTCCCGGGCTCACGCCCGAGCAGGTTGCGGACGTCGTCAAGCCGGGAGAGCTGGTGACCGGCAAGACCGCCGGCACGGTCTTTGGCGAGCTCTCGGAAGCGATCGAGCGCCCCATCAACGCGTTGCAGAGCGAGACGGGCGGCCTGGGCGAACTCATCACATCGATCAAGCAGGCCAGCGAGTCGCTCACGCAGATGCTCGAACCCCGGACGCTCGCGGATGTGCAGAGCGGATCGAAGCCCCCCAACATCTCGTCGGCGATTGCACGCCTCGATGGCACGCTGGTGGGCGCCAACGAGTGGCTGGGCGATGACAAGCTCCGCGGCGATGTTGGTCGGGTTGTCGAGCGGGCGGGCGCGATGGTCGATCGCTTCGAGCGCACGCTCGACAACGCAGACAGAGCGGTCGCGGCATTCACCGATGCGACGCGCGACGTGCGTGCGCAGGTCGGCCGCGTGGGCGAGAACGCCGAGCGACTGAGCAACTCCGCCGACGAATCGCTCCGCTCGCTCAAGGATGCGGCAAGCGAGATTCGCGGGCTGACGTCGGAGATTCGCAAGGGCCAGGGCACACTGGGGCAACTCGCGACCAACCCCGATCTCTACAACTCGCTCAACGACGCGGCGAAGCGTCTGGGCAGGGCGCTGGACAAGCTCGACTTGCTGCTGACCAAGTACGAGAAAGAGGGCCTGCCCCTCAAGCTGAACTGAGCCGCGACCGGAAGCACGCGATGGAAGGCGAACGCATCGTCTTGAAGATCGGGGGCCGCTCGCTGGACGCCCGCGCGGGCGACGCCGCGTACTGGTCGGCGCTGGCCGCGCTCTTCGAGCGGACCCGAAGCGTGCCGTCGCACGCCAAGCCACAGGAATCGCAACCACTGTCGCGCGAGCCGGGGGGCGTCGTGCTGGTGCACGGGGGCGGGAACGCGGTGGATCGCCAGCTCGACCGCCTGGGACTGGTCTCGGAGCGGCGCGATGGCATCCGCATCACGCCGCCCGAGCACGTGGAGCAGGTGGTCGCGATGCTTGCGGGCGTGACCAACAAGGGACTTGCGGCGCGGATTAACATCGCGGCGCGGGGCCTCGGAGTCTCGGCGATCGGCCTGTGCCTCAGCGATGGCAACCTGGCTCGATGCTCGAAATCGACGCGGTTCTCGTTCGATCCCGGCTGTGTGGGGCAAGTTGACTCTGGCGACCCCTCAAGCGTGCGAGCGCTCTGGCAGGCAAGGATCCTGCCGGTCGTCTCGTCCATTGGTTACGACGAGCGAGGGCAGGCGTTGAACATCAATGCCGACGACGCCGCCGCTGCGGTCGCGCGCATCATCGGCGCGCACGCGGTCGGGTTCATCAGTGATGTCGCGGGCGTTCGCGGGCGCGACGGGCAGACGCTGCCCCGCCTTAATCGCCCGCAGATCGAGGCACTTATCGCGGAGGGCGTCATCTCGGGCGGCATGATTCCCAAGGTTCGCGCGGCCCTCGACGTCGCGGAGCAGACCGGCGCCCGCGTACTCATTCTGGGCGATACGCCCGATGTGCTCGCGGCGATGGCCCGGGGCGAGGCACCGGGAACCACCATCGTCTCGGCGTGACCGCCCGACCTGTGCCGGCGCGTCACCCAAGTGGAACAGCACCCACCAACGATGGCCAGCGGGCTTGACGCACCGCCCGCGACGCCAACGATTCTCGTTTTTCACGGGAGCCGTTCGATGGACTCCAGCCCCCGGCCCGCAACCTCCAAGCAGCAACTCCCCCACCCCGCGCTCACGCCATGGCGCGATGCGCTCGCGGGCCTGCGCGGCGCCGATCTGCTTTCCCTCGCCTCGCTCTCGCGAACCCAGGTCCTCGCGCTGCTGGAGCTGGCCGCGGCCGTCAAGGGAGACATCGCCCCTTTCAGCACCGTCATGCAAGGCAAGTCGGGCGTCCTGCTCTTTGAGAAGCCCTCGCTCCGTACCCGCATGAGCTTCGAGGTCGGCGTTCACAAGCTGGGCGGGCACGCCATCTATATGGACCACTCGGCGCAGCGGCTCGGTGAACGCGAGAGCGTGACCGATTATGGCAAGAACCTCGAACGTTGGGTCGATCTCATCGTCGCCCGCGTCTTCCGCAACTCCGTGATCGTCGAGCTCGCCGCGGCGGCCCGCGTTCCCGTCGTCAATGCGCTGTGCGATCTCTACCACCCCTGCCAGGCACTCGCCGATTTCTTCACGCTCTTCGAGCGGTCCGGTCGCACGGGCGAGGATCTCCGGCGCGTCAAGCTTGCGTATGTGGGCGATGGCAACAACGTCGCGCACTCGCTGATGCACGGAGCCGCGATCCTGGGCGTTGAGCTCGTCGTCATCACGCCCGAAGGACACGCACCGGAAGCGGACATCGTCGCGGAAAGCCGCCTGCTCGCCGCAAAGAACGCCTCGCCCGAACCTCGCGTCTCCGCGAGCCCCGACGACGTCAAGGGTGCGGCGGCGGTCTACACCGACGTCTGGGTGAGCATGGGCGAATCGGCCCACTCCGCAAGCGAGCGGCGGAAGTTCAACAAGTACCAGGTCAATGAGGCCCTCATGGCCAAGGCCGGCCCCGACGCGGTCTTCATGCACTGCCTGCCCGCCAAACGCGGTCAGGAAGTGACCGACGGCGTGATGGATTCACCACTCAACGTCGCGTATGACCAAGCCGAAAATCGCATGCACGCCCAGAACGCGCTCCTGTCGGCCATCTTCGGCGTGTGATCTCGCACGCGGTCCAGCAGTTGAACTCGGTTCAAGCGCTCTCACGGGCCTCACTTTGTTTGCGCCCGGAATGCCAGGGTGTATTGCGTGCCGTACAGCGGGTGCTGGCTTCGGCAGCGAAACCCGCGATACACCCCGGGCGTGCGGGCATTCGACCAGCCAAGGCGATCCATCACCGATCGCACGAGTTCGGCGTAGCGCGGGACGTCGCCCGACAGCGCCGAAGCTGGGGGCTCGCGCAGGGGCTCCACCGCCTCGACCAGGTCCAAAGCATCGGCATCGCGGGCACGATCGTTGACGCTCGCAACGCCCTCGAACGCGGTGTCGTAGACGATCAGCTCCGGCTCGCCGCACTCGAGCGATTCGTGCACAAACGCATCGAACTGGAGCGTCCGCGCGGGAACGGAAATCTCCGCGAACACGTAGCGGCGTCGTCCAGAATCGCGCGGGACGAACCGGGGCATCTCGCCGGTGTTGACTTCGCCGAAGACCAGGTCCGCCGCTCGCTCGATGCCAAACTCCGCCCCCGCAAGGTGATAGTGGACGACTTGTCCGACCCGTTCGACGCGCAGCGCCGGCATGGGGCTTGAGCAGAAGGGGCTCAGGAAGACGTCGACGCCCTGTTCCACCGGGCGGCCATCGAGGTTCAGGGGCGTCCGTTCGGGCGTCACGCCCGCGGACCCGCCCGCTGTCGAACCCAGGGGGCCCAGCCGGCGAGTCGCGATCTTGACGCTGGCGCTGCTGCGCAGGCGGCGCAGGCCGAACATGCCGTTGATCCACACGACGTCGATGTGCTCGCCGCTGGCAGAGGGGCGGAGCAAGACGCACGCCATGAGCGTGGCGCATTCGACGCCTCGGAGCTGGCTGAGATTCCGGAAGATGGCTTGCTTGCGTCGCTGCTGGAACTCGCGCCGGGCGTCGGGCACAAGGTCGCTGAGCAGGGCGTCGAGCTCGCTGCGATCGCTCAGGGGGCCAGCCAGAAGACGTTCAAACTCGCCCACGAGCTGGTCGGCGGCGCGGACCCGGGCGGCTGGCACGCCGGCCCGCGCCAGCGACTTGAGCACGCGGCGAAGCGGCTCGGGGCCCGGCAGGCGATACAACGCCGTGAGCGCATCCGGGCTTTGCAGCGCCTTGAGCAACCGGCTGGCCAGGACCTTGTCCAGATGGAGACGGTCGGCGAGCGCCTGAGGCCCGCGAGGCTGGGCGGGCAATGCCGCCAGCGCCGAGCGCAGCGCCTCGACCAGCGGGTTGGCGCACCGCTCGACCTCCGCGCGGATGTCGCTCGGCGACGGGGCGGATTCGGCGTGATCGACTTGGAGTTGATCGTCGTCCATGACCTTGCTCGAACGGCATAAAGGGCGAAAGCCAGCCACGAGAGAAGGCTGGCAGCGAATGGTAGCGGAACTCGGTGCAGCACGCTCACGGAAGTTGCTGAGCAGTTTCCGGGAAACTTGACTCACGGGATTCCGCCGACTATTCTCACCGATGCTGGGGGGGAATACGCACTTGGGGCCCGCTTGGGCGCACGCGCCTGGCTCGCCTCGCACAGGAGTCCGACATGAAGAGCGCTGCCTTTGCCGCTTCTGCCGCCTTGCTGGCGGCCGCCTCGGTCGCCGCCGCGATCGACGTCCGCGTGGGCTTTGAGAATGGAGACCAGGGCTGGTCGATTCAGAACGCGGTCACGATCCTGCCCGATGGAGGCAACCCCGGCGCTCATTTGGCACATTTCCAGATCGACACCTTTGGCGTGAACATCGCGAACAGCACCTCGCGCGAGTTCATCGGGAACTACGCCGACAAGGGTCCGGTTCGCGTCGGGCTGGACATCCTCGTCAACCGCATCTGGATGGAGTTCGCGGGGGACGTCCCGCGGGACTTGATTGTGGAGCTCCGGGACTACCAGAACGTCCCGGAGGGATATCCGTGGGTCTCGGTGTGGTACAACCTCGGGACGCTCACGAGCAACACGCCCTGGGAAACGCGCTCGGTGGAGATTGCCGACCCGACGAGCGTGACGATGCCCGCGGGCTGGGGCGGAACGGGTGCTGAAGACCCCGTGACCTTTGAACCTCGCCTGCCCGCGAACCGCACCTTCGCCGACGTGCTCGCGAGCGTGGACGAGATCGTCTTCACGACCTTTGTGCCGGGGTTCTTCTTCGGGTTCACGAACTTCGACATCGGGGTCGACAACGTCTTTATCCAGTCGCTCTCCGGCTGCCCCGCCGACTTCAACGCCGATGGCCAGGTCGACTTCTTCGACTACCTCGACTTCTCCAACGCCTACGCGGCGGACGAGCCTTCGGCCGATTTCAACAGCGACGGCCAGGTCGACTTCTTCGACTACCTCGACTTCGCCGGCGCGTTCGGCTCGCCTTGCGAGTAAGCCCCGGCCCACGCGACAGAATCACGCCCAGCGCACGACGCGACCTTGATCCAGGTCGCGTCTGTGCTTTTGCTACTGATCCGGAGCGGGGTACGAACGGCGTACGCTCCTGCGCATTTCCAACGCCTCTCCAACTCCGATTTCGCAGCAGGGCCCGGCGGCGGGCGAAGGTGACACCTCAGCGATGCCAGCTCCTGACGCTTCGGAGGCGACGAGCCCGGTGCCTCAGCCGCCCCCCGGTACCACTTTGGCGATCATCGCGATCGTCGGCACGCTGGCCGGATGGACCAGCATCCCGCTCTTTCTGCACCACTTCGCCAAGCTGATTGATCCCTGGACCGCCAATGGCTGGCGATACGCCATCTCGGCGTTGATCTGGCTTCCCGTGCTCATCATCGGTGCGTCGCGAAAGAACCTCCCGCCCGGTCTGTGGAAAGCAGCGCTCTGGCCCAGCCTCTTCAACTCCGCGGCCCAAGTCTTGTTCGGGCTCGCGCCGTACTACGTCGAGCCCGGATTGATGGTCTTCAGCTTGCGGGTGCAGATCGTGTTTGTCGCGATCGGCGCCGCGATCTTTTTCGTCGCCGAGCGCCGCGTCATCACCCGCCCGCTCTTTCTCACCGGGCTTATTGCGGTCATCGTCGGCACGCTCTCGACGGTGGCGCTGCGCGAGGGCGGGCTGGGCGAGGGTCGGCTGCTGGGCATCGTGATGGCAATGGGCTCGGGGATGCTCTACGCCGGGTATGCGCTGGCGGTCCGAAAGAGCATGACTCGCATGAACCCCATCTCCGCCTTCGCGGCGGTCAGCCAGTACACCGCCATCTTGCTCGTGATTCCCATGTTCCTGTTTGGCAAGGATTCCGGCCTCACGGCGCTCCACCTGCCAACGGCCCAGATCGGGCTGCTCGTGCTCTCGGCGATCATCGGGATCGGCCTCGGGCACACTTTCTACTTCTACAGCATGTCGCGCCTCGGAGTCACTGTCGCCAGCGGCGTCGTTCAGCTCCAGCCCGTCACCGTTTCCATCGCCTCCGCCTTCGTGTTCGGAGAACGAATGAGCACCGCCCAGTGGGCCACAGGCTTCGTCGCGATCTGTGGGGCGGCGCTGATGCTCGTCGCGCAGCACCGGGCGCGGCGCGAGGGCTTCTCGGGCTCGGGGCGATAGCCGGGGCGTGCCGGCCAACCCCGCCGCGAGCCCTGCAATGCCGGAGACAGGAATCGAACCTGCACGGGGGTATCAGCCCCAACGGATTTTGAGTCCGTCGCGTCTGCCAGTTCCGCCACTCCGGCGCTCGCCAACGGTAGACGCGAACGCCGGTCGCTTCAAAGGCTCGCGATCGACTGAACGCTCGCCCTAGGCGAAAAGCCCGTCGACCGAGAGGTATCGCTCGCCCGTGTCGTAGCAGAACGTGAGCACCGTCGCCGACGCGGGGATCCGGGACAGCGACTTGGAGACGGCGGCCAACGACGCGCCGGAGGATGGCCCGATGAACATGCCTTCCTCTCGCGCTGCTCGGCGGGCGAACTCGAAGGCCTCGTCCTTCTCCACCTTGATGATGTCGTCGACGAACGCTCGGTCAAAGTTCGCCGGGACGAACCCGGCTCCGATGCCCTGCAACGGGTGCGGCGCCGGTGACCCGCCGCTGAGCACGGGCGAGAGCGCCGGCTCGACGGCGAAGACCTTGATCGCCGGGAATCGCTCCTTCCGTATCTGGGCGCTGGCGGTTTTGTGTCCGCCTGTGCCAACGCCCGTGATCAGGAAATCAATCCCCTCGGGGAAATCCGCCAGAATCTCTCGCGCCGTCGTCTGCTCGTGAATCCGCGGGTTCGCCGGATTCTCAAACTGCTGGGGCATCCATGCTCCGGGCGTCTGCGCGACGAGTTCCTTCGCTCGCTCGACGGCTCCGGTCATGCCACGTTCCCGGGGCGTGAGCACGAGCGTCGCGCCGTAGGACGCGACGAGGCGACGCCGCTCCAGCGACATCGACTCGGGCATCACGACGATCAGCTTGTATCCGCGGACCGCGGCGACCATCGCCAGCCCGACGCCCGTGTTCCCCGAGGTGGGCTCAATAATCACGCCCCCGGGCTTGAGCAGGCCCCGTTGCTCCGCGTCGTCCACCATCGACAGCGCGATGCGGTCCTTGATGCTCCCCCCCGGGTTCGCACGCTCAAGCTTGATCCAGATGTTGGCATACGACGGGAACAGACGGCGAAGACGCACGTGCGGCGTCGCCCCAATGGTTGAGAGAATGGTCTCGTGTCTCATGGCTTTGCTTCCTTCTCTGTCGGTCTTACGGCGCCGCTTGGGCGTTGCTCTGGCGTTGTCAGCAGGTCTTTCTTACACCTGCTCTGGCTTGCCTTTTCACCTGTTGTTCAGGCATAGTGGCGTTTGTTCATCCCTGTTTGAAAGTGATCCAACAGCGTGCCCGTGCCCCAGGAACGCGATCGGGCGCTCATGGCTGGGTCCGCCTAAGGCGAAGCTCTTCCGGCCTCTGCGAGACGATGCTCCGCGGGGGGACGCTCGCTGTGATGCACACGTTGGCGCCGATGATCGACTCGGCACCGACAACCGTGTCGCCTCCCAGCACCGTCGCGCCGGCGTACAGCGTGACTCGGTCCTCGATCGTCGGGTGACGCTTCGTGTTGGCCAGTTCGCGCCGAACGCTGATCGCACCGAGTGTCACGCCCTGATAGATCTTCACGCCACGTCCCAGCGTCGCGGTCTCTCCGATCACAACCCCCGTGCCGTGATCGATACAAAGCCCTGGCCCGATGCTCGCGCCGGGGTGGATGTCGATCCCGGTCCGCGCGTGGGCATGCTCGCTGATCATCCGGGGCACCACCGGAACCCCGAGCGTCAGCAGCGCGTGCGCCATGCGGTGCGAGATCGTTGCGCGGAACCCCGGATAGACCGCCACGACCTCTCCCAGCGTGCGTGCCGCGGGATCGCCCGACATCGTTGCTTCCGCATCCAGCAGCAGGTCGGCAAAGATCCGGGGCAACTCGCGGCGCATGGCCTCGGTCAGTTCGTGACCTTGTCCGGGGAGTACACGCTCCAGCAGGGCGCTCAGGAGCGACTCCTGGCGCTCAAGCGCCCGAGCGACGCAATCCTCAGTCGCTTCGGGCGTGCCGGCGTGCTCGGGGAACAGCGCCCGCGTGACCGCCCCTACCCACGTTTCCACCGCTTCCGGATGGGGCACGGCTTCGCGGCGCAGGCGGTGCCGCTCGCAGATCTCTCGCGCGAACGCCCGTCGCTGGAACGCTTCGTCGCCCCCGGCGTGGGAAGCCCCGTCCGCCGAAGCGACGCCGCCCAACACCGGAGAAGAGAGTCCATCGACCCCGGGCGTAGCCGCTTCGGGCTGAGCAGGATTGGAACCGTTTGATCTCACGTCAGTTTCTCCGGTGCGAGCTGGGCTTGCGCAATACAGATGACGGGTTCATCGCGATCGTTGCGCCAGCACGCCCCACCACCTCAGACATTCAGCGGCCTCACCTGAACCGAGTTCTTCAACGATGAGTTCTTCAGGGAACAGTGCTTGCCCCGCTCGGAGCCAGCGTCGCGGTTCCACTGGGGACAAAGCGGGCTTTCGGGGTGAACACCCGAACGGTGAGCGTCGCAAGCCGCGGCTTCCGCGGGGAACCTGGCTGCTGCCAGGCATTGCACGCAAGGCCGCGTTCCGCGAGGACGTCTTGAGAGCAGACTGCTTGGCCCGTGAAGGTCACGGTCCGTGCTTGGTCAACATCGAACCGTGCGTGAGATGACGATCCGGCTCGTGCCGCAAAGCTTGAAGCTGCAACTCATGCCACCCCCCCTTGAAGGATCATGCCGCCCCCGACCGTGTCGGTGCTCGTTCGGTCGATGAGGATGAACGACCCCATCGCTCGACTGCGTTCGTAGACGTCAAACACCAGTGGTGCGCTCGTCTTGAGCCAGACGCGCCCAACGTCGTTCTCCGCAAGCTCGCTCGCGGCGTCTGATTCCAGGCGGACTGCGCCCTGATTGGGATCGTGGCGGTGCGCGACACGCTCCACGATCGCACGCACGCTCCGAGCGCCCTGCTTCACGATCAGGCGGGCTCCGGAAACCAGCGGGTTGCGGTCGAACCAGACCACGTCGGCCTCGATGCTCGATGATGCCTCGGGCGGACGATCCGCATCGGCGATGAAGTCGCCCCTGGCGACGTCGATCTCGTGCTCGAGCGTCAGCGTCACGGCGCGCGGCGCGTCGGCGTACGTCAAGGATCGCTCGTAGAGCCCGAGCGAAGCGACGCGGCTGCGCCGCCCGCTCGGAAGAATGACAACCTCCTGCCCGACGCTTACGCGTCCTTCCAGAATAAAGACCCCGTACGCTCGCGCCTGCACGCCTGTTCCGGCGATTGCCCCGTCGCCGGGCCGGATCACCGCGGTCACCTGCAGGCGAAGCGGCATCGCCCGCGCGGCGCGGGGCTCCGCGTTCTCGAGAAGCTCCAGGAGCGTCGGCCCGGTGTACCAGCCCAGCGTCGAGCCGCGCGGCGCGGGCCCATCGCCCGTGGCCCCCGAGCGGCGCACGACATTGTCGCCCCTGAGGGCGGAGATGGGGATGGTCTTGAAGCGAGCGCGAATGTCGGGCGGGGCGATCGCGCGAACATCCGCCGGCATGAGTTCCGCAAACGCCGAGCACACGCGCTCGAACACCGCCTGCGGGTCCTCGATCGCGTCGAGCTTGTTGACTGCGAGCACCACGCTCGGTACACGCATGAGCGTTGCGATGAGCGCGTGCCGCCTGGTCTGGTGAGTGATGCCGTTCCTCGCGTCAACGAGGAGGATCGCAAGGTCCGCGACGCTGGCGGCCGTCGCCATGTTGCGGGTGTATTGCGCGTGCCCGGGAGCGTCCGCGACGATGAAGCGCCGGCGGGGCGTGCCAAAGTAGCGATATGCCACGTCGATCGTGATGCCCTGCTCCCGCTCGGCGCGGAGCCCATCGGTCAGCAGTGAAAGATCGGGCTCGCTCTGACCGCGGGCGCGGCTCGCCCGCTCGATCGCCTCCAACTGGTCCCGCGGCACCGAACGGGTGTCAAAGAGCAGCCGCCCGATGAGCGTGCTCTTGCCGTCATCCACAGCGCCGCACGTCGTCACCCGCAGGGGCGGGCGGAGCGCGACGCTGCCCGAAGGCGGCTCGCGCTGCGCGAGGTCGTCGTGGTCGCCGGTCGGCACGCTAATGGGCGATCCGCCTCGGGACACTGTTGAAGACTCGCCGGATGGCATCAGAAGTAGCCCTCCTTCTTGCGGTCTTCCATCGCCGCCTCGGACGTTCGGTCATCGAGGCGCGAGCCGCGCTCGCTGGTTGTCGAAGCTTCGAGTTCCGCGATGATCTGCTCGAGCGTTGTCGCGCGAGACTCGATCGCAGCGGTGCAGGTAAGGTCTCCCACGGTGCGGAAGCGGACCGTCAGGGTCTGGGCCCGCTCGCCCGCGGCCAGGGGCGTGAAGGGTGAGATGGGTGTGAGCCGCCCTTGACGCTCGACGACCTCGCGCTCATGCGCAAAGTAGAGCGATGGCAGTTCGACGTGCTCGCGTTGGATGTACCGCCACACGTCCAGTTCGGTCCAGTCGCTGAGCGGAAAGACGCGCATGTGCCCGCCGCGGCGGAGGCTGGTGTTGAAAGTCCGCCAGAGCTCGGGCCTCTGGTTCCGCGGATCCCACTGCCCAAACTCGTCGCGAACAGAGAAGACGCGTTCTTTGGCGCGAGCCTTTTCCTCGTCGCGCCGAGCGCCGCCGATCAGCGCATCAAGCCCGAGTTCGGCGATCGCATCGAGTAGCGTGGGGCTCTGGGCCCGATTGCGCGAGGGCATTGGCCCGGGGTCCTCACTGGCGATCCCACGTCGAATCGCGTCCTCGACGCTGCGAACGATCAGCTTGGCCCCAGAAACGCGGGCCGCTTGGTCGCGGAACGCCAACGTCTCGCCAAAGTTGTGCCCGGTGTCAACATGGAGCAGGGGGAACGGCACCGGCCCCGGGTAGAACGCCTTGCGTGAAAGGTGGAGAAGCACCGCCGAGTCCTTGCCACCGCTGAACAAGAGCGCCGGCCGCTCGAAGGCCCCGGCGGTTTCACGGATGATCGTGATCGACTCGGATTCCAGCGCATCAAGATGGTCGGGGGCGCCGTCGTGTTCGTCCGCGATGACGGCAGACGCTGGCGGGGTCGAGCTCGATCCGATCTTGGTCATGCGAAGTTCCGACGAGCGAGCGGGATGCTGGAGGAAGCAGGTGCAAGCGGACGCAGACGACGCGACTTGAAAGGCTGGGACAGCCCGGATCGAAGACTCGCGATGGAGCAGGGTAAGCGCCTTGACAGTCCATCAGCCGGGCCATCAGCCGGGTCGCCGGTCAGGGCGCCGGGCCAGGCAGCCGTGCAGGCTGGCGGTGTGCCGCGGGACAAACGCCCCACGACAACACAAAGCCGCGGCAGAACAGCGCGTCGAGACGGCGTGGGTCGCGGTTGACATGGCTGGATCATTCTCTCCCGCCGCCGGGGCGAGTCAAGAACCCCCGTCTCTACCGACCGGAGCCCACGGGAAACGTCGCCTCCGCCGCAGCGTGGCTTGAGGCGAGCCGCCCCAAGCTCTCGGAAGTCTCGTGATCGCCCGGGGCGAGGCGCACCGCGGACGCAACCCGCGCGGAAGCCCCGCCCGCTTCCGAGCTACCCGGGTGCGCTCGCACCGCACCAAAGTAAACCAGCGCAAGTCCGATCAGGCACGCCGCCAGCAACCCAGCCTGATCTCGCACCAGATGCCACGCGGCCACGGCCACCTGTTGGGGAGCAACGTGCCCCGCCCCCCACCGACCGAACCGAGCGTTGTCTGGGCCAGGACTCCGCGTGCCCGATGATCGACGTTGACAGTGCTTGGCGATCATGCACGACAATGCGCGGCGCGGACGCATCGTCGGACACGCTCAACCCTTGCCGAGTTGACAGGCTGGCGGGCTTGCAGGCTGGCGGGCTGCATGCGCAACACGAGCGTTAAGTCCGCCCCCGCGTTGGGCTTGTTCGAGCTGCTCCGGCCTTTTCTGGGCTTTGACCGCTCCGCGTAGCTCGCTGCGCATGGACTGCTGCAGCGTTCGCCGGCAAAGAAACAAGGGCGGCCCATCCCGAGCCGCCCCTGCGTCGAAGGCCCTTTCGCCTAGCAGCCGACGGAGAACGCCGCCGCGAAGTCGAGGTAATCGAAGAAGTCGACCTGTCCGCTGGCGTTGAAGTCGGCCGAGGGATCGTTGTTGCCGAAGGCGTTGACAAAGTCCAGGTAGTCAAAGAAGTCGGCCTGCCCATCGGCGTTGAAGTCGGCCGCACACCCGCCGGAGATCGTGAGCGTCGCCGCCTCGCTCAACACGTCGTCGCAGGAGTTTGCAACGCGGGCGGTGTAGTTGCCTTCGTCTCCCGCCTGGACGGACGCGATCGTCAAGCTCTCGCCAGTCGCGCCGGCGATCTCAACGCCATCCTTGAGCCACTGATACGTGAAGGGCGCCGACCCGCTCGCCTCGACGCTGAACGTCGCAGGCTCGCCCGCGCTTCGCGAGAGTGAATCGGGCTGGTCGATGATCGTCGGCGCTTCCTGAGTGTAGTTGCACCCGACCGAGTTGATGAAGGGCAGCATCTGCTCGTTGACCACGCGCGAGCTCAGCGTGAGCGAAATGTTGGTCATGCCGCCGGCGCACGTGTGGCAATAGCTCATGATGGTGCCGGTCGCAGCCTGGGAGCAATCGCCCCGCCCGCACAGGTCGACCGGGGGGTTCATGTCGTGGGTATGGGGCGCTCCGAAGTTGTGCCCCATCTCGTGCGCCGTGACCATGACGTCCCAGTTGCGCCCGTCGTTGTCGACGAGCGGGTAGGGGAACGAGCCATTGATGTAGCCGCTGGACGCGTAGGAGAAGTCGCTGCAGAGCGCGGGATACCACGCGACGCCGCCCGCCTGACCTTCGCGCCCGGTCAGGATGTGGGCATTGTCGCGAACCACGGCGCCCATGTTCGCGATCCACACGTCGCGGAACTCAAAGAGTCGGTCAAGCACGCCGCCCGAGTCCACGTAAGGGTCGACGTTGCTCGACCAGGCTCGGACGAAGGGGAACTCCAGCGAAATGTTGAGTTCGCGCTTGTAGATCTCGCCGACAGCGGAGAAGAGCGTGACCATGTACGCCGCCAGGGCCGGGCCGTTGCCCCCGAAACGACGGTCGGAAAGGTCCCAGTCTGAATCGAGCGCCACCCGCACCTTTCGGCACGGGAGGCCCGCCGGATCAAGGTTGCCGCCCTGCTGCCTCGCGGCCTCCAGCAGCGCATCAACGTCGACCCCTGGAACGGGCAGCGCCCCGCCGCACGCGGGGGCTTCGATGGTTACGAGCCCTGCGGGCAAGCGCGACACCTCGTAGACGACGTCAACGCCCGGGCCGTCGATGGGTCCGCTGGAGAGCAGGTGCTGCTCGCCATCGACGTTGATCCAGCCGTTTCGACCAAAGGGCGAGAAGCTGAGGAAAACGTCGGAGCCCGGGCGTCCCTCAACCGAGCCGGAGAAGATCACGACGTCGGGCCGGGGCGCGGGAACACCGTCAATAACCACAACCACGTCGCTGGCCAAGCGATCCACCCTGGAAAGCTCGAGCGTGACCACGCGATCACCCGAAAGCGGGAAGCCCGTGAGCACCACGCGATCAAGCCCGCGGAGCCGATCGATCGTTTCCTGGTACGAGTTCGCCCGTTCCAGCCTGGTCAGATATCCCTCGGGCTGCACCGAAGCGGCACGAAGCGGGCTCTCCAGAACCGGAGCTTGGCCGAGAGCCTCCCCAGAAATGGTCAGCAGGGCCAGCGGCGCCAGATGCAGCAACAACGCACGCTTCGACATGAGAAGGGTCTCCTCGGGCTCACGATTCAAGGACCACAACCTATCGGCTGGGAATACGCACGCCGGGAGCCACCGGGTCCGCTGCGGGCCAGTCTACAGGCAGATCGTTGTTTGTAAAGAGAAAACCCGCGCGCTGGAGCACGCGGGTCTCGTGAAGGTTTCGTCCCATCGAATCAGGCCGCTGGATTAGCAGCCGCGGTCGAAGACCTCGCTGAAATCGAGATAGTCGAAGAAATCGACCTGGCCATCCCGATTGAAGTCCGCCGCGGTGTTTCCGTCGCCATAGGCCTGGCTGAAGTCCAGATAATCGAAGAAATCCGCCTGGCCATCGCCGTTGAAGTCGGCCAGGCACTGGCACTCGTCCGGCACATTGTCGCGATTCACGTCCTGCGAAGCGCCCAGACGGATGTCGCACAGGTCGCGACGCAGGTTGCTGTTGCAGTCCGGCCCCACGAACGTTTGCGGCACGATCCGCCGCACCGAGTTACCCACCACGATGTAGATCTCGCCCAGAGCGTCTTCCCCGAAGCTGGTCACCCCGAAGCCCGCGTTGATCAGGGTCGTCACCGCGTTCGTCGCGCGGTTGTAGGCGAACACGCGGCCCACGCAGTAGTCGGCGAAGATGTACAGCCCTTCCAGCGAGGGAATCGCGCAGCCGCGATACACGTAACCGCCCGTGATCGAGCACCCCGTCGCGTTGGTCGGGGGAATGTTGGCGTTGTGATCGTAATCCAGGACCGGATCAACCCACGCGGAGTTCGGACACGCGGCGCACAGGGCGAGGCCCGTGCAACGGAAGCCCTCGCGGCAGCGCCACCCGTAGTTCCGCCCGCCCTGGTATCCAGGCTGGCCCGGCGCCGCTGTCGGGTTGTTCGCAGGTTGGAAGTTCACCTCTTCGCGAGCATCCTGCCCCACGTCGGCGATCCAGAGATCACCCGTCAGACGGTCGAACGAGTTCCGCCAGTGGTTGCGCAGACCCCACGCCCAGATCTCGTCGGCGCCCGTCGCGTTCACAAACGGGTTCAAGGGCGGGATCGTGTACAGGCGGGTGTTGTCGGCGGGGAAGCCGTCGTCGTCGGCGTTGCCAGGCACGTTATCCGCGCCGTCCACGTCCAGGCGGAGCATCTTCCCGAGCAGCGAGGTGAGGGTCTGGGCGTTGTTGGGTGGGTCGTTCCCGCTGCCACCGTCGCCCAGCGCGATGTAGAGGAACCCGTCCGGACCAAAGTCGAGCCAGCCGCCGTTGTGGTTGGTGAAGGGCTGGTTGACCGTGAGCACGGTGTCGAAGCTCGTCTGAGCGATGTCAACGTTCGCCGCCGAAGTGCGATAGCGACGGATCTGGGTCTGCCCGTTCGCGACCGTCAGGTTCACCCAGAAGTACCCGTTGTTGAGAAAGTCGGGGTGGAAGGCGATGCCGAGCAGGCCCTGCTCGCTGCCGGTCGACAAGCCGCTGATCGAGAGGAAGGGCGTGGGAAGCAACGTGCCGCTACGAACGATGCGGACGTAGCCGGTGCCCGTGCCATCGACCTTCTCCAGGATGAACAGGCGGTTGAAGTCACCCTTCGGAGATCCGGCATAGACCGGCGAGCGCAAGCCCGTGGCGACGGTCTGCGTCGTCACCTGGGCTTGAGCGATCGTTCCGGCCGCGAGCAGAGCGGCAACGCAAGCCATCGACTTCATCACAACATCCTCCCTTTCTGTGTCGCCCGAGGGCGAGATCTCTCCAAACCTTGCCCCCGCTTGACGAATGATCGGCGCGACTCCGGCGCGTTTCTTGAAGCGGGCGAGCTTTTGTTCCCTTCGAGGCAGCCGATTAAGGGGGTTCCGTGTTTTCGGGCGATTGCATCCGACTCTCGGGTGACTGGGGATTCCCAGCGCACAGCGGCATACGCGCAGAAAAAAGCCGAGCCCGGGACAGGCTCGGCTTGGATCGATTGTGTCAGACGCCCGGGCTTTGCGGACCCGTGCGTTGGTTATCGCCGATCAGCAGCCAGCGTCGAACGCGGCAACGAAGTCGAGGTAGTCAAAGAAGTCAACGGTGCCGTCGTCATTGAAGTCGGCCGATGCGTCCTGGTTGCCGTAGGCGTTGGCGAAGTCGAGGTAGTCGAAGAAGTCGGCGGTGCCGTCGTTGTTGAAGTCCGCCGCGCAGTCGGTGCAATCGAAGCTCTCCAGACGGAGGTCGTCGATCGCGGCCTCAACGATGGACCCGCTGCCAAGGTCCGACGCGATGAAGCGGACTCGCATCTGGTTCGTGAGCGGAAGGACGGTGCCCAGGTTGAAGGTCGCGAAGATCCAGCCACCGGTGTTCTGGGTGTTGGGTCCGACGGTCTCCAGGCGGGTCCAGGTCGAGCCGTTGTCGTTGGAGACATCGACCACCATGGAGTCTTCGTTGGGCGCGCCACCGGCGGTGTTGCTGTACCAGCGCCAGTAGCTGAGGATGGCGCCATCGCCGCCCGTGGCATCCAGCACCGGGGTCGTGAGCGTGGTCGTCCCGTTGTCAACGTCCTGCTCGCCAACGGCGCCGCCAACGGTGCCCTGGCCGGTGAAGAAGCAGTTGACTCCGGTTCCCGGGGTGCGATCGTCCTCGGGCTGGGCGGGCGTTCCGTTGGGGTTGCCGCGGACCCAGCGACCGGTCGTCGCGGTGTCGCCGGTCGCCGCGAGCGACCAGCCACGATCCTGCTCCGCGTCGTCCTCGAGGGTGACCTCGCTGCTGACCAGCGCCGTGGTCGTGTAGCTGGTCGTGGGAGCGTTCGACGGGTCGAACTCCGTCGCGCCGCCCTGCGCCTGCGCCGAGAAGTAGAAGTCGATGCGGCTCTGGCAAGCCTGCCCGGGGATGGTGGCGAGGTACTGATTCGCCGCCGTCTGCTGCGCCGGCGCCGACTGGAACGATCCGCCATTCACGCGGTAGAAGATCTGCCCGGAGTTGGGCGCGGGAGTGCCCGCGGCGCCCACCACATCAAAGCGGATCTGGGCGGGCTGGCCCGGGGTCACGCGCTCCGGCAGGCCATTCGGGAAGGCAAAGGTCAAGAGATCCAGCGACGGGCAGGAGAGCCCGTGTTGCGCGAAAGCGTTGCAGATGTCGGCGAAGTTGGGCGTGCCGTTGCCCAGGTCGCCATCGACGTCGTCGACCGTGAGAACCTCGGTGACCGAGGTCGGATGCATCGCGTTGGTGCCCTGACCGCCAAGGGTGATGTCGGACCACTCGCCGTGGAGCTGGCGAGCGAGCTCAAGCCCGGGGCCGGCGCCAAGTCGCGCGACCGTGAGATTCCGGAACTCGCGCCAGAACCCACCGACGACCTGGCCGCAGGTGTGGATCGCAACGGTGCAAGGATACTGCTGGTTGGCGGTTTCGGGGTTGCGAATCGGCGTGCCGCCCGAGAGGAAGAAGTTCTCAGCGATGATGCCGGTGTCGTAGATCAGGATCGCGACCGAGTCGGAGTAGCCTTCGCCGAACGCGCCCTGGGCGAGCCCGAGCTGGTTCACGATGTGGTGCCCGAACTCGTGGGCGACGACCGTCGAGTAGGCGCTGTTCACGCAGCCGCCACCCTCGCGGTAGAAGTTGATGCTGAAGCCGCCGCTGGTGGTGTAGAACGCGTTGCAGGAGCCAGCAACGCTGGTGTTGATCCGAATATTGGCGGGGTTGAAGTTCGGAATGCGAGCGCGGGCGTAGTCGCGCGTGATGTTGGCGTGCACCGATGCATTGACCTGCGCCGTGCCCGTCTGATCCCGCAGCTCGTTGAGGGTCAGCTCGACGAACGTGTTGTTGGGGGTCGTGACCGAGGTGGTGATAGCCACTCCGCCGGTCTCGAAGAGATCAAGGAACTCGCCATCGCCGGGCCCGGTGGTCAGGATGAGGTTGGCGGTCTGGTTGTAGGCGATGGAGAAGTTGCCGGCGGCATCGGTGAAGTCCCCGCTGGTGCCGGGCGCGGTGACGTTGATGCGAGGCATGGGCACCAGGACCTCGGCGTTGGCCGGGAGGTCGGGGCGCGTGCCGGGCGAGCCCCAGCCGCGGACCGTGCCGTCCACGTCGTGGTGGATGTTGTTGCGGGCGAAGACCAGTTGCCCGTTCGAGGCATCGACAAAGAAACGGAACGCGAAGGGACGCAGGCCGTTGGCGTCCATCACGCTGCCCCAGCCCTCAAAGGCCCAGGCGCGGACGGGGGTGATCCAGGCGTCGCCATCGCCCTCGCCGTAGTAGACGACGAGTTCGGGCTCGCTCCATTCGGTCAGCATGCCATAGGCAGGCATGTTCTGGACGGTGCCACGGGCAACGGCGCCATCCACCGCGATCGGCGCGAAACCACCGGCGGGAACCTTCGCCAGCTTGGCGCCGGCGTAGACGACCTTGGGCTGCTGGCCGTTGAGCACGAGGACGCGAGCCATGCCAAAATCGACCGGGAGCCCGTCGACGTACTGCTTGTAGTGGAAGACGGTGAACTTGCCGCTGCCGGTCTCGCTGGCGCGGGTAATCTCAAGCTGCGGGTTGTTGACCCCGAATGCCGAACCATGCTGGAGCCAGAAGTTCTCGGCAGCCTGAGCGGGCGTTTGCCCGGTGGTCATGGGCTTGCCAGCCAGCGCGACGATGCGATCGTTGAATCGCTCGACCCGCAGTCCCGGGAACGTTTGCAACAGGTTCTGAGTCGCGGCGGGAAGTTCGTCCTGGCGGGGGTCAGGCACGACTCCGTCGGCGATTGCCGCGGCGTGGAGCGCCGAAACCCCGCACGTAAACGCCACCAGGGCGACGCGCAGCTTGCGAACTGATTGCATCGAATCCTCCTCGTATCCCAGAGCACCGTCCAGTGCCCGGCAGACCATGAAGCCCCCTTGACCGCGCCGGGGGGCACCCCTCCCGAGTTGACCGCAAAACGATCGAAACCAGAACAGACGATCGAAAAGCTACCCGAGAACGTCCTGTTCTGGAAGGACTGTTGACAACTCAGTCTCAGTTTATCGTGATTCCAGTGTTTTCACTGGGTCGCTAAGAACCAAAGTCCCGAAACGTCGGGGGACATCCGAAACAAGAACGCCCTACCGATTGACTCGGCAGGGCGTCGGTGTACATCAGGCGTCACGAGCGTTCCCGTGACCACCAAGGCTTACCGGCGACGGCGAGCCGCGACGAGGCCGCCCATGCCCAGGAGGGCGAGAGCGCCGGGGGTGGGAACCGCGACGAACTCGTAGCCCAGGTTGGCGACGCTGGCGCCAAGGTCGACCAAGCTGCCGGCGGGGTTCGCCGTGGTGAAGAACGAGCCCGCGCCGGTCGTGAGGAAGACCTGATCGGCGGAGGAGCCGA
Organism: Planctomycetota bacterium; assembly: GCA_033763815.1. Classification (GTDB taxonomy): domain Bacteria; phylum Planctomycetota; class Phycisphaerae; order Phycisphaerales; family UBA1924; genus JANRJU01. Next base: position 123,385 of record JANRJU010000033.1, read on the forward strand.
TGTCGACGGGGTCAAAGATGCCCTGGCCCATGTTGTTGAAGAGCGCGGTCTGGTCGCCGCCGTTGTTGTTGTCGAAGGTCACGCCAACCCAGAACTTGGTGGCGGGGATGACGAACTCCGACCCGGTGAAGTCGGCGGTCAGGGTCGTGACGCCGGGCCCGAAGCTGAGCGGGTTGAAGGTGAAGCCGAGCGGGCCGGGCGTGGGGTTGGTGCCGACGGGCGACTGGAAGTAGGTGCCGGGGCCGCCGTTGACGCCGTCGGCGTTCCAGAAGCGGAGGCGAGCGCGGGCCGTGACGGCGACCGTGTTCAGGTTGGCGACCGAGAAACGCATCGTCCGAATGACGTCGCCCTGAACGGCGTCAATGTCGTCCATCAGCATGCGGGTGATCGTGTTCGTGCCCTGCACAGCCGAAGCGCCCTGAGCGAGGGCCTGACCACGGAAGTTGGTGATGTTCGAGTAGACGGCACCCGGGAGCGGGGCGAGGGCGACGCCGCCGGACTGCCCGAGGGGCATAACGCGCTCGACGCGAGCGTTCACGAGCGTGTCGGCGCTAGCGACGCCAGCCAGACCAGCGACGGCCAAAAGGCACAAGGTCTTCATGTCTCTCTCTCCTCCTACGCGAAACACTCAAGACCGTCTGATCGACGGTCCACCAAAGCGACCATTGTGTGCGGAAAACACGCAGGCCACCTGTATCAACTCGCCCACCACGATGATGGACGGAAGTCTCAAAACACAATCGAGTTGTTGCGCGGAACTCTCTCTTCCGCGAACTTCCCACCAGTGTGCCAAGCGCTCTCAACCTTGTCAAGCGAAACTTGAACACCAGCACGGAAAAGTCGCAACTTCTTGATTTGCAACCAGTTGCGTGCACAAACGGACCCATTCGCCCCCGCCCACCGCCCCCAGAGCCGCCCGAGTGACAACAAACTCAGGAGGGCCACTCCTACCGTCACGCTATGCTCGACCCCGCGAACCTTCGCAACGCATTTTCCCAAGCTTTCCCATATTCACAATATGTAGCCACGGGCTCCGCGCCGCAGCAAGACGCGTGGTGCCGCGGCTTCGATCGAATCGCGCTCACGCCCAACCAGAGCACCCTCATCGCCGGCTTCGAGCGGACGATGAACGTTCTCGTGCTCTCCGGCATGTGGTGCGGCGATTGCTCCGCCCAGGTCCCCATGCTCGAACGCATCGCCCAGGCGAACCCGGCGGCGATCCGACTCCGGATCGGCGATCGCGACGTGATGAGCAACGTGGCCGAGCGGGTCCGGATCTGTGGCGGGCTCCGCGTGCCGACGGCAATCTGGCTCAACGAGGACTTCGAGTTCGTGTCGATCCTGGGCGATCGCACACTGAGCCGTTATCGGGCAATGGCAGCGGCGAACCTCGGGGGCGCGTGTCCGCTGCCCGGCGCGCCGATCCCGGCGGATGAAGCCGCGGCAACGCTGGCCGACTGGGTCGGCGAGTTCGAACGCGTCCACCTCATCCTGCGCCTTAGCCCGAAACTCCGCCAGCGGCATGGGGATTGAGGCGAGGTCACGCGTCGCGCAGCTCTTCGGCATGCTGCCGCCGGGATCCTGTATGCTCCTTGCCATGGCGAACAGACGCAACGTTCAGGGTGCTGGTTCGCGAGCTGGTTTGCGAGTCCTTGTGCAAGGCCGCATGTGTGTCGCGGCGTTGTGGTTGACAGGCGTCGCGGGCTTCGGCATCCAGGACTGTTCGCCGGCAATCGCGCAAGCCCATGGCTCGCAGCCACCGCGGGAGAGCCAGTCGGGGACGCCGAAGCCAAAGCGGGCGACGAGGCCGCCCGCTCCGACGGAAAAGGAGCTCGTCGGGCGTCCAGCACCACCCCTGACTGGGGCGAAGTGGTTCACTGACGAGACGGTCGCGGCGTTCGAAGAAGGACAAACGTATGTGGTGGCATGTAACGTCCTGCTGGATAAGGACGCTCAGCGACGCCTCTCGATCCTCCGGGGCGTCGCGGCCCAGTATCCGAACGTTCATGTTGTCATCCTGCAGTTCTCGCAACCCAGCCCACGACCGGGCAAGGATGGCTGGCTCGCAGAGCTGGAAGAGATGTTCGCCAGGCGTCAAGCTCGCGGGGGCCCGGTGCGGGTTGGCGCGATCAGCGACGCCGACGCCAAGTGGGTGTGGACTTCGCCCAACCTGCCGGGGTCGGTATTCCTGATCAACGCCAAGGGTTTGGTCGCGAAGATCGGCACGATTGAACAGTTGAACACCTGGACGACGCTGCTCGTTGGTGAGAAGCCTCCGGCTGTGCGCGTCGGCGCGGTGCCGCCTTTTCCGGTCGGTGAGCGACGACGGGGGTCGCTGGACAAATGGTCTCCCGGTCATGTCACCTTTGTGACCGTTCGAGGTCGCGCGCTCAGCCCGGCCCCGAGCCTGAGGAGCCCCTCGACGGAATCGTCCCCGCCCACGATGCCGATCGACCACCTGGAGGTCCTCGTTCGTCCGGCGGTCGGCGACCTCCCGCCAGCCGACGACGGCAAGCCGGACGGGGAGAAGCAAGAACCCTCGCGGTTTGGACCGACGACAACGACGCTCATCGACCAAACCGGTGGCGTGCTCAGCACGCTCGGGCTCAGCGACGAGCAGTTGCCTTGGAGCTTTGTCGTCGGGCCGCACGGCAAGGTGGTCTGGTGCGGGCCGAGCTCCGGGTGGGATACTGACCGCTTCGCCGAGACGCTCCGGCTCTTTCAGACCGGCATCAAGGGTGGCCCCGCGCCCGCCATCCCGGACGAATGCTGGATCGACAATCGAAGACCGGTCTTTGGCAAGGGCAGAGCGTGTATCGTCGTCGTCTGCGGCTCGTGGCACGGGATGGCGGAAAAGGGCGCCGAGAAGATCAACGCCCTGGCCCGTGCCAACGCCAGGGTCGACGCGTGCGTCATGCTCGTGGGCAACAACCGACGCCCCATGGCCGACGTCGCGATCTCACGAGAGGTCGCGGCCGGTTGGCTCAAGAAAAACGCGATCACGCTTCCCGCGGCCTTCGACCGCGACGGACTTCTCATCGGTCAATGGGTGAACTCGTATGGGCACATTAGCGCCCCCAATGCATTCGTCGTCGACGCTCGGGGAGATCTGGCCTGGTGGGGCCCGGTCAGCGAGGCGGGTGCCGCGGCCGCGATGATCATCAATGGCAAGGAACCCAAGCTCCCCCGCGGGAGCAGCAAAGACCAATCGAATCTCGATCAAGATCCGTGACGAGCAACGTCCGGACTCGTCGAGATTGAAATTGGTTGCCGCTCGATACACGCCTCGCGTCGCGTCGCTCACCTCTCCCCTGCGTTGTCCTCGCCGCGGCCGGCGCCCGGCGGGGTGCGGCTTTCGCGATCGATCACGTTCAGGTCTTCCGAGGGAAGGCCCATGATTCCCGGCGTGTCTTCGCCGCGGATGTCGTCCTTGTTGTCGCCCGCGGCGGTGCGGCGGAGGTCGTCCAGGGCCGCGCGGAGCGCGCCGGCGGCGCTCAGCAAGTTCTGGCGCTCGACGTACACGTCGACGAACGCCGCGTCGGTCGCAGAATCGACCGCGAACTCTTCCGGGCGATCTTCCAAGTGGAACGAGACGCGGATGCCCACGGCGTCGGCTCGATTCTGCGACACGCTGAACTTCAGCTCCGGCTCCAGCAGTTCGATCTCGTTCTCCTCGGGCGAGCCCGTCGCGTCCTGGGCGTTGCCCAAGGCTTCCAGCCATTCCGCGAGGTTCGTAAACTCAAAGAAGTTGATGCAGGGGGAGCTCTCCTCCCACTCGTCGTCCTGCGTCGCTGCGCGGACGATGACGGTGCACCAGGCGTCGTCGCCGTAGCCGTCCTGGGATTCGGGCAGGGCGTCGCGCACGAAGGACAACTCGATCTCGTTCCCGTTCTTTCCTTTGAGCAGCACGCGGCGCCTCCTTCCTGAGTAGGAACGTGGGCCGGGCGGTGAGCATCGCGTGACCGCGCGGTGAACCGAGGCTCATCGACCCGGCCCAAGCCGTCGGCGCCAGCGTACCGCGCGTCGGCTTTCAATGCGCACTATGCGAGGGGTTTATCGCGGGGCATCGTCTGCTTGATCGCCTTCTGTTCGCACGGGTATTCCACCCCCCGCACGATCACGCCGACGCATGACCCGCGCCAGCACCTCGCGGCCCATTGCTTCGGCGGTCGCCATCTCCTCGACGATGACGTGGTCCGCGCCCGCTTCCTGCAGCGCGATCGCGCGGCTCAGGTAGTTTGCCCGCGCACCGATGAACACCGACGGATTCAACGCGCGAATCACCGGGCAGGCGCGCAGCGACGCGTCCTCGTCCGGGATTGTCAGCAGGATCGCATCGGCCTCCCGGAGGCCCGCGGATTCCAGCACCTCGGCGTTGGTCACGTCGCCATACACGATGCGACGACCCAGGACGCTCTGACGCTGCACCGTCTTGGGGTTGAGCTCGATGATGACCATGGGCACACGAGCTTTGACGAACTTCTCCGCCAGCGTCCGCCCGACCGGGCCATAGCCTGCGATGATGACGTGCCCACGCTCGGGCTCCTCGGGAGGGCGCTCGTCCGCGTCGGGGGCGACCGTCCCGTCGGTGGGTGTCAGGCCATCGGCGCTTTGAGCGGCGGAGTCAAGGCCGGAGCTTGGCGATGACGCCCGTTCCTGCAAGCTTCGAGCAAAGCGCACGCCCCGAAGCCACGGCGCCGGGCGAACGCCCGCGGCGTTCTGAGCCAGGCGGTGGGCGAGCGGCACGAGGAGCGGGGCGATGATGAGCGAGAGCACGACGACCGCGATCACGCGCGCCTGCACCTCGTCGCTGATGACGTTTGCGCGATTGCCCTGATCGAGCACGACGAGGCTGAACTCACCGCCCTGGGCGAGGTAAATCCCGGTCAAGACCGCGGCGGAAGCGCTGGAGCCCAGAGCCCACGCCGAAAAGCCGATCGTCGCGGCCTTGACGATGAGCAGCACGATCAGCCCGAGCAAGACTTCAACCCAGCCATCGAGCACGGCGCCGGTCTGGATCTTCAGCCCGATGACAGTGAAGAAGACGGCCATGAGCAGGTCGCGCAGCGGCGAGAGCTGACCGGAAAGGTGGTGCTTGAAGGGCGTCGAGGCGATCAGGAACCCGGCCAGGAAGGCCCCCATCTCGGTGCTGAAGCCAAGGCGGTGCGAGGCGATGGCGCTCCCGAGCGCGACGGCGGCGGCGACGATCAGGACGAGTTCGGCGCTCGAGCCGCGGGCTGCCTCGCGGAGCACGCTGGGCAGGAGATATCGCCCAAGGAGGATCAGAACCGTGACGCCGCCGATGCCAACGGCGCCGGAGGCAACGAGCTGGACGAGCTTGGGCAGCGAGGAGCTCTGCTGCTGCGCCTCCCCCACCGCGCCCGACATTTCTGTGCCCGCCCAGGAGGCGATGGGCGGGATGAGCGCGAGAAAAACCACCGCCGCAAGATCCTGCACGATCGCGATGCCAAAGCACATGCGCCCGTGGAGCCTGGGCAGCTCGCGACGGTCCTGGAGGATCCGGAGCACGACCGCGGTCGACGACATCGACAGCGCCATCGCGATCAGCAGCGACGCGGGAGCGCTTGAACCGAACGCGAGCCCGATGGGCCAAGCGAGCAAGGTGAACGCCACGGTGGAGATGGCCCCGACCGCCAGGATGGACACCATCCCGCGGCGGATCATGTTCACATCCAGATGCAGCCCGATCGTGAACATGAGCAGGATGGTCGCGAGGCTCGACATCTGCTCGATGCGCTCGGGCTCGGTCACTAGCTTGAAGACAGGGCCGGCAAGGAACCCCGCGACGAGGAATCCCGGGATGGTCGCGAGCTTCAGGCGGCTGAAGAGCTGGGCGACGACCGCCGCTAGCGCGAGGATGATCAGCAGATCGAGCGCGAGTGGCGCCTCGGTGACGCCAAGCCCCGCCAAAGAACCAACCATGTCCGCGCGCTGAGCCATGGGCAAATGTACCACCGCGCCGCGATCGTCTCACGGTCCGGCTCGCCAAGTGGCTGGTTGGAAAGGTCGCACCCGCTGGTAGCGCCGGACCCGAGGACTCGGTCTTCAGCATCCCGCGTCGAAGGCGACGACGAAGTCGAGGTAGTCGAACAGGTCGACCTGCCCGTCGGCGTTGAGGTCGGCGCTCGGATCGTCGGTGCCGAAGGCCGCGGCGAAGTCGAGATAATCGAACAGGTCGGCCTGGCCATCGCCGTTGAAATCAGCCGGACAGCCGGCGTCTAGGCGGACCATCCACGCTTGCGAGACACCCTGCGGGTTGATGCCTTCACCCACGATGACGACGCCGTCGGTGGAGATATCGCGAGCGGCGAGCAAAGACCAGCCGGTAAGCGACAATCCATAGACGCTCGTGAGCACGGCCTTGAGGTTTCGCATACCCGCGCTGCGCGTCCAGATAAAGGCTTCATCGCCAGCGGACGTAAGGCTCGTTCCAACGATGATCGACCCATCGCCCGAAACGCTGAACGCTTGGGAGTCGTTGGCGGGGGTGCCGAGCGCACCAAGATTCTCAACCTGACCCTGACGCCACGCGACGGCAAAGGCGCCATCCGCGCCGATGGAGCGACCGACAACGACGGCGCCATCGGCGGAGACCGCCTGCGCAGTGGCCCCGACCGCTCCACCCGACAGGTCGGGGAGCGCGACCAAGCCGGTCGCTTGGGTCCAGCGCGTCGCCCGGTTGCCGGTGGCGTCGCTGGATTCTCCGACGATAATCGCTCCGTCGGCGGAGACACCGCGCGCCACGCTGCTGAAAGGGCCTCCCGCCAGGTCGCCCAGACCGAGCATCGAAGCCTGGAAGAGAAATGCCTCGAAGCCGGCACCAGCTCGGGGCGACCTGGAGAACCCGATGATTCGAGAGCCATCGCCGGAAATGTCGAAGGCGCCGGAGCGAGTGTTGTCGGCGGTCGAGCCCAGCGAACCGAGGCCCTGCATGGCGCCGCTGCCGACGACTCGAAAGGCTTCAAACTGTGTCGGGTTCAGGCTCCGCCCGACGATGGTCGTGCCGTCGTTGGAAACGGCGTACGCCTCGGAGAATCGAGCGGTCGGAGCGAGGAAGCCAAGCGCGCGGACGGTTCGAGACTGCAGATCCCACGTCACAGCCTCGACGCCACGATCGGACGCGGAGGCTCCGGCCGCGAAGCGTCCATCGGGGCTGACCCCGAGCGCGTAGGTGGCGCGAGCCGCTCCGCCTCCGATGGGTGGAAGCGGAATGAACTCCGCCGGACGGGCGAGGGTTGAGGCAGTGCCGCCGGCGAGCGAGAAGAGTGCGAGGAACAAGACTGACCGCAGGGACAGCGAAGACGAAATCGGCATCGGACGGACTCCGCGCGCCCGGCCCCACAACATGCGTCCGTCGCCTTCTCAACAGCCTGTGGCAAGCCCCAAAACTCGCTCGCGGATGTGCATCAGTCGCAGCCGGCGTCGAACGAGGCAACGAAGTCGAGGTAGTCAAAGAAATCGACCTGTGCGTCGTCGTTGACGTCGGCTTCCGGCGCTTCGGCATCGAAGGCAACGACGAAGTCGAGGTAGTCGAAGAAGTCGGCCTGGCCGTCGCTGTTGAAATCGGCCGCACAAGCGGAGTCGAACCGGACCATCCAAGCCTGGACAACCCCTTGCGGGTTGATGCCCTCGCCGACGATGACCGAGCCGTCGGTCGACACATCGTGGGCAACCAGGAGCGACCAGCCAGTGAGCGAGATGCCAAACTCGGTTTCGAGGACGAGTTTGAGGCTCCGGAGGCCCGAGGCCTGGGTCCAGATGAAGGCCTCGTCGGAGAGCGAACCGAGGCTCGTGCCGACGATGACGCCACCATCGCCCGAGACGCCGAAGGCTTGAGAATCCGCGGGACTCGTGAGGAGCGCGCCCAAACTCTGCACTTGACCATTGCGCCAGGCAACGGCGAAGGCGCCCCCGGCGCCGATCGAACGACCGACGACAACATTCCCGTCCGCAGAAACGTCTTGTGCCGAAGCACCGACCGCGCCGCCCGGAAGATCGGGCAGGGCGACGATGCCGGTGGACTGCGTCCAGCGTACGGCCCGGTTCCCGGTGCCATCGCTGGCTTCTCCCACGGTGACGGAGCCGTCGGGCGTGATGGCACGGGCGACGCTGTTGAACGCGCCGCCCAGGAGATCCCCGAGGCCGATCATGCTCGCGCCGAAGTGGAACGCCTCGGTGCCGAACGCCGAGAGCGGGGAGCGTGCAAAGCCGACGACTTGGGCCCCGTCGGCGGAGACATCGAGCGCGCTCGACTTGATGTAGTCGCTGGTCGGACCGAGCGAGCCCAGTGGCTCCATCGATCCACCACCAACAACGCGGAAGGCTTCGATCTGTGTCGGGTTGAGGCTTTGGCCAACGACGACGGCGCCGCCATCGGAAACGCCGGTCGCCTCGGAGTAGTTGGACCCCGGGGCGAGGAACCCGAGCGGGCGGACGACCTCCGCGTCAAGATCCCACACGACGGCTTGGATGCCAGCGCTGGAGGCGGAACCGCCCGCGGCAAACCGCCCGTCGGGGCTGACGCCCAGGGCGTAGCTCACGCGGTTTGGCCCAAGCGCCGGAAGTGGGATGAACGCCGCTTGCTGGGCAAGGGCGATCGGAGCGCTCGCGCCGACGACGCAGGCGAACGCGGAACACCGGGCGGTGAACATGTCGAGCTCCTTCAAGCTCGGTGCGGGCGCACGCACACACGCGCGGCGGTTGCCCGGACGCCCGCCTCGCCCGCATCAAGCGACTCTGGTCGGGGCTCGCTCGGGTTGGAGCGAGCGCCATTCGAAGCCCGTCATCGTCTTTTGCAAGCAATGTTCACGCAAAGTGGCCCGGCGTCACGCGCTCGCTGCGACGGACCACCTGTTTGGGGATGACCAGACCAGCACCAGACCACACCAGACCAGCACCAGGCCAGCATCAGGCCAGATATGGCGCAAGAGATCAAGCCGGCGGGCGGCGCTCAGCCGCCCTGACAACCAGAAGCGAAGAAGCTCGCAAAGTCGAGGAAATCGAAAAAATCGAGCTGACGGTCTTTATTGAAGTCGGCCGATAGGCGATCGTCGGCGAACGCGGCGGCGAAGTCGAGATAATCGAAGAAGTCGATCGTCTGGTCGCGATTGAAGTCCGCGGCACACAACAGGCCCAGCAGCGTTGCCGGATAGTCGGTCTCCATCATGTCGACGCGCTGCGCGATCGCGGCGAGCATGTCATCGGGGTCCTGGATCGTGTAAACGGACACGAACATGTTGTTGGCGCGGGCGAGGGCGACGAATGTCTGGTCGAGCGAACCGGACCAACCAATGTCGAACCCCACGACGCCAAGCTGGCGCAGCGCGTTGAACTCGCTCATGGTCGTGGGCGCTTCTCCGACGACAACCTGCGCACCGGGGATAGCGGCGCGGAACTCCTGCGCGAGCGAGCGGTTGTACGCCCAAATCCAGAGGTCCGCCGCGGAGAGCCCAGCCTGCTGCATCGCCGTGCGGATGGCGGGCCCCATGCCGGAGACCTTGACATCGAGATAGGGGCGCACGCCCCTGGATCGCATGAGCGAAAGGGCCTGGGCGAGCGTGGGCACCCGTTCGCTTGCGAACGCGGAGTCGAAGAACGAGCCGGTTTCGACGGACGCCAGTTCCGCGGCGGAAAGGGTGTTGGCGTTGCCGGTCCGGGGTGTGGTGCGATCGAGCGTTGAATCGTGCATCAAGACGGCCACCCCATCGCTGGAGAGGCGAATGTCGATCTCGCAGGTGTGAGCGCCGACATCCGCGGCGGCGCTGATCGAGGCGAGCGTGTTCTCCGGCGCCTGACCGGAATAGCCGCGGTGGGCAATGACCTGGACCGGGCGAGCGCGTCCGAGCGCGGTCTCGGGCGACGGTCCGGGCGTTGAAGCTCCGGCGGCGTGAGGGCCACCGAGGGCTTCGATCTCATCAAAGGTCATGCGTCGATCGGCAAAGAAGATGCTGCTGACGAAAATCGGGCCGGTCTGACCATTGTCGTCGCCAAAGAGGATCATCCCCTGATTTGCGCCCGCGTTGGCGTAGGCCGCCCAGCGATCGGTGACGCCGACCATGCCTCCGACGAATCGACCGTCGATGAAGCGTTGGAGCATTCCCTCGCCATCGGAGGCGCCGACGACGAACGCGACGCGGTGCCAGGTGCCGGGTCGAAGGCTGCCTCGGAAGTTCCCGTTGGCGCCGATGCCGCCGGCGGCGCTGATGAACAGGTCGCCATCGTTGGCGTTGGTGAGGTTGGTGTTGGCGAGGCTGCGAGGTCGGCTAAAGGCATCGCTGGGGATCAGGAGATCCATGACAATCGTCCAGTTTCCGACCCAGCCACTGGGGACGTGCACACCGTTGGGAGGGGCGTTGTGATCGAAGAAGAGGCCCTGTGCGGCGTTCAGCGTCGGGAGGTAGAGCACGCCGGTGTCGCCGCCAGGAAGCGCCGGGAGCCCAAAGCTGGAGGCGGAAGAAAGGCTGGCGATGCTCGAGGTGGTGCCTCGAAAGGTCAAGGTGCCCGGCCCAGAAGCCGCGGCAAGGCGATTGCTGGCATCGTCAAATGTGAACAACGAGCTTTGAGCGAACGAAGGCGAGGCGATCGCGAAGGCAAGTCCGACAAGAAGAAACAAGCGCATGAACATTCTCCCGGCAACGACCCCTTGGTGGAAGCGACCATTCTGGAAACTCAGACAGAAAGGCCGCTGCTCGCAGCGATTGTTGCTTGCGACGGCTCTGGTGGAAACAACACAGCTGGCGACGCTCACGCCAAGGCGTGAGCGACACGTTAGTTGACCGCGTTCTCGGCACGGGCGTGGTGCTTGTAGACACCGATGATGCGCACGGTCTCGTCCGCGACCGCGAGCTGCGCCTGGTCTGTCGACGCTCCCGCGTGATGCGTGCAGTAGACGCCCGGAAGCTTGGCGATGGCGCAGTCGAATGGCCCCTGCGTCTGCGACGGCTGGTTCTGGTAGACATCCAGCCCGGCCCGGATGCCCTTGCTCAGCACCGCGTCGCGGAGCGCGGCCTCGTCGACGACGCTCCCCCGCGAGGTGTTGATCAGATACGCGCCGGGCTTCATGAGCCCCAGGAACTTCGCGTCGACCAACTTCTCGGTCTCCGACGTCGCGGCGACGTGCAGCGTGATCGCGTCGCACTCGGGCAGAAGCTGGTCGAGCTCGTCGCGAGAAGAGCCACGATGGATGACCTGAGCCGCTTCGCACTCATCCCTGCTGAGATTCTTCGACCAGACCATGACCTTCATGCCCATCGCTTTGGCGATGCGGGCAACGCGGATGCCGATGTTGCCAAAGCCCACGATCCCGAGCGTCGCGCCCCGAAGGCCGCGCGCCTTGGCGTACTCCTTCTTGTTCCACGCGCCCGAACGCAGTTCGACCGTCTGGTCGGGAATGCGCCGGTCGCAACTGATGAGCAGCCCGATGGCCAGCTCCGCAACCGCGTCGGCGTTCATCCCCGGACAGTTGCAGACCTTGATCCCCGCGTTTGTCGCGGCGGGAACATCGATGTTGTCAACGCCCGCCCCCGCCCGGACGATCAGCTTCACCCCCGCAACCCGCGCCGCCTCGATCGCCTTCGCTTGGACCTTGGTCGAGCGGACGACCAGGATCTCGGGCCTGTGGGCGCTCAGCGCGTCGACGAGTTTCTCGGCGCCGGTCTCGGGCTCGTAGATCGCCTCGCAGCCACACGCCTGGATGCCCTGGAGGCCCGACTTCTCGAACTTATCCACGATGAGGACGCGCACGGTGATGCTCCGCTGCCCGGACGGTGCCCGGTGTTGTTGACGACCACGACGCCGGCTCCCGGCCGACGCCCACGAGGGTATCGAGCGCCCCGGCTCCGGGGCGGGAGGCTCGGAGGATGAGAAGGGCACCGGCGCGCGGGGTGCGCGGGTCGACTCCGGACAGACACAACCGCCGGAGTGGTTGTCGCAGGGCACGGTTGATTTCCCCCATGCGAGCGCCTCGACTGGTACTCGAGCGGAGCGACTTGGATCCCAAGTTAACCCCAGAATGAAGGGCAACTTGCCGGAGATTGAGCGCTCCTTCATGGGAATGGCGAACGGTCCCGGGCTGGCTCGAAGCCGGTCCAGGCACGCCGCGCGGCCTCCTGGTGAGGGGAGACTTGAATGCGCCGAGGGAAGCGGATCATCACTATCGCCAACCGGTTGCCGGTCCATCGCGGCTCGGAGGCCGGCGCCAAGTGGACGTCGTCAGCCGGGGGGCTCGTGACGGCGCTTGGCCCGATCATGGTCCAGCGAGGCGGGATCTGGGTTGGCTGGACCGGAGCCTCGGACGACGCGCCCCGGCCCTTCACGCACGACGGCATTCACGTAAAGCCCGTCAAGCTTTCCGCGTCGGAGATCCAGGCTTTCTACCACGGAATGTCGAACAAAACGCTCTGGCCCCTGTATCACGATGCGCTGCGCACGCCCGAGTTTCATCGACATTGGTGGCGGCCTTATGTCACGGTCAACGAGCGCTTCGCCAAAGCCGCGGCGAGCGAAGCACGCCCGGGTGACGTGGTCTGGGTTCACGACTACCACCTGCAACTGGTCCCGCAGATGTTGCGGAAGCTGGTGCCTTCGGTAAAGATTGGCTTCTTCCTGCACATTCCCTTCCCTCCGGAGGAGCTCTTCGAGTGGCTCCCCTGGCGGACGGAGCTGCTCACCGGGCTGCTCGGTGCGGACTTGGTGGGCTTCCAGACGGCCAGTTCAGCCAAGAACTTCTCGCGGCTTTGCCGGGCCTATGCCGGCGCGGAGGGCACGGACTCGGAACTCTCTCTTGGGGGCAGGAACACCCGGGTCGGCGCCTTTCCGATCTCGATCGACACGGATTGGTGGGAAGAGCGGGCCTCGGCGCACGAGACGACGAAGAAGATGATGGAGATCCGGGAGCGCGTGGGCAAACGCCGAAAGACGCTCCTGGCGGTGGACCGACTGGACTACACCAAGGGCATCTCGATGAGGCTGGAGGCGTTCCAGGAGATGCTCAAGACGGGTCGTCGCACGATCGAGGACACGGTGCTGATCCAGATCGCGGTGCCGAGCCGGGAAGTCGTGAGCGATTATGCCTCGTTGCGAGACGAGATCGAGTTGGCGGTTGGGCGGATCAATGGCGAATACAGCCAGCCCGGACGGGTCGCGGTGCACTACTTCCGTCGGAACCTGACCCGCGAGGAGCTGGCGGCGTACTACCGGGCCGCGGACGTGATGCTGGTGACGCCGCTGCGCGACGGGATGAACCTGGTTGCGAAGGAGTACGTCGCGTGCCGGGTGGACAACCGGGGCGTGCTGGTGCTGAGCCAGTTCGCGGGAGCGGCGCGTGAACTGACGCGGGCGCTGATCGTCAACCCGCGCGACACGGACCAGGTCATCCACGCGATCGAGCGGGCGCTGGAAATGCCCGAGGACGAGGCGCGGCTGCGGATGGGGATTCTACGATCGCGCGTCCGGCGTCACGATGTACATGCGTGGGCGGACGCCTTCTTGAGGACGCTTGAAGCATGATCCTGCAGGCCTTGCGTCAACTGGCGCGGACGCCGCGGCTGCTCGTCGCGTGCGATTACGACGGGGTGCTGGCGCCGATCGTGGTGGATCCGGCCCAAGCGCGTCCCGCGCCCGAAGCGCTCGGCGCGCTGCGGGAACTGGCAACCTTGCCTCAGACCGACGCGGCGATCATCAGCGGTCGGACGCTGGATTCGCTGCGAACGCTCGTGAACGCGGGCTCGGGCGCGGAGCCCGCTGGGTCGGAGCGGGACGTGCCCGCGGGCTCGAGGCTCGAGCTCGTTGGTGAACACGGCGCGGCGTGGTCGGAGGCGGTGCCCGCGCGCGTGGGCGATGTGACGCTTCGCCTGGAGCCGGTGCGCGAGCGACTCGTCGCGCTCTCGACGCGGTTTGCCGGAACGCACGTGGAGTTCAAGCTCCACGGGCTGGCGTACCACTACCGCGGCGCCGACTCGGCGGACGTTCCGGCCATCCTCGAAGACCTCGACCAGATCGAGCGGCGATTCCTGGGCGACGGGCCTTGCCGCGTGCTCCGCGGGAGGATGGTTTTCGAGATTTCCACCTCGACCGAGAACAAGGGCGTCGCGCTCACGAGGCTTCGGGCGCGCAACGGCTCGACAGGTGTGCTCTTTGCGGGCGACGACTTGACGGACGAGGACGCGTTTGCTGCCCTTGGGCCTCTGGATGTCGGTGTCGCGGTCGCGGGGCCTCGACGCGGGGCGGCCCACGAAGTGGCGGATGTTGCCGCGCTCGGTGGGCTTCTGCGCGACCTGATCTCGCTAAGGCGACAGTGGCTGCGCGAGCAGTCGCCCTTCCCGCTTCAGAAGCACTCGATCGTCAGCGACCAGCGCTCCATCGCTGTTGTCGACCCGATGGGTTCGATCGCGTGGCTGTGCTGGCCCAGGATCGATTCGCCCGCGCTGTTCGCGTCGTTGGTGAGCTCGCCCGAGGCACCCCACGCGGCTGGCGCGTTCTCGATTCTGCCTGCATCGAAGCCGGGAGAACCGGAACCGGCAACCGGGTCTCCGGAGCAGCGCTACTTGGACAAGACGATGGTGCTGGAGACACGCTGGCCGTCGTTCCGGGTGCTGGATTACATGGACTGCTCGGGTGGTCGAGCGTTCCAGCGTGCGGGCCGATCGGACCTGGTCCGCGTGGTGGAGGGAAGCGGGAGAGTCCGCGTGCTCTTCGCGCCGCGGAAGGACTTTGGCAGGCAAGGAACAGACTTGCAACCGCGAGAGGGCGGGCTGCTGGTCGACGACGACCCGGACCCGATCGTGCTGCTCTCGCCCGGGGTGCACTGGGAGATTCGTCAGTCGGGCGTTCACTCGACAGCGTCAGCGGAAGTAGACCTCGACGCGCTGCCAACCCCCGGCGTGCTGGTGCTGGAACTCCGCTATGGCACCGCGAGCCTTCGCCCGGGCGTGGTGCCCGAGCACGAGCGGCGCGATCTCAACGAACGATTCTGGAGCGGATGGGCTCGCACGCTCAAGCCCCCAGCGCGGGCCCGCGACGCGGTGCTTCGCTCGGCGCTCATGCTCAAGGCGCTCGTCTTCGGGCCCACGGGAGCCATCGCGGCGGCGGGAACGACCAGCCTGCCCGAATGGCCCGGAGGCGTCCGCAACTGGGATTACCGCTATTGCTGGCCTCGCGATGCGTGCCTGGCGGCGCAGGCCCTCGTCCGGCTCGGGAACACCGGGCACCCGATGAAGCTGCTGGACTGGATGCTGGGCCTGATTGACAGCATCGGATCGGCCGAACGGCTCAGGCCCATCTACACCGTGCTCGGACGCGATCTCGGGCCTGAGGCGGAGATCGGCGAGCTGGCGGGTTATCGCGGCAGCCGTCCGGTGCGGGTGAGCAACGCCGCCGCAAACCAGAGCCAGCTCGATGTGTTCGGACCAATCTGCGGCCTGGTTGGCCTTCTGGCGGATCGCGGCGCCCCGCTGGGCCCCGATCACTGGCGGATGGTCGAAGCGATTGCCGGGGCGGTCATGCGCCGCTGGAAGGAACCCGACCACGGAATCTGGGAGGTTCGAGGGCCCAAGCGGCATTACACACACTCAAAGCTGCTCTGCTGGCACGCGATGGATCAGGCCTTGCGCGTTGGCGAACTCCTGGGTGGACGGCGCATCGACGCGTGGGCCAGCACGCGGGACGAGATTCGCGATGACATCCTCACGCACGCGTTCGATGAACGCCTCGGCGCCTTCACGCTCGCGTATGGCCTGCCCGAACTGGACGCGGCCACGCTTCAACTTCCGCTGCTTGGGCTGCTTCCGCCCGACGACGTGCGAGTCACGAGCACGGTGCGGGCTATCGATGCACAGCTCCGCGAGGGTTCGGCGGTCTACCGCTACCGCTTTGATGACGGCTTGCCGGGACGCGAGGGGGGCTTCCTGATCTGCCTGGGGTGGCTCGCAGAGGCGTGGGCCTTGATGGGCGAACGCGCCAGCGCCGAGGACTGCTTCGAGCGCCTTCTGGCGTGCGCGGGGCCGACGGGGACGCTGACTGAGCAAGTCGACCCGGCGAACGGCGAGGGGCTTGGTAACTTCCCGCAGGCCTACTCGCACCTGGCGCTGATCAACGCGGCACTGGCGCTGGACGCACCAGGGGCGACCAACGCCGCGACGATTGCGGGAAGCCCGTGATAGGTGGGAGAGGCTGGCGCCACGTCCACGCGGTGCAGTCGGGCTCAGTCCGGCCGAGCGGCGGCTCGGTCTGTTGTCCTTCTGTTAAGATTGAAAATTGAAACCGAAAGAGGGGTTGCAGATCCGAAAACGCGTGGTATGTTGGAGAGGGAAGCGTTGATTCCGGGGGCCGCGGCAGGAACGTGTTCCGGCGGGCAGGCTTGGGCGGGTTGTTGCGAGCATGGTTCAGCTCGCGAAGGTTCTCGGAAGCACGCGACGGGTTTCGACGTTCAGGGATCGACGCTTCGTGCCGTGTGGCGGCGAGCGGGCGAGCCCAGAGACCGGAGGTCTGGTATGGAGTCGCGTTTGCAGGTTCCGAGCGTGAGGTTGCGTTTTCGTTCGACCTTCCGTTCGAGTTTGGTCGCCCTCGTGTTGTTCGGGGGGGGGGTCGGTGGGTGTTCGTTCTAAC